>NZ_RXNR01000057.1 GCF_003966145.1 Lysinibacillus telephonicus
AGCTATGAACACTTTAAAGCGAAAATTTTATTAAATAATTTATCTAAGAAAATTGGGATTCATTTAGGATAATCGGGGTGCCGTGTAATATCACTTCACCCCAACATTTGACATAGAACCAAAATTTTAAATTTGTTGCTTGAATACATTTCTTCTTCTTTTTAGAATAAAAGAGAAGGAGGTTTTTTATGCTTGTAGCTCTTACTGATCGACACGAGCAAGTTATTTTGAACTCAAGCATACCAAAGACAGCCTTAAAACAACTTCGACAAACGACAAAATTCTATTGCCCACAATGTAAGCAACAACTTCAATTTAAAATTGGTACATTTAAAATTCCCCATTTTGCACATAATTCCAATAGTCTTTGTGATAAGTACTTTTCAGAACGTGAAACGGAGCGCCATTTATTAGGAAAAGAGCAACTGTATCAATTTTTCCACTCGCAACATATTGATGTACAATTAGAACCTTACTTGCAAAATTTAAAACAACGGCCGGATTTACTTATAAAAGAGGGTGGTCATCGCTTTGCAGTCGAGTTTCAATGTAGCCCGATATCGTTAGAGAAAAAAGAACAAAGGAATACAGGCTATGAAAGAGATTTTATTAGTCCCATATGGATTCCTGCTCAACCTGTTAATAAAGAATTCCAAGAGGGCATTATGAAAATTTCCTTGCCTAAGCAGCTTCAGCAATTTATCTTATCATCTAATCAACAACAATATATTATGTTGTACGATCCAACTATGCGACAATTTATTTATTTATCAAACTTAATGTTCCTTCGTGGAAATTATTTTATATCAAAAGTACAAGCTTTGCCGATAACTAATCAAAAATTCCCATTTTATCTGCCTAAAGTGATTACAAGAAAAGAATTTTCTCAATATGTATGGCTATACCATGCTTATACACATAACTATTTAAAATCAAGAGTATTATTAAGTAGAAAAGGTGTGAATGACTTATTTTTAAGGAGTATTTATGAGCTTCGTCTAAACATCCAAACGTTGCCAAAATTTATTGGAGTTCCAGTTCAAGAGAGTGATGCAATAAGTTTATATACAGTAGAATGGCAGGCAGCATTATTTTATTTTTTGCACATTCAGCAATTGCAGCTTTCAAATATGAACAATCAAGCCATTAATTATTTTTTAAAATGGGCAAGTTTACCTGAAACAAAACGTACAGTTTGTGCTGTTAAAAACTATTGTTGTATTTTGCAATCACTCTCCATAAATCATCCACATCAGCCTTGCCTTGAGATGGAGTTAACTAATCAACTGTATAGCCATTTTCTTGCAATCAACTATAAATATTGAGAAAATGGGAATATGATTTGAATTCAGAAATAAATACGTATCGGAGGCTTTTCCAATGGCGAAAAAAGTATTAACTCGTGAAGAAGTACCTGTAGAATTAACATGGGATTTAGAAGGAATTTTCCCGTCAGATGCAGCATGGGAAGAAGAGTTTAAAGCAATTGAATCTCTACTACCTGAGGCAGAAAAATATAAAGGAAAAGTTGCTGAAAGTGCGAAAACTTTATATGATACACTTCAATTTAGCGATATGGTGTCAGAGCGTTTTGGGAAACTTTATGTTTACAGCCATTTAAAACATGACCAAGATACTACAAATGCAAAATATCAAGGAATGGAAGGCAGAGTACGTTCTTTGGGTGCAAAGCTTTCTGCAGCTTGGTCGTTTATTACTCCAGAAATTTTATCCATTGAAGAAGAAAAAATTCAAAATTATCTAGATGAGTACGAGCCATTAAAATTATATAATCAAATGTTAAAAGAACTAAATTTACAACGTCCTCATGTATTAACTGCTGATAAAGAAGAATTATTAGCTCAGTTTTCAGAAGTAACAGGTGCATCAGGAAGTACTTTTAGTGCATTAAATAACGCAGATCTTGAATTTCCACATGTAAAAAATGATGAAGGTGAAGAAGTACCGTTAACACATGGTAATTATATTACGTTTTTAGAGAGCGATAAACGTGATGTGCGTGAAGGTGCATTTAAGGCAATGTATGAAACTTACGGAAAGTTTAAAAATACATTTGCTTCGACGTTGGCTGGTAATGTAAAGGCTCATAATGTAAGTGCTCGAATTCGCAAGTATAACTCAGCTCGCCACGCAGCTATGAGCAATAACTATATCCCTGAAAAAGTATACGATCAGCTTATTTCAACAATCCATGAATATTTGCCTGTGCTTCACCGTTATGTAGCACTTCGCAAGCAAATACTAGGAGTAGATGAGCTCCATATGTATGATTTATTTACTCCTCTCGTAAAGGAAGTAAAAATAGACATGCCTTATGAAAAAGCAAAAGATATGATGGTAAAAAGTTTTGAACCGTTAGGAGAAGAATATCAATCCATCGTACAAAAAGGATTAGAGAGCCGCTGGGTGGATGTTCTTGAAAATAAGGGAAAACGCAGCGGGGCGTATTCTTCTGGTACGTATGGTACAAATCCTTTTGTGTTAATGAACTGGCAAAATAACTTAAATAATTTATTTACTTTAGCACATGAATTTGGTCATAGTATGCATAGCTATTACACACGTCTAAATCAACCATATCCATATGCAGATTATTCAATTTTTGTAGCAGAAGTAGCTTCAACATGTAATGAAGAACTATTATTCGATTATTTATTAAAAACAACTGAAGATCCAGAGCATAAAATTTATCTACTAAATCATTGGTTAGACGGATTTAGAAGTACTGTTTTCCGTCAAACAATGTTCGCGGAATTTGAGCATATTGTTCATGAGATAGATCGTAACGGAGAAGCAATTACGGCTGAGCGTTTGACTGAAATATATTATGATTTAAACAAACAATATTTCGGAGATGCGATGACGGTTGATGAGGAAATTGGCCTTGAGTGGGCACGTATACCTCACTTCTATTACAATTATTATGTATATCAATATGCAACAGGCCAAAGTGCAGCAACTGCATTAAGCAAGCAAATTTTAGAGGAGGGTCAGCCTGCTGTTGAGCGTTATATTAATAATTTCTTAAAAGCAGGATGTTCTGATTTCCCGATTAATGTATTAAAGGCTGCAGGAGTGGATATGGAGTCGCCGACACCTATTCAAGAAGCTTGCAAAGTATTCGAGGAAAAACTTAACGAGCTTGAGTTGTTATTACTTAAAAATTAATTTATTGAAGGAACTAGGCGTTGTTTTTTAAAGCCGTGTTTATTCTTACCTAACTCCGAATAGTCTCACTATTTAATAAGTGACTCTATTCGGGGTTTTTCTGTTTTTAGAATAGATCTTTTTATACTTAATTTTCATACGAACGAAAAGCTGTGTTATTTTAGAAATAATCATCATTGTAGGCATCTTTTCATACTATATCTTTGGGGTGAAAAAATGCCGAGAGTAAAATATCGAGATGCTGATGTTGATTTAATTGCTAGGATGATGAGAGCGGAAGCTGAAGGTGAAGGAAATCAAGGAATGTTATATGTTGGAAACGTTATTGTAAATCGCCTTGTAGCGAATTGTTTAGACTTTATTGATTTAAGATCAATTGAAGATGTCATTTATCAGGTGCAAGGGGGAAATTATTCCTTTGAGGCTGTTCAAAAGGGTAATTTATTTTATAATAGAGCTAGACCTAATGAACAAAGATTAGCAAGACAAGTTTTGGACTATTGGAGAGATCATCCAGGAAAATATGCCCTTTGGTATTTCAATCCATATGCTCCTTGTCCTTCAACATGGTATGATCAACCTTTTGCTGGTCAATTTAAAAATCATTGTTATTATGAGCCGGCAGCTGGCACATGTGAAGGAGTTTATCGGGGTTAAATTGAAACTGGCAGTGAAAACTAGACGTTTTCTCTGCCAGTTTTTATATGAGGAATTTTTTAGATATCCTATTCGTTTTATCCACGTCCAGCTTGGAATGAAGGGTACAATGTCATACCACCATCAGCAAAAAGAGTAATTCCTGTTACATAGCTTGATTCTGAGGATGCAAGCCACGCCGCCACCGCTGCAATTTCTTCCGGCTTTCCAATGTACCCCATTGGAATCATACTTTCAACATCCGCACGCTGCACGGGGTCAGCAAATTTTTCTGCATTAATCGGTGTATTAATTGCTCCAGGTCCAATGTTATTTACACGAATACCTTTCGGTGCGTATTCCATCGCCAGTGTTTGAGTCATTAATTTTATACCACCTTTACTTGCAGCGTAATGAACAAATAAAGGCCATGGAATCTTCTCGTGAACACTCGACATGTTAATAACATTACCTTTAATGTTGTTTTCAACAAAATATTTAATCGCTTCTCGGCTACCAATAAATGCACCAGTTAAATTCGTATCAATTACTCTATTCCAGTCACTTAAAGTCATTTCATGAGAGGGAACTGGGTTTTCTAATCCAGCATTGTTAATCATTACGTCAAGCTTTCCGAAGTGTTTGATAGCGGACTGAACTAAATCAACCACCTCAGATTCAACAGTGACATCAGCTTTTACTGCAATTGCTTCACCGCCTACATTTTTAATTTCTTCTAACACGCTGTTGGCTTCTTCTTCTTTGGAACGGTAATTCACTACTACTTTTGCTTTTTCAGTTGCAAAACGAATCGCCATTGCCTTTCCTAAACCTGTAGACGAACCTGTAATGACAACTACTTTTCCTTCTAAATCTTTATACATTTCTTAAATGACCTCCTAGTTAACTTTTAGTGAGCCCTAACAAGATTCCTGCTATGACGATAAGGATAATTCCAATAATAATTCCAATTATTTGGCGCTTTGTTTTCTTCTCACCTAAAATGATGATACCGCCTAATGTTGAAATAACTATCCCCATTTGCGAAAGCGAGAAACTTGTTGCAACACCGACTCTAGGTTGTGAAATAAATAAAAACATATTACCAGCTGCCCAAATTAAACCAGGGATGATGTTGCGAATTGCATATTTATTAAATGGTTTATGTTTAAATGTCAGCAATAGTCCCCCTATAACCATACCAATGGCTTGAGGTAATAAAGCAGTCCAACCGTCTACATTAAATAGTCGGATTACAACTACATAAACTAAATAACCCAAAGTTGAAATTAATAAAATAACAATTCCTTTTTTAAAGTTTCCTTTTCCTTCTTCAGTTGCTTTCTCTTCCTTGCTTTGCAGTGATGTTAAAACAATCCCAATGATGATAAAAATAATGGCAAGCACACCAAGAATAATTGATGTGGTTGTAGACCATTCCCGAAAAACTATAACTCCGAATAATGTAGTGGATACTAATTGAAGCCCAGTTGAAATAGGCATCGTTTTAGAAACTCCAATTAAATCAATACTTTTCAGCTGATTAGCTTGACCAAGTGCCCAAAATAATCCCGAAACTACTCCGACGCCAAAGATTAAAGGAGTAATGGCTGGTTGTGTGAAAATATAAATACCAATGGAGAAAATTAAAGCTCCTAACGTTGTTCCAAGTGTTTGACTGTAGGGGCCTCCACCTAGTTTTACGTTAAATAGCACAATGCTTCCCCAGAATACAGCAGGTAAAATCGCTAATAGTATGTCCATGCTCCAAAACCTTCCTATATTAAAATAATGGTATCAATGTGTTGGATCACTAATATTTAATCCTTTTAATCTTAGAACAGGGAAACTGTATTTTTAAATTGTTCTAAAAAGAAAAATCTATACCTTTTTATACAAAAAACAGCTTTTACAAATAAAAGCTGTTTAAAATTGTTTTTACTTATTTTATACATATTTCAATTAATGGACTTTCAACTGTTTTTATATGGAATTGATGCTTATTAATGCGCTTCTTCATTTTCTAGTTCTAGAGATCTTATTGATAGGGTTTTTGTTTTTATCTCTTTTAAGCATGCTACTCTCTTTTTCTTATGCCTCTTTGTAACTCCAATTCATTTTTTAAACCCTTCTGTAATGAGTAACACATTATGATCATAATAAATGCAAAGGGGAGGGCAGCTAAAATAGATGCAGTTTGTAATACATTTAAACCTCCAGCTAAAAGCAATACAGCAGCTACCGCTGATTGTATGATTCCCCATGTCATTTTTATTTTGTTTGAAGGATTAAGTGTTCCGCCTTCACTTAACATTCCTAATACAAAAGTAGCGGTATCTGCAACCGTAATATAATAAATAGCTACAACTGCGAACCCCAAAATTCCTAAAAAAGAGCTTAATGGAAGATAATTAAAGAATGTAAAAATCGAAAGAGATACATTTTCGGCAATATAATTTGCTAAATCACGGTTTCCGGTACTTTGAACCAGCTCAAGTGCAGAACCGCCAAATACGGACATCCAAAGACAGGTTCCGAGGGTGGGAACAATCAGTACGCCAATTACAAACTCTTTTACGGTTCTTCCTTTTGAAACTCGAGCAATAAACATGCCGACAAATGGAGCCCAGGCAATCCACCATGCCCAATAAAATAAGGTCCACGTTGCTATCCATTCTCCTTCACTAAATGGATTTAACCTTAAACTCATATGAAGAAAGTCACTAATATAGAGACCTATCGTATTAAAGAAAACTTTTATAACTGTCAAGGCAGGACCGACGAGCAAAATTAGCACCATAATCGCAATTGATAGGATGATAGCTGCGTTGGATAAGTACTTTATTCCTCTTTCCAAACCTGTATTAATAGAGATAATAAAAAGGACTGTTGCGATTAAAATAACGAGCAGCTGTATAAATAATGTATTGGGAATACCGAAAATATCATGCATTCCTGCTGTAATTTGCATTGCTCCAAGGCCTAAAGAGGTTGCAATACCAAAGACTGTTGCAAAGATGGAAAGAATATCAATCGTTTTTCCTATAGGTCCATGAATTCTGTCGCCCAAAATTGGATAGAAGGCTGAGCTGATGGCCGCGGGGAGCCTTTTATTGTATTGAAAAAAAGCAAGGGCTAGTCCAATAACAGTGTATACTGCCCACGGATGTAGACCCCAATGGAAAAAGGTATATTTCATGGCGGTGTTAGCTGCATCAATAGTATAACCATTACCGTATGGAGGAGCTGTATAGTGGGTAATAGGTTCTGCAACACTCCAATAGACAATCCCGATTCCCATACCTGCGCCAAACAACATGGCTAGCCAAGATCCAGTATTGAAATCAGGTTTATCATTTTTTCTGCCTAGCCGGATATTTCCATATTTGGAGAACAGCAAGTAGATTGAAAAAATAACAAAAAATAGAGTAGCTCCTATATAAACCCACCCAAGATAATCAATGGAGCCGTTATAAACAGCATCTGTAACATTAGTAAGATTTTCAGTAAAAAAAACTCCCCATATAATAAAAATTAGGGTAATTAATATGGAGAGAATAAAAACACTATTTTCCTTAAATTTATTATTATCCATAGAAACCTCCTAATGATGGAAGAATGCCTTTTGTAGTTATTGCGTTAAATAGTGTTGTTAATGATTGAAGGGATTATATTGGAATTCCCACTTTTCGGTATCCATTAACTCCTCATATGGAACTTCATGACCACCACCGAGATAAATGGTTTGCCCTTTCATCGCAACTACCATAGCTTCAAATAACACATCACTATTCCTCTTTTTAAAAATGTCTCCTAACTGTACGGATAGTTCACTGTATGGTTGGATGGTTTGAGGGTAATCACCACCAATGTCCTCTTCAACATTTACCATGTTTTTATAGTCAATAGGATGGCTATCAGGGGCACGGCCGGGAATCATCAATAAATACTCAGTATGCTTGATTCCGTTTAAATCACTTGTTACTACACCTTTGTTATCAACAGTTTCGACTACTTCAATTTCGTTTAAGGAATAGTGATCAAGGGTATCTGGGGATGGATTGTTAATTAAAATTAAATTTCCTGCCACAGGTTTTTGATTTTTGCTAAGCGTGTATACCTTATGATCAAAAATAAAACTATCATTTTCTTTTGGAATGTATCTTTCTACACTTGCAGCATTTGTTATATGCTGAGTTAAATCCCTCAGTTTAATAAGATGAACAGAAAGTTTATACATTGGTTTTATAGCATATACTTTGTGTAACTCATTGTTATAGTATACAAATTGCCCTTTTCTAACTTGAAACAGTTTCACAACTAATTCTCCCTTCAATAATAGATAGAGTAAAAATTTTAATAAGGAACTTGGATGCATCGCTTTCTATTTAGGATGTCTCTTTTTTTGAAAAACATGAAGTTTAAAGTTGGAGGGTTAATAAATTTTGAGTAATAGAAGAACATGATGAAATACAAAAAGAATGAATTAGTGATTGAAGGTTTTAAAAAACTAATTAGCTGCGCTTTTTTGATAAATAAGGATACTTCAAAACATCTTTTCTATTTTTGATGTACCGCTATAATATTGAAAACGTTTACTATATGGCGATTTTGTGAAACTAATGAAGTTTCGTTGCATAGATTATTATTCCATGATAAATTAAATACGTGAAATAAATCACATAACAAACATACACCCCTTTGTTTGAACGTGAACATTTCTCCCATCCCCTTTGTGAAAAGAGTCGCCGATATTCCTAATAGGAAAGAGGCGGCTCTTTTTTTATTTTTATATCGTGTTAAAAAACAAAGAGGATAATTGTCTAATGAAAAAAGCAGAAAAAAATGCACAGCCTGTCGAACATCTCTGCATCAGTTAGTTTTATTTTGAAAATAGAGTAAACCATAAGCAGCATATTCTTAAAACAGTGTGGATCCGTATAAATGATCATCTAATAAAAAAGAGTGCAGACAGAGTCGTTATTGACTTGTCTGCACTCTGAGTACAATTCAGCATAACTAAATTGCACTTTTTAACCGGATAATTCCGATTTATAAGACTATAAATTTATTAAGTTGATAATAGTTTAATTTAGTGAATAAGTGCTTAGAAAATTATTTTTTACGCCATAGGGTAACATCATCGTTTGTGATGCGTTCGATTTTTTGCTGCAGCATTCGCTTCTTTAATTCCCGTTCTGCTTGATGTTCAGAAATTGAATAAATTTCGGCAACATCTTGTGTTGTTAAAGTAATAAACTTATCAAACAATTCATCAAAAGTAGGCAATGGTTGGCATGTAATTTCTTCATTCAGCATTTCTTGTAAAATTTGTACATATACCTCATAACTATACATACCACTTACTTTTAATCCTTCGTCTTCAATACGTTCACTAAAGAAAACAATACTTGGAACTTCATCGACTTCCATCTCTCGTGTTATGTGTAAATCACATTGAAAGGCGCGGCCTGCTTCCTTTGAACCGAAATCTGTAATAAACTCATCGACATCAATTTTTGACTCTTTTGCAATATCGATTAAAGCGCAATAAGAAGTTATATTTTTCGTATTCAAAAGTGCATGCTCCTGAAGTTTTAACATATACCTAGAAGCTGCTCGTTTTCCCTGTAATTCGGCTGCTTTAATAGCAATCGAAGGAAGTGCAGGGTGTGTAATATCCAGTTCAACACCTGAAAGGCAACCTTTTGTACGTCTACTTAAGCTATTTAATGAGGCAAGCTTTGTACTCAAAACATAACGCCAAGTAAAATAATGCTCGTATTCGACTAGAAGCTTTCGCAACATTGTTTGCATTTTTAACGCTTTGTGACAAAGAGGATCTATAAAAATATATAACTCTATCGGCTTTGTAATACTAGAAGGTGCGGCAGGTTTCGATAATAATTGGACATTATTCACTCTAACTCCTCCTCATCTTCGTTTGGTGAATTAATCATGTGATGAGCAGTTAAGACAAGGCGTTGATAATATACTTCACGAAATTTTCCATCAAGACCTACTTCATCCATTGCCTCCTTCATACATTCAAGCCAAGCTTGTGCACGATCAGGTGTTATTTTAAATGGCATGTGTCGCATTTTTAACATTGGATGTCCGTGTTCTTCAGTATATAAATTTGGCCCACCTAAATACTGGGTTTGAAATTGAATTTGCTTTCTTAATGTTTCAGTTAAATCTTCCGGAAAAATAGGAATTAACAGTGGATGCTTCGCAACACGTTTATAAAAAGCGCGAAGGAGCTCAGAAAGTTTTTCAGCACCAATTTCCTCGTAAGGAATCGTGTATTTTCGATTCATAGGTGTTACTCCTTTACTTCTTTTATAAGTATACGTAATGAAATATCCGTGTATTGCATACCGTATCTTTGTTATCACAATTGATTATTACTATCTCAATAAGAAAGTATTAATTTATCTAACAGCGTTTAGCGTAAGCCACCAAAACCCTCGGGGTCGCTGTGTTTCCATCGACGCGGGTTAAGTAGAGTGGTTGAGCTTTTCTTATTGATATCTTCATTCTATCAACGTATTACTTTTTTCTCAAACAAATCGCATATTGAAAAATTAACCGTTAAAACTTGGTTAATAAGTTCAATAGAGATTAATGACTGTATATGTAAGCTATACTATGCTTTATAGTAATTTATTACTTTTTGAACATAGTTAATTGTTTCCTTAAATGGCGGAACTCCATTATATTTAGAAACATTACCAGGGCCCGCATTATATGCTGCAAGAGCTAGTTCGATATTATTATCAAATTTTTCAAGCATTTGACTTAAATATTTTGTACCGCCCATTATATTTTGCACAGGATTTTTTGCATCCTGTACACCTAAAAATCTTGCCGTACTAGGCATTAGCTGCATTAAACCTATTGCACCAGCAGAGCTTACTGCATTTTCATTGAAATTTGATTCTTGCTTAATTACTGCTGCAATTAATTTTTCTGGCACTCCATATTTTTCTGAAGCATTTGCAATAATGTCTGAATAGATGCCCGCTCCTGCTAATACATTTTCATAACCGTTATTATTTAAATAATCCTTATTTTTATAATTATTGAATACAGATTCACTGTTTGTTTGTAATAATTGGTCATAATAAGAATTTGGTATGTATGAGGAATTGCTTTTAAAAAGGAAGTTTGATAAATAATCATTATTAATTGTTGTAGAATCATTTGTTGAAATAAAATTTTGCAATTCAGAAAAGCTGCCAAGTAAATCTGCTGGATTGTTCGCTGAAGCAGAAGATGAATTGGTAAGCATTTCTTCAAGTAATTGTGTGAAAATAGATTGATTATCTGTTAATGATTGAACATCTGTAGATGAATTTCCTAAAGATTGAATTGCTTGAAGTTCAAGCATCGTTTTCATTGATGTAATATCCAATCCTATCTCCCTTTCTTGTCTTTTAATGTTTTCATGAAACGAGCAATTTTTTTATCTGCGATTTGTTTTTCAATTTGGTACTCATTCAAAAAGTCATCAAAAATTTTCTTTCCTTCGATTTCGTTACTTGTTTCATATTCTACCTCATAATCATCACGCTGCAAATAGAAAGAATGATCAAATACGATTGTTCCACCCTTATACGGAAGTTCTACTCGATCTGTTGTTAAGGTTCCAAATACATGTAATTGTTCAATTGAAATATTTAATTGGATCAATCTTTCTTTTACTCTTGGAGCAAAAAAATTTAAACCAGCTAACATGAGCTCTGCCTGCTCCTTTGTTAATACATCTGTTGTTTCTATATGTATATTTTCAGATGCTTTCTCTTTTAAAGTACACACGATTTTGTCATTAGTTTCTCGTATACGAAGTCCGCTTGACAAAGATTTTAATGCCATTTGTGGTGTATCAAAGTAATGATTAGTCTGACGAACTATCATTATGTCATCCACGTTAAACTCCTTTAATAAAAAATCATATTGTTCTTTTGTTAAAACATTTTTAAATTCAATTTCAAGTTCCTGTGTCATTGTTAGTCCTTTCTCAATAAAGAATACGATAAAATTCCTTTATTCTTTTGCTCGAAAATGTGCGCTGCTATGATAAAATATGAAGGAATAGTGTTGAAGGGAAGTTTACATAATGCGCAATGTTTATATAGTTGATAACTACCAATTTGTACATAATAATCTACACTTTAGTTTAAACGAAAATGAAAACAGAATACAAATCCAACCTGCAGGACAATTACTAGCAGATTCAGATAATTTAGCCTTTGTTTACCTTCTTGAGGAAGGAGAGGGCTATAGTTACTTACATCTTCCTCAGCAGCTATGGCCACAGCTTGTAGAACTGTTGAAGCTTAACCGTAATCCGTATTTGCTAATTAATAATAATCCAGTAGAATTAACAAATTTTACAGATGAATTGCAAATGCTCGTATTCAATATTGAAGGCAATGATAATTACGGTACTGATTTTGTAGAAGCAGTAGAAAAAGCATTCACAGAAATTTTACGTGGCGAAGGATATTAATTAGTAGAAGTTTTAAGCGTCGTAGGTAAGTGGTGTTGTTGGCCTTTCGTCGGGAGGAGGAATTTATATGGGACATTGGGATATTTTTTTAAGTCCTTATAAACAAGCAGTGGATGAATTGAAAATTAAGTTAAAGGGAATGCGTTCGCAATTTGGCAATACTGGAATGACTTCTCCCATTGAATTTGTTACTGGTAGAGTAAAACCTCTTGCAAGTATTTATGATAAAGCTCGTGAAAAAGGAATTTTATTTGAACCATCACAAAAATTAGCTACTGAACTACAAGATATTGCAGGCTTGCGCATTATGTGCCAGTTTGTAGATGATATCGCAACAGTAGCCAATTTAATACGTCAAAGAAATGATTTGCGGGTAATCGAAGAAAAAGATTATATTACTCATAACAAGCCAAGTGGATATCGATCCTATCATATAATTGTTGAATATCCGGTCGAAACAATTCAAGGAAAGGTAGATGTGCTAGCAGAAATTCAAATACGGACTCTTGCTATGAATTTCTGGGCATCTATTGAGCATTCATTAAATTATAAATATAAGGGTGTATTCCCTGAAGAAATAAAAAATCGACTACAAAATGCAGCAGAAGCTGCGTTTAAGTTAGATGAGGAAATGTCATCTATTAGAAGTGAAATTCAAGAAGCACAAGTTTATTTTACAGAAAATAAAGAAGCATCTAATCCAACGATTCGAACAACTACAGAGGACAAGGAGCGTGAGTAATTTGAGATTTTCGATTCAATCACGCAGAGATTCCCAATCAAATGAATTAAAGGATCTCGCAAAAACATATTTACAAGATTTTGGACTTATTTTAGATGATGATGAACCTGATATCGTGATTTCTATTGGTGGAGATGGGACACTGCTGCATGCTTTTCACCATCATGCCAATCGTTTAAGTAAAGTAGCTTTTGTCGGAATCCATACTGGACATTTAGGATTTTATGCTGATTGGAAGCCTTCCGAGTTGGAAAAGTTGGTTTTGTCAATCGCTAAAAGTGAGTTTAATGTAGTTGAATACCCGCTATTGGAAGTTCAAGTGCATTATCATAATGCACCATCCAAGAGGTATTTAGCGCTAAATGAAGCAACAATTAAATCACCAGATGTCACTCTCGTTATGGACATCGAATTAAATGGTGATCATTTTGAACGTTTTCGTGGAGATGGGCTGTGTGTTTCTACTCCATCGGGGAGTACAGCATATAACAAAGCTCTAGGTGGTGCAATTATCCATCCTACATTACAGGCTTTCCAAATTACAGAAATGGCATCAATTAATAACCGAGTATTTAGAACAGTTGGCTCCTCGCTTGTATTACCTGCCCATCACAATTGTGCACTAATCCCGGTGAAGGACCAACAATTTACCATGACAATCGATCATATCCACCTTATTCAAAACGATTTAAAGTGTGTAACATTTAATGTTGCAACTGAAAAGGTACGCTTTGCACGTTTTCGTCCATTCCCATTTTGGGAACGTGTACATGATTCGTTCGTTTCTAATGAGTAATTAGGTGGGAAAATGGAAAAAGGATTTAAGTTGCAATTTAAAGCACAAAATAATGGAGAGCTTTTGCGAGAAGCAATTAGTCGTCAAGGTATATCAAAAAAGGGACTAACGGCAATAAAGTATAATGGCGGTAAGATTTTTGTCAATGGTGAAGAACGAACAGTTCGATATATTTTAACACAAGGAGATACTATTACCTTAATATTCCCACCGGAGGAATTTGGTGAAGGGCTTATTGTTGAACATGGAAAATTAAACATTATCTATGAAGATGATGCGTTGCTCATTCTTGAGAAACCACCATTTATTAATACAATTCCATCAAGGGAGCACCCAACAGGAAGTATTGCAAATTTTCTATGTGGATACTTTGAAGAAAAAGATATTCATTCGACTGTTCATATAGTTACAAGATTAGATCGAGATACTTCTGGATTAGTTTGTATTGCAAAACATAGCCATATTCATCATTTAATGGGATTACAGCAAAAAAACGGCCTCATTAATAAACAATATGAGGCAATTGTACATGGACATCTTTTGCAGGGCGAACAATCAATTATTGCTCCGATTGGACGTAAAGAGACGAGCATTATCGAACGTGAGGTACGAAGCGATGGGCAATTCTCACATACAGATGTTAAGGTCTTGAAAATAGGGTATGCGAAAAATGGCGAGCCAGTTTCCCATGTTCGATTAAAGCTTCATACTGGAAGAACACATCAAATTCGAGTACATATGGCTTATATCGGCCATCCGCTTGTTGGCGATGAGCTATATGGTGGAAGTCGTGAATTATTTGAAAGACAGGCTCTTCACTGTGTGCTTCTTGAGATGGAGCATCCATTGACCAAAGTAAAGTTGCGCTTTACAAGTAAAATACTTGAACCGATGAAAAAAATAATGAATAATGATGAGATGTTCGAATAGATAGCTTTTCGAACATTTTTTCATTTATTAAAGTATTATGAAGTTTTAAAAAGGTATTTACGTGCATTGTAAATCAACTTATGATGTAGATTGAGAGGAGGGGACATGCATGGTAGAACAAAATAATAATAAAGAAGTAATGTATAACGAAGATGATTTGCGACAACTCTTAATAGATGAAAATATCGATTCATTTCGTGAAATCTTCCTAGAACTTCATCCATATGATCAGGCACAATTTTATGAGAAGGTTGGACCTGATATAAGGAAAACAATCTATCAATTCTTGTCTCCTCAGGAAATGGCTTTAATCTTTGAAGCAATTGAATTAGAAGACGAAGAATACGAGAAGTTTTTATATGAAATGGATACAGCATATGGTGCAGAAATGCTTTCTTATATGTATACCGATGATGTTGTTGACGTTTTAAATGAACTGGATGAGGAACATCGTGAAAGCTATCTTGAAATGATGGATAGTGAAACAGTTGAAGAAATAAATGAGCTGTTAGCGTATGAAGAATACACTGCTGGGGCCATTATGACAACTGAGTATGTGTCGATTCTAGAAAATTCGACAGTTCGTTCTGCTATGACAGTCCTTCGCAATGAAGCACCAAATGCAGAAACGATTTATTATGTTTTCGTTGTTGATGATAATCATCGTTTAACAGGAGTTATTTCGCTGCGTGATTTAATTGTGTCGGATGAAGATACGTTAATTCATGACATTATGAATGAACGTGTCGTGTCAGTAAAAGTTACTGACGATCAAGAAGAAGTTGCACAAATTATGAAGGATTATAATTTCTTAGCTATTCCAGTTGTCGGTCAAAATCGTGAAATGCATGGTATTATAACAGTCGATGATATTATCGATGTAATTGATGAAGAAGCATCAGATGATTATTCAAAACTTGCCGGGGTTTCAGATATTGATGATATTGATGCTGGGCCGTTTAAAGCTGCGAAAAAGCGTTTACCTTGGCTTATTATGCTGTTATTTTTAGGAATGTTAACTGCATCTTTAATGGCACAATTTGAAGCTACTTTAGATAAAGTTGCGATGCTTGCATTGTTTATCCCGTTAATATCAGGTACTTCAGGCAATAGTGGGACACAGGCGCTTGCTGTTGCAGTGCGAGGTATTGCTACAGGGGAAATTGATGAAAAAAGCAAAGCGAAGATGATTCTTCGAGAAATTATGACGGGCTTAATAACAGGAATTGTTTGTGGTATTTTCGTTATCGGGATTATTTTCTTCTGGAAGCATACTCTTATTGTTGGTTTATTAGTAGGTGCAGCAATTTGTTGTTCCATCCTAGTGGCAACAATTGCAGGCTCTTTTATTCCTTTACTAATTCATAAACTTGGGGTAGACCCGGCTGTTGCATCAGGTCCATTTATTACAACATTAAATGATGTTACAAGTATTCTAATATATTTAGGCTTAGCTACGACATTTTTGGGTCAGCTTAGCTAAACATTATTATTTGCTTTTAGCAGACAGTGTTGGAAGTTTAAAGTTCGGATTCACGAAATATTTCATTTTGCATATTTATATGAAAAAAGGATGTGTAAAGTGGAAGAGCCATTACTTTTTATTCCAACACCACCAATATATTATATTGAGGTGGAAGCTGAGCAAGAAGAACCGTTTTTAGAAGAAAGTACTTCGGTTTACGAAATTTCAAGAGCAGAGAGAATCAACCCCGTTATAGCAAAACAACTAAACTATTTTTCACAACCTGCTAGAAAAAAGGCAGGCCGTTCATTATTATTTAACTTAAAAAATAACGAGAGAATAATGGGTGTTATTGAAGAATTTGATGGCTTTAATGTAAAAATTAAAACTTCTCAAGCGGTTGAAAAAGTCAATGGAAATGATATCCTATCAATTTTAACAGTGAACAAAACATTTTAAAAAAGTATTCAAATTAAAAAGGGTGATCCAAAATATTCATTTTGGATCACCCTCTATTTTGCCGTTGATTAGTCGCAGATGTGTAAGTTTACATCTTTTACGCATTGCACACCGCAGAAGCATGAGAGGTCAACTGTTAGACATGTATCAGTTTTTCTGAATGAAATAACTTCAGATAATAGTCCCATTGAAATTCCAGTTTCATCGTCGTTTAATAAGTTAACTGGTTCTTCTTCATCCCATGGAGCCACTACACGTAATGTTGCGCAACTATCAAATACATCTTCTACACGGAAGAATACTGATGGTAATACTGCTCCTTCAGGAGTCGAAAAGAAGGCAAAGAACGGTAAACCATTTGCATTAAGTAGCATGAATACTCTTGTATCTGCATTTCTTCTAGTAGGACTAACAAGGCCTCCAAGTGGCTCTAAGTAACAGCTTGTTCCACAGTTGTCGCAGTCATCATCTACTGCTTGATTTTGTATATCTAAAATTGTTTTTACAACATCACTTACACAACCTTCATGACGATGTGATGTGCCACCGATATTATCTTTTCTTCCACAACCCATTATCATTTCACCTCACTTTATCATAGCTTCAATCTACAATATGTAAAATTGCAATCGAAAACCGGGCGATAGTTTATAGGCGCTTAATTTAGGTGCATTTTTTTTGAGAAAAATACCCAAACTAAGCAAGGTGACAGAATTGAATAGATTAACTTTCTGATGACCATAATGGTGGAAAAGGGGGTTGAATTTTGAAAAAAATGGCATTTACTCTTTTCCTCATCCCATTTTTTTTAATAGGATGCTCGAACGAACAGACAATCCAAATATTAAATGAAAGTGGAGATGAAGAAAAACGTGCAGAAGTCGAAGAGATGATAAAAAATACAGAGGAAGTGTATACAGGAACAGCCATTTTTGTCGAGGATGAATTGTTAGTAGCAATTCAAGTAAAGCCTTGGCTAGGCTTTAAAGAACGAAAGGTTGAAAAAAGACTGCAAAAAGAAATTGAAGAAAAATACCCAGATTTAAATGTAGTTGTATCGACAGACTATAAAATGCACTGGGAGACTCAAAAGCTTTTAGAGGAAGAAGATCAAAAAAAGGTTAGTGAAAAAGTAGATAAACTAAAAAAATTAGCTAAGGAGGAAACGTAAATTGGATCCACAAGAATATCAACAATTAGAACAACAAATAACTCCTCCTACACCATATGTAAAAAACGTCTTGAAAGCATTCCTAGTTGGAGGAATTATTTGTACAATTGGACAAGCCATAACTTATTTTTTTATCATTTTTTTTGATTTTACTGACAAAACAGCAGGAAATGCTACTGTCGCAACAATGGTATTTATTTCAATGCTTTTAACAGGTTTTGGATTATATCGAAAACTTGGTCAATTTGCTGGAGCAGGTAGCGCCGTTCCAGTAACAGGTTTTGGGAATGCGGTTATTTCTGCTGCGATTGAGTACAGAACAGAGGGGCTTGTTCTTGGTGTCGGAAGCAATATGTTTAAACTAGCTGGATCCGTTATTTTATTTGGTGTTGGTTCCGCATTTTTTATTGCATTAATTAAACTTATTTTAGTGTCAGTGGGCGTGTTAGAATGGTAATTTTATTTCAATCTAAACCTTCAATTATTGCTTGTGGGGCAGTAGCGGGACCACTGGAACGGAAAAGTGTATTTAATTCTTATTTTGACTCAATTGTAGAAGATGAAAGATGGAATCAGACGACGAATGAGCAAGGGCATTCAAAAATGATTTCAGAAGCATGTGATATCGTTATAAAAAAAGCAAACATAAAAAATTTAGATATTGATTTCTTTTTAAGTGGCGACTTAGTAAATCAAATGACCCCAACTAATTTTGCTGCTAGAGAGCTTGCTTGCTCATTTATTGGGTTGTTTTCTGCCTGTGCTACTTCCGTATCCTCAGTTATTATAGCAAGTTTACTTACTGATTTAGGAGCATCACAGCTTGCAATTGCTGGTGCATCAAGTCAACATAATGCAATTGAACGACAATTTCGTTATCCGATAAATTATGGTGCACAAAAACCAGCGACATCTCAATGGACAGTGACGGCTGCAGGATATGCATTAATAGGGAAGCATAAACCTGATCATCCATCAGTAATAGCTGGAACAATCGGCAAAGTTGTAGATTATGGAGAAGTAAACCCTTTTCATATGGGAGGCGCTATGGCACCAGCTGCATTCGATACTATTACCTCTCACCTAAAAAAACGTAAGCAAAAGATTAGCGATTACGATTTGATTATGACAGGTGATTTAGGAAAAATCGGTTTAAAAATTTTAAAGGCAATGCTTGCTCAAAGTGGTGTAAAGCAGGATGAGTTGCAGCTTTTAAGAGATGCAGGTGCTGAATTTTATGGAGAGGATGAAAGTTTCCAAGCAGGTGCAAGTGGTGCGGGTTGCTCGGCTGCGGTATTTTTTAGCTATATCGAACAGCAACTAAAAACTGGTCGGTTTAACAGAGTACTTCTTGTTGCAACAGGTGCTCTTCTCTCTCCACTGTCTTTTCAACAAGGGGAGACGATTCCTTGTACTGCACATGCGATTGAAATTACAATGGAGTGAGGCGGAAGAATGCTTTTTTTAAATTTTTTAATTGCTTTTATTGTCGGTGGCCTTATTTGTGTAATAGGGCAGTTAATTATGGATGTTGGGAAAATGACACCAGGACATACACTATCAATTTTAGTTGTAGCTGGTGCAATTCTTGATGGATTAGGTTTTTATGAACCACTTATTGATTTCGCAGGAGCAGGTGCAACAATCCCGATTACTTCTTTTGGAAACTCACTAACACATGGAGCATTAGCTGAAGCAGAGAAGCATGGTTGGGTTGGTGTGTTAACAGGAATGTTTGAAGTAACTAGTTCTGGGATAAGTGCTGCCATTGTATTTGGTTTTATAGCAGCATTAATTTTTAAACCAAAAGGAAAAGCAAACTAGACTAATACCCCTCTTTTACTTTTTATTACTGCATAGTATACAAAGTAGAAAGGAGGGGATTTTTAATGTGGAAAAAATGTAATCAAGTAAGTCCTTATTACGATTATGGTCACAATAATGTTAGTCCTGCATATGATATGGGGAGTTGTGGCTGTGGAAACCAAGTGAGCCCTGCTTACGATATGGGAGATTATTGTGGCAGTCAAGTAAGCCCTGCATACGATATGGGGTACTACAATGGAGGAGATTCTAAAGGTTCTACTTTTGTATTAATTGTAGTATTATTCATCCTATTAATTATCGTAGGTAAGGCTCATTTTTAAGGAGGGAGATAAATGCAAAACCCTTTTTTTAAGCAAATAGAAAGCAAAACTGGTGTAGATATGGAAGAAATCTTTGCACTTGCGAATGCGATACAATATGCTGATTTTACAAATGAAAAACAAGTACGGAAAATTGTAAAAAAAGTAAGCAGAATAGCGAACAAACCGGTTACAAAAGAATTAGAAGATCAAATCGTAAATTCTATTCTGCAAGAAGGCCAATCCTTAGATTTAGGCAAAATTCAAAAAATGTTAGGATAAAAAATTAAAAGAGCTGGCTTGATATTGATCAAGTCAGCTCTTGTTCTTCATTTGTCAAAATTACACTAAGGCGTAATTGTTAAATTTCTTTCTCCATCGAGCGGTGAGGAATACCTGCGTCCATAAATTCAGGAGAAGTTACGATAAATTGCAATTTTTCATAAAATGGAATTGCATAGCTTTGAGCATTTAATTTTAATTTTTTAAATCCATGCTCTTTTGCATACTCTTCAACCTTTTGCATAATTAAAAAACCAAGCTTTTTTCCTCGGTACTGCTTCAGCACACAAACGCGCTCAACTTTCCCAATTTTACTTTCATATTCGCGAAGACGGGCTGCTCCAATAGTTTGTTCACCATCTTTTACAATAAAATGAATAGCATTGTCATCGTGTTCATCAAGTTCAAGATGCAATGGTACTCCTTGTTCTTCAACAAAAACTTTTTTTCTAACTGCAAACGCTAGTTCAAGCTCTTTATCTGTTTCAACAATCTTTACTTCATACACGATTATTCAGCTCCAGTAAATCGGTATGTTTCATATGTTGTCCACGAACCATCTTCTAATTGATATACTAAGTGGATGCGGTCAATTGTTTCTTGTTCATTTACACCAATCATTCTTAATTGGCCATAAATATCATCATGCTCAGTTGCAGTTAAGTCTTGTGCAATTGTAATATGGGGAATAAACACATGCTTTGGTTTACCGATATTTACTTGATTTTGCAGTTCTTGATGAAGACTTGTTAATTGTTCCGTTGGTTCAATTCGGAAAAATATAACATTTGTCGTTGGGAAGAACGAACTAATACGTGATGCATGAATATTTAATGGAGCATATTTTTTTGCAATAGAGGCAACTGTTTCAGAAATTTTATTAATTTCTGTTTCATCTGCTTCAAATGCTTCCTTTAACGTAATATGTGGAGTGATTTTTGAGTAATGTGAATCATATCGTTTGCGATATGTGTTCGCAAGATCTTGCAATTTTTTTGATGGAAATACCACAATACCGTACTTCATCGTTCATGCCCCCCTAGATTTGTTAATTTTCAAAAATAATTATAACAGATTTTAAATATTTGGACATTTTATCACTCTGGAATTAACTGAAATTTTCAATTAAAGCTCTTTTTAAATCAGGCTTCCAATATTTCCATGTATGGTTTCCATTAAATTCTTCATAGAATGTTTTATACCCTTTAGTAAGGAATAACTCATGCAATTTACGATTTGGTGTTAAAAAATCTTTAATTTTTTTATCTGTTGTCAGTACTTGATCCTCGCCTTTTCCAACGATGTGATATATTGAAATTGAATTTGCATTATTTGATTTATCTACAATGTTTAATACGTGTTCGTCTACATATGGTGACTGCAATATTGCTTTACTAAATATATTTGGATATTTTAAAGCAGCGAGTAGCGATGCTGTTGCGGCCATCGAATCTCCAATAAGACCTCTAGATGTACCTAATTGAAAGGTTGAATATTCATTATCCAAATAAGGAACAAGCTCGTGAGCTAAGAAACGTAGATATGCTTCATGCTGTTCACCAGTCGGAATGTATTTTCTTCTTCTATCTTCCACACTTTTATATGGGACCCCAACAATTATGATATTGTCAATTTCATAATCATCCAATAATTTATCAGCAAGACGTGGGATACCACCTAACTGGAAATAATCTTTTCCGTCAGAAGCGATTAAAATGTTATATTTATTAAGTGGAGTATAGTTTGCAGGCACATAAATTAATAATTCAATCTCCTCTTGTAGTGCATTACTGTAAAATATCGTATCCTTAACAGTTCCTTTATCCACTAAAGGGACCTCCTCTATTTAAATATATTTATGGAACATCAGCTCTCGATACCTTACCTTTTTTACAAAAGTAAAGACCGCTTTTTGTCGTAGGGTTAGACGTACATGGATGTACTAGCGTCGACATTCCACTGTTTTGTCGATCAGTTGTGGTCGGAGCTAAGCGGGCGTTCTCAGCTTTTATAGATATCCAGCTGCGGCGGCTAGGCTCTCGTGTCGCTTCGACTTCCTTCTGCGCGTGTAAACACGCTTGGCGGAAGTCTCCAGCGCATGTCGAGCCTAAACGAGCCGCCTCCGCTTTTAAGTATAACGTAACGAAATTGTATCATAATCAAATGCGAGCGTGTACTATGTAGTATGGGAAGTAGTATTGAAAAAATTATTATTAATAATAGAGATGAAAAGAGGCTGAGATAATGGATAATAAAAAGAATCGAATTTCATCAGAAGCTGTATCACAAGCAACAAAGGATGCATTAAAAAGACGTGGCGTAAAGATAGAAGATATTGCCGAAATTGTTTATGAAATGCAGGCCCCATATAATGAAGGATTAAAAATTGAGCATTGTATGCACTCAGTTGAAAGAGTGCTTCGAAAACGGGAAGTGCAGCACTCTATATTAGTGGGAATTGAATTAGATGAGCTTGCAGAAAAGAAAATGTTGTCACAGCCTTTACAATCCATTATAGAGTCAGATGAAGGTCTATTTGGAGTGGATGAAACATTAGCACTGGGCTCTGTTTTAACATATGGAAGTATTGCTTTAACAACATATGGTCATTTAGATAAGAAAAAAATAGGCATTATTAAAAAGCTCGATTCAAAAGCTGGCAATGGTGTCCATACATTTTTAGATGATTTAGTTGGCAGTATTGCAGCATGTGCAGCATCAAGAATCGCTCATAAAATGAGAGATATAGAAGAGGAAAGTGAATCGATTTCACTATAAAAACATATAGACCACTAATTTTGTGATAATATAATGGAGTAATACTAAAAAGAGGTAAATTTATGAAACCATCAGACATCAAAACATTAATTACAAGTGGAGTAATCATCTCGGCAGTTATTCTATATTTAATTTTTAGATAATCTCACACTAGTGTTGCATTAATTTAAATTCACTATTAAAAATACTCAAAATGTTCAATATTATTATTTTATGCAAAGAAAAAGTCCTTTATAATGGATTAGTCAGGTGGTAACCCGTCCAAATCC
>NZ_RXNR01000058.1 GCF_003966145.1 Lysinibacillus telephonicus
TTCATTTGCACGTATCACCTTTCATTGCTTGTTTCTAGACAATTCAAGTATATAGAAATCGGTGATTACGTGCTTTTTTATTTATGAAATTTTTTCAAACCCCAACAAATATTATAGAGCCTCTTTTAATAGCCCAAAAAAGAAGGTCTAAGCAAATTTGCTTAGACCTTCTTTTCGGGCTACCAACCGTTTCCTTGCAGGGAAAATATATTGCTATATATCATAGAGAAAATCTTACTACTGACTACATTGTAACATCAGAGTAATAAAAGAACAATAAAATATTACAAAGATTACAAAATTATTTTTACATGCATAAATTTGGGCAAAAATGTTTTATCTTCTAAAGTAATGTCTGGTTTTCTTACCATTATAATGCACGAGCTGTAATTTATTCTACTTCTTTTTCGATCCGCGCGCTACCTCTAGTAAAAACAAGGGCAGTGCCATTTGGCGTTTAATGCGCTTTGGTTCTTTCATTAATCGGTAAAACCATTCCATACCTACTTTTTGGAACGCTTCTGGCGCACGCTTTACGGTACCAGCTAAAACGTCAAATGAACCACCAACACCTTGATAGATTGTAGGGTGCAGATGATCTCGATTAGCGTTTATCCAGTTTTCCTGTTTCGGGCTGCCCATTGCAACAAATAAAATATCTGGCTTTGCTTCATTTATTTTAGCAATGACTTTATCATTATCTTTTTCATAGCCGTCTTGTGTACCTGCAATTACAATTCCTGGGTAAAGTTCCTTTAGTTTCTCTGCTGCTTTATCTGCTACTCCAGGTTTACCACCGTATAAAAAGATTGGCTTTTGTTGTTTTGCAGATTCAGCGCATAGGCGCATCATCATATCAACGCCTGTAACCCGCTCTGTAATTTGGCCCTTTTGAATTTTAGACGCAAGGATAACGCCAATGCCATCAGGAATTTGAATTTCTGCTTCATTTAATAATTTTTTCAGAGCAGGGTCTTCTTTTGCTTTTATAATTTTCTCAGGATTGATGGCGACGATTAATGATTTTTCTTTCTTCTCAATTCGATTAAAAATATCCGTAATTAGTTCATCATAGTTTTCTGTATTAACATTAATTCCAAGTACTGTTTCTTTCATATTCTCAACCGTCCTTAAGAAAAGCGCAAACGCCCTGGTCAGCCCCGACAAGCGCTGGAGGGACCTGACGAGTGTGCTCGCACACGTGGGAAGGTACCGAAGCGACCTCGAGGGGCTGGGCGTTGGAGCTAGACATTATTCACTTTTATACTATTATCAGTAAAAAATTGGCAGCGTGCTAATTACAGTGCACACTGCCATTTTATTTTTATTTCGAAGCTTATTATTTATTCTTCGCATCTCCAAGTAAATGGAATTGGAAGCCAGCTTCTTGCCATGATTCGCGGTTTAAGCAGTTTTTCGTATCAAACACAATTTTATTTTGTGTAGAAATTGTTAACGGATTATATGCTTTGAATTCGTTATGATCTGTTAACACTAAGATAATATTTGCATCCTTCGTTGCTTCTTCTAAACTTTGAGTTTGAGTTTCGTGTTTGTTTTCTTTAATATGTGGATCGTATGATACTACTTCTAATCCAAGGTGTTGAAGTTCTTCGATTACTTCTGTTGATGGGCTTTCTCGCATATCATCAACGTTTCCTTTGAAAGCAAGACCTAATACAGCAACTTTACCGCCAGCAATTTTGTTGCGATTTAAAATTGCTTGTGTTTTTTGAGCTGTAAATTTAGGCATACTATCGTTTGTATTGCGGGACATATTGATAATTTGTGCCTTTTCTCCACCAAGCTCTACTAAGAACCATGGATCTACTGCGATACAGTGTCCCCCAACCCCAGGACCTGGGAAGTGAACATTTACACGTGGATGGAAGTTTGCAAATTTAATTGCTTCCCAAATGTTCACATCTAGTAAATCTGCCATTTTTGCAAGCTCATTTGCAAATGCAATGTTTACATCACGATATGTGTTTTCCATTACTTTTACAAGCTCTGCAGTTGTCGCATCTGTTAGGTGAATTTGTCCTTTCACAAATGTTTCGTAAAGCTCTTTTGTTAATTCTGCTGATTTGCGATTAATACCGCCAACAATACGATCGTTGTTTACAAGCTCTTCGAAAATACGTCCTGGAATTACACGTTCAGGAGAGTGTGACACGTAAATATCTGTTCCGATTTCTAAGCCTGTTTTAACTAGTTCTGGAATCATAATGCGTTCTACTGTTTTTGGTGGAACAGTTGATTCTAAAATTACTAAGTTTCCTTTTTTTACATAAGGAACAATTGATGCTGTTGCTTGACGTACATATTCTAAGTTTGCTGTTTTATCAGGATTAATTGGTGATGGCACTGCAACAATAAATACGTCTGCTTCTACAGGCGTAGTAGATGCTGTTAGGAATCCTTCATCTACCGCTTTATTTAGGCGCTCTTGCAAGCCGTTTTCTTCAATGTGTAATTGTTTTTCTTGAATGCTTCTCACAGCTGCTGGATTCACATCGACTCCATGTACTTTTACGCCGTGGTTTGCAAACATAACTGCTGTTGGTAATCCAATATATCCTAACCCAACAACACAAACTGTCTTTGTCATAATTTTCGTTACTTCCTTTCAACTTCGAGAACGAGTGTCTATTTTATTTGTTTTTCGACTAGTTTCTTTTAAGAATACCCATGTACACTTTATCTCATGCTTGAGCTGGTTTGATAAGTATGATTGGGCCGATAATAAGTATCATTCTTAAAAGCCTGTCCAAAATTTATATTTTGCATATGAAACTTTTGAATTTTATTCAATCACGGTATAGTATACAACTTTCCTTTCACTGTGTGAATTAATTTCGTATTTTAATAGAAATTAAGGAAGTTAAATTTCAAAATTTTTGTAGCGATTTAGTCAGTATTTCTGAATTCATATTGCATTTTATAGATTGAATCTGTCTCTACTCTACACATTTTTTATTACAATTCCATTGCATAACGTTTTCTTTTTAATGAATTATCGACTCATACTATGGAAATGCATTCTTAACGCAGTACCTTACCTTTGAATAACTTTTTAAATCTAAAATATGTTTACTAGTTTTATTTTTTGGTAATACTAGGTTTAAAAAGGGCTTTTATTTTTAAAGGAGGGAGAATGATGAAGGAATCGAAGCGTTTGACTTTAACGAAAGAGGATTGGCTCTTTGGTATTATTGGCTGCGGGATAGTTTTAGCAATAATTCAAGTTTTCCTGGCCTATTAAATAGGCTTCTTTTTTCCAAAAACTCTATAAAACGAAAGCACCCCCGATTTATATTCAAATCGTGGTGCTTGCTTAAACATAAAATAACTCATTTCATTTTTGCTTTTTGCTCTAACAACTCATAGAAACGCTTTTCATCTCTTTGTTCTAATGCTTCATCAATTAACCGTTCAAAGTTTACCTCTTCCATCTTTCGGATCATCTTTTGCACATCGGACTCCTCTTCCTTAGGCACCAAATTGACCGTTTCTTCGCTGGATGAGGCTTTTTCTAAAATCGGTGATAAATGCTCATGTACATTTGAAATGAGCAGCAGCTGGTAGAGTGGCAAGCGAATAAAACGATTGCCGCGCTGGAACACAAAGATTTCAGAAAGGTTTTCGATTTGCTTCGTATCAAGATTAATGACCATTTCCTTCCCCTCTACCGGTACAAAATGAAACAGTTCGTCATCCTTAACAATCGAAAAATATTGATAAGCAAACACTAAACGAAGGGTTTTTCCCGTCACTTTTGTGTAAAAGGGTTTCATAAATTGCACTTGTATCATACAATCCCTCCTAAAATGGAAGCTTTCTTGCTTTCCCAATTTCGATACAAAACATAGTTGAAAGCGATTTCATTATATATTCTTGAAGTAAGTCGCTTGAAAATAAGAAATTTATTTATATCATACGAACTTCACACCATATTAATGATATAGTCTCCATACTTTTCTTATTTCAAACTTCTTGTTTTGTACGAATTTTAGCGATATTTGTATTATTTTGTAAGCTGCTCTTTATTTTTGATTTGGTCTTTTACGATAGCGTGTCAAAAGGAAAACTTGTGATGATGGAGAGGTTTGTATAGTAAGTGATTCCAATATGTTTAAAATAGCATTAGGGTTTACTTCTTTTAAAGATATATGTAACTTCCCTTTTTCAAAGTCAAAAATTAATTTTTCATAGGAGTAGCCATTGATTTCGATTTTACCAATTTCCTCGTAGCGATTAATTGAAGAATATTGAAGGCGTCGTTTCTTTTTAGGGTCGTTCAAAATTGTTAGTGTCCATTGAAATGCAGAGTTGCCTAATTGATAATTGCTCGTTTGCGGTATAGAAATTTCAAACATTACCATTGTCATTCCCCCATTTCATTTTACCTATTTCCTTTTTTTACAATTTATTGTAATAATTTTCCGAACCCTTTTCCTCTTTCCCCCCGGAGCGAAATATTTTACACTTATAATATAATAATTTCCCAATTTTGGATTAGGAATGAAATGCAGTGAGGCGGTGATGTTATGAACTTTGGCGAGCACTTAAGAGAATACCGTGAAGAAGAATTAAATATTACACAGGGCGAAGCAGCTTATCGACTTAAATTAGTTCCAAATACTTACTCAAACTATGAAAGGTGTCAACGTCCAATTCCTATTGATCTGCTGCCAAAAATTAAAGAAACGTTTAACATCCCAGATGAACAATTTTTAGATATGCTCCTCGATCGACCGCGCAACAAAAAGAAATTATCAGTAGAAGCTTTAACAATGCAAACTAAAGATTTGCGTGAACGTTACATCATAAGCTTCGGCGAATCCTATTTTGAGCTGCTTCAAGAATCTCCAGAGCTTCGGCAGCTGCTAGGATTCATCAAGGCACAAGATGCAAAAAAACGTCGCCTATTTCTAAACGCTATAAAGTCCATTTTGTTAGTATATGATGATGCACTTAGTAAAGGCGGTTCTGAATTAAATAAAGAAGAAAATTAACTTTTGCCTCCTATGCGAAAGTACTTTGAATAGGAGGCTTTTTTGAATGGTCATTTACTTAGTATTGAAAAGAGGATTGGGGGTTTTCAAGACTATGTTTCCAAAAAAATATAATATTACTAATTTCTTTTAACAAAGCCAAAATAATTATAGAATGGAACTAGGTCTAAATTAATTTTGGAGGATTTAATATGAAAACTAAGAAAAGTGGTAAGAACTTGTTTACAGCAGCTGCTGCTCTTACAGTGATTGCTTCAACGGTTACTCCAGGTGTAGCAAGTGCAGCCCAATTTTCAGATATACAAGGAACTTCACTTGAAGGAATAACAACCGAGCTAGTAGATATGGGAATAATTAGCGGTTATCCAGATGGAACATTCAAACCGAATAAAGATTTAACACGCTCGGATGTAGTAAAGCTAATCGGTAAATATTTAATTGTAAATGGATACAAAATTCCATCAGACTATAAAACAAAGATGCGTTTTACAGATTTAACTTCAAATTCAAACGATGAGCTTCTTCAGTACGCTGCATTAGTAAAAGACGAAGGTATTTTTAATGGGGATAATGGTAAATTAAATCCATCAGATAAAATAACACGTGAAAATATGGCAGTTGTACTTGTAAATGTACTATCGACAATTCATCAATTTGACTATACGACGTACGTTGACAATCAATCTTTTAAAAATGAGGTAGTAGATTTATATAAAGCGAAGGAAAGTGCACGCCCAGCTATAAATGTTCTAGATTATTATGATATAACGAAAGTTGAGCTTTTCAACCCGAAAAAAATTGTAACACGTGTCCAATTTGCTCAATTTCTATACAATCTAACAAAAATAAAAGAACCGAATCTTTCCGTAACTCAAGTTGATGTCATTTCAAATAACCAACTATTAGTTACACTTTCTGATCAATCTACACACTATGTTACGCTTTCAAACCCATTAACCGAGAACGTACAAGAAACGGTAGAGTTCGAAATCGATGGTATTCAATATAAGGCGGTTGTTGAATATGAAAAAGAGGAAAATGAAGAGCCAACTACTAATCCTGATAACGGATCAACAGATGACGATACTAAAATATCAGATTATAAAGTAGAAAGCGATGCGCTTCTATTTGCAGTTACTTCAGATGGTAAATTTATCGAATCAGATGATGCAAATATCCAAGTATTCGGCTTAATTGGAGACAATGAAGTTGAACTCCCTAGCAGTGCATATAATATAACTACCGATAGTAAATATTTAACAATTGAAGGAAACCGTGTAACTGCAAATCCCGAAGCAATTGATGCTGATGGTATTTTAGAAAATGAAACAGATAAATATGAGGCTGAGATTCGTATAACTATTAATGAAACTGGTGAAACAATTACACATAGCATTACTATTTCTCGGGAAAATGTAAAGGCTAGCGGTAAATTCGAGCTGATTGATAAAAATTCATTAAGTGAAAAATTATTAAAAGATATCGAAATTGATATTTCAGAAAATGATTTGCAATTAACTACTAGTGATTTGTTCAGTGAAATACTAGAAGAAGGCTTCTTTGAAATCGAAGACCAATATGGCAATGAGCCCCTATCAATTAATGCTTCTACTGGTGAAGTAATCTTCTTTGATGGCTCCTCAGATTATATTAGACCAATTATATCTGAAGTTAATTCATCAAATGATGACGTTGTTATTTCTTCAAACGGCACTAGCAGCACAACGATTAAATTGGGTGAAAACGGTCTAACTGAAGGAGATTCATTCACTCTTACACTAACAATTGATGATGCATCTCAGTCGATTAGGGTTTATATTAGATAGTTGAACTAGCGGTAACTTTAAGGAAATTAGGATTTCAAATAGAATTTTTAGAGCATGTTTTGAGTGAAAATTTTTCAAAGCATGCTCTTTTTTTGCGGCATGTTTTAAGATTTGCATGCTTAGAGCATTATAGGGATTTTTACGCGGTTTTAGGTGATATTTATGAGGTTTGTCTCTTTTTTACGCGGTTTCAGGCTATATTTACGCGGTTTGCCTCTTTTTTACGCGGTTTTCGGAATTTTTACGTACTTTCGCAGATTTTTTACGCGGTTTGTATTTCTAAATTTATTTTAAGTTCTTATCTATGTTTTAAAGTCACTTCTTTTTAGTAGGTCTGTGACTTTTTACGCGGTTTCAGGCAATATTTACGCGCTTCTCGGGGTTTTTTACGCACTTTCGGGGTTTTTTTACGTGATTTGAATTTTTGGAGGTATTTTGCGTTCTTATTTATTTTTTAAAATAACTCTTCTTAGCATGTCTGAGATTTTTATACGCGGTTTGCTACTTTTTTCTTTAGCATTGAAATCACCCATTTCATAAGTTTTACTTTTCTGTAAACAAATTAAAAATAGATTAATTTCCAAGTATACAAAGGCAATACTTCCTGTTTTATGATTGAGGTGATTAATGAGGAGAAGTAACGAATATACACCTTGCAAAAGTGGAAACATAGGCTAGCCCTTAAATAACGTAGTCTTTTGGCTTTTGCTCGTAAAGAGAAGTACAAGGTACAAGTATGCATTATAATAATCAACAAAGCTAATAAACCACTTATTGGGAGAATAATTCTCAAAAACATTAAGAAAATATCAATTTAATAAAAGACTAGGTTATTTGAACCTAGCCTTTTGAAAAGTCCTTTACTGACCTCCTTGCTCTTGCCACTTTGGCAATTCTTCACCGAAGTTATCAAAAATTGTAGACATCCTGTTTACTAATGCTTCATTGTAATGTTGACCTAAAATAACATCAATGCTATTATTATCCGCCTCATATTTTGCGATCACATCTAGAGAATGCTCCAGAGTATCTTCCCATATTTTTTGACTTTCATCTAAAAGTGGCGAAACGCCATCAAAATATTTTAGGATAAGGTCCATATTTTTCTCATACATCTCTTTGTCTTCCAAAAGATTTTGCCTTAAATCGTAATTGCTTGTAAAATTATCCACACCGCCGTTATCTTGATAATAAATACTAACCATATTTTCGACTATACCTTTTACATGTACACCTAAATCTGTATATGTGGGTTGCTTAGCCTGTTCTTCTGCTGGTGGCTCCAATTCTTCTGATGGTTGAATTTCAACATTTGTCTCATGGATTTTCCATTGGCCATTGTCTTTTAAATAAGTTGTATCAACAGTCCCACCGTCTTGTAAAAATTTTGGTTCATAAGTTGAATGGAGAGTAAACTCATTTTCATTATGAATTGTTATATCAACAGAATCTGCTTCTTTAGCCATACTAACTGTAAACGGCTGATCACACGCTACACAATGATTTGTAATATAGTCATAGTAATAGGATTCAATGTATTCTTCCGTCATATAGGGTTTTAAGCGATTAGTTAAATCATCTGCGATTTCTACATAACTGAGTTCAGGGTTCATCGTATAGAAATAGTCAAAGTTTCCGTAGTAATACATATCAACAGAGCCAACTATTTGATTAATTAAGTACAGGTTATAGTGATCAATTTCAATAGCTTTTTCTAAAGTAATCTCCTCTAAAGCTTTTTCTTCTGTTTGTTCGTTTAAATTACTTTCTTCTGTTTTAATTTCTTTTTGTTCTGAAGCAGCTGAATTCGTCATCTCTTCCTTTTCACTACTGCAAGCACTTAATAAAAATAAAAGCCCGAGAATATATATTATTCTATTCATAATCTCCTCCTTAAAATGTTAAAACATTAGGCATAAACGATTGCTATTAAAGAGGGAAGCTGGTGTTTTACTCGCACCCTTGTATTTTATACGTAGAGTTTAATAAATTATGAAAGTCACCTAGGGCATATTTTTAATTTGTATTATATTCATCTAGGAAATTAAATGTACGTTCTTTTTCCCATTAAGGCTCCCTCATCAATTTGCTTACAAAACACTTCGTATCATTCACCAAAATATCTCCACCTTAAAAATCTCCATTCAAAAATTTATAAGCAATCTTTGAGCAGACACAATCCTTTTGCTTATCAATCCTTATATTTCAAGTTATAATGGAAGGACAGACTTTTTTAGGAGCGATGGTATGGGGTTATCAGTTTCATCACTTGCGCATGAACATAAAAATTTTATTTTAGAACAACTTGAACAAATTGAGCGGACGTTGCATCCTTCAGTGACCGAAGATGAAGAGCTTGTACGCCGCGCATTGTTTGCCGTGCGAAACAAATCGGTTGTGTTCGAACGCTACATCCCAACAACGAGCGTTTTATATACTGCTGTCCAAGATGTTCGCCCGACAGAAGTGACGGTTCACTTCAATAGTAATGTCATTCAATGCAGCTGTCCTCAACAAAATTGGTGTCGTCATAAGGTCAGTGTAGTTCTTTCACTCTTTCAGTACCTTGATTCTGTCCAAGACTGGTCGGCAAAATGGCGTGCAAAAAAGGGAGTCAACTTGCATTTATTAGCATCGGAGAGAACACCAGAAAACTGGCTTGGAATGGTCAATGAAGTCATGTCGCATTTATTGCCTGAAGGGCGTCAAATTGAGCAATTCCTCATTTCAAACATTACTGAAAATGCACTTAGTAAATTAAAAAAGCACTTGCCTTTTGAACGAGAATGGCAGCCGATATACAACCTTTTTATGGAAGTAGCTGTGCTTAATAAATTATGGCTACATATTTTTGAAACAGGTACGAATTTAAAAAATGATTACTTTGAATACTTTTTCGATAGAAGATTTGAAACAATTCAAAATTATGTACATGAAATCTCAGGAAAATCCCGTCTTTTTGCAACTGATCCTTTTTTTGATGTATTGCAATCATTAGTTCGAGAGCTTTTACTTGAACGAAAAGAGTATATTAGCAGAAGACTGAACTTATATTTATTATTTTGGGATACTATATTTATCGAAAGAAAACGGATTGAAGAGGAAAGTGATATAATTCAAAACCTTATTGAAAGTCCTTCGTCAAATCCAAATTTAAGTGAAGATGTTCCACTTCCAACAGTGCTCGCTCTTTTTCATATATTACTTAAAAACTACGATGAATTAAGAGAAATTTTAACTACAATTCGCCCAGAACAGTTAGATATTTATTTAGGTTTAGCGAAGTTTTCATTTTCACATAATGATGAAGTTGCTGGAGAAATGATTTTAAAGGCAACGGTTCCTTATTTAAATGAGTTTATAAATAACCACTTATTGCCTCAGCAACGTCAAATGTCAGTGCGTCATATTAATTTATTATTTGACAAAATTAAATTAACTGAACATGAGGAATTAATGCTATATTCAGCATTTGGAGTTTATGGAGTTCAGCCTTACTCAAATTATTTATTAAAAACAAAACGATATGAGGATTGGGCAGCTCTTCATCAATTATACCCATCATCCATTTCTTACTTAGAGACTTGTGGTTTAAAAGAAGTACTGGATGAGGCGCCAGAAGTAACCCTTCCACTTTATCATTACTATGCACTTGAAGAAGTGAAACAAAAATCACGTATGAATTACAAGCAAGCAGTTCGTATTTGGAAAATGATGAAGTCCGCAGCAAAAAAGAGCGGTAAAACAAACTATTGGGCAGACTATATCCAAACTGTGCGTGAGCAATATAAACGTTTGAGAGCATTACAAGAAGAATTAGAGAAAGGAAATTTACTGGTATGACAGATATTCAATTTACAACACCATTTACGAAGTTACTTCGGTTAAAGCTCGATGAACAACAACCAGGTTTCTTTTCTGTTGCAGCAGTAAATGAAGATGGTTTGATTCTTCCTACCACGGACTGGTCGCATTATTTATTTTATCGCTATGAACCGAACTTTTATGGGTTAAATGGAACTATTGAAAATAATGAAATTAGATTGACAGTCTCAGAATTAATGGATTTATTTTCTCCAGCATACCAACATCCGTTTATTCAACAAACCGGAGCGGATGAACAATCAAAATTGCTCCTTTCTACCATAAATGCACTTCAGCTAGTTTGGAACAATAGTGCACTTTGGGATTATGCTGTCATACAAGAGGATGAAGGGACAGTCAATATAGCGTTTGATTTACCTGCACAATTTGCTGAAGATGAGTTTGTTCAAAAAGCCTATGGAAAATTTGAGGTTAAATTAGATGAGTGTGCTTCAATTCTTACTACTGCTGTTATACAAAAGCTAGCATTCGCTGGATTAACAGTAGGAGATATACCAGCCTTACTACCTTTCTTTAAAGATGGTGGTTGGCCATTGAATAAAGAGCGATCAGTCGGCAATGTAAAAGTTGCACTCCGATTAAGCGAGCCTGAAGATACATCATCAGAATGGCTTCTTGAAACAGTTTTAAGCTCGGTAAAAACGCCAAAACTTTGGACTCCTGCTGTTAGAAAACGTCGTTTGCCTATTGAACGGGCACTCCCTGATAAGTGGTTGCCGTTTGCAGATGATATTACTAATTTACAAAAACAAATGTTGGAATTAATGGATTTAAGCCATTCCAACGTTACATCTGATACATTTCTACACGTTACATTAGAAGAATCAGATATTCGAAAACTTTTACGGGATGACTTTGCAAAGCTTAGTGCACTTGGGTTTGAAGTTATCCTCCCTGCTTGGTTAAAAGAATTAAAACAAACAAAAATGCGAGTTCGTGTAAGTGCAAGTAATCAATCTCAACGTTCTGTCGCAGGCTTAGATGATATTTTATCATTTAAATGGCAGCTTTCAATTAATGGTGAGGAAATTAGTCCTGAAGAATTCCGAAAAATTGTAGATGAAAATCGTGAATTTATACAAATTGGCAATGAATGGTTCCGAATGGACGCAAATTGGATGAATGAAATTCGCGAGCTAATGGACCAAGCTGAAAAGGAAAACTGGACTGTTCGCGAATTATTGTTCCGTGAGCTTCCAGAAGAACTATCTGCCCCAGTTGAGGAAGAGGAAGATGACGAACGTGACGATCCTTTATTTGCATTTGAAATGCAGCGTTCATTAAAAGATTATGTAGATCAACTGCAGCATAAAAAAGGGCTGCCTCACATTTCAACACCGAAAAGCTTGCAAGCAGAGCTGCGACCTTATCAACAAGAAGGATTTGAATGGCTTGCTTTTATGCGTGAACAGCATTTTGGAGCTGTTTTAGCTGATGATATGGGGCTTGGTAAAACCGTTCAACTAATAAGCTATTTGCTTCATACGTATGACTCGTTAGGTGAACATCATCCAACATTAATTATTTGTCCTACGTCCGTTTTAGGAAATTGGCAAAAAGAATTATCTCGTTTTGCGCCAAACTTGAAAGTGCATACTCACTATAGCTCTTCTCGCCTAAAAGACGAAGCCTTTACTAACTTAATTGAGAGAGAGCAGCCAAAAGTGGTGTTATCTACTTACGGAACAATCTCACAAGATATTGAGTTTTTACAGTATATTGATTGGGCCACAGTAGCTTTAGACGAAGCCCAAAACATTAAAAATATGCAAACACTACAATCTCGTGCAATCCGTAAATTACAAGGAAAGCATCATATTGCCCTAACTGGAACTCCTATTGAAAATCGACTTTCTGAATTGTGGGCGATTTTTGATTTCATTCACAAAGGCTATTTAGGCAGCTTCGGAAAGTTTCAGGAACAATTTATTGTTCCGATTGAACGTGATGAATCTGAGCGACATAAACAAATTTTACGTTCTAAAATTCGTCCATTCTTGTTAAGACGTACTAAAAATGATCCAGATCTAATGCTTAATTTACCTGATAAGCAAGAAAAGAAAGAGTTTTGTGCTTTAACAAATGAACAGGCAGCACTTTACGAGGGGTATATTGAAGACACAATGGCTCAGCTAGAAACAATGACTGCTTTTGAGAAAAAAGGCCGGGTGCTGCAAATGCTTAGTAAGCTAAAGCAGCTATGTAATCACCCTGCGCTTTATTTAAAACAGCCATTTGATGATGCTAAAACTATGCTCAATCGCTCGGTAAAGCTAAAAAGAATTGTTGAACTAGCGGCAGAAATTGTTGAAAATGGAGAGCAATGTATTATTTTTACGCAGTATATTGGAATGGGACATTTACTTCAGCATTGTTTCTCAGAGCTTTATGACATCGATGTGCCTTTCTTAACGGGAAGCATGCCGAAGCAACAGCGTGACCGTTTAGTAGATGCATTCCAAGCCGGGGAATTTCCGATTTTCTTACTATCATTAAAGGCAGGCGGAACAGGATTAAATTTAACTGCGGCAAACCACGTATTACATGCAGATCGTTGGTGGAATCCAGCTGTTGAAAACCAAGCAACAGACCGCGCATATCGGATTGGTCAAACACAATTTGTTCAAGTGCATAAATTCATTACCATTGGTACCATTGAAGAAAAAATCGATAAAATGATTGAAATTAAATCAGCATTATCAGAAGAACTCATTCAATCAAGCAATTGGTTAACAGAGCTTCAAGAAGACGAATTGATGGATTTATTAATGTTGGATACTGCCGGAGTGAGATAATTGTTATAAAAAAGATGTTGCAGAAGTCTGTATTCCAAACTTTCTGGGCATCTTTCTTTATTTTTGAAAATATTTTTATATCAGGGTTTCATGCCTGTCGCTTCGCTTTCGGTACAGAAAAAGGGTCACCTCATTGAGGTGACCCTTTTTTGCGGTCTCGTTATCCTTTTTCACTTTTTTCCAAATTCTATATTCAGTTGTTAGTCCTCTACTTTGGAACCTTATAGATGGCAGGTACTTATGTAGAGTTAGGAGAAATGGGATCACTACTGTGCGGTCAGCAGCAGTGATGAATTTATCACCTCCTTTGCAAATAAACTTTTCCAAATTTGCATACCTAAGTACTCTTAAACAACTTCCACAAGAACTTCCCGTTTACTAAGGAACAGGTAATGCTTCATTTTTTTCAGGAAGTACAAAATGCTTTTCCACTTCCTGATTGACATTTTTATCACCTTGATCTGAACGGGATTTTAATGCATAAAATCGGACATCATCGACAACAACTTCGGTAGTATACACTTTCGAGTTTTCCTTATTGGTATAAGATCGTGATTGTAAACGTCCGTTAATTCCAATCAATGATCCTTTTCCGCAATATTGTACGATTCTCTCTGCAAGCCTTCCCCATGCAATGCAAAGAACAAAATCAGCATCAACATTACCTTGGCTATTTCGAAAGTTTCGATTAATTGCTAATACGAAGCTTGTTTGTAGTCGATTATCAGTTAGCGGTCTTAAAGCAGGATCTCTCGTTATTCGACCGACTAGTCCGACTTGATTCATTGAATCACCTCCTTCCATTTCCTTCGCCACTATCATAATTTGTAATACAAAAATTGGCAAAATCTGAAAAATAGAATGTTCTTCATTTTACTAGTTGAAATTTCTTTTTTCAACAAAGGTCAAATAACATATTTTTCCGTTAAATATAGAAATAGCAAGTAATAAGAGATTTTTAATTGATATAGGCAAATAATAAATTTCACATTTTTTCTATGTTATACTTAATATAACTAAATTCTGCAGGAGGATAGTGAATGATGAAGACTTTTAAAATGCTCTCGTTTGATTTGATAAGTGAAAATGGGGGACAAAATATACCAATAATCGACGGGATTGTTATAAACCAAGAAAATAGTCATAAATCTTGGATATTAGAGCTGTTTATTTCCAAGGAATATCAATCTACATTTCAAAAGTACAAAGCATCTGGTGAAGTGTTAGAAGTTCATGTCATCATTTCTTTTCCGGATAATGAACCTGCACCATTCAAAGTAATTGTAAGTGACATCCGTGAAATCGGGGATCGTATTACGGTTTTATTAAAAGGAACAATTATAACTCAACGAAATAAATACGCAGAACAGCTGCTAAAAATGTTGATAAATGAAAACTTGCCAAACGATGAATTGCTGCTGCGCTTTAAACAAGGCATGCGTGAACGTCCAAGATTGAAGGAATCGTAATTTTTTATTTTATAAGGCGGAGTATCAATAGTCTTTTCATAATAAAAATTACATCCATCAAAAGAAAAGAAATCACCTCAATTTTCATTATTGAGGTGATTTCTTTATTATTCATCCTGTGCGTCACGATCTTGGACATCTCTGTTGTCTTCAATGATGTCTTCTTGGTTATCGTTTAGGATGCGTTCATCGTTATTTTCTACTGTACCAGAAGCGCCGTTTTGTCCAGCACCGTTGCTATTGGAAGCATTATCATTGTCAACAGCACCATTATCGGCACCATTTGTTCCGTTTGTACCATTTAGATTGTCATCTCCATTTAGTACACCGTCATCAGTCCCGTTGTTGCCATTCGTTCCATTATCATTATCTAGAACGTCATTGACACCTTCTTCAACGTCATTGACACCTTGGTTGACATCTTCTTCTACCTCATCAACTACATTATTATCGTCAGCGGCGTCGTCATCATTCATATTACACCCAACTAGGAATGCTGAACCAAGCATGAAGGCGAATACGGACTTTTTCCACATAAAAAATGTTCCCTCCTTTCAAGTTTTACACTCCATCACATACGGATGTGATTATTTATAGAGTGCCCGACAAAGGAGGGAACTATCCTAAAAAAGACGAGTCTATTTTAGATTTTCTTCAATATCCTGACATGGAAGAAAAAATCCTTTTTGCGACTTTTATGCATCAAAGGATAATGTAATGAGACAGGGTCTTATTTATTATTTAACTTTTCTTTTAATAATTGTTCAATATATGCAGCCTCTGCTTTACAACCATACGTATAGCTTGTACCAAGTTGTTTTTGCAGCTTTTCAATTGAGTCAATTTGTTTTTTCGTCGGTTTTTCATTTAATACTTTTTCAATCGTTTCATCGATTTTTTTTGCAATCTCTTCATGGAACTCTGAGCTCACTAAAACATCTTGAGGAACTTTGTCAAACCAAGCAGCATTTTCAGTAAAATATTTTTGCCAGTTTGCTACAAAATCTTCCATCGAGAATTTTTCTTCATCCCAACCGATACTTGCTAAATATGATTCAAAAGACGTTGAGATGGATCTAGTGATGCTTATCTTTACGCCTGAAGATAACTGTTTATACATCTATTTTTTAACCTCCTACGTTTAAAAAGCAAAACAATACGTAAACCTAATCGAACCTTTTTATTTTATAACCTTCACTAATAAATTGCAAATTCATGGTTTTTATTAAATTTTATTAGTAAAGGATAAAAAACTTACTTCGGTTGAACAGGGCCAATTGCAAATAAAATATCCGCTTCACAAACAAGTTCGCCATCAACTGTAGCTACAGCATGGCCTCTCCCCATTGCACCGCGTAGTTTAACAAACTCTACTTCTAATTTTAATTGATCTCCAGGGATTACTTGACGTTTAAATCGGCAATTATCAATACCAGTTAAAAATGCAAGACGTCCTTTAAATTCTTCTGATTTTAATAATGCTACGCCGCCTACTTGCGCAAGCGCCTCAACAATAAGAACACCAGGCATTATTGGATAGCCGGGAAAATGTCCGTTAAAGAACTCTTCATTAATTGAAACGTTTTTGATACCCACTGCTCGTTTGCCTTCTTCGATTTCAATAATGCGATCCACTAATAAAAATGGATAGCGATGTGGTAAAATTTCTTGAATTTGATCAGCTGTTAACATTCACTTAAAACCCCCAAAATTTTTCAATATAAAAAAACAGTATAAAACTTCAACAATTGCTTAATTTAAATAGGGATAATCAAATACAGAAATTAGTTGCTCAAATCTAACTAGGCATTAGAGTGAGCAACTAATAACTTATACTATCTATTCTTTCCCATTTACTATATCTAATATGTGCTGCCATGTTTTCCATTTTAGAGCATCTAACGGCTCACCGTCTCCAATAACGCCATATCCAATCATCAGCCCTGCACATGCTGCAATGAAAAGTAAGAGAAGGATAAAAACTAATCTTAACCATATTGGAAATAGACGAAAACTCATCCAACGTATAGATGTTTCCTTTGTTTTATCGCTTCTTTTTTGTTTTCTTTCTTGAGGGACGGAATTGGTTTTTGTTTCATTTGTCATTCACTTTTCCCCCTTTTAAAACACTGCTTTTAGTTGCAACATATTTAACGAATTCCGTTAATTAATCCTAGCATTTGATCGGCAATTGAAATTGCACGTGAATTGAACTGATATGAACGCTGAGCATTAATTAAGTCTGTCATCTCTTTTGAAAGATCAACGTTTGACATTTCAAGCTTGCCCTTTGCAATTCCAATTTCATTTCGCGCAGCACCTTGTAAATTTGTTAACACGTCACCTTGATTATATCCTAACTCATTTAAATTCGCAGGCAAAGCAATATATGTACCTGAAACATGCTCCATAACTTGAGGCTTTTGAAGTTCTGTAACCCCTAATTCAAAGCTTAGTGTTTCACCATCTTCATAGTTGACTAATAACATTCCGTCATTTGTTAAGTTGAAGTTTTTCACATTGTCAGGGAAGTATATCGCTTGCCCGTTAGAATCTGCTACTGCATAGCCATCCCCATTTACAAGCATAACCTGTCCATTTGCAACTGGTGAAACGTAAAAGTCACCTTGGCGGGAGTACACGACTCGTTGACCATTTTCATCAGGCATAAGGATATTGAAATATTGTTTTTCTTTTGTAAATGCAAGATCTAAATCACGATCCGTGTTCTGTAAATTCCCTTGTGCATGGTTTGTTTGAATTTGACCTATTTTAGCACCAACGCCGTAACGAATTCCAACTGGTGATTGTCGGATTGTTGTATCCATTTCATCATTGTTAAATTGTTGATACAAAAGCTCAGAAAAACGGGCTTCTTTTGTTTTATACCCTACTGTGTTGCTGTTTGAAATGTTGTTGCTGATTGTATCAATCTGACTTTGCAGCTGATTTAATGTGTTGGTAGCTGTGATCATTGTACGAAGCATTTATAATCCTCCACTCTTAGGTGATTAAACTCTGCCGATTTCATTTACCGCCTTGTCCATGCTTTTGTCATATGCTTGAAGTACCTTTTGGTTCGCTTCAAACGCACGATAGGCTGTTAATAAATCTGTCATTGATTGTGCTGAATCTACATTTGAGCCTTCTAAATAGCTTTGTTGCATCGCAAAAGTAACGCCTTCTTGTCCGTAGGCAGTTGGAAGATTTTCACCATCAACTGTTCGGAACAAACCGTTATCTTGCTTTAACAGTTCGTCTGGATTTGCAGAGAAGGAAATTCCTAATGTTGCTACTTGCTGATTATTCACGTAAATATTTCCGTCTTGTGATAGTTGGAAATTATCATCTTGCAATTGAATCCGTTGCCCTGTATTAGATAATACATACAATCCTTGGCTATTCACTAAGTAACCGCGTCCATCTAATGTAAAGTTCCCATTTCGAGTATAGGCTTCTCCATCCTCAGGATGCTCTAGTCGGAAAAAAACTGTGCCTGTTTGACCAGATTCTTGGTCAATTGGCATTGTTCCATTAATTAGAGCAAAATCAGTTGTAAGACTCGTTTCATAGATTGATCCTTGTGTATAGTTCGCAAGGGTTTCTTGCAGGTACACGCCTGTATTTAATGCACCTATTGGATCATGATTTCGGATATTCAAGCCTTTTTCAGTTGGAATGTTTGTATCGCCGATTGCTGAAAGCAGCAAATCTGGAAATGAACGAATTGTAGATTGGTCTGCTTTAAAACCAGGTGTATTAGCATTTGCCATATTGTTTGTTAGTATTTCTGTTTTCCTTTGTTGTGCAATCATCCCTGTTGCAACAGTATAAAATCCTTTAAACAACCGAATTCACCTCTTTTTTAAATAAATCCTATTAAAACTCCGCCAAAGATTATTGAATTATGTGATTTTTTAAATTCTAGAACCAGGTGAACGATCAATATTATCCAGCATTAAGCCCGTACCAATTGCTACACAGTCCATTGGGTTGTCCGCTATAAAAACAGGTACTTTTAATTCGCGAATTAATAATTGATCCATTCCGTGCAATAACGCTCCACCGCCTGTAATAATTACTCCACGATCGATAATATCTGCTGATAACTCAGGAGGTGTTTTCTCTAATACATTTTTCGCAGATTGTACGATTAATGACACGGATTCATGTAATGCTTTTTCAATTTCAGATGAATGGATTGTAATTGTTCTTGGTAAACCTGTTACCATATCTCGGCCACGAATTTCCATCGATTCGTTGCGGCTGTCTGGGAAAACAGTTCCAATATTAATTTTGATTGATTCGGCTGTACGTTCACCGATTAATAGTTTGTATTCTTTTTTTATGTATTGCAAAATGTCGTTATCGAAAACGTCCCCTGCTACTTTGATTGATTCGCTTGTTACGATATCTCCCATAGAAAGGACTGCTACGTCTGTAGTACCGCCGCCGATATCAACTACCATGTTGCCGCTTGGCTGGAAAATGTCCATTCCTGCACCAATTGCAGCTACTTTTGGTTCTTCTTCTAAGTATACTTTCTTACCGCCGGATTTTTCAGCAGCTTCACGAATTGCTTTTTGTTCCACACTTGTGATATTTGTTGGACAGCAAATCAATATGCGTGGTTTTGAAAACATTCCTTTTAAGTCTAGTTTATTAATAAAATATTTTAACATCGCTTCTGTTACATCAAAATCTGCAATAACGCCATCTTTTAATGGACGTATCGCAACGATATTTCCAGGTGTTCTTCCTACCATTTGACGTGCTTCTTCACCTACAGCAAGTACTTTATTACTATTTTTATCGATTGCAACAACAGAAGGCTCGTTTAGTACAATTCCCTTTCCTTTTACATAAATAAGCACATTTGCTGTTCCTAAGTCGATACCAATGTCTTTAGACAACATTATATTTCTCCTTCCTGCTATTTCCAACTTTTTCACGTTCAAGTATCTTTTATCTTTATCTTGAATATTTTATCATATTCGAATATTAATTACATCTTAATTTGTTAAGCAAATTTCCTTATTTAAGGAATATAGGGTTATTTTTCTACCATTTTTAGTTCTACGACTTTATACATAGTAAAAAAGCATTTAGTTGACTTTTAAAGCCAAACTAAATGCTCTTTCAGTGTTGTCGGGACTGCCACTTTTTACGTGTCGCCTCGCCCCCCCGCAAATGACGGATTGATTTGTGATATGCTAAAATTTCTTTTACCTCATTTGCTAATTGTTCATTAACTAGGAATAGTCGTTCAGTTAAATCTTTATGGACTGTACTTTTCGAATAGCCCGTCATTTTCGCAAGGACACGAACCGTTTCACCCGTTTCAATAAGCAGCTCTCCAAGCCGAACGCAGCGATGCCTAATGTGCTCGTGCACGTTCTCTTCCTTTCTATCGGATATAAGAATGTGCCGTTTTGCTAACGAGAGGTGTTTTTTTCAACATGTACATATTGCGAGTGTTTCATTGAAATTTTTGCAACTAGCGATTTAAACGTTTATTCACAATATGAGATATTTCGGAAATTCAGAACCATTTTTAGTAAGAAAACTGCAAAAACGCCCATTAACCTCATTAAGACATTGAAACTCCTGCAAGGTTGCAAGTGAAGCTTAACGCTTTTGAGGATATGGACGTTTTCTTAAGCAACTAAATTAAAAAGCTAGGTAATTTCTTGGGTTTACATGTTCTCCATTTTCTAATACTTCAAAATGGAGGTGGATTCCAGCATTTGGATTCCATTCATTTTCAGTTGTAGTTGCTAATGGTTGACCTTGTACTACTGTATCTCCTTGTTTTACAAGGATATCTGTTACAGAGCTATATCGTGTCTCCATACCATTTGGGTGTGTGATTACAATTTGATTTCCAGTGAATGCATCAAGTTTTACTTCAGTAACTTCACCACTCATTGCAGCTAGTACTTCAAAAGGCTCGCCATTTACAGCTAGGGACACACCAGATGAGGTAGAGAATGTTTGGTTAAACACTAAAAGTGCATTTTCACGAGTTTCTGCATCAGCAGTTACATCGTAAAAGTCTTGTAATACTTCTACATTGTCTAATTGCTCTTCATTGAAAGGATATTTCAATGTTTCTACTTGAGCATTAGTTTCAATGACTGTTGACTCTTCAGAAGTATTTTCTTGTACAACTTCTTCCTCTTCTTCATCACCTATAATTGCATTATAACTGAAAATTAAACCGATTAGCACCACAGCAATTGCTGCATAGATCGACGGCCAAAACCACGGCTTTTTCTGCCAACTGTTTTTATTTGGAGAAGGTTTAAATTGTTTTTCTTCTCTCATGTTCATCACCTCTGATTGAAGTGTGAACAATATTTTACATTTCTAAACACATTTTGGAAAAAAATTTCTATTATTTACAACTTATTTTTTCAATACTTGTGTTTTTATAATAATGCTGCAATATTTCGTGTGCTGTTGCACCGTTGTCAGCCATGGCATCAGCGCCGTATTGACTCATTCCAACACCGTGGCCGTACCCTTCTGTAGTGACAACAATTTGTCCATTTTCGACATCTATTCTGAAGTCTGTCGAGCGCAGGTCTAGAAGTGTTCGAATTTCCCGTCCTGTCCACTCTTTATCCTGCATTGTAACTGTTTCTACCCTCCCTGTATCATTTCGTTTCAATCGTAAATTTTTAAAGTGATCGATTGTCCAATTTACATTCAATAGATGGTTCCATTCATTTAGGGTAAATACTTTTTCTGTTTCATAATTATCTGCATATTGGAAGTCTGAACTTGCTACTGACTGTAAATATGGAAGATCAGCTCCACTATAATTTTTTGCGCTTTCTGTCATTCCATTGCTCATCGAATGAAACATGGCAGTAATCAGTTCACCGTTGTAATTTATAATTTCCCCAGCCGTACTTTCAACTGCTTGTCTAACCTTCTTTTCGTATTCTTCGTAGGATGCTTCCCAATTTTCCTTTCTAGTATCGTCATCATAAAAAACTTGTTTCTCTACGGTTGGTTCAATTTGTTCTTGTCCAAAATTCGTAGTTTTTAAGACATATGTCCTTGCTGCAATGGCTTGTGCCTTTAATGCTTCGAGATTAAAATTTGCAGGCATTTCAGCAGCAACAACACCAATGACATATTCCTCAAGATCCATTGGTATGTCATTACCGCTGACAGTGATTGTAATTTCACATGCATTATCAACTATCTCGCGTGTTTCTGCAGCGGTTTGAGTATTATTTGGCTGCTCTGTTTGCCTAAAAACGAATGGGAAGAAAAAGAGTCCAGCAATAAAACAAAAAATTGATGCGACAATTAGTAAGGTTTTATAAGATTTTATTTTTTTCATACATATTACATATGATTTAGAGAGTGGAAATATTTCTAGATTGGTGAATTTTTTTGTTAAGTATGTGTTAATTGGAATTTAGGAGTGTTTTAAGTGGTTTGATAATTCCTTTGCGTAGATTCTTTTACGCGGTTTGTCTGTTTTTTTACGCGGTTTGCGGTACTTTTTACGTGGTTTCGCACTGCTTTTACGCGGTTTGATTAGTTTTTTACATGCTTTGATTTTTTTACGCGCTTTCTCTGCTTTTTTACGCGGTTTGCGGTACTTTTTACGCGGTTTCGCACTGCTTTTACGCGGTTTGATTAGTTTTTTACGTACTTTGATTTTTTTACGCGCTTTCTCTGCTTTTTTACGCGGTTTGCGGGACTTTTTACGCGGTTTCGCACTACTTTTACGCGGTTTGATTTGTTTTTTACGTGCTTTGATTTTTTTACGCGCTTTCTCTGCTTTTTTACGCGGTTTGCGGTACTTTTTACGCGGTTTCGCACTACTTTTACGCGGTTTGATTAGTTTTTTATGTGCTTTGATTTTATTATGCGCTTTCTCTGCTTTTTACGCGGTTTGCGGTACTTTTTACGCGGTTTCGCACTACTTTTACGCGGTTTGATTTGTTTTTTACGTGCTTTGATTTTTTTTGAGTTTATCTATTTTTTAGAAGTTTCATCTGTTATTTACGAACTTGATTTTTTTAAATTTCAACTCGACTTGATGCATTATTTATGGCTCTATAATATTTGTTGGGGTTTGAAAAAATTTCATAAATAAAAAAGCACGTAATCACCGATTTCTATATACTTGAATTGTCTAGAAACAAGCAATGAAAGGTGATACGTGCAAA
>NZ_RXNR01000059.1 GCF_003966145.1 Lysinibacillus telephonicus
ACCTCACAAATAATTTAAGGGTTACGCCCCTTAAATTATTTGTGAGGCGAGCAAGCGATAGCGCGCTAGATTCAGAGTGAAATCTCAATTTCTTCTGTCCATTTTCTTGACATAGTATCATACACATTAAAAGAATTATTTATTTAAAAGGGAGATCCAGTTTCATTTGGATTTCCCTCTCTTTATTTAAATTTAAAAAATTAGAGTTTATTGTCTAGCTTCATTGGAAACTTAGCTTAACCTTAACCTCACCCCGAAATATTTTGTGTATCGTTTCCCCTAAAAAAGTAATAATTGATTCTTTGTTTATTTTAGTTCTTATACAAGAAGCTCTTAAAAAGCTACTTCTTTGTTGAACGATGCTAATTCCAAAAATTAAAAATAATCTCTCCATTTGTATTTGGGCGCCAATGCCTCACAATTTTTAATTCACTGTCCGATAAATCATGTATGTTTGGATTAAAATGCTCATTTAAGAATGCTGCTCCTAAAACTGTATAAATAAGGATTTAATTCTAACATTAAATTTTTATAATCTAAAAATTGTATCTGAAATTCATTTATATATGAAGCGATTGCAGCATAAGGGAAAAATTCGTGCAGTAAAATAGATACTACGGTATCACCAATCTCTATATCTATACAAAAATAATTTAGTGGGTAGCTAGGTGGAAACCAATCATTTACTTTGCCATTAACTTTTCTAGCAAAATCATATACCACTCTTTGAAATAGGTGTCCATCCATTTGTTCTATTTTAATTTCTTTATTTATTAAACTAGTAATATTCATTGGTAATCGCATTCATTCACCTCATGAAAACAACTAATAAATTAATAAATTTAGGGAAGCTTCAGATGAAATTATAAATGTAGTTAGCCTCGTTAAAGTAAGAATTAGTTTGGAACAACATATATAGCAGGGGTTTCACCTTTAATTTCAACTTTAGCTGCCTCTCCATTTTCTTTTCTCCACTGTTCTTCCATAAATCCAGGCAATGCTGCCAATACATAATAATTTGTATAGTGATTCGGTGATACGTTCATTTCAATATAATTGTTTTCATTCGGAAGTCTCGACTTTTCTAAAAAGAATTGTCCATCCCTTTTTTTTAAATAGTTATATAAAATCAGTTCTCCCTCTACACTCATAAGCCGCAATAAAAACGAATCCTCTTCGTAACGGACAATTTCCTTAAGTTCCACGCTACGTTCAATATACTCAAAAGGTTTTTCGTAAACCGAATTTAATAGTAAATAATCGAGCTCTTCTTCGTTGCCATCAACCATCGTAGAATAATGCGAAAACATAACAACTCCATTTTGATCTACGCGATAATATTCATTGCGATATTTATAATTATTTGCAACAACACGATACTCATAAGGAGTATCGCCCTCCTCAAGTATCTTTGGCGATATATCAAATTCATATTTTGGATACTGTTTATGTAAATAATCCACTAAGATCTCATATCTCTCAGCATGTTGTTGTTGGATATAATAAGGTCGTAAAGCGAAAAATAAAATGAAGACAACTACTGAAAAAATCGTGACGGTAAGAGCTATTTTTTTCTTCTTCCGAAATATAAACCAAACAATAGCCAGTACAATAACGAGTATGCTGCCAAAAAATATCATTTGAATTAGCTCAACTGGACTCATTTTGCTTCCTCCCTCTAATTATTTTCAACACCGTTATGGAATATATTACCACGGAAAATTCGAATATTCTCATTAATTAATAAATTATTTAATAATTATACTTGTCTTGAAGTTTTCGATGCAGAATAAAAAGTTCTTTATTTTGGAAAATAAAAAGTGTAAACAAAGTTAATTTTGACTTTGCCTACACTTTTTTAGAACATATCTTAAATATTTGTACCTTTTAAATTTATAAACTTCTTATGAATTGCTCAACAAAGTTTGCATTGAATGTTAGTAGATCTTCATCAGGACTTATTTTTGCATGATGTAGCCCATACTCACAGTTTGCTCCTGCCCAATACAAGGCTCCTGGTATTTCCTTTAAGAAATAGCCAAAATCTTCACCAGTCATTGCTGCAGAACAAGTTACAGCCTGACAATCTTCAAAGCTTTCAGCAAATGCTAATAACTGATTTGCACATTGTTCATTATTATTTACTTCATAATACATAGAACCGTAATCAATTGTTATATCACATTCAAATGAAGCTTCAATACCAGCACAGATTGCTTCAATGCGGCGTTTAACCTCTGCCATTGCTGAAGCATTCAATGTACGAATCGTGCCTTCTAATCTAGCATTTTCTGCTATTATATTTTGCACCGTACCAGACGTCATCTTACCAATTGTTACAACAGCACTATCTAATGGATTCACATTGCGGCTAACAATTGTTTGAAGCTGTAATATTAAATTAGCGGCAGCTATAGTCATATCACGAGTTTTATGAGGATAAGCTGCATGACCACCAAGACCTTTTAAATCAATAAACAGCTCAGATGTATTAGCAAACAACAGTCCTGCTCTTGTTGCAACCGTTCCTACTGGATATTCTGGTGCAATATGAAGAGCATAGATTTCGTCAGGTAAAAGGTCAGGACGTTCTGTTTTTAACCAATTTAACATTGGTTCAGCTCCGCCCGGACCTTCTTCTGCAGGTTGGAAATAAACAACGACATTTTGTTTTGGCTGTGTAGTCGCAAATGCACTCACTAATGCAAGCGCGATAGTCATATGACAATCATGTCCACATGCATGCATTTTCCCTTCATGCGTCGATGAAAATGGCAAGCCTGTTTCTTCTGTGATTGGCAATCCATCAATATCTGTACGCCAGCCAATTGTTTTCGATGGATTACTCCCTGTAATCTTTACAACAATACCCGTATTCCAAGTCGTAATACTTAAATAATCTTGAGGAAATTGAGCTATTGTTTTAAGTAAATACTGTTGAGTTTTAAATTCTTGAAATCCAAGCTCGGGTATTTGATGTAACTCTCTTCGAATTTGGATGAGTGTATCCATCTTTCCACCTTCTTAAATATTTCTAAGTGCATCAATAATTTCAGTTTTTGATTTAGTTTTGTCGTCTAGTTGTTTTAATACACGTGCAGGAACGCCTCCAACTACTGTATATGGTTCGACATCACTAATTACTATGGCACCAGCAGCAACCACCGCACCTTTACCAACTCGAACACCTTCTAATACTACTGCATTAGCACCGATAACTACATCATCTTCAATAATAACTGGTGTTGCTGAAGGTGGCTCAATTACGCCAGCAAGCACTGTTCCTGCACCGATATGACAGTTTTTACCTACAGTAGCTCGTCCACCTAATACAGCACCCATATCAATCATTGTTTTTTCACCAATTTCAGCACCAATATTAATGATAGCACCCATCATAATAACAGCATTGTCGCCAATTGTTACTTGATCACGAATGATTGCACCCGGCTCAATACGTGCGTTTTGGTGTTTTAGATCGAGTAAAGGTACACCAGAATTGCGACGATCATTTTCAACAACATAGTCTGTAATTTTATCGCCATGTTCTTTTAAAGCAGCTTCAATTTCATGCCATTCGCCGAAAACTACAGCATTGTTATTTTCACCGAATACTTTTGAATTTTCACCATATGTAAGGTCCGCAACACCCTCACCTTTTACAAATACTTTTACTGGTGTTACTTTTTTAGATTCTGATATAAATTGAATAATTTCTTGTGCATTTAATTTTTTAGACATTTTATTAACTCCTATCTATGTAAAATCATTTATTGAATAATTGTACTAAATTTTCAATCAAATAGCACGCTTTTCTAATTTGTTGATTTCCGTTCCAAATCTACTCATAACGAGTAAAATTCAATTATTTGAATAGTCATATAAACAGCTAGCGTGTTCCTTTACAACATCGACAAAGGCTGCGACTTGTCTTAGTTCGAAGGAGGAATCATAGCCAATTAACCAAGTATCACGTGTTAACCCTAAATCTTTTTCAGTATTCGTTAATGGTATTTTATTTACATCTTCTTCCCCATTTAATGTAATAGAAGGTAAAATTGCATAGCCAATCCCATTCATAGCCATTTGTTTACAAGTCTCAATTTGATCGACAATTATTTGTCGTCGAGGATTTGAAGAAAAATGACGCTGCCACCAAAGCTGAATTTCTTGATAGTAGTTTGAATCACTTTTAAATTGAATGAATGGGCGGTCTGTCGTTAGAATTTCATCAATATTTTTGATTTCTTTATCCACTAAATACATCATATCCCTGAATAAATGCACTTTTTTCCCTTTCCATTCGGCCTGGCCACGCACTATTCCTACCTGTGCCTCCCCCTCATAAAGAGCCTTCACAATTTCAGAACTCCAACCAGTTATTAAAGAAATTTTTGCATCTGGATATTGTGTAACAAAATCTTTCAGTACTTTCGGAAGCCAGTTTTGTCCAACAATTGAGGCACATGCAATTTTTAACGTACCATGCACTTTTGAATGAAGAGCTTGAATTGTTTCGAAAATCTCTTCTCTTCTAATAATTGTTTCATTTGCATATTGAATAACAAGCTCTCCAGCTGGAGTAGGGCTTAATCCTTTCTGGGATCGGATAAATAACTGAGCCCCCCATTCCTTTTCAATCGATTGAAGTCTTTGGGATAATGCCGGTTGTGTTAAAAACAATCTCTCGGCAGCTTTTCTCATATTTTTCTCTTCTGCTAAAATTTTTATAATTTCTGCTTCTGTTGCAGTCATATTTTTCACTCACTTTCAACGGCCTTAATAAAAATGCAATGTCCTTTTGCAGTGCATCGGCGATAATGCCAAATCTTCTTCTGTATAATACAATTCACTTCAAGCGATTGCCAGTATCTTTATAAAAAGATCAGATTCAAGAAGTATAGATTCTTTACGAAACAAATTTTATACTTTCATATTTAATAAAAATCGACAAAATCCAAACTTTAGGATTTTGTCGATATCTATTAATCTACTTGATAAATGTATTTTTTTAATTGTTTTAATATAACACGACGAGTTAAAATACCTGCAAAAGTTCCTTCTTCATCAACAACACATAAGAAAGCATGGTTAATAACTAAATCTAATGCTTTTTGAAATGTATCGGTAATTTTTAAAAATGTCACATTATTATCCATTACATCATCAACTTTTATATTCGGCAGCTTTTCATATTCGATTTTCTCCAGCCCCAATATTGATTCTGTAATCATTTTCATACTAAGTAAACCATGTAGACGATATTTAGTATCTAATACTGGAACTGATGAGTAGCCAGTTTTAGTTAAAACGAGTAAAGCATGTTCAGCACTATTACCAACTTGTACGTGAGCAACCTTCTCTGATGAAATTATAAAGTCGCTAATTGGTGTATCCAATAATGCTCTTGAGTTTGTTGAAATCATGACCTTCTACTCCTTTGCCTGTCAATAACTTTTCTGAACAGGATTACTACACTACTACTATCATATCACAATTTGTTCACAATTGACCATGATAAGGGGGTAGTATTTTTAGAGTAGAAGGTTAAATTTTGAAAAACTTCACATACTAGTATCCATATATTGACCAGTAATAAAAGATCATAATTCCTGTAAATAATCCAAATATAATGTACATAATGATGATTGGGTTCATTGCAATAGGATGATCTTTTACAATCTTACTTATTGGTGTATCAGTAGCAGATGCACGCTGTCTTGTTTTCTTCATCACACCTGCTGTTAAAAAGTATGAAACAAATACAATGATTGCCCCAGTAATAATGGTCGGTATTGTCCACATACCCATTTTGTTACACCCCCTTTTAATATAGAAAGTGTAATTAGTATGAGTCTAATACGACTTATTTTATTCTAATCTAAAGGACTTTACGTTTTACCTTTACTTGGGTTACCAATTTCACACAATAACATTTTATCCTTGAGGCTAATGTATTAATTAAAATGGAAATGGATTTAACCATTGTCCGCCATCGAGTGTTACACATTCGCCATTCATATATGATGCTTTATCGGACAAAATAAAAGTAGCTAAGTTCGCTATTTCTTCAGGAGTTCCAAGTCTTTTTAACGGTACTGAATGAATTGTTCGCTTTGCTTGCTCTTCAGACTCCCAAAGCTTATCCGCCCCACCTGTCCGTTCAATTGGACCAGGTGCGATTCCATTGACACGAATGCCATATTTATGTCCCCACTCTACTGCTAATGTTCGAGTAAGCGACAAAACACCTGCTTTTGCAGCGGCAGAATGTACTACGCCCGCTCCAGCACCCCATGCATACGTAGCAACCATATTTAGAATCTTCCCCTTAACCCCTTGTTCAATCCAATATTTCCCTACCTCTGAAGAACAATAAAATGTTCCATTTAGTACAATATCAATAACCGCTTTCCAACCATTAGGTGAAAGCTGCTCGGCTGCAACTAAAAAATTTCCTGCTGCATTATTTACTAAACCATCCACTTTACCGTATGTTTCAACAGTAAATTTCACCATTTCCTTAACATGTTCTATTTCTCGAACATCCATTTGAAATGTTTCAATTGTACTTCCAATTGACTGTATTTCATTTTTTGCTTCCTGCAACCTTGTTTTATCACGTCCAGTAATTACAACATTAGCCCCTTCAGCAACAAATTGCTTTGCCATAGCAAGTCCCATTCCACTAGAACCGCCAGTAATAATAATTGTTTCGTTTTTTAACATTTAAATCCCCCATTTTCCCCAAAAATTTTGAACTTTCAATTTTATCTTACTATATATGTATTTTAGAAAAAAATAGAAAATGATAGAAAAAAACCAACAAATTCTATTGTTTAATAAAATTTGTTGGTTTTGTTTATTGTAATAAATATTGTTTAACAATTTCTTCAACTGGAAGAGGTTTATTATATAAATACCCCTGCCCTTTTTTACAACAGTGTTTCTTTAAAAAGATTTCTTGCGATTTTTCTTCTACCCCTTCAGCAATAACATCCATACCAAGATTCTGTGATAGTGCAATAATTGCTTTTACAATTGCTTCATTTTTTTCATCTCTGTTAATATCTGAAATGAAAGATTGATCAATTTTAATAATATCAATCGGGTATTTTTTCAAATAACTTAATGATGAGTAGCCTGTTCCAAAATCATCTACTGAAACATAAACTCCTAATGCTTTTAAGCTCTTTAGTATTGCTTCGGTTTCATCGACATTCACCATCGAACTTTCGGTTATTTCCAGCTCTATATATTTTGGATCTATATCATATTTCGAAAGTAATTGTTTAATTTTCTCTGCAAAGTTTTCTTGTTTAAATTGTTTTGGTGAAATATTGACTGCAACTCGAACTGGCCGGTAGCCTTTTTCTTTCCATTGTTGCTGATACTTGCAAACCTGTTCTAAAATCCAATCACCAATTTGAATAATAAGCCCTGATGATTCTGCAAGTGGAATAAATTGAGATGGCGGGACAAATCCAAATTTTGGATTATTCCATCGGGTTAAAGCTTCAAAGCTGTCAATTTCATATGTGTCATAATCAATTTGTGGCTGCAAATGAATTGAAAGTTCATTAAACTCAATCGCACGTCTTAAATGTGCTTCCATCAACACTTCATTTTGGAAAGTATGGCTCATCTCTTCACGATAATAACGGTAATGAGCACGACCGCGTTTTTTCACATAAAATAGTGCTTGTTCAGCTTGAAATAATAACTTTTCCAAATCACGACTTTGATCAGATAAAATAGTTGAAATCCCTATAGAACACGTTACGAAATATTCCTGCTCATCAATAACGAAAGGCTCCTTAAGCTGATCTAAAATTAGATTTGCCATTAGTTCTACTTCTTCACAAATACAATATCGGATTAAAAAGATAAATTCATCGCCGTTATAATGAAATAATTCACATGTTTCATTTCGCAATTTATTAAATCTTTCGCTAATCTGTTTAATCATTCTATCGGCTTTCTTTTTTCCAAGTGATTCATTATACTTTTTAAAACGATCTATATCAATAAGTAATAAAGCGATATTTTTATCATCTTTATAATCGCGGTAATACTCTGACCAACGAACATTTAAAGCACGTCGATTTAATAAACCAGTGTTTTCTTCTTGAAAGGTAGAAGGACTAAATGGATTATTATCATGTTCTATTTGTTTAATAATGATTGCATAATATATTTCTCCATTTGAAGAAATGCCTTCAACAAAGATTGAAAAACTTTTCAATTCATTGATTGTTATGTATTGTATGTCCTGGTATTGTTCTTGGATGATCTCTAAAATTTTCGTCCAATTCATACACTGAAGAAATTTTTCTGCGTCCATTCCCTTTGTAAAAGGTATAGGCGACAAAATCGATGCCTTAGAATTAATCAATTCTACAGTGTATGCTTTTTCATCCTGTTGTTTTAAAATAACAACAGCATCAAATGGATTAAGTTTTATGATATCACGCAAATAATTTTCAATCTCCATCCTTGGAAAATTAATCATCGTATTTCCTCCATTAATTACACTTAAAGTTGCTTTCAAAAAGTAGCGTGTAGTTGAAATATGCTTTAATATCATTTATGCCTTGGAGTATTACACTTGCCTTTAAAACTATGAGTGCAGTTGTATACATCTAGATTTGGAGATGCCCCTGCGGAACAAATAATGTTTGGAGAAGCGACAACACTCTAGGATAACTTCCTAAATTTACGCCTATCAAAATCCACGACACCTTCTACAATCTTTGGACCATAGTTTGCTTTGCTTTTCTCCCCCAGTAGGTTTGTAGGATTCCACAAAAAGAAAGCGCAAGCGTTCTTTAGCCTCCAGTGCGCTAAGCTTAACATAGCTTGTCTAGCAAACATACATTCTTCATATAACTCCCAAAGTACTTGTCCTCATGTACGTATACACTGTCTACAATTTTAGAAGTCCCGATCATGAAGTTTTACTAGTTTTCAAACGAAGCATGTAAATCACCCCAAGGAGCTACATGGCATGCCTATTTAATAAAAGCTTCTTAGTTCACCAACTTGGGGCAGGTTTTCGGCTGACGCTTCACTTTCTCAATAGAAACATTGCTGAATGAAGATAAAAACTACACTTTGTATGCGTACATCATAAACTTCTTATTCTTCTACTACGACCGCGCTCATCGCTTCTAATAAAAAATGTTCTTGAGAATTTAATTTATGCTCATTTTCACGGATCTTTTTATAATGATATTTACCTGTAGAATCTTGAACCCGCGCTTTTACCGTATCTGCTAACTCAGTTAGTAAAATGTTCATTACCCGTTGTTTTATGTCATTTGAGTATAATGGGAATAAAATTTCAACCCGCTTAACCATATTTCGCGTCATCATATCTGCTGAAGATAAATATAATTTATTTTCTCCATTATGATGGAACCAATAAATTCTTGAATGCTCTAAAAATCTTCCAACAATACTCGTTACAGTTATATTTTCGCTTATGCCTGGGATGCCAGGGCGCAAACAGCAAATACCACGAATAAGTAATTCTATTTTAACGCCATTATTAGATGCTTCATAGAGCTTCATCATTAAATCTTTATCAGTTAAAGAATTCATTTTTGCACGAATAAAGCCATTTCCAAACTTTTTGTGTAGGCGAATTTCTTCGTCAATTAATCTAATAAACTCATCCCGTATATCAAATGGTGCAACAACAAGATGGTGGAATTTTGGTTTTTCCGTATATCCACTTAAATAATTAAAGAAATTTGTTGCATCGATTCCAAATTCCTTGTTCGTCGTGATAATTCCTAAATCTGTATAAATTTTCGCGGTTGCATCATTATAATTACCAGTACCTAAGTGAACAAATCTTTCAATTTTCCCTTGATTTCGTCTAACAACAAGGGTAATTTTTGAGTGAGTTTTTAAATTATTAACTCCATAAATTACTAGACACCCAGCTTGCTCTAATTCTTTCGCCCAATGAACATTGTTTTCTTCATCAAATCTTGCCTTTAATTCAACTAATACAGTTACTTGTTTACCGTTCTCAGCAGCTTGTTTTAAAGCATGAATGATTGGTGAATTGCCGCTTACACGATAAAGAGTTTGTTTAATAGCTAAAACAGTTGGATCTTCTGAAGCTTCTATGATAAATTCAACAATCGGTTCGAAAGATTCATAAGGATGATGGAATAAAAGATCCTGTGTTAGTGCTTTTTCAAAAATATTTTCATGGGAATCTAAATCTTTTGGACGTTGCGGAATAAAACTTTCATATTCTAAATGTTCTCTTCCTATAGATATTTTCTTTACAAAGCCAAATAAAAAAGTTAAATCAAGTGGCCCATCAATTTTAAAAACATCAGATTCTTCGATTTCAAATTCTTCAAGTAAATAATCAAGAACCTCGTCGCTTATTTCACCATCACGAACTTCCAAACGACTTCCAACGCCCCATTTTCGTTTCTTTAATTCCTTTTCAATTTCTACAAGTAAATCCTGTGCACCTTCTTCATGGATTGTTAAATCAGCATTTCTTGTCAATCTGAATGCTTGGGTTGACTTTACATTATAGCCATAAAACAATTTATCAATTTGACTTGTAATAACGTCCTCTAACAGCACAAAAACTTTTTCACCATCATCGCTTGGAACCTCAATAAAGCGTTCTAAAACAGAAGGAACTTGTACAATTGCCACTTTTTCATTTTCCTCATAAATGTTGTTTTCTTCCAACATTACAAGCAAATTTAATGTTTTTCCCAACAGCGTTGGAAAAGGACGATAAGCATCCACTGCAACAGGAGTTAAAACCGGGAAAATAGTTTCCTCAAATAATAAATTGATATAATTTTTCTGATGTTCTTTTAAAGAACCAACCTCTCGAATATGCACTTTTTCTTGAGGAAGCAATTCGTAAATAATATGGTGGTAAACTTCCATTTGTCTTCGAACTAGTGCTTGAGTCCGCTGTGCAATTTTTGTTAACTGTTCTTTTGGTGTAAGCCCTGATTTATTTTCTGGTTTATGAAAACCTGCACGCACTTGATCTTGCAAGCCTGCCACTCGCACCATAAAGAATTCGTCAAGATTCGAACTAAAAATCGCCAAAAATTTCAATCTTTCAAGAAGTGGATTGTTTATATCCTCCGCCTCTTCCAACACACGCTCATTAAATGCCAGCCAGCTTAACTCACGATTATTATAATATTGCGGCTTTGCAATCTCTTCCAGCATTTCCTCATACGAATGGCCTTTTTGATTATTGCGTTCTTCAGGAGTATCAATTTGAATATCCAATGTCATCTCGTTTCACCCTTTAAAAATTGAATTTTTACTGGTTTTTTAAAAATGCGTTCAATATATTTCTTTTGTCGATCAGACTGATAAATTTCAGCAACTGAAATATTATCAGTTGTTATATTTACCAGAATTGTATCATGAAGTTTTTCTAGCATAATTGACTTTATAATATTCCGTTTTGACACGTTTAATGAATAAACAAATTTTAAAATTGCTCCATAATCCTTCAAAGCTTTTAATTCTTCACGACTAATCCATGATGTAAATGGTGCTGAAAAACGACGAAAATAGTCTTTATTTTTATATGATGCAAGCAAAGCCAATTTTACACGGTCCACATGATTCATTCCCGAAATCGATTGGTTGGCAATTAAATAAAACGTATGCTGATTTGAAGAATCAAGTTCAATATATTCTCCAATCGAATATAATTGTGCAGCCTTCTTTACTAAATCAAAATGTTTTTCATTATAAGAGAAGTAACCTAATCTACAGCATTCTTTATATAATTGTTCAGATATAGAAATAAGCATTTGACATTCTTCCTCTGAACGACCGTATTTAAATGTCATTCTTCTAGCATTTTCATCGTACACATTATATTTATCGAATGCTTTAGAGTCACTTTGCAGGACACGATTAATAATCAGCCCCTCCCGCAAGCCTTTTTTACTTATTTGGAATTCATTTGCGTCAACTTGAGCCATTAATACGTTGAAAACTTCCAATGCAATTCCAATGATGTCTGCACGGTCAGAAGAAAGTCCATCCAATTGTTTTAATTGTTCAAAAGTCATGCTATCAAGATAGCGGCTAAGTTCAATTAAGTCGACGTTTTTCATTTCATATTGATGGACGCCTGAAATAGGATAATTAATTAAATGCTGATGAACTTGAGCAACATTTCTGGCACTCCCACCAATTGCAATAATTGGCAGCTGAATATTTTGTATCCATTGTAATTTTTCAAATTGCTTTTTAACATATTGTTGCAATAACCTTTTTTCTTCGTCATTAATTATATCGCCGGATACAAATTTTTCTTTTAATGAAACGGTCCCAAAAGGAAAACTAATTGTTTTTTGCAGCTTTTTATTTTTAAATAATGTAATTTCTGTGGATCCTCCTCCAATGTCAATTGTGACGGCAGATGGAGTGTCCATTGAATGGGCAACAGCTACAAAACCAAAATATGCCTCTTCTTCTTCTGTTAATAAGTCAATTGATATTCCGGTCTCCTCCTCCATACGCCTAAGAATCTCCTTATTGTTTTTTGCTTGACGTACGGCCGCTGTTGCGGCTGCCTTAATATCAGTTATTTCGTAATCATCTAAAATTTCCTTAAATGATATTAGTGTATCTGCCAACACTTGTATGCCTTTCTCAGACATCTCACCATTAGATTGAATATAAGATCTTAATCTAGCTACCTTTTTAATATTTCCAAATTCACGTAGCCCTTCTTGTTTATTGTATTTATAAAGGACAAGCCGAATTGTATTTGATCCGATATCAATAATGGCAGTTTTAATTCTTTCCACAGGTATCACTTCTCTCTTTGCAATTTCAAGTGGGCTACTAAGTGATTTTTTACAAATCTATATACGTAACCTTCTAATTATAAGAATGGTTTAAAAAATATTTATTTAATCAAGTAAAATAATACAAAATGGTCGAATTTCCTTTTAAAGGTATCCGACCATATGTAATACGAAATATAAAATTTGTGGATACCTGAATGTATTTGACTTTTATAAAATTAATTCGTCTATTTTTAAAATTAGTTCAGCAATTTCAGGTTTACTAATTTGTTCTTCCGCACCTACTTCTTCTCCCTTATGACGAAGGTCGTCAGTAATTAAGCTTGAGAATATAATAACGGGAATTTTTTCTAAATCAGGATTTGATTTAATTTTCTTTGTTAAGTGATGACCGTCCATTTGTGGCATTTCAATATCTGTAATAACTAATTGAACAAGTTCTTCAATGTTTTTATCCGTATTTAAAAGCCCCTCTAAATAGTCGTAAGCATCACGTCCATTTTCAAAAAACTCTAGATTTACATACCCAGCTTCGTGCATTGTATCATACAGCAATTTGCGCAATAGCGGAGAATCTTCTGCACATACGATTTTTTTCTCAGATCGTTCACGTTTACCTAGCTTTTTCACTGATTCAACATTAATACCAGAATCCGGATTAATATCTACCATTATTTTTTCAAAGTCTAATAACAAGACCATCGAATTGTTTTGCTTAATCACACCAATAACTTGAGATGAGCCGCCTTGATACATATCAGAAGGCTTTTCAATTTTATCCCAAGAAATACGATGAATTTGTGTAACATTATCTACATGGAATACGACCTTTTGTTTATTAAATTCCGCAACAATATATTTTTGCTGTGCACTAAATGCACCATTAGGTATCCCAAGAACTTTCAGCATATCTACAACAGGTAATACTTCACCCCGTAATTGTACAATTCCTTCAACATGTGGATGAGCATGTGGAATAAAAGTAACCGGAATTGGTTGAATAATTTCCTTTACTTTAATGACATTTATACCAAATTTATTGTTAGCAACCTCAAACTCAACAATTTCAAGTTCGTTAGTTCCACTCTCAAGTAAGATACCTTTTTGCTGCATCACTTCTCGCTCCTTTTATTTCCTTCTCTGACTATATATAACTAGATTGTATCATAGGTAAAGCTTTTCTCCTATATTCGATTTTCATTTTCTAATTTAACTTTTGAATGAACGAGAACACCGATAATTGTTAGTACTATTAAGGAGCCAAGAGCAATGCGGCTAGCCAATGTTCCATAATCTTTTAGTACAAGAGTCACAGTTCCATATAGTGCTGGACCAATTATGGATGAAACTTTTCCGGAAAATGCAAAAAGTCCAAAAAACTGGCCTCTTTTTTCTTCAGGAGTTAATTCTATAATTAATGTTCTAGAAGTAACCCACATGGAACCAAGAGAAATCCCAAACATACTACCTGCAATCCAGAACATCCACTCTGCATTTGCAAAAACAGCAAGCAACAGTGCAGCTATCATAATATACGCAACAATGGATACAGCTTTTTTCGCTCCAATCGCTTTTGAAATATTGCCAAACGCCAAGGAACCAATCACTGAAGAAATAGTGCTAATTAAATATAAAATAATAAATTGACCAGAGCTAAATCCGATAATCGTCGTTGCATAAATTGCCATCATTGCAATTGTTGTGGCAATTGCATCATTTAGGAAAAAATAAGCAATCATAAAAGTAAAAATAGCTTTATATTTTTTCACTTCTTTAAATGTCTGGATAATTTCCTGATAGCCCCTGAAAAAACCTAACTTTTCTCTTTCACTTTTAGGAATTGGGCGATCCTTTACAAAGAAAAATAAAGGCAAAGAGAAAAGTAAATACATAATAGCTGTTGGAATAAAAGTTCGATGATAATTTCCATCGCTAACGAAAAAATAGACGAGCAGTCCGAATATTGTTCCTAAGTATCCAACTGCTACTCCAAAACCAGAGATGAGCGGCATTTCTTCTTTTGTGCCTAAATCCGGCATAATCGAATCATAAAATACTAAGCTCGAATTAAAGAAAAATTTTGCTATAACAAAACATATAATTACTAAGAATAAACTTAAAGGTATGCCCAAGTAATCAACGTTAAAATTAATACTCGCGAAAATACCCATTAAAAATGTAAAGATTATTGAGATTGATGCAAACCAAACTATAAAACGTTTTTTATACCCAGTGTTATCAACCCATACGCCGAAAAGAGGGGAAAAAATAACGATAAAAAAGCTTGCAATTGCATTCGCATAAGAAATAAACGTACTTGCTACTTGCTGCATCACTTCATCTGTACCTAATACTTCATCCATATAAAAGGGGAAGAAGACTGTATTAATATTCGATGAGAAAATCGTATTAGCAAAATCATAGAAAGCCCAGGATAATACAGGTAGAGACAAGTACAAGGCAAGTTGACTTCTTTCCCCTGGCAATTGATTTTTAAAAGGTTTCCCCATTATATCGCTCCTAAATTGGTTGATTTCACTTTTTAATCCGCTACGTAATATCTTATCAAGGCTTGTGTACCTTTTTCACCATAGCCCTTTTCCAATAAAGTGTTATACAGCTGTTTTGAAAGCTTTAAACCTGGTAAATCTAAATTCATTTTCTCCGCTTCATCAATTGCAATTTTCATATCTTTTATAAAGTGTTTAATATAAAATCCAGGTTCTATATCACCTTTTATCATTCTAGGACCTAGATTGCTTAATGACCATGAACCTGCAGCTCCAGTTGATACAGATTGAAGAACTTTTTCAACATCTAACCCTGCCTTCAATCCATAGCTAATGGATTCACAAACCCCAATCATATTAGTTGATATTAAAATTTGATTACACATTTTCGTATGTTGTCCAGCGCCAGCTTCTCCTTGATATACTATATTCGAACCAAATAATTGTAGAATTGGCAATATCTTTTCAAACACTACTTTGTCGCCGCCAACCATAATAGATAATGTTCCGTTTTGGGCCCCCACATCGCCACCCGATACTGGTGCATCTATGCTTGATATGCCTTTTTCTTTTGCTATTTCATACAATTTTTTTGCTAATGACGGCTCAGATGTCGTCATATCAACTACGACGGAACCTGCCTTTGCAGATTGGAAAATACCGTTTTCCCCACAATAAACTTCTTCCACATCAGATGGAAAACCAACCATCGTAAAAATAATGTCTTTATCTTCCGCCGCTTCACGAGGTGTTTTAGCCCATTTTGCACCAAGCTCTAAAAGGTTTTCAGCTTTTGCTTTCGTCCGTGTATATACTGTAACTTCATGATTTGCTTTTAATAAATGTTTAATAATACTTGCTCCCATTACACCAGTTCCGATAAAAGCGATTCGATTTTTTTGTTCCATATATCATTACTCCTTTTTTATCATGTTACCATTCCATTTTATTGTAGTTTAACAAATCAACAAGGAATTGTAGATATTTTCAAAAAAAATAAATAATATTTTAATATTACTTAATCATTAATAGTATGGAAATGCTTTTTGCGACGATTAAAACTTTTAATATAAAAAATGCAAATAAATCATTGATTCAAATATCAGCTGCAGCCTACATGAATAAATAGCACTTTTTTCACAATATTATTGATACAATATGTATTTTACAAAAAAAAGAGAGCAGCAAGCCGAAGCCTCTGCTCTTAAAGGGGGAAATGAGAATGTTGCTGTGTTCAAATATAATATCACCAACCTGTTAAAATTTTAAACAACTTTATAAAAATTTATTGGATATTTTTATACACATTATTTATTTTTCTGTAATTTTCACCATCATACTGATTCATAAGCTGATCTAATCTTTTGCTTAGACGAATTGTTTTTGGGTTTTGAAGACCGTTCTCAATTCCTGATTCAATCATCAATTGCCTTGTTTGTTCAAGTTTCTTCAAAAGGTTATTTTCCACAAAACCCCTCCTAATAATTCGTTGGTGTTCTCCTATTTTAATGTTTTTCTAGCCATTAAAGCAGCAAAATCATTAGACAAAGTTCGACACCCTTAACTTCTAGGCTTATCTAAAAACGTAAATATTACGTTTCCCCCTTGTTTTGCTTCACCACGAAAATGTTTAAACATTTCATCCTTCACCAACAACTCACGGAACTGCAAAAATTCTTCCTTAGGGATTTCTATACTATTTATTTCCCCCTTTTTTAACTGTTCAATCATATTTTTATATTTTTCCATATATTTCACCAATCTTTCCTGTAAAAAATAGTTAAAAATAATTAATTATTCAAATATCTCTTTACTTTTTTTGATTTTTCATGCACACTTTCAGAATATTAGTCGATAAGGAGCTGACTCTTATGAAAATAGCAGAAGTTGGAAATGTTGTCGAGTTTAAAGAAGGTCTACAAGGAATCGTGGAAAAAGTAAATGAAAATTCTGTCATTGTAGACTTAACAATTATGGAGAATTTCCACGAACTTGAAATAGAAGAGAAAACTGTTGTAAACCATAAACGATATAAGATTTTAAATCACCCGAATGAAATATAATCTACGAATTAAAGCAAACATTAAGGAGTTTTTACTCTCCAATATATAAACCGATTACTATCTTTTTACGATTTTTTTCTTAAATCCATTTGAATTTGAGAGCCTCTGACAGATAATGTATTAAATTTAATTTCCCTTTCTATCGTTAAAAAGATGATAGGGGAATTTTTTTTTGTTAATATATTAAAAAGGAGGTCAAGCATATGAGAATTACAAAACATTTAATCGGACTCCTTCTTTCATTATTATTCATTTATATCATGCTCTCTTACTCTTTTGAAGAATCCAAAGTCTTCTGGTATCTATACACGTTTACACTACTTGTCGGGATGTCCATAGCAATTATCTCCAATAAATTTAAAGACGAGCTTCCTACATGGAAGTATTTTATCTTTGGTATTGGATACGGAACCATTCTTTATGGGATAGTGCGTCTTGGATATATACTCCTTACTAATATCGATGGAAGTATTGCAAAATCAATTTCAAAATTCTTAGATACTTACGGCCCAACTAATATTTGGCACTATTTATTGCTTATCTTTATTGTTGTCGTCGGAGAAGAACTATTTTGGCGTGGATATGTTCAGCAGCAACTAAAAAAATGGATGTCACCAGCAATTGCTGTTATTATTACAAGTATTTTATTTGCATTGTCTGTTATCATCAGTGGATTTATTCCTGGTGCTGTAGCAGCACTATTCGCGGGGGTAATTTTAGGCACTCTTTATGAATGGAAACAAAGTATGCCGCTTATTATTATTGCCCATGAAGTATTTGTATTACTATTGTTTATGATTTTACCACTTTCATAATTTATCAATTTTATTCAAAATTAAAAATAATGATGTGAAACATTTCGTAATTTTAAACGTCTAACACATCAAGGAGGCTATTTTTATGAAAAAAAATATTCGTTTCTTCATAACGATATTTCTATCGATTATGGTACTAGCAGCGTGTAATACTGCGGAAAAGCCATCATCGGAGCCAGACAATGATTCAGTAACATCAAACGGCGATAATGATAATATTAACGCAGAAGAACAAACAAATGAAGAGGAACAAACAGATGAAGAGGAACAACAAGAAGGATCTACAACAGAGACAAATGAAGAAAGCACATCTATAACATTCACTTCAAATGACAAGGAATATACTGAAGATATTACGCCAATATCAGGTGAAACATATACACTACAAGCAATTCCAGGATTTGCACTAACTGCAGAAGAACCTGGCAAAGATATTTTGTATTATGAAAAAGATGATTCCGTTTCTATGCGTATTGAAGCAATTAATGAGTCTTACAGTGACTTAATTGCAAACACTGAAGAAACAATGGCGGTAATTAATGAACAATACGAACCATTTGATTTAGCACCATATATTTCAGAAGCAAATAATATAGAAAATTCAGCTGCATATATTGCTAATTTTGAAAATGAAGAAGTTATAGCGGTAGTTTTTGAAAAAGAAGACAAAATTGTAAGACTTACAATTTATGATAATGAAGAATACGATTTATCAGATGCTATGATTAAAATGGGCTTAACAATTGAGTAAAAAAAGGGGAAGCATTTGAGGCTTCCCCTTTTCTAATGGAACTTAATAAGACAAATCTTTTATAGACAACCCTAATTTTTTTAATAGTTCAATTGCTGTATCTTTTTCTTCTGGAGTAAGTACACTAAGCAATTCATGCAAATTTTTTTCATGCTCTGGAAACATCTGCTGCATAAATTTTGTACCTTCCTCAGTAATATCTGCAAATGTTACTCGTCGATCAGAAGGACAAGAGACACGTTTTAAGTAACCTCTTTTTTCTAACTTATCGATTACATAAGTAATTGAACCGCTTGCTAATAAAATCTTATTACCTATTTGTTGCAACGGCTGTCGTCCTTTATGATATAGCAGTTCCAGTACCGCAAATTCGGTTGGATTTAATCCTTTTTCATGAAAAAATTGATTTGTTACTTCATTAATTGCCTTATTTGCCCTTGATAAAACAATGTATAATTTAAGCGATTGCTTGATTTCTTTAGTTGACACGACAAATCATCCTTTACCAATATATAAATGAATTATAGCGATAAAGAGAAAGATTTGTCAAAAAACCTCTAGTTAAACTACATATTTAAACAACAGGCAAGCGGTTTAATAATTCATTTTTAAACCACAATTCAACAATCTTGTCATCATTTTCACCGCAAATTGATTCTTCACATATTGGCAAGCTAATTTTAAAGGTTGTCCCTACCCCGACAGTGCTCTCTACATTAATAGCACCATTATGCTCCTCAATTACTTTTTTTACTAAAGCTAAACCTAGACCTGTACCAGTTTCTTTCGTTGTATAAAACGGCGTAAATAAATGACTTAACTCCATCTCTGAAAGCCCTGGCCCTTCATCAATTACAGAAATTTGAACCCCACTATTTAAATTTTCTAGCTTTACTGTAATTGTTCCGCCATTCTGCATTACTTCTATTGCATTTTTCACGAGGTTAATAAGCATTTGTTTAAGACGATTATCATTTCCAATAATTTTTGTCTTATAATAATCATAGCTTTCAAGCTTGATAATGATATTGTTTGCTAATGCATGTTGTAGCATAAGCTCAACAACTTCTTCAACTACTTGAACAATTGAAATTTCTTTATACATTCTTTCTTTAGGCTTTGAAAGATATAACAATTCCGTTAAAATTGCTTCCATTCGTTGAAGTTCACTATCCATTACTTTTAAATATTTTTGACTATCATCTGGGGAACTTTGTTTTAATAATTGCACAAATCCTTTTAATGATGTCATTGGATTGCGTATTTCATGAGCGATACTTGCTGCCATCTGTCCAATTGAATTTAATGTTTCTTGTTGTTCCATTTTTTGTTTTAAGACTACTTTTTCAGTTTCATCTGTAATCGTTGTTACAATCAAATTCATTTTATAATTTAATTTACTTTCTAATCTAAAATAAACATCTTCGTTTTGCTGATTTATACTAGATACATTTATTGATGCTCGTCCACAATTTATTAAATTTGCAAAATATTGAAGTTTATTAAACTGATAGTCAACAAAATTAATAAATATTGATTCATGCTGTTTATTAATAATTTTACTTTTTTCGCACTGTAAATATTGTAATGCTTTGTCATTTACATCAACAATATCACCATTAATATTAGTAAATAATATTCCGTGTGTAATATCATTAAACATTGAATAAATTTCATGTTTACCAGTTTCTAAAACATTATTTTCAAATTTTGCAGGTGAAATTCTAGCAAAAATCAAATTTTTACCTTCATGGTAATAGCCAATTAAATAAAACTCTTGATATTTTCCTGCACCAACATGAATATTTAATTTACAAAATCCACCCATTTCTGAGCGAATCTTATCTAAAAATAAAGACCAACGATTTTTTGAATGCTCGTCCATTGGCAATTGCTTTGTATTTTTATCTATATTTAATAATTGCGCTGCAAAGTCATTAATTGACTCGATTTGACAAGAAGTATTTAAAATCAGTAATGGATCTTTAACGGTTTGAAACAACTTCCTAAAAATAGGACTAACAGTTTTCACCATTTCGCAAACACCAATCCTTCCATTTGGAAAATACCCTCTCTATTTCACGCAAATCTTTTACATTTATTCTATTATTGACACAAAACAATTATGACTTAATTTATTCTTTATTTACAAAATTTTCTTAATTTAGAATTATAACAAATTATTTCATAAATTTTTTGGTAATAAAATGGGTAAAAAAACTCAATTTTCACATTTTCAACACTTTTTTTTATTACTTTTATGTTAAGTATATTAAATAAATGTGTTATATGTGAAATTTGATCTAAGCAATTATACCTTTTTTAAAGCGCTTTCATAATACTCTTGAGTATATCCTTTTACCTAACAACTTAAAAACAACGATAAGTTTCTATAAAAATTTATCATCCTTTATAATCAGCCACAAATTTTGTAGAAAGGAATATATTTTTCGAATATTATTACTAGTACTATATATATATATAAATATTTCCTTATTTTAACTTAAGGTAAAATAAATGGATAATATTTACGATATTAGTTACATTGATGTATAAAAACTAAGTTACATGGATTTTTAATCTCAGGAGTAAACGGCTTCAACATATTAATGGAACAAGTTGATGAGATTTTTAAAAGATTAAAAGCTCAAAGATACATAAGAAATTTCAAATAAGTCGTTTTTTAAGCGGGATTTTGGAAACTGTTTGTATCCTTTCTTATTTAAAGGAGACTTAACTATAGTGAAACAACAAAACACATTAACTAAATTGAAGAATTTTGCAGGAAACTTAAAACAAAATTTATTCGTACTATATCTTTCATATAAGGATGATAGAGTTCCTTGGTATGCTAAAGTATTTGCTATTTGTGTAGTAGCCTATGCTTTTAGTCCGATAGATTTAATTCCAGATTTCATTCCAGTGCTAGGTTATCTTGATGATTTAATCATAGTTCCCATTGGAATTTTCTTGGCCTTAAAACTAATCCCACCACATGTAATCGAAGAGTATAGATTTAGAGCAGAAGAAATAAAGAAAAATGGAAAACCTAAAAATTGGTATGTTGGTATCCTTTTTATATTGATTTGGGCAGCATTTATAATTTGGATTGGTAATATAATAATAAATTTATTTCAGCAGCCATGATAATAAACGTAAATCATATCAAAAAGTATCGGTATTTAGCCATCTTTACTTTTCATTTCTATGAAACCATTCTTGCCTCCAAACGTATTTACTAGTTAAATTGTTAGGAGGAGAAAAATGAAATCGCTTCGTTATTTTTTTTGGGTAACTGATATAGGTTTTGTAATATATTGGGTCATCACTTTATTACATATTATTCCCGATAAGTATCTGTTTAAGGATTATAACAATCCTATTCTTTCTGCTTGGAACTGGTCATTCTTTCCCCTTGATTTACTAATTTCAATAACTGGGTTCATAAGTTTATATTTTTATAAAAAAGGATATCCCTCTTGGACTAAAATAGCTATTATATCTTTAGTATTAACATCTTGTTCTGGCCTTCAAGCAATTTCATTCTGGATAATTAGAAGTGACTTCGATCCATCATGGTGGATCCCTAATTTATTTTTATTAATCTATCCAATGTTTTTTCTGCCTGGCCTCATTAAAGAAAATCAGAAATAAAGTATGTTGACCTTTCATACGCAGTTACTAAATTTGCCATTATTTAAAATTGAACTCTAATTTGTTATAAGAAAACCTGCTTAGGACTAGCTTAGTTTCAGATAAATTACTATTGTATATGAATCACTTTATAGTTTAATTAAATTTGCATTCTTACTTTGAGACAGGTCTGATAGAAATTATCTATTTATTCAATTTACCATTTAATTGAAACTGGATTTAATTTTTCAAAAACATTATTAAAATAATTGTAGAACGCTGCTATATTTTCGGCGGTCCTAAAAATGAGACAAATAAAAACACCTTTCGTTGAAAAACGGGTATTAAACCTATAAATCCAACGTGGAGGTGTTTTTTCTATGGGAACAAGAGTTAGATCCAGTAGAAATTAAAATGAAAGCAATCGAAATGAGGTTAGCAGGAATACCTGTTAATCAAGTTTTAGAAGAATTGAATATTCGAAATTATACACAACTAAAAACGTGGATGAAGTGGTA
>NZ_RXNR01000005.1 GCF_003966145.1 Lysinibacillus telephonicus
GGAAACGTGTAGAACAATACGTTCCCCCATCTCCTCCACCTTATGAACAGTTACACCTTTTAATCCTGGAATATTCATGTTAAAATTCATTTGCACGTATCACCTTTCATTGCTTGTTTCTAGACAATTCAAGTATATAGAAATCGGTGATTACGTGCTTTTTTATTTATGAAATTTTTTCAAACCCCAACAAATATTATAGAGCCATAATTTTAAGTAAATAAGGCACCCTTCAAAAGGATGCCTTAGCTTTATTAATAATTCAATTTTAGTTTTATTCTAAGAAATCTTTTAAACGTTTACTACGAGACGGATGGCGTAGTTTTCTTAGGGCTTTGGCTTCGATTTGGCGAATACGTTCACGTGTTACCCCAAATACTTTCCCAACCTCTTCCAAAGTACGAGTACGACCATCATCTAAACCGAAACGAAGGCGAAGTACATTTTCTTCACGGTCTGTTAATGTGTCTAAAACATCCTCTAATTGTTCTTTCAACAATTCATAAGCAGCGTGGTCAGATGGTGATTGCGCCTCATGGTCTTCAATGAAATCACCTAAGTGAGAATCATCTTCTTCCCCTATTGGCGTTTCAAGAGATACTGGTTCTTGTGCTATTTTTAAAATCTCACGCACTTTTTCAGGTGTTAAATCCATTTCTTCCCCAATTTCTTCTGGAGATGGCTCACGACCTAAATCTTGTAATAATTGTCTTTGAACACGTATTAATTTATTAATTGTTTCCACCATGTGTACTGGAATACGAATTGTACGTGCTTGGTCAGCTATTGCACGAGTAATAGCTTGACGAATCCACCAAGTAGCGTATGTTGAAAATTTAAAGCCTTTACGATAATCAAATTTTTCAACAGCTTTAATAAGCCCCATATTTCCTTCTTGAATTAAATCCAAGAATAACATCCCTCTACCTACATACCGTTTTGCAATGGATACAACAAGTCGTAGGTTGGCTTCTGCCAAACGTTTACGTGCTTCTTCATCACCTTGTTCAATACGTTCAGCTAGTTGAATTTCTTCATCAGCAGTGAGTAAATCTACCCGACCAATCTCTTTCAAATACATTCGAACAGGGTCATTAATTTTTACTCCAGGAGGAACACTTAAGTCGTTTAAATCAAATGCTTCTTCGCTCTCTTCTTGCTTAGATAACACTTCATCTTCAAACTCTTCTTTGCCTTCCACTTGAATACCGAAGCTTTTCTCGATATCTTCTGCAAAATGAAAAATTTCTTCATTTTCCAACTCGAATGGAGCAAGTTTGTTTGAAATTTCATTCATTGAAATTTCATTATCTTTTTTTGCTTTTTGTTGTAGAAGTGTTTTTACTTCTTCAACTGATTGCTCATTTAATACATCTTTTGACTGTTCTGACTTGTCCGCCATAAAACTTCCTCCTTCTAACAACCGAATCGGGTTAAATCGCCGATAATGATTTTCTTAATTGAATGATTTGTTGGGCGATTGCAAGTGCACGTTTATGCTCATGCATTTTTTCCGCTTCCTGTGAATCATGAAGCAATTTTTTTATTTCAGCTTCAATGCGATATTTTTTTAATTGTTTCAGACAGTCCGCGATTTCAGCTTCGGCATGATCTGGATCACTTTCTACTAACGCAGCTTCCATCACAATTTTTCTTAATTCCTGATCCTCGAGTATTTCTAAAAATCGGTGATAATCAGGAGAAGCGTGTTCCTCATAAAAACCGATTAAACGCACAAATACTGCTGCGTATTCGTCGCGGGCAAATGGTTGAGGTTCATCACTTTTCAATACTCTATCTACAATTTCGAAATTGTTTAGCATATGTGATAATAGTAATCGTTCTGCTCTTTCAGTTGCAGATAAAGTTTTTTTCGGTTGAAGATCAATTTGTTTTGTTTGATTTCTTTGTTCTACTCGGTTAAAATTCTTGGCATTATTAGCTTCGAATTTTCGAAACTGTGCATAAATTGCTTCCTCAGAAATATTCGTCTCACTTGCAAGCTGTTTAATATATAAATCCCGTTCTATTGGTGAAGATCTGCCAACAAGTTGTTCAAGTACTTCCTGGATATATTGCAACACATCATTTTCAAATTGAAAATTTTTATTGCGTCTCGCATGCATCATCATAAAAGTGATATATGCATGTGGCTTGTCTAAAATTTGCTGAACAAAAGATTCCGATCCGTATTTACGAATGTATTCATCGGGATCTAATTTTTCTGGCAAAAGAGCGACTTCAACTTTTAACCGCTCCACATATAACATTTCAGCTGCACGTTTTGCTGCTTCCCAACCAGCATTATCACCGTCATAACAAATTATAATTTGCTCACTCAAGCGCTTTAACTTTGTGATGTGCTGGGTTGTTAAAGAAGTACCCATTGTTGCAACTGCGTTATATACACCAGCTTGATTGGCTGCAAGAACATCCATAAATCCTTCCATCAGAATAACCTGACGATTTTTTCGGATTGAAGTTCTTGCCTTGTCCAAATTAAAAAGTACCTGGCTTTTATGAAAAATTGGCGACTCTGGACTGTTTAAATATTTAGCCTCATCCGCTGAATCGATAATACGACCTGAAAATGCAATCACCTTTCCATTTTCATCTCGTATTGGAAACATGATTCTTCCTCTAAAGCGATCATAATAAGTATGGTCACTTTCCCTATGGATGATGAGTCCGCACTCAGCCATTTCCTCTAGTGAAAAGCCTTTTCTCTTTAACAAAACAGACAGAGTATCCCATGCTGGCATAGACCAACCTATACCATTCGTTTCGATATGTTCCTTTGTAAATCCTCTTTTTAGAAGATAATTTAAAGCAAGTTCACCATCTTCCGTATTCACCAACAAATGATGATAAAAATCGGCAGCAAATTCGTGTGCCTCAAGCATTTTTTCTTCTTTTTTTGAATAAGATGGGCCAGAGTTTTGCATACTATTGCTTTGGATATCTAAATGTATACCGACACGTTCGCCTAACTTAGCAACAGCATCTGGAAATGGTATATTTTCAATATCCATGACAAAAGTAATAGCATTACCACCAGCACCACATCCAAAGCAATGGAAAATTTGCTTATCTTGAGACACTGAAAAAGAAGGTGTATTTTCACCGTGAAATGGGCATAATCCAAACCAGTTTCGCCCTCGTTTAGTTAATTGAATATACTCGCTAATACAGTCGACTATATCTACTTGAGAACGAATTTGTTCGATCGTTTCTTCAGGTATTTTCTGGTTCACTTTATCACCAACTTCAATTGCTAAATAACACAATTCGAGATAAATAAAAAAAATCCTTTAAATTACGACAAAAAAATAATGATTTTTATCATATTTAACTCTTAAAAATATTTTTACCACAATTTTTTTATTATAAAACAACTAGATGAAAATTTCCACTTTTTTTAAAAAAATATAAAAAAGTTCTTTCATAGTACACAGTTACTAGTTAGGAATAATTAAGGCTCCCATGAAAATTTATTTTTGATAGTATTTTCTTACGAACGTACTATAGGGGCAGTGTAGAAATTTCACTTTTCTAGACAGCCCCTTCAAGTTTATTTATTTTGTTCTATTTTTTCAATAATATCATTTGCCGTTTCTTCTACGGCCTTGTTTGTTACATCTATTACTGTACAACCAATTTGTTCAACTATTTTATAAAAATTAGCTATTTCTTGTTCAATGCGAGATTTTTTTGCATAGCTTGCATCATCACTTAAACCTAATGCGATTAATCGTTCTTTTCGAATGATATTTAACTTTTCTGGTGAAATGACTAATCCAAAGCATTTTTTAGGATTTACTAAAAATAATTCTTCAGGCGGATTAATCTCTGGAACAAGCGGAACGTTTGCTACTTTATATCGTTTATGGGCTAAATACTGAGATAAAGGTGTTTTTGATGTTCTTGATACACCAATTAAAACGACATCAGCTAATAATAGTCCTCTAGGATCACGCCCATCGTCATATTTAACTGCAAACTCAACGGCTTCGATCTTTTTAAAATAGTCCTCATCCAATTTATGAACGATTCCCGCTTCCTCTAGCGCCTTTTGTTCGAGCTTTTCCTCAAAAAGCTCAATGATTGGACCTAATAAATCAATATATGAAACATTTTGTTGATGACAATAGTCTATTAGTAATCGTCTCTTCTTTTCTTCAACTAAAGTAAACACAATTATTGCATCTTGTACTTTGGCTATTTCTACAATTTTTTCAATATGGTCATTATTTTCGATATGAGGAAATCTTCGAATAATTGTGTTATCGAAATCTGGACGGAATTGTGATACAGCAGCTTTTACAACTTGCTCACCAGTTTCTCCAACTGAATCGGAAACAACAAATATTTTTAAATTTTTCAAATTAGCACTCCTTATAAATCATGCGTTTCTGCTAAAGAAATAAATGCTTTTGTAATATTCGTTTTAGTTAATCGACCAATTATTTCAAGGCCTTTTTCTGTTTCATTAACAACAGGCAATGAATCTACTTGTCTGTCAATCAACTTTTTGGCAGCCATAATTAATGAATCTGTTTTATGACAATACACAATATTAGGCATTCGCGTCATAATAATATGAACAGGAATTGTAGTTAATGCTTGCGTTCCAATACTTGTTCTTAACAAGTCTTTACGTGATAATACACCTTGTAAAAAAGAATTATCATCAACTACAAAAAGTGTACCGACGTCTTCTAAAAACATATGAACAATTGCATCATAAACTGTCATATTTTCGGATACAACAACAGGCAATGATTGGAAATCTTTTACTTTTAAATTTAACATTGACTCTGTTAGTGATGTCATCGATTTTTTACCAGAATAAAAGTAGCCAACACGCGGCCTAGCATCTAAAAACCCTGCCATAGTTAATATTGCTAAATCTGGTCGTAGAGTAGCCCTGGTCAAATTTAGACGTTCTGCAATTTGCTCACCTGTAATTGGACCATTCTCCTTAACGATTTGCAGAATCGTGTCCTGACGTTTATTGAGTTCTATTGGACTCACCCGCTTCAAATAGTGTTATACTGAATACTAAAATATTATATACTATTTTAAAGCTCATTGCGAAGAAATAAACTACATGCTACAATATTGACACACTTATGGTGCTTACCATAAAATATCATATAGAACTTCATATAAGGCAATGACAGGACAATAAGTATCTTTTCAACACCAGCGAGTAGGAATTGGTGAAAGCCTACATGAAAAGTGAAACGGCACCCTTGAGCCATTTTAGATAAAAGAGGATTGTTTGGCAAATGATATGTTTCGCAGATTGCGAGCGCTTAACTTCAACCAAACAATCAAGCGGGGTGGAACCGCGGGTGTACATACGCACTCGTCCCCGGGCGTTCAAAAGCCCGGAGACGGGTGCTTTATTATTTTATACAAAACTAGGAGGCATTTTCATGGCACAAAAATCAATGGAAACAATCGTTAACTTAGCGAAACATCGAGGCTTTGTTTTCCCTGGATCTGAAATTTATGGCGGTCTTGCAAACACTTGGGATTACGGTCCATTAGGTGTTGAACTTAAAAACAATGTAAAAAAAGCATGGTGGCAAAAATTCGTTCAAGAATCTGAATATAACGTTGGATTAGATGCTGCAATATTAATGAACCCTCGAGCTTGGGTTGCATCAGGCCACGTTGGTAACTTCAACGACCCAATGATCGACTGTAAATCATGTAAAGCTCGTCACCGCGCTGATAAATTAATCGAGGAAGCATCACTTGAAAAAACAGGTAAAGAAATCATTGTAGATGGAATGAGTTTCGACCAAATGAAAGCGAAAATGGAAGAACTTTCTGTTACTTGTCCTGAATGTGGAGCTAGCGACTTTACAGATATACGTCAATTCAATTTAATGTTCAAAACATTCCAAGGTGTAACTGAAAGCTCAACAAATGAAATTTACTTACGTCCTGAAACTGCACAAGGAATTTTCGTAAACTTCAAAAACGTACAACGTTCTATGCGTAAACGTACACCATTTGGTATCGCCCAAATCGGTAAATCATTCCGCAACGAAATTACACCAGGTAACTTTACTTTCCGTACTCGTGAATTCGAACAAATGGAACTTGAATTCTTCTGTAAGCCTGGAGAAGATCTAGAATGGCAAAACTACTGGAAAGAATTCTGTAAAAACTGGTTATTAAATTTAGGAATGAAAGAAGACAGCATTCGTCTTCGCGACCACGAGCAAGACGAATTATCTCATTACTCTAATGCAACTACTGATATTGAATTCCGCTTCCCATTCGGATGGGGTGAATTGTGGGGTATTGCAGACCGTACAGATTACGACTTAAAACAGCATATGGAACATTCTGGTGAAGATTTCACTTATATCGATACAGTAACGAATGAGCGTTACGTACCATACTGCATCGAGCCATCACTTGGAGCAGACCGCGTTACATTAGCATTCTTATGTGATGCATATGATGAAGAAGAGCTAGAAGGCGGCGACTCACGTACAGTACTTCGCTTCCACCCTGCTCTAGCACCATTCAAAGCAGCTGTATTGCCATTATCTAAAAAACTAGCTGATGAAGCAGGCGAAGTTTGGGCTGAATTACGTAAATCATTCCCTGTGGATTATGATGAATCACAATCAATCGGTAAACGTTACCGACGTCAAGATGAAATCGGTACACCATTCTGTATCACATACGACTTCGACTCAAAAGAAGACGGGCAAGTAACAGTACGCCACCGCGACAGCATGGAACAAACTCGCATGCCGATTTCGGAAGTTAAAGCGTATATTGAAAAACATCTTCAATTCTAAAAGTTATAATTTTTAATATAGCTATGCGAGTTCTGCACCGAAAGTGAAGCGACAGGTGCAAATCCCGCTTTATCCGAATCTATTTCATTTACAGAAAAACACTTACAATTTTAGTATGACTTGGAGCTTATTTCGCTGTGCGAGGTAAGCTCTTTTTTTATTGTGACCGAAAATTCTAGTCTCCATTCTATTCCTTTAATGATTACTTTTTTTCAATTTTGTATACTACTGGTAGGGGGATCATAAAAAAGGGGGATAAAGAGATGTTCTTTCAATCGGCTTCAAAACTTAAAAAAGAAAATAAAAAAAGTTGCGATTCATTTGAGAAATTACAAACAATCGTCAACATTCTACTCAAACGTGAAGTTCCATCTTCAAATACAATGCATCATTTGTTATATCATGCAAATATGAAACTCGAACAGCTAAGAATCACCTATTCATACCATCGCAAACATATCACTCTTACAACAGCAGTAGGTGTTTACCATAAAGAGGCTTATGAAGAAACGTTCAAATATTTTAATCAGCTACAGCTTTTAGTTGATGCTTATATTTCTCTAAATATAGAAGAAAATCGGCAGCAAATAAACCACCGATTATCGTTTAAAGAACATTTTATAGAAAAACTTTCGAAAGAAATAACAGAGTTTAATAACCAACATATACTACCATTTTTAGAGGAAAAATTTTGGTATGCAATAAAAGAAGATATAATGCCAATTTTAGCTGAATTGAGATAACAAGTATTCATTACACAACAAATAAAATAAGGTATTTGCTATGAAAACGTAACACCTAAAGATTGATCATAGGTGTTACGCTTTTTTATAACTGTCGTTCAATTTGTAATTTTGCACTTAAAATCAAATCAATTAATTGTCTCTCTGAATATTGTTCAACCCGAGCTTCTGGAATAACAATTGAAATCGAAGCAAGAGGCCTGTTTGTTGGCAGCAAAATTGCTGTACTTACAGAATACGCTCCTACAACACGTTCACTGCGGGATAATGCATACCCTTGACTACGTATGGCTGTCAGCTCTTTTTTTAATGCATCCACATCAATAATTGTTTGATTGGTAATCGGAATTAATTGAACGCGTTCAAAGTATTCGTTCAACTCTTGGTCTGTTAAACATGCTAATAAGCATTTTGCAGAAGCGCCTGCATATAGAGGAGATGTATGGCCAACAAATGTTTTTGCACTTAATGGATGTGTAGTGTCAAGGTTGAATATACACCTACGTTCATCACCATCAATAATATTTATGCAAACACTCTCCCCGGTCTCATCATTGATTCTCTGTAAAATCGGCTTAGAAATTGTTAGTAAACTGGATTCCTGCTCTACTAAGTAACCTAAATACAATAGTGAAAGGCCCAGTTGATATTCTTTTGTTTTTTCGTCTTTATGCAAAAAACCTTCGTAAACTAAAGTTGAAACAAACCGCTGTAAACTTGAAATACCAATACCTGTTTTTTTATGCAATTCAGTTAAGGACAGTCTTGGTTGCTCTTTGCTAAATGCACGCAGCACATGTATCGCCTTATGAACTGATTGCATTGTATAGTTCTTTTGGAAGGTTATTTGATCCATCTTCTCACCCTGTCTATTTACCAGCTTTTTATTTCCATAAAAAAGTTTTAAGTTAATTACTATCTTTGTTTAGATAGCAAGCTAAAAAATCTTCCGTATCTTCTCCAAGTAATGGAGCAGCTCGATTATACTGGATGTTTAGGTCTGAATATTGTAATGGATTTTTTATAAACCTCATTTTTTCATATTGTGAATGCTCAATTACACCTATTAAATTTCGGTCTTCAACTTGTTGCTGTGCAAGAGCCTCTTCAATTGTATTGACTCGACCAGCCGGAATTTTATGATCCCTCAGCAGCTCAATCCACTCATCTCGTGTTTTTTGCTTCATTATTTCTGAAATATAACCTATGAGTTCACCTTCATTTTCCTTCCGTGCTAGATTGGTGTAAAATCGTTTATCTTCTATCCAATCTGTTCGATCAATCATGTTGCAAAACTGAACAAATTGTCGATTTGTACCTACACATACCATTAACGGTCCGTCAGCACACTCAAATACTTGGTATGGCGCCACATTATTATGACTGTTGCCGAGTCTTTTAGAAATAAATCCACCATTTAGATAACTGCTTGCGACATTCGCTAAACTACTAATTTGTACATCTAGCAACGATATATCGATAAATTGACCTTTACCTGTAATATCTCTCATCCTAAGTGCAGATAAAATACCAATCACTACATAGAGAGAGGTTAAAATATCTGCGATTGGAATACCTACTTTCATCGGCTCTCCGTCCTTATCACCTGTGACAGACATAAGCCCACTCATTGCCTGAATAACAGGATCAAATCCCGGTTCCTTTGAAAGTGCTCCTGATTGTCCGAATCCCGTAACAGCACAATGAATGATGCGCGGATTTATCGATTTTAACACTTCGTATCCTAAACCCATTTTTCCATATCGCCTGCTTTAAAATTTTCCAAAACGACATCCGCGTCTTTTATAAGTTCTAGGAATATATGAACATCTTTCTCATCTTTTAAATTCAGCAAAATTGATTTCTTATTTCGATTTGCGCATAAATAATACGTACTTTGACCATTCATATATGGGCCCCAGTCACGCATGCTGTCTGATCCATCTGGATGCTCTATCCGAATCACTTCAGCACCCAAGTCACCTAAAATCATTGAGCCAGCAGGTGCTGCGTAAATTCTTGATAAATCCAAAATACGAATATCCTCTATTGGTTGTGGCATCGTATCACTACCTTTTCTATTCTAATTAAATTCCGCCTTTCTTTTCTCAAGTACAGCCTGAACACCTTCCTTATAATCCGGCAATTCTGTAACTAACCCCATGTTTGAAGAAATATAATCTAGAGAAGAACGCAGTGACATCGTTTGACTCTGATAAACTGCACGTTTAATCATTTGAATAGCAGTTTGTGGACCTTGAACTAATTTTTTTACATACTCTTGTGTGAAATGCTCGAGATCACCATCTGGAACGACGAATGTAACCAAGCCTTTTTCTTTCGCCTCTGCGGCTGTTATTACCCGTGCTGTCCAAAGCATATCGAGAGCCTGGTCAATACCAACGAGCTTCGGTAAAAAGTAGGCAGCACCATCTCCAGGTACAATACCTACTTTGATATAGCTTTCCGAAAACTTGGTAGACTCTGCTGCAATCCGAATGTCACACATAAGCGCCATATCGAGTCCTGCCCCAAATGCAAATCCGTGTACTTGAGCTATAACCGGCTTATCAATCTCTTCAAGTAAAAGGGGTACACGTTGAACTTTTTTCCACAATGAATTTTTGCGTGCAAGAGCAGTAGATGCAATGTCTTCTGAACTTTCGTAAAAACCTTTCCCGGCAGCCATTGCTTTTACATCTCCCCCAGCGCAAAAGCATTTGCCGTTACCCTTTACAATCAGTGCTCGAATTTCGTCAGAATCTCGCACAGCTTCCAACGCTTTAATCCAGCTTATAATCATTTCTTCGCTAAATGCATTCATACTTTCCGGTCTATTTAATGTTATCGTGGCAACATAATCCTTAATTTCAAATAATAAATCAGCCATTTGTTTCTCCTCCTATTGGTTGAATCACATTATTGGACTTTGTAATGAATTCCCATAAATCCATCTCTGATTGCAATAGAGTTTGAGCTAAGACTTTTTTCCAATAGTATGATGTATAGCCTTCTTCACGCCATGACCACAATCTTCGTGTATAGTGATGTAAGTTATGCTCATGTGTAACACCAATCGCTGCATGTACTTGATGTGCGGAAGTTGCAACAATTCTACTGGATTCATCAATACGTAAGCGCGCTAAAGCAACCTCGTATTCTTCTCTACCTTCTGCTAACGCACTAATCATATTATCTACGGAAGTATTTGTGATAGCTGTTTCTCCTGCTAGAATCGCAATATGCTGTTGAATTAATTGAAAGCGATGTATTGGACGTCCAAACTGCTGTCTTTCTTTTGAGTATTGCACGGTTAATTCATTTGCTTTTTCAAGGGCACCGCTCATTTTCGCAATGTTTGCTGCTGTATTAATTTTCTTTAAGCTTTGAATGAGCTCATATGGCACAACAATTTTTTGAATAACTGCAGCATTATTAAATGTAATGCTATCTCTAGGTTCAGCTGCAAGGTTGATTTGTTTAGTTATGGCTGCATTTTCTAAAGGTATTTGAACGATATAGTAATCGTCTTGTTGTTTCGCGGCAGTAACAAGTTGCTGCATATGCCTAGCCCATGGTACATTGTGCAGCAGACCTGATAGACGATCTTCTTGCAATTCTAACATCTGCTCTTCATCGATTAGTATCGTAGCTCTTTCAGTAATAGGTGATAACCCGCTAGTTTCAAGTGTGAAATTAGCTAATGTATGTTCAACAAATGGTATAGGAACTGCATACCTTCCTACTAATCTATAAACATTAAAAATGCAATCGAGGTCCCCTCCAACCCCTCCATGCTCTTCTAAAAGAGCGAAATTCAGCATTTCATTTTCAGCCAATAGCTCCCATAAATTTTCTGCCCATTTTCCTTCTTCAAGTAAATCAACTGTTTCCTTATCAGCACAATCTTTAAAAATTTTATCAATTACTTCAATAAGCATATCTTTCATTTCACTCATCCAGCGACAACTCCCTTCGCTACTATGCCATATAAAACTTCAGAAGTACCTCCACGAATTGTAAATCCAGGCGAATGTAAAATTGCTTCAGCCATATATCGGTCAAAATTTTTATGTGCTTCTAAACATGGCATTGTTTGAACTAGCAAACGTGCCACTTCAGGAACTTTTTGCTCAAATTTAGTGCCAATACTTTTAACAAGTGCTGCTGGAATTGCAACCTCGCCGCCTTCCTCTAACATCTTTGCAACACCAATTGATAAATTTCGTAATCCCCACATTTCAGCAATTAGTTTTGATGCTTCCCCTAGCCCAATCAAATCTCCTTGCTTTTTTAGCTCTTCTACTAATTCATTTAATAGAGGGAAAGTACTTAAAATTCGTTCAGGACCGCTTCGTTCATAGGCAAGCTCCGCTAAACCCTGCACCCACCCGTTTCCTAAGGTTCCAACAACCATATTATCTGGCACAAAAACGTTTTCAAAGAATACATCATTGAAATGGTTTTCGCCAGTTAAATAACGAATCGGTTTTATTTCTACCCCGTCTGCATGTAAGTCAATTATAAGTTGGCTAAGCCCCTTATGCTTTTTCTCTGGATCAAGAGGTTCCGTACGAACGAGCGTCACCATGTAGTGTGCATCATGTGCGTTACTCGTCCATGTTTTTGCACCATTTACAAGCCAACCACCTTCTACTTTTGTTGCGCGAGTACTGACTGATGCTAAATCAGAGCCGCTATTTGGTTCACTAAGACCAATGGCAAAGAAACATTCACCCTTTACGATTTTTGGCAGGAAAAACTTTCGCTGCTCTTCTGTTCCAAATCGCAATAAAAGTGGCCCTGTTTGACGATCTGCAAACCAATGCGCCGCTACTGGTGCACCAACTGCTAAAAATTCCTCTGTCAAAATATAGCGGTCAATTGAACTTCTCCCCCCTCCACCATATTCCTCCGGCCATGTCATTCCAATCCAGCCCTGTTTAGCAATTATTTTGGAGAAAGAAGGATCACTTCCACTTAACCATGAATCACATTTTGTATTAAATGTTCCCAGCTCGATTTGCTTTTTTAAAAAAGATCGAACCTCTAAACGAAATTTCTCTTGTTGTTCAGTAAACTGAACTGTCGGTAACTTCATTTCCACATCCCCTTTACACGATTACGGTAATTATTATTATATATGCGTATATTTTTGATTTATGTCACCAAAGTAAATTTTCAGTTTTATGAGAATCATTTACAAAATAAAAAAACAATTCAGTATGTATCTGAATTGCTTTTTTCCTTCTTAATTGAGATGTGGGCGATTACTTCACAAATGAGGGCGATATTGCCACAAATCAGGGCGATAACCTCACAAAAGTGAGTGATGTTTTGGTTGTTTTATAAATTTTTTTACTAATTATCATTCTTCTTATTTTGTAATTCCGGTGTGCGTTCCAGCTGTTCAATAAAGGAGCGGGACTTTAATCGAATTCCGGTTTGCTCTTCATAAATTGTTGTAACAATTTTTTTAATAAAATGCTTCGTTCCTTTTTTTAAATCTAATTTGCCAACCTGTTCAATTGGTACAGTATAAAACATTCGGATTAATTTTAATTGTGTTGGGGTTAATCGAATAATATATGGATCTAAGTGAAAGCATCGATGGCATAAAAAACCGCCTTGAGAAAACGAAAAGGCAAATTCACCTTCTACTTGTCCACATGAAGCACATGCATGCAAAACTGGTTGAACACCTGTGTAGGGCAACAGTTTCCAATCTACAAAAAGAGCGATTGCTTCTGGATCATAACCTTCTTCAATAGCATGTAGTGCTTGCTGTAATACTTCAAAAGCAAAAGGCTGCGGACTTCCCTCATCTACTAGTCTATCCATAAGTTCTACAATATAACTCGCATAGGCGGTTGCCATAATTTCTGTTTGTATATTGCGCATGGAGCTAATATGTTCCCCCTGCTGCAACGTCCCCATACCACTAGTTCTCTGAACGACAAACATTCCATGCATAAAGGTTTGCGTTATACCAGCTAACCTACTTGTCGGCTTTTTTGCTCCGCGCGCCATTACTGCAACTTTGCCCGCCTCTCTCGTCATCAGCGTAACGATTTTATTTGATTCCCCATAGGAACGGGATTTTAATACAATGCCTTCCCATTTGTTTAGCATTGGCGGCACTTCCTTCAATTGAATTTCTACTTTCTATTATACATAAAAAAGAACACCTGCAAGAAATTCAGGTATTCATATTTATTAATTATTTTTGTTATTGTATTTCAATTGAGGCGCGAGTTACTCCTCTATTGAAAGATGCCTCTAATGCTTCTGAAATATCATCCAAGGTAAAATTGCAATTTAAAATATTACTAAATGGATATTGGTTTATATTGTTACTCAAAAATTGCAATGATTTATATAAATACCATGGCTGATATCGAATAATTCCTTTTATTTCTACGCCTTTTCTAGTCATAAGACCCGGATCAAATTCAGTTAATTTCCCAGGAGATATATTCCCTATAGAAATATATTTACCACCAGATTTAATTAAATGGATTCCCTCTGCAAAAGCAGCAGGTACACCTGTGAGCTCCATGACTACATCCGCACCAATGTTATTTGTATATGCTAATACCTTTTCGACACGTTCTTCCAATGAAGAGTAATCTGTCATGGATAAAGTTATATCCGCACCGAATTTTTTCGCCAATTCTAGTCTGTTCTCGACTGCATCAATTACAATAACATTTGCTCCAAAAGTCTTTGCTACTGCGGTTGCGTTCAACCCTAATCCGCCTGCCCCTTGGATGACAATTGTATCTCCATATTTCAACCCGGATTGTTCAATTCCATAATATACTTGAGACAGCGCACAATTGGCACTAGCTGCTACTTCATTTGGAATATTATCCGGTACTTTGTAAAAATATTGGTATGGATGGATATAGTAATGTGTTGCAAAAGATCCATGGAAATGAGGATATTCATGAGCTTCTTTGCTCCAATATTCATATGCATTGTCACAAATATTAAAATATCCCTGCAGACAATTTTTGCATTTTTTACATGTTAAAAAATAAGCGGCTGCTATTCGATCTCCCACTTTAATAGGTTGTCCAGCATAATCAGTCGTTACATCTTCACCTAATTCTATAATTTCGCCAACCATTTCATGACCCATTACACCTGATTTTTTTGTCGGATGAAACCCTTTCCAAATATGAAGCTCTGAACCGCATACATTTGTTCTAATTACTTTCACTAAAACAGAACCTTTTGAAGCTTTTGGCAGATCATACTCCTCAAAAATCATTTTTTCCGGCTCAGTCATTACTGCAACTTTCCCTTTCATTCCCATACCCCCATGCAATAGTCTTTCTTCTAACATATGAATGAAATGAAACAATTATTTTTCAAAGTAGATATACTTCAAGATTTGTTCAACAAAAAAAGCCTCAAAAGTATACATTCCAAACTTTTGAGACTTTCTTTTAATTTTTAGTATTCATCTTCTCTATAGCCAAAGTCGCGTAAAAACGTAGATTTATTGCGCCAATCTTTTTGAACCTTTACCCAAAGTTCCAAATATACTTTTGAGCCGAGAAGCATCTCTATATCTTTACGTGCAAGTGTACCTACTTCTTTTAATAGTGCACCACGTTTTCCAATAACAATTCCTTTTTGGGAGTCCCGTTCTACCATGATTGTTGCCTGTACTCGGATCTTGTTGTCATTTTCTTCATCACGTTTAATTTTATCAATAACAACAGCAATCGAATGTGGAATCTCCTCACGTGTTAAATGGAGAACCTTTTCACGAATTAACTCCGAAATAATAAAACGTTCGGGATGATCTGTTACTTGGTCTGATGGGTAATATTGAGGCCCTTCAGGCAAATATTTCTCAATTGTTTCTAATAAGTTTTCCACATTATTTCCTTGTAGTGCAGAAATAGGGATAATTTCTGCAAAAGGAAGCTTTTCTTTATATGTTTCAATGATGCGAATAATCTCATCAGGGTGAATTTGGTCGATTTTATTTATTATGAGAAAAACAGGTGTTTCAGTTCCCTGTAGTAATTCAAGAATGAACTCATCACCTTTTCCAAGTTCCTCTTCAGCATTAACCATAAACATAATTAAGTCAACTTCTCTTAAAGTATCCTTTGATACTTTAATCATGAATTCACCCAGTTTATGCTTTGGTTTATGAATCCCAGGTGTATCAATGAATATCATTTGAGAATGTTCACGTGTAAGAACACCTTGAATTTTATTTCTTGTTGTTTGAGGTTTATCTGACATTATGGCAATTTTTTGGCCAATAACTCGATTTAAAAAAGTTGATTTACCGACATTCGGTCTACCAATAATGGAAATAAACCCTGATTTAAAGCTTTTGTTTTCCTGCATTATCTAAATCCTCCGGTGTAAAGGCGCCTGGTAATAACTCGCCCACTGTCGTTTGTTGTAAGTCTCCTTTTAAGTTCGTTAAGTAAACCGGCATATCTGGTGAACAAAACTCTGAAATCACTTGTCGGCATGCACCACATGGGGAACATGGACGGTCAGTATCTGCTACGACTGCAAGCCCAGTAAATTTAGTTACTCCCTCGGAAACTGCTTTAAAGATAGCTGTTCTTTCTGCACAGTTTGCTAAACCATAACTAGAGTTTTCAATATTACAGCCAAGATAAACTTGTCCATCCTCAGTTAATAAAGCTGCTCCTACCGGAAACTTTGAATACGGTACATAAGCTTTTTGTCGTGCTATTTTAGATTGCTCAATTAATGATTTCATATCCACTGTCATAATAATGGATACCCCCTCTTTATAAACTCTTTATTTTTAGATGTTAGCGCAAGAACCCAGCCATCTCGGGTGGAAAGCTTATCGATTCGGGCTTTTATCCGCACATGGATGTGCATGTACCAACAACGGCACACGTGACACTTGCACCAACTTATTGCTAATCAGACGCTTCCCGCTTTTCTTAGAACCATTTAGGAAGAAAGATAAGTAAACCGATTATAACACTTGCAAGCGCAAATACAAGTACAGCGCCTGCCGCAATATCTTTTGCTTGTTTTGCAAGTGGGTGAATTTCAGGTGAAGCTAAATCGACTATACTCTCAATAGCAGTATTCATCATCTCAGCGCCAATAACTAAGACAATGATAATAATTAATACTAGCCACTCTAAATAGCTTAACCCAGTAACTAACCCTGCTGCTACAACAATAAATGCACTTAAAATATGAATGCGCATATTCTGTTCTTTCATTGCTGAAAAAATGCCATAAAGTGCATAACCAAAAGACTTAAAAAGTTTACGAACGTCCATTAAAATCACGGCCTAAACCAAATGAAGATAAAATTTCATCCTGTTTGCCAAACATAACTTTCTCATCTTCTGGTGTCATATGGTCGTACCCTAAAAGGTGGAGAAAACCATGAACTGCTAGGAAGCCTAGTTCTCGTTCAAAAGAATGTCCATACTCGTTTGCCTGTTCTTTTGTGCGATCAGTCGAAATAATGATATCTCCTAATATTCTCGGAATATCCTCTCCAACGATTTCCACTTCACCCTCCCCTAATTCTTCTAAAGCAAATGAAATAACATCTGTTGGCTGATCTTTATCCCGATATTGACGGTTGATTTCATGAATCGCTTCATTCGTTACAAATGTAATTGATACTTCACTTCCATCCTCAATATTTAAAGTGTCTGCTGCATGTTGAAGAAGTTTTTCAACCAGTTCGAGATGTTCTTCTTTTACTTCATTTGTTTCATCTAAAAAATCAATATTTAACATGACTTCCTCCTAATTTAATCCTCTTTCGGATACTCAATTCGAGAATGGAAAATTCCATTTAATGTTTCACATAGTACTTTTTCAATAATCTTCAGTTCTTTTATTGATACATCACATTCATCAAATTGATGTTCCTGTACACGACTTTGAATGATGGAGTGTACAAGTTCCTGAATTTTTTCGATATTTGGCTGTTTCATAGATCGAACTGCCGCTTCAACACTATCAGCAATATTAATTACAGCTGCTTCTTTCGTTTGAGGCTTTGGTCCTGGATAGCTAAATTTACTTTCGTCTATCTCTTTACCCTGTTCTTTTGCTTTAAATAAAAAATACTTTAATGTACTTGTTCCATGATGTTGCAATGCAATATCTACAATTTCTTTAGGCATTTTATATTTTTGTAATAGCGCAGCCCCATCTGTAGTATGAGATATAATGATTTCTGCACTTCTTTCCGGCGGTAAAGAATCATGCGGATTTATGCCAGACATTTGGTTTTCAATGAAAAACGCAGGTCTTCTCGTTTTTCCAATATCATGATAGTAGCAGCCTACCCGAGCAAGTAAACCGTCAGCTCCGATCGCTTCACAAGCAGCTTCTGCGAGGTTTGCAACCATGACACTATGATGGTAAGTTCCTGGAGTTTCCGTTAATAATTTTTTTAGTAACGGGTGATTTGGATTCGATAATTCGATTAACTTCATTGTCGACAATAATCCAAATGCTGATTCAAAAAATGGCAATAATCCCATTGTTAAGGCGCCAGATAATATACCAGACGTAATACCCGCAATGCCATAAAATAGCAGTTCAAATACTTCGAAATCTGATTGTGCCATTAAAAGATAAAATGCAATAAATGATGTGTTAACAATGGATACTATAATGCAGGCTTTTAATAAATCCGATCTTTTCTCAATACTTCTCATAAAGAAAATGCTTGCCAACCCACCAAAAATAATATAAAGTGCAATATCCATCTGCAGTACCGCAGCGTAACCTTGATGGAAAATAACACCTGCTGAAGCAGCTGTTAATATCGTCACTAATATTGCGACTTTTTCATTTGCTAAAAGTCGTAAAAGCATCGTTGCTAATGCAGTCGGATATAAAAATGCAATCGTAGTATCGAATTCGTTGGACAACATGCTTAATATCTTCATAAGAATAATGGACATAGAATACACTATAGCTGTAACAAACAAGGCATTTCTTCTTTTCGTAATATCCATTTCCGAACGATCAAATAAAATATACAAAAAGATCATTTGTAAAATAATGAATATTACTAGCCCTATAAGTGGTTCATTTGTCGTATTGTTATTAAGCAATCCTAATAATTCAAGCTGTCGATATACTTCACGGTCAATTAATTCCCCTTCTTGAACAATAATTTGCCCCTGTAAAATACGAGTTGGTTCAACTTCTTCACGGGTTTGTTGTATTAATTCATCCGTTTTTACCTTATCTAAAACCTCTGTTTCAGTAATTGCAGCTCGTCCTATAACAATTACAGAATTTAAAATATGTTCATCAATCGATGTATTTTGACGGATTTTTGTTTCTATTTCATTTCGTTTTTGTGTTACTTCATCAGCCCTAATAGATTCTGATAATAACGTATCTACAAGATTAACAAGAATACTTTTTGTACTAGTTAAACTTGATTCATCTGCAGTTAATAATGATTGTAATTGGCTTTTTGTAAAAATAAGTTGTGATTGGCTATCTGTAATATCTTTTAATTTTTCTTGCAATAGTTTGACTTGCTCTTCCAGTGTCGGTTCTTTTTCTTTAGATTTTATATCTTCTCGAACATCGGTTACTATATCAAAAAGTGATTCAACAAGTGAAACTCGATGCCCTGCTGTTTCTTCATTGAACACGTAAACAGGCTCCACTGCATTTTCAGCTTGTTTCCGTTCTTCTTCTGTTTTCACAGTATCTTCTACTGTTTTTACTGCTCGTATTGTTTCAGGTGCAAGCTGAAATGGTTGAATATCATATGTAGTACTCCGCACATTTCCTAGCATTAAAAAGAATTGCAGTAATCCAGTCAATAAAAGAACGATTATTATTAAAGTTCTAAAACTGAACATATTCATTAATTTATTAAAGTGCCTGTTCATTGTGCACCCCCACCAAGTCTATATGTACTAGTTTACCAATTTATGAGGATAATTTCATGGATAGTTGACAGAAAGTGAAAAGAGACTTATATAAATTGTACTTTTTTGCTTTTTGAATTTTTGTTTTAATATCACATTTACTTAAATTGAAAGGTACTGTCATGTAAATTCGCTGCATTTTATTAACAATAATTAAAAATCTGCTCATTTCTCCATAATTAGAATGAGCAGATTCTTATTAACGAGTTTGTAATTTTTTTGAACTGGACTTATTTGATTACCCATTTCAAAATCTTGGATTGCTTCATTTTAATTTTATAGTTCCTGCTCTGTGTAGGCTTGGATTACTTTTGCTACGAGTGGGTGACGAACAACGTCTCCAGCTTCGAGAGTTTGAAAATGTATATCCTTTACATATTTCAATGTACGTTCCGCAACAATTAGGCCTGATTCGGTATTCTTTGGTAAATCAATTTGTGATTTATCTCCCGTAATGACCATCTTTGAGCCAAAACCTAAACGTGTTAAAAACATTTTCATTTGCATATGTGTTGTATTTTGTGCCTCATCTAAAATAACAAATGCATCGTCCAACGTACGGCCGCGCATATAAGCAAGTGGTGCAATTTCAATTGTTCCACGTTCTATTAGCCGTTGTGTTTGTTCTGACCCATATATATCATGCAGCGCATCATATAGGGGACGTAAATAAGGATCCACTTTTTCCTTTAAATCACCTGGTAAAAATCCTAGTGATTCCCCTGCTTCTACAGCAGGTCGTGTTAAAATAATTCGTTTAACATGGCCATTTTTCAAACTTTGTGTTGCCATTACAACAGCTAAATACGTTTTTCCTGTACCTGCTGGACCGATACCAAAAACTAGGTCATTATGACGAATCGCTTTTATGTACTCGCGCTGACCAATTGTTTTTGCTCGAATTGGCTTTCCTTTATGATTTCTTGCTATTTCTTCCTCATATAATTCAGCAAAATATTCAATTGTCCCTTTATTCACCATTTCAATTGCGGTTGCAACGTCACGCAAATCTATATTAATTCCTTTTCGAATTACTTTAAGCAGTGCCAGCATAAGTTCGGTAACCTGCTGCTTATGAGCTTCTTCTCCAGCTATTTGAATTACTTCACCACGAGTAATAATTTGAACATGAAATGTTTCTTCAATTAGTTTTAAATTCGCATCAGACATACCAAGTAACATTACTGCTTCATTTGGGTTTTCAACTTGTAATTCCGATAATTGTTCTGACATAAATCAATCTCCTTGGTCAATTGGGTAATTTCTCGCAATATTTTCATTTACCAAAAATAGGACTTTCCCTTTAACTTTATCATCATCGAATGTAACGTGCAAAATGTTTTCTTTTTTTATAACCGTTTTCGGTGGTAAAGATTTTAAAATTTTTTCGTGCAATAGTGGCAAGATAAACGATTCGATTTGTTCTTCTGTTATCTCTTCCGTAACAGCAATATACTTTTGAGTCCTTTTGATTTCGATAAATCTTGAAAGCCATTCTGGTAAATCGACTTTTTGAAACGATTTTCCCTGCTCCTTTTCATTATTAATTTTGAAATCAAATGTCCACTCTCTATTACTAGCTGAAATGAATTTTACAGTTCTAGGAATCGTAAATTCTGTTTCTAGCCAGTAATCAGCATACACTTCACCTTCAGCACCAACTACTATAGATTTATCTCCAACTGTAATTACCCCTGAAACAAGTGTATCCCCTTCATATACAGTTGTATTCGGTGAAACGCGACGTTCTCCACTAGAAATTTCGAAATGTGTAATAACACCGCTTTTTGCAGCCACTAAATGATTTTTCTTATTGCTTATATTATCTTTATTATCAGTTATTGGTGCGAGCTGTGGTGCTATCGTCATGCTGCTGCCATTTTTTAGAATATGCACCCAAGATAGATCTCTAATCTCTTCCATAATAGTTTGTCTAATTTCAAAATCCGACTTCACTTGATGTTTAAAAATAGGCCCTTTTAAAGCTAGCTTCTCTTCAATAACCTCTTCAACCGCAACTCTCATTTCAGGTGTTTCTGCCTCAACACTTATTTTCCAAACAATTTGTGAACAAATAATCGGAATACTAATTAACAATAATAATCCAATTACTGTCCAGCTATTTTTTTGAAAAATTCGAGATACTTGTAAATAACGAATTTTAACCTTAAGTTCATACTTTTTTCTTGAAGCACGTACGATTGAAAGATCCTTTCTCGCAATTTCAAATTTTATCTCATTCTCTAGATGTGTTATATTTTTAATTTTAACTTTTTTTGAATGTAGATGCTGTATAAAAGCATTTGCTGCTCCTTTTCTTGTAACACTTATTTCAACAGGACGATTATCGTATTTTTTCATATGGACTCACCTGTCGTTTCATTTCAATATTTAACAGCTCTTCTACATGTATTATAAATTCTTCTTCTTTTAACACATCTATATGTACACGTTTTGCTTTTATTAACACAGAAAAATCCTCATAAAGAAATGAACAATGTTTTTCTGAAGCCTCCAGAAATTTATATGTTCCAATTATTCGCAATTGGCGACAATTTATCATTTCAATTAATGGATCAGTTTGAAATAACTTTTTCAATTAAAATGCCCCCTTTCGCAAAGTATATGCTTTGAAAAAGGGGGGCATGAATTTAATAATGTAAATAATAGTTTCGAAACCTCTTCATCATTACCGCTGCTTTGCCTTTGGAGGACCTAATATTTCTGTAGTAATAATTGCTTGCACCAATGCTTCTCTTGTAGTTGGGACAATGCTTCCAATTTCTTTCTGTTTAATCTTATCCAATGAATGATTTGAAGGTGCTTCTTTCGTTGACCGAACCGAACGATTAACATCAAGTGTTGGTCTAGTAACAGATCTAGTTTGATTCGATTCTACTTCATTGAAGGAATTATGAGATTTTGCATCCTCCAGTTTTTCTTTTGCTTTTCCAGAAGTTTGTGTATTTGTCGTATCACTTAGCTTCTGAAAAATTTCACTGGCAAAATCCTCGAGCGACTTTGTTGTCGTTCGACCGGTCTCTTTTTGTTTCGGTTGATCGAACATTTGGGTATTTGGTTTATTATTAAATGGAGGCATAGGCTTTTGCTGTTTCGTCTTTTTATTTCCACTTAATAAAGAGCTAATGACAAAAAGCGCCACCATTAACAATATAGTTCCCATCTCGCTAAACACTCCCTTCAAAGGTGTGTATTGTGATTATTTTTCAGGTGCATCAGGTTTATCGTTCGTTACCTTTGCAATTGAATCTCTCATGGAAGTATCTGCTTGAATATTTTTATAATTCATGTAATCCATAATTCCAAAATTACCAGAACGCAATGCCTCTGCCATCGCCATTGGAACCTCAGCTTCAGCTTCGACTACTTTTGCTTTCATTTCCTGAACTTTTGCAACCATCTCTTGCTCTTTTGCAACAGCCATTGCTCGGCGTTCTTCAGCTTTTGCTTGTGCAATGTTTTTATCTGCTTGCGCTTGTTCTATTTGTAATTCTGCACCAATATTTTTGCCGACATCAACATCTGCAATATCAATGGATAAAATTTCAAAAGCTGTTCCAGAATCTAAACCTTTCGATAGAACAGTTTGTGAAATTAAATCTGGGTTTTCTAATACTTTGGAATGACTTTCAGATGACCCGATTGTACTAACAATACCTTCACCAACACGAGCAATAATTGTATCTTCACCAGCACCACCAACTAATCGGTCAAGATTTGCACGTACTGTAATACGAGCCTTAGCTTTTACCTCAATCCCGTTAATTGCTACACCAGCAATAAAAGGTGTTTCAATTACTTTTGGGTTTACTGACATTTGAACAGCTTCTAATACATCACGTCCAGCTAAATCTATAGCTGCACAACGCTCAAAGGATAATTCAATATTAGCACGCTGAGCTGCTATTAAAGCGTTAATTACGCGGTCTACATTACCACCAGCTAAATAATGTGATTCTAATTGGTTTATTGTAACATTTAAACCTGCTTTATGTGCTTTGATTAATGGGTTAATTATACGTGCTGGAATTACACGACGTAATCTCATCCCAATTAATGTGAAAATACTAACTCGCACACCAGCTGCAAGAGCACTAATCCATAGTGCAATTGGAACAAATGTTAGGATTACAGATAATACAATGATAATTAAAACGATTGTTATAATTAAACTAATTGCTGCTGCATCGATAATCATTCTTCTTCAACTCCCTTATTTATTTCTCTTACTACAATGCGTGAACCTTCTACTTGAATCACTTCAACTTTTTTATTGGAACCGATAAAGCTTCCTTCTGACACTGCATCGATTCTTTCATTATCAACTACAATCGTTCCCGCTGGGCGAAGAGGTGTTATTGTTGTGCCTGCTTTTCCTAGCAAGTCGATACGATTCACATTGGAAACATATCCTTCCTCAGTAGTTGTAGCATCCCTCAAAATGAGCTTATTAAAGACATGTAAGTTTTTCCCTAAAAACTTCATTATTATCACCATCCCTATTACTGCAATAAACAGTGCGATTAAAATTGAATACGCCATATGAACCACACTTTCACCTGCAAATAATAAACTAATAATCATAAGCGCCCCGCCAATTATACCAATAATTCCTCCTGGTACGAATAATTCAGCAATAAGCAATATAAACCCAATAACAAATATTAAAATAGATTCATATCCTGCAAACCCAGCAACTGTATGACCAAAAAAGAATGCAGCGAAAGACAAAAGTCCAATTAGTCCGGGTATACCGAACCCTGGAGAAAACAATTCAATTACTAAACAAAGGCTCGCAATTGATAATAGAACTGTTACAACAATAGGGTTTGTTATAAATCTTGCCAATTTTTCTGCAAAGGTCGGTTCAATGGACACAATTTCACTATTAGAATGCCCTATTTTTTCAAGAAGCTCATCAAAATTTGCAACAGTTGCTTTTGAATATTCTACTTTAAATGCTTCTTCTGCTGATAATGTCAAAAGTTTTCCTGAAGGAGCACGATATTCAGGCAAATGCACTGACTTATCAGCCATTGCTTGAGCATATCTAGTATCTTTCCCTGAGGATTCTGCTGCTGCTACCATTGCACTAATCCATGCACTATTCGCCTTTTCATGTGCAGTATTTCCTTGTCCATCAATAATTGCAGCTGCACCAATTGTTCCATTTGGCACCATATAAATTTCATCAGCATGAAGAGCTAAGAAGGCACCTGCTGAATACGCTTTCGAATTAATAAATGCAATAGTTTCAATATCAGCTTCATCGATTAATTTTGCAATGTCTTCTGCAGCATCAACATAGCCGCCAGGGGTATGTATTTCTAAAACAATTGTTTCTGCATTCGAATCAATCGCTTCCTTATAAGCTCTTTCTAAAAAAGCTTTTAAACCTTTTTCAACTTCATTCTCAATTTTAACATGACAAACTTTTCCATCTGCATGAGCAGTTAAGGTTGGTGATAATAATAAAAAAGAAATAAATAATAATATAATCCAATGTATGCCTTTTGAATGTCTCATTTCCACCCTCCTTCCATAGAAACCCGCTGATAGTTTATTTACGGATTAAAATTGAAAAGGTTTCAAAAAGTATTTATCTTACTTTATTTTATACATTTTTCAATATAAATTCTAAAATTATCTATAATATATCTATAAAAAGATCAATCATTTAATTTTTCCATAAATGTAAAATACCCTAGTATCTGTAGATCTACAAATACTAGGGTATATCATTTTTTTCCTTAGTGAATCATAAAATTGCGTGTTATGAACGTAGGGATTGTCTAGGAAATTACCACTTACGTTTACGTGCAGCTTCTGATTTCTTTTTACGTTTTACGCTCGGTTTTTCATAAAATTCGCGTTTTCTTACCTCTTGAATTGTACCACTTTTAGATACAGTACGTTTGAAGCGGCGAAGAGCATCTTCAAGCGATTCGTTTTTTCTAACGACAGTTTTTGACATCTCTCTTTCCCTCCCTCCGAACACACGTCAATACACAAAAAACTCTGGTTACTTGTGTACTAAAGAATTATATCGTATCCTCTACCTACAGTCAATAGTAAGAATTCGATTTAATAGTTAGATTCGGAAGTTAAGCCATTCATGATTGCTACACCAGAGCTTGCACCAATTCGAGTAGCACCTGCTTCTATCATTTTTTGCATATCTTCTAGACTTCGCACTCCACCAGAAGCTTTAACACCGAGTTCTGGCCCAACAGTTTTACGCATAAGCGCTACATCTTCACTAGTTGCACCGCCAGTTGAAAACCCTGTTGAAGTTTTAACAAAATCAGCACCAGCTTCTACAGAAAGTTCACATGCTTTTACTTTTTCTTCATCTGTAAGTAAACAAGTTTCAATAATTACTTTCACTAAAGTACCATTTGCCGCATCTACTACAGCTTTAATATCATCACGAACGACTTCAAATTCTTTATCTTTCAAGGCGCCGATGTTGATAACCATATCTATTTCTTGCGCACCATTGGCAATTGCATTTTTTGTTTCAAACGCTTTTACTTCAGACGTTGTCGCACCTAATGGGAAGCCAATAACAGTACAAACTTTTACATTTGTATTTGCTAATAGCTGCGAGCTTAAACTAACCCAAGTTGGATTTACACAAACTGAAGCAAACTCATATTTTTTTGCTTCTTCACATAATTTTTCAATTTGATCTCGAGTTGCATCTGCTTTTAAAAGTGTATGATCGATCATTGAAGCATAATTTTGAGTCATAGATATTACTCCTTTTTATTTTTAAGTTGTCCGTACCTCTCCTATAATACCATTATTTTATAGAATTGCGAAATGACAGAAATTTAAAAGAAATTAAATAAGCTAGTTCTAATGACAACCTTTACGCTTATTAATAATTTTATTCATAAAAACAGGCAAAACCATAATTCGGTTTTACCTGTTTTTAGTAGTAATCTAATTGTTTTTAATAGATAATCTCAACTTATTAAGCTAAGAATTTTCTAGTTTTTTATTGAACTTGTTCTTCTAAAACTCTTACAAACTGACCTTCGTTGTATGGGTAGCCAGCCTTTACAATTTTCACTTTAATAAGTTTTCCTATTAAATCTTCGCTGCCTTCAAAGACAACTCGTAAATAGTTATCTGTGTATCCCACGAAAAGATTATCTTGTTCGGATTCCTTATATTGCTCTTCAGGTATTATTTCTAGTACTTCTCCTTCAAAACGAGAAGCATATTCTTTAGCTAATTGATCGTTTAATGTTAACAAACGATGTACACGTTCATTTTTAACTTCCTCATCTACTTGGTCTTCCATACGTGCTGCAGGAGTTCCTGTACGTTTTGAGAATGGGAATACATGAAGTTCTGCAAATTTATGTTTTGCAATAAAGTTATACGTTTCCATAAATTCCTCTTCAGTTTCGCCAGGGAAACCTACAATTACATCAGAAGTAATTGCTAAATCCGGCAGTGCTTCATTTAAACGTTCTAAACGCTCTGCGAAGAAATCCATCGTATATTTACGACGCATACGTTTTAACACTGTATCTGATCCAGATTGAATTGGAATGTGCAAATGTCTAACAACAATCTTCGAATTTTTTAATACATCAATTACTTCGTCTGTTAATTGAGAAGCTTCAATTGATGAAATACGTAAACGTTTTAAACCTTTTACATTTGCTTCTAAATCACGAAGCAACTGTGCTAGATTATAGTCTTTAAGATCTTGGCCATAACCGCCTGTATGAATACCTGTAAGTACGATTTCATAATAACCAGCATCTACAAGTTGTTGTGCCTGTTTAATTACTTCTTGTGGGTCCCGTGAACGCATTAAACCACGTGCCCAAGGAATTATACAAAATGTACAGAAGTTGTTGCAGCCCTCTTGAATTTTAAGTGATGCACGTGTACGGTCTGTAAAATAAGGTACATCTAATTCTTCGTAAACACGATTTTTCATAATGTTGCGGACTGCATTTATTGGCTGGCGTTCTTGTCTGTATTGGTCAATATATCCAAGCATTTTTTGACGATCTTGGGTACCGACAACAATATCAACACCTGGGATTGCCATAATTTCTGCAGGAGAAGTTTGTGCATAGCATCCTGTTACACAAATGACAGCATCAGGATTTTGACGAACAGCACGACGAATCACTTGACGTGATTTTTTATCCCCTGTATTTGTTACAGTACATGTATTGATTACATAAACGTCTGCTTGATGTTCAAAATCAGTACGTTCATATCCTTGTTCTTTAAAAAGCTGCCATATAGCTTCTGTTTCGTAATGGTTTACTTTACAACCTAAAGTATATAGAGATACGGTTTTCGGACGCTCGTAACTCATAATCTATATCATCCTTTCAATAGTTCACCTACAAATAATAACGTTTTTAATAATAACATAAAATTTTGTGTTGAGCCTACTTTTGCATCATTTTAAAAGAAAACCCTATTACTCGTTCTGTTTTCTGGTTAAAGTATCCGTATCTGATTATTATTACTGGTATAAGCAATTTTTTAAAAAATCTATTTTATCCCATTCTCTTATTCAATTGTGTCCCTAAAGTTCTTTCTACCCGATGTTAGCTTCTCAATGTTTATTTTTATATTAATTGAATCTTCATCTAATTCAATCTGACCATCTTTTTGTAGTTTCTTCCATGTCTTTATTTCCTTACGATATAAAATTTCTGATAATTTGAAAACGTCGACATTCATTTCAATAGCAGTCTGGTAGGTTTGTTCAATTTCTTTTTTTACTTTCTTCATAATAAGATTCTTAATTTTATCAGATGTTAAATTCCCTTCAAAGCTTCCTAATGAGGCCGTTAAGCGAACATTTATATCAAATTTGACATCATTTCCATTAATAATAGGATCTATTTTTACTTTTACATTGCGAAGAACTGCAGAAAAATATTTATCTTCCTCATAAATGGTTGTAATTTCTCCTCTTATCGTTTTATTTGATATCCATTGAAGACCGTTCGCTTGATCATCTTTAATATAACCTTTAAATTCATTTGGTGTAATAATGCCAATACCACTTATTTCAACGGAAGAAAGCGGTTCGTTCTGAGTTTTCCAGTCTTCCTTTAATTTTATATATGGAATATTCGCTTCGTGAGCAGGCTCGTTAAGATTAATAATTAAGTTTCTTATATCTAAAGGTTCTATATATGATTCCTGTTCGAAAGAATTTAAAGGATCTGCAATTTTCGTCAATGTAATCGATTTTTTTAATAATGGAAGTGCAAGCAAAAATTCATCTAAAGGTTCATCTGTACAATAAAGCCAAATATTGTACCTCGTATCACTAAAACCAGTTATTGTATTAATAACAGAGTCAATTCTCCCTTGTTTTAAAGCCGATTCACTAAAAATAATAAATGAAAAATGTCCCCAATAAACCTTTTCATCGATTCCGTGATAAAGTTTGAAAAGTGCTTCATCAAAAGTTTTTCCTGATGCAGATGACACTTGTGATTGAAAAAGATCTTGATTAGGTTGATCTGTTTTGGCGACATTTGCAAAACTAATAATTTGAATCGTTGCTTTATATTCTCCATCTTTAAAATCGATACCAGCACCGAAAACATAATACATACGTTCGTTTTCATCCAAATCCCAACAGCCAGCTAGTAAAAAGGGGATTAAAATAACAAGTAAATATTTTTTAGTCATTGGAGTTCCTCTCATTATTACGACTTTCATCTTGAGGGTCTAAAAAATTAGGTCTAAATTTATATTTATACTTTGGAAGTCTGAATAAAGTTTTTTTCAAATTATTAAAGCTTAAATCTGCTGAAATATTTAAATATGGTACTCCAAATACACGAGTATTCGCGACATATAGAATGAAAAGATAAAAACAAATAAAAAATCCAAACAATCCTAAAAATGCGGTTACAATTATAAAAAGTATTCGTATTATGATAACAAAGTTCTCAAATTGTTGGTTTACTAGGGTATAGGATGCAATTGTTGAAGTTGCGATCACTACTACCAATGCCGGGCTTGTAATACCAGAACGAATTGCAGCATCCCCAATAATTAGTCCGCCAATCACACCGATAATGCCGCCAACTTTTGATGGGAGACGTAAACCAGCTTCTCGGAGTATTTCAAACATCATAAGAATGATAAGCATTTCTAAAACTGCTGGAAACGGTAATCCAATGTTTGTTATAACAACTGTTGCAAGTAATTGTAAAGGTAATTGATCTTGATGAAAATGTGTCAATGCAAGCCAAAATGAAGGGAGGAGAATTCCAACTATACCACCAATTAGTCTAATAAATCTTTCAAATGTCCCATAAATAATTGAGCTTTCGTAATCTTCCCCTGTTTTTAATAAATAAAAAATATTTACAGGTGTAATAACGCCATATGCTACACCGTCAACTAAAATTAAAAACCTTCCGCGAATTAATGATTGTATGGCAAAGTCAGGTGTTCCCGTATAGTTTGTAGCCGGTAATAGCCAATTTTTTTCGTTTACAAATTCCATTAATGAATCAGCGCTAATAATAATATCTGTATCAATTTTTTTTAACTGTTTTTTTAATTCAGTTAAAATATCCTTATTGGCAATATCGTCAAAATAGAGCAGGGCAATTTTCGTTTTAGAACGTCTACCTAGCTCCATTTTTTCTACACATAATGAATTTGTTGGAATACGTTTCCGAATGAGCGCAATATTTGTAGCGAGATCCTCGATGAAATTATCTCTAGCCCCTCTCACCATTACTTCCATATTTGTTTCTTCGGGATTACGATTCGGTTTTTGTGCTATATTGCAAGAATATAACAACTGAGATTCCTCGAAAAATAGGATGAGATTACCGTTGAAAACAGCTGTAATGATATCATCATTTTTAGTTAATTTTTTTATTTCTGGAATAGGTAACTGCTCAATAGCTTCTTCAGTGATTGTTTGATTTGAAGAATTTAGATAAAGATTTTCAATATTAGGAAGAACGACAGTATATAAAATTTGCTGATCAATCATTGATTCACATTTTATTGTAAAAACCTTTGATTGTTGAAAAAAGTATTCTTGGAATATTACATCTTCAGATTTTTGAAAAAGTTGCTTCAATTTTGTAACCATTGGTAATGATTGTCCAGCTGTGTTCATTAATGTTTCACTACCTTCTGTTTAGTTTTATCTTGGACGTTGGACGAGTCTTTTTGTTATTCTTTTTACTGAATGCAGCAATTCCTCCTAATATAAGAGAAAGAGTAAAGAAATAAATCAATGTTGTAATTAGCATTCCACCACTGTTTAAATCAATAAACAAATTGTCATCTAATAAAAAGATGATTAAGCTAATAATGAAAAAAGGAGGAGCTAAATAAGACCATATTTTTTTTCTGTTTCCAGTTATATTTAATATGTCCGCTGCAATGAATAATAATAACCCAACTCGAATAAATGTACCTGTTAACCATTGATAAATTGATAAGAAATCCACATGTTCAATGAAACGACCAATTGTAACAAGTGACCATTCTTCATAAGCAGGATATCGTTGCTTAGTTGCTTCTTCTGGTCCAAATGCTGTAATTGCAACTATGAGTGGTCCCAATGTTAACCCCATTAAAATAAAGACCATAATTGCAAGATGATACCATTTGAATTTTTGTTTAAAATGATGCTGCAGAAAAAGAAGTAAAGTTAACTCAATAAATCCAGAAACCGGATACACTATTCCTTTTATGACAGGCAATAAACCATCTTCAAATAAAGGAAACAGGTAATTGTAATCTTTCACTTGAATATTTGCAAAAGCGACAAAAAAACCAAAGACCACAACAAAAAATAATACAAAAGCATTCACAATAACAAGTGTTACAATGTTTGTAGAAACGAGTAATAGACAAACAATTATATAAATCGATAATAGTAACAGGGGAGGTGTTTGAACTAAAAATGTTGTAGAAATCCATAAAACGGTTTCACGCATCGTGAATGCAGCTAAAATAAATAGAAATAGCACAGTGCTGTATAAAATAATAGATGAGCCTATTTGACCTATTTTTTCCTTTAACCAATGCTTAATTGGTTGCTGATTTGATTTATTTTGTATATAGATAATTAAAAATAGCCATGGTAACATACATAAAACTGCCAATATAACAGAAGCCCATCCATCTCTTTTTACATTGTCTATAATAGGTGGTAGGATGGTCACGTGATTTTTCAACCCAATAAATGTCATAACTAAAAAAACAACATGTAAAATACTAATTTTCCCAACCCTACTCATACAATCCCCCTAAAACTAATTAGTTAATTATTAGTTTTGACATAATTGCAGAAAATTAGTATTAATTTGGAGATGAAAAGTCAGGACAAAGCAAAAAACATCCTTTTTTTAGATAAGAAAAAGCTCGTGGTACTTTATTTTGGAAGAAACTTCAAAGAAACGTACGTTGTGGGAATGTGTGATGCTTTTTAAATAATTTTTAAGCACCTATTCAAGAAGAAAGGTGAGGTAAACTCGCTCCAATTATAGAATTAAGTCGTGATAAGTTATTTTTGAGGAAAGATGTAGAGCGTCGTAAAGATGAATCAAAAGAGTTACATTCTAAGTACAGACCTTATGATGAATAAATGAAAAAGGACCACCCTCCACAATCGATGGAAAAGGCGGTCTGATTTGGTTATTTTTTTAACTGCGGATCAATGATTGCTTTTAACGCAAGTCCTTTGTAATCGTCTTCTGTCATTTCACGATTTTCATGTTTTTGACGCCAACTTTCATGAGCACCTGCTTTAATAGCGGCTTCCACAATCATAGTTAAGCGGGCTTTACTATTTAGCGTTAATTCTGTTTCAGCTTTTAAAGAGGGGCTACTAAATGACATTATTTCATCGCTTTCCTTTGCATTTGCGTTCAAAGACTTACCAACGAATTCCGCTAAACATTCGGCAATTGCATAGCAGATTTCCTCGAATTTCCGTTTGTAAATGGCTGTGTCAGCTGCAGAGGAAACAAAGCATACTTCGATAAGTATTGCTGGTTTGTTCGTACCATTTAAAAAAGCTAAGTCTTTACGCAACTTAGCCCCACGATTGATTAATCCACTTACATCACTGATTGCTTTTGAAATTTTGGCAGCTACATCTTTTATTGTTAGATAAAGTACCTCAACACCTACCCCTCTATCAGTACGACTGGATGAATTAAAATGAATCGATACATCAAGTTCACGGCTAGTTGAGTTGTGTTCATTGACCAGATATTTTAGGTTTTGTGACTGATTTTTCGATGAGTCGTCTACAACATGATTAGTTGTGATTTTATTTGCTCGTAGTATTTCTACGACTCTTTTAACTACTTTTCGCGCTTCTGTTACTTCATCGATTAAATCACTTGCCCCTGTGCCCGGCAACCAGTGTCCTGGACTAATTGTTATCATTTTAATTCTCCCTCCTCATTGATACCTGTTTTTTCTTTAACTATTTTCAATAAATTTTTTACAAACGGGGGCATTGGAGCTCCCATTTTCACACCATTTTCAGCGATTGAGATAAACTCGATTGCAATATAAGCAAAGGCTGCACCATCACCGATGTAACCACCCAAAATATCAAAGTCTACATATTGACTTGTCATAAACTCAAGGGCATAAATCATTCCGATAAGCACCAAAATATAAAGTTTTCGTACAAATCCAGTCCAACCTACACGACTATTAAGTTCTTTATTTATTCCTGCTGCAACTAGCCCTGTTGTATAGTCTGCAAGCATAAATAAAATGAGGATTGACACTGCAACCCCCACTAAGTCAAACATATACGATACAATTGCCCCTAAAATTCCTGTGATTAATGCTATTTTATTCTCCATTTTATACACCTACTTTTACATAAAAATAGCACTGCTCGGCACAGTGCATTGCTTAGGTCTTGTTCCAATATAAAAAGCACTCTCAAATGGGAGCGCCTTTAAAACTTAAATGTTATATAACTCGTCAACAATTCTCTCAAATGCCTTCAAGTTTCCTATATTTTGAGTCAGTGTAGTTTGTAATTTAGTTATTTCATCTTTCAGTGATTGAATGTCATGTTCAATAATTAGTTTTGCTGTAGATTCTTCTAACCTAGCGTTTACATCATTTAGAATACCTAATCTTATTTCTGATTTTTCAATTTCCTCTTCGTTCTTTTGGAGTTCTACTTTAAAATAATTAACTTTTGATTCATAGTGTTGTCTTTCTGCTAATAAGGTTTCTGCTAACATATTTATCCCTTCCTTTCATCATTCCATTTCGACAAAAAGGGAGGAATTCCTTTTAAACATAAAAAATAACGCTAGCTTTATGCTGCGTTTTCTGAATATTTTTGTTCAATTAGTTGAATTAAGTCTGTGTATTCTTCTGGTGTTAATTGATTAACTGCAAACACGGTATTTACACGAGTTGTTACTGCATCTTCTGTATAAACTTTACCATTAATCATTCTTTTCCAAAGATCGTATGGTCTCATCTTAATTTCCTCCAATCGTGTTCGTTTCCAGTAATGCTGTTTGGTATTGAGTTTCTGCTAAAATTTGTTCTTCGATAGTTGGTAGTTCTTGCGCTTGAGTTGGTTCTGCTGGTTGCGACAAAATAAAATTCTCGCCATCATATGTTGCTCCTAATAAGCTGTCGGGGTTTTCGTGTTCCGATACATCAATTAAGTTTTCACCCTCTAATTCACCTGCTGGGTAGGTGATAGCTACTACTTTATTTTGCTTATTCAATTGAGCGTAGGTATACATATTTTCTTTCCTCCTCTAACTAATAAAATTCAACAACTTGCCATTCTATAGTAATAGTACTAGGATACTCACAAGTAAATGTAATAGTTGTAGAATTGGTTATTCTTGCAGTAGTGTTACCATTATATGCATCATAACCACCCCTACCTCTACCAATAGTAATTAAAAGACTCTTATTAAGATTTACTGCTGATATTGTTGTTGTAATTGTCGTACTAGAAGTGCTACTAAATGTTACTGTCCCTCTCTGTACGTTCTTCACAGCACCCGAAGAAGCTTTAATAGTTGCAACATCCGACTTAATTGCATTTACATTCGTATTTATCGTATTAACATTCGTATTTATCGTATTAACATTCGTATTCATCGTGTTAGTTCGAGTATCTAACGTATCGACTTTGGTTTTAACACTGTCAACAACTGTCTTAATACTATCAACAACCGTTTTTGTAGCGTCTACGACTGCTTTTATGGCATCTTGCATTGCCTTTGTTGCTAAATCAATAATAGTAGCCATTACTCAACAACCTCCTCGTACCAAATTTGTGGTTCGCCAGCTGCTGATAAAGAAAATCCCCAGCGGTATAACACACTTTCATGCACGAATGTGTTAATATTTTTTATTTCTTGTTTTATCTCATTTATCTGTAATAATATTTCTCTCTCTAGATTTTGCAATTCAGCTACGCTTGCAAATACCAAAGAAGTGTCGATTTTTGCTGTGACGTTTGTTGCATTGCCAACAATTGTAACAATATCTAGGTTACGTTCAATAATGTCCGTTCCGCCACCTGCAGGAATATATTCTGCTAGTGCACCTGCGTTTGCGTAACAGTATAAAATTTCTCCTAGATCTGGATCCTGGGCAAATACCCCGATTTCTCTAAAATAAAATCCTTCAGTCAAATCATTATTGGACCAAGTCGTTCCGACTGTAGCTTTGCCATCCGATTGTACTTTTAGCTTTGAAATGCTTAGTGATTTCTTTTCACTTATAAGTCCGTTCAAAGCCAAAATTGGTGTAGAGCCTAATTGACCATCACCCATTGCGATTCTTGTGTAGTGTAAATTAACACCTGTTTGAGCTTTTGATTGAAGGAGTTTACCTTTATTAGTAAAAATTAATCCTCCGAATGCCCCCATACTTAATTCACCTGCCCATAAACTTCATGTATTCCTTGGTGTACTATTCCAGCAAGCTTAAAGTCCATCTGCTCAGTTTGAAGAATAATAACACTATCTAAATGCGATCTAGTATTTTTCACAGTATTCAATGCTCGTAAAAATTCCTCAGCTCGCTCTTGAGTTACAGATTGATTACTTGTGACTACTCTGAATCGGTACGGATTACCGCCATAATCAAACCATTCTTCGACAGTGCCTTCATCAAAGAGCGTTTCTATTAAAATCTCGACTGCTGCAGGTGTACCTTTAATTTGATGGATATAGACACTCTCTTTAATTAATTTTCTCTTTGTCTCGATATCTAGTGATCTATCGTAAAAATCGACATGAAAAAAATAAGCAACGTGGTCTAACACGTCACTTTCTAACTGATCTATTCGAGGTAAAATCAAAGATTTATCAACAGCATTTACAACCACAGAGAAACCTAAATCCACCGCTTTTGAAGCAGCAATAATATCAGGATCATTTTTTAGACTTTCAGGAAGAAGGTCCATTAATTGAACTTCATAAATGGTTTTACTCATCCTCAAAACCTCCAAATGTCACTGTTTTTATATTGGCCACGGCCACTTGATTATCGTTCAATGTCATGTATGTTGGAGAAACAATTTCAACTCGTTTAGCTCCTCGCTGTTGTTTATTATCCTGTGTACCTACAAAAATCATTTTTGCTATTGCCTCGGATGGATTTATATCCCTTCCTATTTTTGAGCGTTGCCAAATGATGTAGTCATCAGTTGCAGCTTCCACTCTATTTCTCAAATCTTGCTCTACGCTGATATCTGAAGAGTTAAGATAGTAAACCACATCTAAATCGTAATTGACAATCTCCGGTGCCCCTACCTGCACTTTATCAGTTAAAGGTCTTCTGTTTTTGGCGCTTAAATATTCAAGTAGTCCATCTAAAAATGTTTGATCGGGAATTTGACCGTATTGCAAAAGAACTCGAATATCTATAACACCATCGCTAGGGGAAGTTACTTTAACATCTGCAACCAGCGGACTATATTGCCTTACAAAATATTCATATGCCCCCTCTGGACCAGCTGTCGAAAAACCTTCGGGAGCAAGATGAATTCTATTTTTATAATTTTCTTCACTTTCTTCCTCTACTCCACCGCCACTAGTTTCGATATTTTCAACAGTTGCATTGTAAGGTAAAGGATCTACTAAAATATTAATTTGCCCTGGGGTGAAATCATTTCCTATAGTTCCTGGCTGAGTGCACTCTGTTAAAACGTCAACAAACGTTGCACCTGCTGGGATAACAGTATTCTCTTTCGTAGCAAAATAAATCTCATTACCAGGACTTACCCTTGTACCTGCAGGGATTGTTTCATCAGTCGGCCGCGCACTACTTAATACAAATCGCATTAAAACTTTAGCAGCTCGCGCTTCTAGTTGATCAGTTCTGAAAAAAGCACCAAGGTTCTTTAAGTTCGCTCCTCGAGCATATTTCAATAGATTTTGTTTAGCTGTATCATTCAGCATAACTCTCAATTGCATTTCTTTTAATGCTTGTGAGTACAAAAAAATTCGAATCGGATCCCCAGGGTAAAGTTTTTTCACTTCCCCCGTCTGCTCAAAATAAGCAGCTTCATAACCAGCAATTGCATCATTAAGAATTTGGTTAACATCTGTTTCAATAAAATTCACTTCTGGTAAATCGTTAAGATTAAGGGACAATTTCAATCACCACCTTAGGAAAAATCTTGCCGTTTTTAGGATTAACCTCAAAATTCACCTCTTTTACACTTGCTCTCGGTTCATATTTTTCTGTTTTTTCCGTATATTCGACTATCAATCTACCTTGAGCAAGAGGTATTGGTGCATCCAACAATTCTATGTTTATGCCGAAATCTCTATCAAATGGGACAGTACCTGCCGGAGTTGTGTAAAGTGTTTTTAAATTTTGATAGATTTCCGTATTTCCCTCAGCTCCAAAATCTATATTTACCAATGTATAATCTATCATCATAATCTCTCCACATACTCTTCTAATTCGATATCAACTTTGCCTGTGACAACTTCACCTTTATTCAGTATGACTCCCCACATTTGAGAAACAGACTTCACTACCCATTTATCAACACCTATCCTTTTATTTCCAATGACAAACGTTTCAGCAGTGCCAGATCTAGCCTTAATTAACCATCTATTCATCTCATCGCGTGGATGTACTCCATATTGCCCATTGAGGTTTACCGTAAATGAAACCGTATCTAAGTCCGGACCTATAAATTCAGATGTCGGCTTTTTCCCAATAACTTCATGTTTAGCCCACCTACTGGCAGTACTTCGCTGTAATTCCGAAAAAGTTAAAATACGAGAGTTACTTGTTTCAAAAACTATATCTCCATAAAATCCAATCATAAAATCACCTAACTTCCAATATTGGTTGCTCTGACGGTCCCAGTGGCAACAATATTTCCTTCTACATTAAAATCCCCTTTTACTGTGAGTGGTTTACTCGATTGGATAATCAGTTCACTAGAATCCTTCTTATATTCAATAAATGTTCCATCGCTAAACTGTTTTCTATATATTTTTTCATTTGCTACAGGGGGATGATGAACATCCGAATAAAAGGTCTTTAGACAAAAACCTTGTTCAATATCATTGCCTAAAAAGAGACATAATGCTTGTTGACCAATTTCAGGTATATCATAATCAGACGCCATTAGAGGTAAGTCACTAATGATTTGATTGTCCTTATCTTCAAAGAGAATATCTACAGTACCTGCTACTGCATTTACTGAATTGATTTTTCCTACTCTAATTAGATTTCTAACTAACGCTAGGGCTTCATTACTCAATTAATAACCCTCCAATACTCTTCTGATTTCTAAATCTGTTGTTGATCCACCACCAACGTTATGTGTTGCCTTGGTAATGTAATACTTTCCGTCAAAGACTCCAAATCCTTTTAAATTGATACAAGAAGCACCGAGCAATTCAATATTTAATGTTACAGAAAGTGAGCCTGTATACTCTGTTTTATTTAATTTTCTGAGAGTTTTCTGTGCTAACCTTCTAGCTTCATCTCCGGTTCTTACCTTGGCATTTAATTGATATACCTTGTCCTTTTCCTTATCAATGTCACGAATACTAAAAAGAAACTCGATATTTCTACCGAGCTTCGAATCATAGTATTTTACATTTACACCTGCGTAGGCTGTGTTGGAAAGAGTGGTTTTGAATGAATAATCCAACACTGTCGAGCTGGATTCATCATAAGTAGCAACAGCCTTTCTTTTTTCGAACTCTTCTTCATCAAAGATAACGATTTTGCGATCAGTTACCTTCATGGCCAAACCTTCTTTTTCGCACAACTCAGATAAAAAGGCAGAATCTGTTTTTTCTGTTTGCTGAATACTTGGATAACGAGGGTTATTGATACCAATAAATTGAACTGTCAAACCTGCCCGTTTCGCAATATCTGTAGCAATGGCTTTTAAAGTAATATTCCGCCACGACTTACTTCGCTCTGTATTTGAAAAGTTACTGTTTAGTGGTGAAGATATCGCATTTATAGTTATAACTCTTGGTCGACCAGAGAACTCTGGTTCATCTACAAAAAAACGACCACAAGGTAAATGCTGCTTGTCGCCGTTTTTTCTCCAGTTAGTTGTGTGAATAACAGTGTTGATAACATCCCCTTTAGTAGGAAACCAGGGTCCACTCCATTTTTTCTTCTCATCTTTGAGCGAAATACTAATATTATCAGCTTCACCCGATGCATTATCGGTATAAGAGAAACTAATAAGATCCGACGACACCTCTTTGCTTATGTCAATGCCGGAGTAATTTATCTCTATATACGATTTTCTAGCATCCATTAATCAACAGCTCGCTTCCAAGGAGGTAGATTTTCAGAAATCGAGGCCTCTATTTCCGGAATGATTAACGTAATACCTGCAGGGAAAATTGTGTAATGTACATAATCGATGTTTTGCTGCATTAACTTAGCTGTCTGAAGTGCGTCTCCCATTTGAAAATGGGCAATTGAATCCCATGTGTCACCGGAAACCGTTGTATAAGTACCCAATACAATTACCTCCTAGCTAAATTTTAAACGTTTCTTTTCTGCCTCGTATTGCTTCATAAATTTTTTAAACTCATTAAAGCCAATCCTTGCAGCTTGTTTAACTTCCGATTCATCAATTTTCCCATTACCATGATAATGAAAATGAAATTCATATCGTTCATCGCTATCACTGTATGAATCTCCTGTTTTATTGCCTCCATTTAGAAGGGCATCTAATTTGGATAGTGGTAGTACAGCTTCCTGTTCTGCCCCCTCCCCAATCATTGCTAAAGTTGGACCTGTTGTAATACCGCCTTTCGCCAACATTGGGATTTTCGGAATGCTCAATCCAAATGACTTACCTCCGACTTTTGGTACCCAATCTGGAATGTCTACACTTAAATCATTCAACCCACCTATTACAGTATTAGCAGCCGAAATTAAACCATTTATGGCTCCACGGCCTACCGAAACCACACCGTTAAACATTCCCCGGATTAATCCAGAAATAAAGCTCACAATCGTACTTACGATAGATTTTAGGGAAGAGAATGGACTTGACATCACTGATTTTAGTTGTCCAAAAATCGAAACAATATTGGACCATAATAATTGCAAGGAGCTCCATATCTTGCCGAAAAATCCACCTACTGTAGAAACTAAACTACCAAAAACATTTCGAATTGCTCCAAAAGCCGCAGCAAAGACATTTCTAACGGCACTAACAATAGACATAAAAATATTTACTCCAAAAGTACGCGCTATATTGAACACCTGAATAAATAAAGTGACTCCATTTTTTACTATGCCTATCATTTTTCCAATGGCTTTAAATATGGTTTGAACGATATTTCCTGCAATTCTATAAAATCCTGAAACAAATTGATGATAGTAATATTGAACATTGGTTGCTATTTTTTGTCCTAAACCTTTTAAGAAACCCCAGAAAGTTTTGGCCAACGCTTTAATGGAACCTATTAATTTACCAACAATAAGTAAATTCCATAGATTCCAAAGTAATTGAATGGCTCCACCTAAAAGTTGCTTCACTCCTTCCCACAATCCAGACCAATCACCTGTAAATAAGGAAGCGAAAATCTTAACCAGACCAAGGATAACGTTTAGAGCTCCTTGGATTACCCCTTTTACATTTGCCCATAAAGATTTCAGGATAAAAAGAGCTATAGGAGCTAAAACTTGAACAACTTTTGCTATAAATCCAAAAACATTTTGGACAGCCTTGACAATTTGGGCACCATCTTTTTCAAAAAACTCTCGTATTTGCCCCCATATACTAGTAAAAAAGTTAACTGCATCTAATAAAATAGGACCTATAATGCCCGCAATAGATTTAATTATCGGCGCTAATTTGCTTACAGTATTCAAAAATGCGTCTTTAATTTTAGAGAGAGTTCCCTGTATTTTGCTTGCGTCAGGTAATATATTGCTTATCGAACCCGCAAAACTTGAAAATTTTGAAAATGCTTTCCCAGCTTTGTCTAAAGAACCTTTCACAAACTTTTCGATTTTAGGCATATGGGTTGCGAATCCTTTTGAAACGTTGGTAAGCACTGGTAATAATTTTTGACCAATAGGTATTAATACACCCGTTTCTACCTGCCTTTTTATCCCTTGAAATGCCAAACTTAACGAATCGTATTTGATATTCTTAATTTGTTCCATTGTCATTTTCGTCATATCAAACTGACTTCTGACGTTGGCCATGGAAGTAATTACGTTCATTTCCAAATCTTCTGCTTGAGTACCAAATAAACCGACTGCGATAGCATTTTGTTTTGCCGGATCTTTCACTTTTTTTATTGCTTCAACTACCTGATTAAATGCTTTCTGTGCCGCTGGGCCTCCTGCAGCAAAGGTTTGAGTCATTTTTTCTCCACTCATTCCTAACATTTCAAAGGCTTCCATACTCGTTTTGGATCCATCCTTGGACCGTATACCGAATTCTTTTACTGCATCTCCAACTTTATCGAGGTTAAATGCACCATTTGCTAAACCTGTTGAAAAAATGTCGAACATTTGATTTGCATTAAAGCCTAGTTTCGCAAAATATGGTGCATATTCATTTGCTGAATCAATCAATTCATCTGATTTATTTAGACCATTCTTCGCACCTTGAGCAAGTAAGTTATAAGCTTGTTGGCTAGTAATTCCAAAGTTACGCATCATGGTGTCTGAAGCTTTGATAGATTGATTGATTTCTTCTCCAAAGACATCCCGATAGATAATCGCATTTGCTGTTGCAGTTTCTAATTCTTTACCAGCTAACTTTGTTACACTTTCTGCAGTAGAAATCGCTTGAGCAATATCTTCCCAATTCTCACCAAGATTTTGATTATAAAGATTCTTTGATATTTCTCTCATTTCGGCCATCTTAGACGCTGAAACATCAGTTGAAGCTTCTACTTGCCTCATGGCATCTTCGTATTCACTTGCTGCCGAAATCGCAGCTCCTATGCCAGCTGATAAGGTTACAAAAGCTGCGCCAGCAGCAATCGCTGTCGCACTTAACACTCCCATGGTTTTGTTAAGTTTTACCGAACCACCGTTTAAATCATTAACTTCATTTCGGGTATTTTGAAAGTTACGGGTAGTATTAGCAAAAGCTTTTCTCATGGATGAATTCATTGAAGCGCCGAGTTGAAAAGCAATTTGATAAGTAGTTGTATTACTCATTTTTTCTTCAACACCGCCTCTGCATCTTCAATGGTTTCTCCGAGTTCAAAGAAATTCATTTTGACAAAGTAATCCAAGCTCGTTTTTAGAGAAATAGAAAGACGAATGCAAAGTTTCCTTAACATTCGTCCATCAATTTGCTTTATATATTTGTGCCCTTCTCTTTTTATAATTCCTAGGCGTTCAAAAAACCCATCACCATATTTTTCACTTTTAAGCCCTCACTTGCCGGAAGATGCTCAAAGAACTCTATTGGCTTACTTGAAGCTTTTGCAGCAACAATTACGGCATATCCGATTGTTACTTCATTCATTACAGAAAACTGTCCAGACGTACTAAATTGTTTATCAGCTTCAATTAAGTCACTCGTAGTTAGATTTTCAAGGCCACTTAAATCAACTTCTGTATACTCTTTTCCTTCAAAAGAAACAGGTTTTTTAAATACAACTTTCATATTTTCATTTACTGCGTTCATAATTCAATCATTCTCCTTCTTAAATTAGATTTCTAACATCAGCAAGTAGATCTTCGCCGTCTACAATATAAATAGAGTTGAGCTTGTCCAGTTCTAAAAGTACTTTTCCATTCTCTTCTACTTTTAGATAAAGAACCTCAATGGTATTTTTAGTTTCTGTTTGAGTACCTGCCGCTAACTTTCCTAATTCCAAGGCCTTTGGAATACCTCTAATGGTAATTTTTAAACCTCTTTGTCGTATACCTCCGCCGGATACATCGTAACTTTGTTGTGCAGCTCTTAGTACTATAGATCTTCCTTTATTTTTTAGAAGACTAAATGATTTATCCGTTAATGTTCTAAACGGAATTTCCATCGTGATACTACCGAAGTGTCCAGGGGTTGGACTTTCATACTCACCTAGCATACCTGCACCCGAAACAGCTTCAGACATTAACTCTAATGTCGGTAATGTAACTTCTGCAGATACTCCAACTAATTTTTCTGTATCATCATATACGTTATAACTATGGACTTTCTCTGGAATTGGATTACTCATTATTACTCACCTCCGAAAATTGCTTCACTAAGCATATTAGGATCAAATTCTAATTCGTTTTCTATTAATTCTGCAGGTGTATAAAACGCCATTTTTTGAACAAATTTAATTTTCCCATTTAGGATATTTGAAATTGAGTTTTCTTCTTGGTTAAATTCAATTTTAGCTCCGGCAATTTGCCCTTTCGCCTTAAATCCATTTGCTCGAATATTCTCGCTGTCTACTACACTCTCAATTAAACGATAATTAGTAGAATCATCGACTTTATCGAAGTATTCCTGGATGAAAGAATTTCCCCACCAATCGAACATACGTCGTACAGCTATAAAGCGATCTTTAGGATCCATCACACTCGAGTCGTTAGGGTCAAACGAATAAGCAGCTGTATTATTACCCCAAGTTCTCCAACCGCCCATATTAATAGCAGTAACAATACCCATACCATTCAAGACGTTTCCTTGAATTTGGTCTAAAAATACTGAATCGCCATTATCATTCACCATATCGCTAATAGCGATTTTTAAGTTAGAAGGTGATTTATACGGAACGTTTTCGTTTTCTGAGTCTCTTTTTGCAATAGCTGCTGCAACAATCGTGCTAAATCGATATGTTTTTTCTCCTATTTTTGCTTTTGGCCAACAAACGATTGATGTTTTATCGTTGAATCCGTTGGCTTTTTTGTTTTCTCCTGCAATTTCTTTTGTTGTTCCAAGCACATCTAAAATATTAGTGGCATTAAAACTTCCATTAATCTTAGTAGATTTTGCAACCAATACGTTTCCTACTTCGGCTTGCTGTGAAAATCCAGGAGCCAACAAAGTATTTGGAACAACACCTAATGTTGGATAAATCGTCTGGATAAGCTCAAATCCTTTATATTTATTCGTAGCAGCATCATAACCTCCAATAATGTTGGCATTAGTTACTGCACTCGGATTTAACTCATCGAACGTTACCTGAATTTCTGTTACATTCGCCATTTGTCCAGATGACAGCACAGAAATTAAAGGTTTTCCATTTTGATTAAAAGAGACTAAATAATCTTGGCCCTTCATATAAGTAGTCGCTCCGTCCGCGCTTTTAACAACTAGCGTGGATAAAAGAACACCTTCTTTATCGATTAATCCTTCTTTGTTGGTAATTTTAATTGAAGTAGGTTCAGAGCTCTTTTTATGAATTGAAGGATCTAACACGTTAATAAATACAACAGGTCCTACTTTGAATTTCTTAAAGCTCGCGTCCATAACCTCACAAAGAGTGAAATCCTTCCAATTGTCCGAATATCCGAGTTTTTCTTTTGCTTCATCAAAACTTCGAATTAGTAACGGTTTATTACATACATCAGTTGGATTTTCTACTAAATTGATTGGCGCTGTCCCGAAAACCACTTGGACTGCAGAAAGTGACTCTTCCGGTTGTGGAATGGAAGTTGGCTTTTCAATAACCCCAATACCGTGTTGATAGACCATTATTTATTACCTCCATTTGCATAATTAAGAGCTTTTTCGAACAATAGTTGTTCTCGAGTGCCCTTTTGATAAATTCTGTTTTTTACTGCAGCAAAATCTTGTACAGGAATTAGAAGTTCTTTAACTGCTGCTTCTGCTTCAAGATGTTTTTTTACATGTTCAGGTAAATTCCCTTGAAAAACAGCATATTGTGAAATTTCCCCGTTATTTATTGTGGGTCCACAATAAATAAGTGTCTTAGGTTTAGATAAAACCTTAGACACTTGCTCAGTAGTTGCCTTTGCATTTTTTAGTATTGTTTCATTTTTATTCATATTAGATGTTCAACATCCTCTCGTAATGGTATAGGTACCTCCCAATTGGTTTCAAGACCTGCAAAATAGTAAGGAGCTGAGTCCTCTTCTTGATAGGTTGCACGAATTGGGTACACTAATTGAAATTGATCTTTTATTATGGGATTTCTAATTAGACTCTCATAAACTTTTTGGATAACAGTTAGTGCATCTCTGTACCCTTGATTATCTTCAGAACGATCAAATACCCCCACTATGAAAAGTATCCTACTTTGACCTGGTTCACTTTCTGTTAAACCTTCTACATCCGCAAATCGTATGCAAAGATATGGATATAGAGATACATCAGTGCTTTTATTTTTATGAAAATCATACGAAAGAAGAGTATATTAACGAAGAACTTGAAAGCTACCGGCTAGAACTAGAAGCAGAGCAAAAGGGGTAACATCATTAGCTTCCGAAGAGCGAAAAGGGAACGCAGGTTAAGAAACAAATCTAAAACACTCTAAAATAATTACTAAAATTCGCAAAAGGAGCAGACAAACAAGTCTCGCTCTTTTCTTATTAAGGTGGTAGAAACAATGAAGAAAGCAGCATTATATGTCCGTGTAAGTACGATGCACCAAATCGACAAAGATTCTTTGCCTTTCCAACGTCAGGAGTTGCAAAATTATGCTAAGTACGCTCTGGGTATTGATCAGTGTGAAATATTTGAGGATGCTGGGTATTCCGCAAAAAATACGGATAGACCTAAATACCAGCAAATGATGAATCGTATTCGGCAAGGCGAATTCTCTCATTTGCTAGTTTGGAAGATTGATAGGATCTCGAGGAATTTAAAAGACTTTTCAGAGATGTACGATGAATTAAAAAAATATAAAGTTACTTTTGTTTCGAAAAACGAGCAATTTGACACTTCTACAGCGATGGGAGAAGCAATGCTTAAAATTATTCTTGTTTTCGCAGAATTGGAACGTAAAATAACTGCTGAACGTGTATTTTCTATCATGCTTTCCCGTGCTGAACAAGGTTTGTGGAACGGTGGTTCTGTACCTATCGGATACGAATTACCGAGTGTAAGCGAAGGTGATAACGAGAAGCCATTCCCAGTTGTTTGTGAAAAAGAAGCTTCTGTTGTTCGTTATATTTTTAATTTGTACGAAAAACTTGCTTCTACATCAAAAGTGGCTTTTGTACTAAATAACAAACAAATCACGACTAAACAAGGTAGTAATTGGACGGCCAAGGCTGTTAGGGATGTTCTACGGAACTCTTTTTACATCGGAACATACGAATATAACAAAAGAGAGAGTGAAGGTAGCAGACGCTTAAAAGATAAAGAAGAGTGGGTAGTTAAAAAGGATAATCATACACCCATTGTTTCTAAAGAACAATACTATCGTGTAAATAAAATGCTAGATGATAATTACAAAGGTATTGGAGATGCACAGCGAGCAAATATTCATACTCATATCTTTTCGAAAATGCTCTATTGTGGTAAATGTGGTATGTTACTCACTTCTGGTTTAGACGTTGCTCGAAAAGATGGTTATCGCCCCTCAAGGTATACGTGTTCAACAAATAAACAAGTAGAAAACATACACAACTGTAACAACTTCGTGAGTGATATTACAATTACTCCTTTTATATTGAATTATATATCTAATCTCATTAGGTTTCAGGATAAAGCGACACCTAAACACACAGTAAAAGATATGGAAAGGGCGTTGCTTCGTGGTAGAGTTTTTGTGGATGTACTAGGAATTGACAAGGCTGCATTAAAAGAAACACTTACTATACTCATAAACGGTTCAAGCAAACAAGTATACTCTCAAAACTCAACTAGTGAATCCATAAATATCAATTTCGAACTCGAGGAATTAAAAAAAGAAAAGACCAAATTCGAAAAGGCTCTTAGTCGCTTAGAAGATTTGTATTTATTTAGCGATGAGGGGATTAGTCAAAAGGATTATATTTTTAAGAAACGCGAATTAATTGATCGTGTAGAAAAATTAGATGCAGAAATAAACGTAATATATCAGAATTCAGTGAACGAAACCCATAATAAATTTGTTGATAACGCGAAATATTTCTTAATCACACAAGAACTACAACAAAGTAGAGATGTTGATTATCGCGAAATGTTAGATGTAGTTGGAATTGAAGTGTTGGCAGATTTCGTTCAATCAGTTATCGATAGAATCATTATTAAAGATAAAAAAGTGGCCGCTATTACATTCAAGAATGGGATTACTCATAAATTTGCTTATAAGCCACTTCAGGAACGCAAAGCACACGGACGAGAGAAATTTTTATATCAGTCATACGAGGAAGTAGTACTTAATTATTTAAGAGAGCATGGTTCTGCCAGTCGTACTGAAATCGAAAATCTTACCAATATGAAACGCAGCAGCACGCTCGCACTTCTTAATGAATTGATGGAGAAAAATTTAATTGAGAAACGTGGAAATTCTGTTGCTATAAGGTATTTTATTATAAATAAAAAGTAGATTCCTTTAATATTAGGAATCTACTTTTTATCATGGATTCTTCTTATAAAAATACAGTATCCATTTTCAGATTTATAATCTTCTATTTCCCGGAATCCTTCTCCATGATAAAACTGCTTTAGTTTTTCTATATCTTCACATTCTAAGTAAAATATCCGTCCACCAGCAAGCTTATGTATTTGGAGCATTGATTCAGTGGCTAATGCCAACAAGTCTCTTCCTGAAACTGCTCTCGTTGCTATAGCATCTTCAGAATAGTTTTTCCCCAGTTGACCTAGTAAATATCCTTTTATTTCATAATTTTCTCTTTCAGTTTTATGACCAAACCCTAATAATCTCTTCTTAAGGCTTGTACTGAATTTAGAGAAGTTTCTTTTTGAAATAATCAATGGTTTGTTGGATAGTGAATAGTATCCAACTAATACTGGATAACCTTTATATGAGGAAAATACTAAATACGTTCTAGCAATATCATTTTTTTCAAATTCTATTGCTTTATTATGTAAAAAGTCTTCAACGTCGTGTATTTGATCGCCGTTCCGAAGTGAACAAAAAGAGAGGAGAATTTGTTTAATTTCTTCCTCTCTTCTACCGGATCGGAGCATATCATACAATTGAACAATTTCTAATGCCACTTAAACATCACCTAGTTTTTACGAGCACCTAAAAAAGAGTCCATTAAATTGTTAATAGATCCAGTGTCTCGTACTATCTCTACTTTTTGCTGCAAAACATGTTCACGTGTTTTAGAATTTTCAATTGCATCAACTATTTTCTTGCCTGACTTAGCTGAAAATTTAAATTCAGTAAGAAAACTTTTAGTTGCCATACCCGCTTCACCTCATAAATAGTATACGTAATATTAAAAATAAAATTCGGGTTATTTTGGTAAATATAACTTTAACTTACGTTTAATTAAACAATAAAAGTGGTAATTTTGCAATACATATGGCTAAATATCTGTAATCCAATTCATTATTTAAAGAAATTGCCCAAGCCTTCAAACCTTGTCCTCATTGAATTTGTACGCAATCATAATATAATTTACTCACGCACAGCCTAATGTATGAAAAGCCACCGTTGACAAGGCTAGTACACCTCTTTCATTCAAATTCATATGAAATTGCAGACAACGCATAAAGTGGAGCTGTTTCTGCACGTAATATTCTAGGTCCTAAAGACATTGTTATTGCACCGGCTTCTATAAAGCTTTGTGCTTCCTTACGAGATATACCACCCTCTGGACCAAAAATTAATAAAATAGACTTCGATTCATTATCATACACTTTTTTTAGTTTATCCGCAAATCTTGTGCGTTCTTCTTTTTTAGCATCCTCTTCATCTGCAATAAAAACTGCATCATATTTTGAAAAGATGGATATTAATTCTTTAAACGAAATGGGATTCATAATTTCGGGAATATGTGTACGATGGGATTGCTCAGCCGCTTCTTGAGCGATTTTTTGAAGCCGCTCTGTCTTCTTTACACCTTTTTTATCATCCCACTTGACGATGGAACGTTCAGCCGCAAATGGGATTAGAGCATGCATTCCAAGCTCTGTTCCTTTTTGGGTAATCAAATCTAATTTATCACCTTTTGGAAGGCCACACGCAATATCAACTTTAATTGGCATTTCCGGTGATGGAATCGTTTCCCCAGTGCTTTTTGCTACCACTTCTTGACCTGCTTCGGCAATTTCACATATATGGGCAATTCCATTTTGTACAATAATAATTTGATCGCCTATTTGCATTCGCATTACTTTTAAAATATGGCGGGCATTGTCACCCGTAATCGTAACTTCATTATTTTCATTAAAAGTATCCTGTACAAAATAACGCTGCATTTTATACCTCCAAGGAGATTTAAATTAAATTATATAAATAAAATGAGAAGGAGTTGACCTCCTATAGGACAACTCCTCGCATTTATGGTCGGCGAGCAATAATCGCAACCCAATCTTCCATCATTAATACTTCCTCAATAGTAAAGCCTGAGTTTTCAAGCGCTGCTTTGACGTCGTCTTTCTTCGCTGTGATGATACCTGATGTTATGAATAATCCATTTGGTTTAACAATAGAGAAGGCATCATCTGTAAATGTCATAATGATTTCAGCTAATATATTTGCCACGACAACATCAGCTTGCTCTTTAACAGTATCTAATAGATTTCCATGGAAAACTTCCACTATATCTTGGACTTGATTTAATTCAATATTTTCACGTGCCGCCTTTACAGCTACTTCATCTAAATCTAGTGCATGCACTTTTTTCGCATCAAGCAAAGCTGCTGCGATGGATAATACGCCAGAGCCTGTTCCAACGTCTACAACGACGTCACCTGTTTTGACAACCTTTTCTAAAGCTTGCAAACACATAACAGTTGTTGGATGTGTACCCGTACCAAATGCCATACCTGGATCTAATTCGATAATTAATTCGTCCGTACTTACAGGTGTATATTCTTCCCAAGTCGGAACGATTGTAAAGCGTTCAGAAATTTTTACAGGGTGATAATATTGCTTCCATGCAGTAGCCCAATCTTCTTCATTTACTTCAGAAGTTGTAAAAATATTTTCCCCAAGGTTAATATCAAAATTGATAAGATTTGCGATTGCAAGCTTTATTTCTTCAACAGTTTCAGCTAAAAAACTAGAGGCTGGCAAATATGCTTTTACCACTACACCTTTTGATGGAAAATCATTTGGATTTAGTTCATAAATCTCACCAAATTGATCTTCTCTTTCTTTGTTTATTTCTGTTGAATCTTCAATGACAACACCGCTTGCGCCTGCTTCATGAAAAATATTTGAAATCGCTTCAACCGCTTCGTTAGTTGTTAAAAATGACAACTCCGTCCATTTCACTTGCAATCAGCTCCTCTTATTCATTTTGTCAAAATGGATAACAATCGTATCCATTTATTCACCCTTTAATGTTTTTTTTATTTTATCAAATAGTGAGCTACCATGTTCTTCTGGTATATCACCGCTAATTTCTGCAAAGTCACGTAATAATTGTTTTTGTTTTTCTGTTAGTTTAGTAGGTGTTACTACTTTCACAATTACATACTGGTGTCCTGTTCCATATCCATGAACGTTTTTAACACCTTTATCTTTAATACGGAACTGAGCACCTGATTGCGTTCCTGCTGGTATTTTTAATTTGACTTTACCGTGAATCGTCGGAACTTCAATTTCATCGCCCAGTGCAGCTTGAGGGAATGTTAATTTTAATTCGTAATATATATCATCGCCGTCTCGTTCAAAATACTCATGATTTTTCACGTTGAAGACGATATACAAGTCTCCAGCAGGGCCGCCATTTATGCCTGGTTCACCTTGACCAGAAACTCGTAGTTGTTGGCCATCATCTACACCTGCAGGAATGGTAACTTTAATTTTCTTGCGTTTTTGAACTGTACCAGCTCCATGACATGTTGAACATTTTTCAACAATAATTTTACCTGTACCACGACATGTGCTACATGTACGTCGATTTACCATACGACCAAACGGCGTATCAACGGTTTGATTAATTTGCCCAGAGCCGTTACATGTTGAACATGTTTTAGGACTTGTGCCCGGTTTTGCACCAGAGCCGCTACACGTATCGCAAGTTTCGTCCTTAGGAATTTCAATCTCAGTTTGCTTCCCAAATACTGCATCCTCAAAGGAAATATTCATTCGGTATTGAAGATCATCCCCTTTTCTTGGTGCATTCGGGTCTGAACGACGTCCACCGCCGCCAAAGAATGAGCTGAAAATATCTTCAAATCCTCCAAATCCAGCTCCGCCAAATCCGCCACCGCCGAAGCCTTGATTTGGTCCTTCGTGTCCAAATTGATCGTATTGAGCACGTTTACTATCATCACTTAATACTTCATATGCTTCTGCAATTTCTTTAAACTTTTCGTCAGCACCAGCTTCTTTATTAAGATCTGGATGATATTGTTTTGAAAGCTTACGATAGGCTTTCTTTATTTCATCTTTGCTGGCACTTTTGCTGACTCCAAGCACTTCATAATAATCGCGTTTACTCATCGCTCACACTCCGCTCTTTTTACATAACGTATATTGTACCACATATACAATTAGGTCTGTACATTGAAAAAGTCAAAGCCGAGAAACGGTCTTTGACTTTTTCTTTTTCTTAGTTATACAGTGCAAATACATTTCTAGTGTCGGCGGTTACCCGCTCCTCTAATTTTTAAGCTAACAACGTCCGTACCTTCGACACACTTGGATTTGCTTGTGTCGACATTGCCACAAAATCCTTTTGCGACGAGTAATCACAAAATAGCCGACCAGTTGTTGGGGCTCACACGATGTGAGTCATGCATCTGACGCTTCGCTTTCGATGCAGATGAATTGCATCTGACGCTTCGCTTTCGATACAGATGAATTGCATCTGACGCTTCGCTTTCGATACAGATGAATTGCATCTGACGCTTCGCTTTCGATACAGATGAATTGTCGACGAGTGCCACAAGGAAGTGTGGCTTTCGTCGACGCGTAGCTTAACGAGCCGCCTTCGTTCGCTTTTCTAATGTCTAGCTATGAACGCTAGCCCCTCGACAACTTCGGTGCTGGCTACAAGGGCAAAACGAGCCCTTTTGCCAACCCCTCCAGTTGTTGTCGGAGCTTAACAAGCGTTCTCCGCTTTTCTTATTGTCTAGCTACGGCGGCTAACTCCTCGGTCACTTCAACTTCCTTCTGCGCGTGCAAGCACGCTTGGCGGAAGTCTCCAGTGCCTGTCGGAGTTTAGCGAGCCGCCTTCGCTTTTCTTATTGTCTAGCTACGGCGGCTAACTCCTCGGTCACTTCAACTTCCTTCTGCGCGTGCAAGCACGCTTGGCAGAAGTCTCCAGTGCCTGTCGGAGTTTAGCGAGCCGCCTTCGCTTTTCTTATTGTCTAGCTGCGGCGGCTAACTCCTCGGTCACTTCAACTTTCTTCTGCGCGTGCAAGCACGCTTGGCGGAAGTCTCCAGTGCCTGTCGGAGTTTAGCGAGCCGCCTTCGCTTTTCTTATTATTTATTGTCGTCTTTTACTTCTTCAAAGTCAGCATCTACTACGCCGTCTTCTTTTTTCTCAGAACCAGCGTCTTGACCGCCTTGTGCAGCTTGTGCAGCAGCTGCTGCTTGTTCATACACTTTCATAATAAGTGGTTGTAAGACACCTTCTAATTTTTCTTTAGATGTTTTGATTGCTTCGATTTCTCCAGCTTCTAATGCTTTTTTCAATTCTTCTTTAGCATCTTCAACTGATTTTTTCTCTTCTTCAGTAATTTGCTCTCCAAGATCTGCAATTGTTTTGTCAACTTGGAATACTAATTGGTCAGCTTCATTGCGTAATTCAGCTTCTTCTTTACGCTTCGCATCTGCTTCTGCATTAGCTTCTGCATCTTTAACCATACGTTCAATCTCTTCATCACTTAATCCTGAATCTGATTGAATTACGATAGTTTGTTCTTTCTGAGTACCAAGGTCTTTCGCTTTAACAGATACGATACCGTTTTTATCAATATCGAACGTTACTTCGATTTGAGGTACACCACGTGGAGCTGGTGGAATATCTGTTAATTGGAAGCGTCCTAAAGTTTTATTGTCAGCAGCCATTGGACGTTCACCTTGCAGTACGTGGATGTCTACTGCTGGCTGATTGTCAGCTGCAGTTGAGAACACTTGTGATTTTGAAGTAGGAATTGTTGTGTTGCGTTCAATTAATTTTGTGAACACGCCACCCATTGTTTCAATACCAAGTGAAAGTGGAGTTACGTCAAGTAATACGATATCTTTAACATCACCTGTTAATACGCCACCTTGAACTGCTGCACCCATTGCAACAACTTCGTCAGGGTTAACACCTTTATGTGGTTCTTGGCCAGTTTCCTTTTTCACAGCTTCTTGTACTGCTGGGATACGAGTAGATCCACCAACTAAAATTACTTTATCAAGATCTGAAGCTGAAAGACCAGCATCTGATAACGCTTGACGAGTTGGGATAATTGTACGCTCTACTAAATCACGTGTAATTTCATCAAACTTAGCACGAGTTAAGTTTACTTCTAAGTGAAGTGGACCTTCAGCTCCTGCTGTAATGAATGGTAATGAAATTTGAGTAGAAGTTACACCTGATAAATCTTTTTTCGCTTTTTCAGCTGCATCTTTTAAACGTTGCATTGCCATTTTATCTTTAGATAAATCAATGCCATTTTCTTTTTTGAACTCTTGTACTAAATAATCTATAACTTTTTGGTCGAAGTCATCTCCACCAAGTTTGTTGTCACCTGCAGTAGCAAGTACTTCGAATACGCCATCCCCTAATTCTAGGATAGATACGTCAAATGTACCACCACCAAGGTCAAATACTAGAATTTTTTGGTCTTGATCTTGTTTATCTAAACCATAAGCAAGGGCAGCTGCAGTAGGCTCGTTAATAATACGTTCTACCTCTAATCCTGCAATTTTACCAGCATCTTTTGTTGCTTGGCGTTGTGCATCGTTAAAGTAAGCTGGAACAGTAATAACTGCTTTTGTTACTTTTTCACCTAAATAATCTTCAGCATAACCTTTTAAATATTGTAAAATCATTGCTGATACTTCTTGTGGAGTATATTCTTTATCTTCAATTTTCACTTTTTCAGAAGTACCCATTTTTGATTTAATTGACAAAATAGTATTTGGGTTAGTAATAGATTGGCGTTTTGCTACTTCACCTACTTGGCGTTCACCGTTTTTAAATGAAACAGCAGATGGAGTAGTGCGGTTACCTTCAGGATTTGGGATTACTTTTGGTTCCCCACCTTCTAATACCGCAACACAAGAGTTTGTTGTACCTAAGTCAATACCAATAATTTTGCTCATATTAAATTTTGCCTCCTAATTATTTAAACACCATTTAGTGTTGTTTACTATCAATTACACATTTACGAAATCAGCCAAAGGCTTTATTATTCGTTTACTGAAACCATTGAAGGTCGTAGCACGCGGTCTTTCAATTTATAACCTTTTTGAAGCTCGCGCAATACAATTCCTGATTCTTTATCAGAATCTGATTCTTGCATTACGGCTTGATGAACAGTAGGATCGAAAGTTTCACCTTCTGCAGCGATTGCTTCTAAACCTTCTTGTTTTGTAGCTTCAATAAATGTACGATATACCATTTCAATTCCTTTATATAATGAAACGGCATCTTCAGAAGTAACCTCAACCTGCAGTGCACGTTCAAGATTATCAAGAACAGGAAGTAATTCTGTAAGCAGTTTTTGTGCACGATATTTTTCCGCCGCTTCGCGATCTAGCTGAGAACGGCGTCGCAGGTTATCAAAATCTGCCCGCAGACGTAAAAAGCGATTTTCTTCTTCTTCCAGTTTTGCTTCAAGTTCTTTAATTTTCGCCTGTAATTCCTCTTCTACAGATAAAACTTGTTGCTCTGATTGCTCATTTACCTTTTCAGCAACCTCTTCATTAGTTGGTTCAGTTACTTCTTCTAATTGTTCTTTGTTTTCTGTCGTCTCAGACACGAATGTCTCCTCCTTATAACCCATCATTAAGTTTATTAGAAAGCACACGAGAAAGTCCGCTACGAATAATATCCAGCAACGAAACTACCCGTTGATAATCCATCCGAGTTGGTCCAATGATTGCAATGGAACCCTCCTGCTCTTTGCCTACTGAATAAGTAGCTGTAATGACGCTTAAATCCTCCATTGCTAAATGATTATTTTCAGACCCTATTCGAATATGGATTCCAGTATCACCAGGGTGGAATAATGAAATTACTTGGCTTTCCTTATCCATTAGTTCCATCAGTGCGCGAACTTTATTTAAATCGTGAAACTCGGGTTGGTTTAACATATTTGTTTTTCCGCCGAAGTAAATTTTCCCTTCATTTTGAACGGTTACAACATTTTTTAATGACTGGATTATGGAATCCGCCGTATTAATATGCTGTCTTAACACTTCAAAAGTTTCTAATTCCAATCTTTTTTGCAGCTCTATTAAAGGAGCTCCTACTAAACGCTCATTTAATATATTAACCGTTTTTTCAATATCTGACGGAGCAAACCCTTTCGGTAGCGTAATCGTACGGTTTTCTACATGACCGTTATCCGTTACGATAATTGCAACCGCAGTTTGTTCAGTTAATGGAACAATTTGAAATCTTTTTACACGATGCTTACCTACATTTGGTCCGAGTAATATCGTAGTATAAGATGTTAAATCTGATAAAATGTTAGCAGATTCACGAATCACTTGCTCCATTTCAACAATTTGATTTTGAAATAAAGATTGAATTAATCCAATCTCTTGAATAGACATCGTTTTTGGCTGCAATAAATGGTCAACGTAAAAACGATAACCTTTTTCTGATGGGACACGACCAGAAGAAGTATGTGTTTTTTCTAAAAAACCTAATTCCTCTAAATCAGCCATCTCATTTCTTATCGTTGCAGGGCTATATGTGATCCATTCTTTTTTTGAAATTTGGCGTGATCCAACTGGTTGAGCTGAAAAAACAAAATCATCAACGATAACTTGCAAAATTTGCAATTGTCGATTTGTTAACATTGTCATCACCTCTGTTAGCACTCTCTTGTTCAGAGTGCTAATGCTATAATTAAATTATCAAATCTCTCATATTATGTCAACGGAATCGCACATTCTACATTAAAAAATGTTGAAAGACTTCATTTCCTACAAAGCGCCCTTTTCGAGTTAGTCTCACTCCTGCTTCATCTTCAACTAATAATCCATCATTTACAAGTTGGCGAATGATATCTCCATAAATGCTTTTCATAGGGATTAGATATTTATTTTCAAATTCTTTAAAAGATACCCCTTCGTTTTTTCGCAACCCTAAAAACATTTGCTCCTCAATTTTTTCTTCTTGAGAAACCTGGTGGGAATGTATGACAGGTCTTTTTCCTTCTGTAATCGCCTCTAAATATCTTTTTATTGGACCATGATTTGAATAGCGAATCCCGTTCAAGTAGCCATGTGCTCCTGCTCCAAAGCCCGCATATTCATCATTATCCCAATAGATTTTATTATGTGTTGAAATATGTCCATCTAACGCAAAATTACTAATTTCATATTGACGAATTCCCTTTTCATCCATTTTTTTCATCAATAAGTCATACATATCTGCTTCAGAATCCTCTGTCGGTAGGTTTAACCTCCCTTTTACGTATTGTATATAAAAAATGGTCTTTGGTTCGACGATTAATGAGTACGCCGAATAGTGCGGTAAATTTAATTGCAACGCTTTTTCTAAAGTATCTTCCCATTGAGCAAATGTTTGACCTGGTAAACCATACATCAAATCAATACTTATATTATGAAAACCAACCTGTTTTGCTTTATTAATCGTTTCATAAACGTGCTCATTGGAGTGTGTTCTACCCAACTTTTTTAATAAACTTTGATCAAAAGATTGAACTCCCATACTTAAGCGATTCACACCGCCATTTATTAAAGCTTGTAATTTATCTTCTGATAATTCATCCGGATTTGCCTCTGAGCTAAATTCAATCAGCTGTTTTGTCGGTAAAAATGTATTTATAAGCTGCAAAAGCCTTGTGATTTGATTTGCAGATAGTGCTGTTGGAGTTCCACCTCCAAGGTAGATTGTTTCTATTTCGTTAAATTGTTCTGGCATTTGTTGAACTGCCAAAGCAATTTCTTTTCCAATTGCTTCAATATACTCGTCAACTGGCTGATTTTTAAAAAATACTTTATTAAAATCACAGTAATTACAAATTTGATGACAGAAAGGAATATGTATGTAGACACCTCGCGCCATGTGTAATCCCTTCTTTCTTTTTAATCATTTATGCCTGTCGCTTCACTTTCGTACAGAAGTTCTATCGCATCTGTCACTTTTCTTTCGTTTCAACTTTATTTTAGATCAGCATGGTACTAATAAGTTATCCGTTGTCGCACGGATTTGACGAACTGCTAAACGAATATTATATCATTTTCCCTCTATTGTACCCTTTCAGTTTAAAAATTCAATTTTACCGCACAAAGCTAAAGGCCTTTCTAAGACGATGATAATATTGTTAAGTGTGAGAAATCTCAATAGGACTTTGTCTAAACATTCACTTAACCATAGAATAAAAGGGATGTCCAGAAAATCAATCTTTCTGGGCACCCCTTTATATTAAAATATTTAATAGAGCCGGATAGTTTGCTTTAAAATACTTTGCGCAATAAGTTAAATCACTGCTTTTACTTGATTTTTATGTATATCTAATAATAATTCTGTTGCTGAATAAGAGACTACATTTTTCGAAAATGCAATGGCCTCAGCTTTTGATTTAAATGAAAATGCACTAATTTCACGTTCAAGTTCATATTGTCCATTGTTTAAACGAATAGAATAAACTCTTACTACTGGATTATATGGCCGTGTTTGTTCAAAATTATCACTTGCAAATAAAACACCAATTGCTTCATTTTCCTCATCAACAACTGTATTAAGTACAAATAACTCGTCTTGTTTAAACCATTCTGGAATATTGACTTCAATGTTTTTTCTCATCGTTTCGTATCTCCTTGGCTGTAATTTTATGAAGTATTAAAAAACCAAGATTAAACATTCCTTAGTAAAATAGTTGATTTTGTTAGATATATTTTACTACAATACTTTCTCCTTTAGAAGGGCAATATTTAAACGATTTTTACTACACTTTTTCCTTATTTTATAAATGTGTTGCAATAAAAAACAACCTATCTCAATGTTTTCCCATTCCACCTAATTCAAAAGTAATGAGCCACCATTTTATAGTATTATTTTTCAACTTCTACTAACTCTTAATGATAGCCCTTTATTATTTGGCAACTGATTTTGTCATATAATTAAATAGTTTAATTAGGACTTATTATTGCAAAGAATAAATATAGCAGCTTTTAGTGGCTAAAAATTTCGGATTAATTCCAACGAGGTGTTTAGGATGGATGGGACAGTAATATTTATTGTAATTATAACTTTAATACTTCTAAGTCTTTTTGTTCTTATGATTTATGTACTCCTTCGAACTGGAGAAGATTCAAATTAATAATTTGACGTTTGACTATTTACCAAAAGACCGCTCCTCCCGCTGGATAAGGCGGTCTTATTGTTTATTTCTTTGCAGGTCAATAATGCCAGCATCAATAGTCACCCCTTGATATGAACTTCAAGCATAAATGTCTTAACTACTGCACTCCCACTAAACCAAATATGATAATATTTTACCATTATTTAATGTACTTGATTATCCTACTGTTTTGCTATTCCCAGGTGAATCACCCACTAAAAAAAAGTTTGATTGAATATGATGTCTATATATTTGGGTTATGGGGGATGTTCAATGAAAAATCAAAATTTTAACCAAGAAACTCAAAATACTAATTCTGAAAGTCAAGCTGCACAACTTGCACTAATCGCAGCATTAATAACTACTCTTGGTGATGGCCTTGCAACAGTTGCTGCCGCCCTTGCAATACAGGAAGCACAGCAAAGTAACCAAAACATTAATAACAATAATAATAGCAATCTTCAATCACAGATTGATCATCTCTCTAGAGAAATAAAACAAATAAAGAAGCGACTTGAAAGCATGGGAATTTAAATGTATAAAATGGTATAAAAATAAAACCGTACATAAAAAATTTGGACATAGCAAATCAACTGTAACTGAAGATTGCTATGTCCATTTATCTAATAGGATGGTAATAGAAAACTGCCGATATTATTAATTCCTTAATTAATAAAGCAGCGGGATATATCCGCTGCCTTAGAAATATTTAAATGAGTGAAAACTCGATAAAACCTTGGTATATTACTTTTTATTATTGTCATCCATCTTCAACACAGCCATAAATGCTTCCTGAGGAACTTCAACGGAACCTACTTGCTTCATACGTTTTTTACCTTCTTTTTGTTTATCAAGAAGTTTACGTTTACGTGAAATATCTCCTCCGTAACATTTTGCAAGCACGTTTTTACGCATCGCTTTTATTGTTGAGCGTGCAATAATTTTTTGCCCAATAGCTGCTTGAACAGGTACTTCAAATTGTTGACGTGGAATGAGTTCTTTTAGCTTCTCAACAATAACTTTACCTCTTTCATATGCAAAGTCACGGTGTACGATGAAACTTAAAGCATCGACTTGTTCACTATTTAGCAGGATATCCATTTTTACTAATTTTGATGGTTTATAGCCAATTAATTCATAATCAAAAGAAGCATAGCCTTTTGTATTTGATTTTAAATAATCAAAGAAATCATATACGATTTCTGAAAGTGGAATTTCATATTGAATGCTTACACGCGTTGTATCAATATAGTCCATTCCAATAAAAGTTCCACGCTTCATTTGACACAATTCCATTACCGCACCAACATAATCATTTGGCACCATAATTGTTGCCTTTACATAAGGCTCTTCTATATGATCAATTTTTTGTGGATCCGGCATCATTGAAGGGTTGTCCACTCTTAAAGACGTGCCATCAGTTAATTTTACATCGTAAATAACGGATGGAGCAGTTGTAATTAAATCAATATTAAATTCCCGTTCAAGACGTTCTTGAACGATTTCCATATGAAGCAATCCTAAGAAGCCACAGCGGAAACCAAAGCCAAGTGCTTGAGACGTTTCAGGTTCAAATTGCAGAGCCGAATCATTTAATTCCAATTTTTCAAGGGCTTCGCGCAAGTCATTGTATTTTGCAGTATCAATCGGATAAAGACCACAGTAAACCATTGGATTTAATTTACGATAACCTGGCAATGGTTCGCTTGCAGGATTCGTTACCGAAGTAATAGTATCCCCTACTCGTGTATCGCCTACAGACTTAATAGAGGCAGTTAAATATCCAACATCCCCTACAGTTAATTCCGCCACCGGAGTAATTTTTGGAGTATGTACACCAACCTCTACTACTTCAAATTCAGCACCAGTTGCCATCATCCGAATTTTGTCTCCTGGTTTTACGGTACCGTTGACAATTCGAATAGAAGTAACTACCCCTTTATAAGCATCATATAGCGAATCAAAAATAAGAGCTTGTAATGGTGCATCAGGATCTCCCATTGGTGCAGGAATCTTTTCGACAATTTGCTCTAACAGCTCATCGATGCCAATCCCTGCTTTTGCAGATGCAAGTACTGCTTCAGATGCATCAAGGCCGATTACATCTTCAACTTCACCACGTACACGTTCAGGATCTGCTGCTGGTAAATCAATTTTATTAATTACAGGTAAAATTTCAAGATCATTATCTAGAGCTAAATATACGTTTGCTAAAGTTTGTGCTTCAATTCCTTGTGCCGCATCGACGACCAGTACCGCTCCTTCACATGCAGCTAAACTTCTTGATACTTCATATGTGAAGTCGACGTGTCCTGGTGTATCAATTAGGTGGAAAGTATATGTTTGTCCATCCTTAGCCTGATATTTTAACTGTACGGCATTCAACTTAATTGTAATACCACGTTCGCGTTCTAAATCCATTGAATCCAATAGCTGCGCTTTCATTTCTCGAGCTGTTAATGCTTTTGTTTTCTCTAAAATTCTGTCAGCTAAAGTAGATTTCCCATGGTCGATATGTGCAATGATTGAAAAATTCCGTATGTTTTCTTGTCGTTTTAAACGTTCTTCTCGATTCATGTCGTGTCCACTCCTAATCAAATACGCCTCCGCGTATTCTACTAAAAATTGTAGAATTAATGCCTTTTAGGTGATAACAGTCAAAGGCATACGCTGGAGGCTTTAACCTTCATCAGTATAAAGTCAGCACTGCTGAATATTTCAATTACTGTTACTTATAACTCATGTTGTTAAAACCCTACTTAGAAAAGCGTAAGCCCGCCCCAAAAAAATGCGTCTGCTCGTGAACGTACACCGTTAGTCCAGCCGACATCTCATTTCGTGTGTATCTCAGCAATTTTTTCGCCTTGCCCACGAAATGAGCCTTCAACTAGAGAGGCCGAGCTTACTATAACAGTTTTCTAAATATTTTATACTTCTTATTCAAGTAAAAAAGGCTAAACTAATTTGAATTATAGCAGTCAGACATTAACTTTAGCAATGTTGGAGTGAAAAAACACAAAAGTTCAAGAATCAGAAGTTTTGTTAGCTGGTGATAGAGCTTGACTATCGGCGTTAGCAACTTGATCATTAACGAATGTTTTAGATATTGCTTGTGCTAAAACAGCAATCGTACGATACACTTCATCCTCTGTATTATCAATCCCGCCAATTTCGATTAGCAATAGGTTTTTAGATAAATCTTGATTATAAACCCCATCTACTCCTGCGCCTTTCTTTTCAATTATTCCTCTCGATATATTTGGAATAATCTTATTTATAGACTGATTTAACGCATTGGCGTAGGAAAGATTAGACTTATAATTTGGATTTTCAGCACCTATGACAAACGCAATTTTTGCATACTTGACATCCTTATGCTTAATTGTACTTTTATCAGCACGTGTTGCATCACGATGTATATCTAAAATAAGGTCATAGCTATTTTCTTTTAATTCCTTACTTATATATGGTCTGACTGTATCGTATGCTGCTGACATCGTAACTCCTTTTTTCTGCATAACTGACATAACATCAACATCAAGTGTTTTTGCATTTAAACCATTTAGTCGAAAATAGTCTTCCATCACTTTAGACATTGTGAATAAATTAGCCTGATCATCATAGACCGCGATGGTGCCACTTTCACTTTCAGCGTAAGGCTTATAGGTTTCATGAGAATGCGTGAAAACAAACAATACATCAAATGGATCCATTGTTGGTGAAATATCTGTCGCTTTCGGCTCTGTTTCTGTAATTTCTGTTGATGCATAGACCATTTGCTTTTCTTCAGGTTTAGGGGGCTCATATTTTTCGTTGTTTGGAAAAGGCAATAGTCCGGTAATAATTGGCAACATGAAAAAGAAAAATAGAAAAACTGATAGAACTTGTATTTTTTTTAACATGACATCCTCTCCTTCCACTACCTTATGGAGAGAAGAGAAATTTTAGAACTAGTGAACTTTATGATTCATCCATTTAAACAAGCATTTACTTATGAGAATTGAATATTTTGTTATCCAAACATCTACTTCTTTTGGTGTAACAATCAATCTCTCAGGATGTGTTGCAAACACTTCCTCAAATAATTTGAGTCGATCATCAGTTGACCAAGTTGACCATTCACCAAAGATAGGTTTTATTAAATTTAAATCTACTCTTGAATTTGATTCCGGCGTCCATGAAGTAACAGAAAGTTTTCCTGACGGCTTGCCCTTTTCTTCTATCTTCGCAGCAATAGAACGGAATACATTATCGATTGCATCCGCAATAATTACTGTTGCATCAACAACAGTCGGAACACCAATTGCTGTAACAGGAACACCTAATACTTCTTTTGAAACTTCAGTTCGCTGGTTACCAACCCCGGAGCCAGGATGTATCCCTGTATTAGTAATTTGTATCGTTTTACAAAGTCTAGAGCTTCCCCTTGTAGCTAAAGCATCGATGACTAAGACGAGCGATGGTTTAATTCTTTCAGTTAAGGCATGAACAAAGTCGCTCGTTTCGAACCCTGTTTGACCCGTAACACCTGGAGCATACATAATAAAATGATCGCTTGGATTTTCAGATTGCTCATTTTGCATTGAATCGATGGCAAAAGGCCCAATCGCATCTGGTGTAATCGTTTTATTTCCCAATCCTATTACAAGAACTTTACTATCTTTATTGATTTTTATATCTTTATGGATATCATCAAGATACTTAGTAAAGGATTTTTCTAGTTGCTCAAAACCGTTGTGGTCATCAATTGTTAATGTTGGAACAGAGAGTGTAATATATGTCCCTTCTTTTTTTCCAATTTGTTCCTGCCCTCTTTTATCAACAATAACCTTTGTGACTTTTACCCTGTTCTCCTTAAACTCATCAATCGAGACGCCGCTCGTATCATGTAGCGCTTCTTTTTGCTGCCTGGTCTGATGCTCTACTACTTCCTTCGATTCGTCGATTAAATCGGTTCTACTCCAATTCACTTCTATCATAATTATCACCTCACTATTATGTTTGACAATCTGTCAAGTAAATATTCTTTGCATTTATGTATTGCAATTATACTCATCGTTTGGTAGAATGATTTTTGTTGTATTAACAAATGAAATAGTGAGAAGATAACTCATCTCGTACCTTATTTAGGAGGTGAAAGATATGCCAAACATTAAATCTGCAATTAAACGTGTAAAAGTAGCTGAAAAAGCAAACGTTGCTAACTCTCAAGCAAAATCTGCAATGCGTACTACTATTAAAAAAGCTGAACAAGCTTTAACTGCTGGTGCAGACAACGCACAGGAATTAGTTGTAGCAGCTAACAAAGCTCTTGATAAAGCAGCTTCTAAAGGTCTTATCCATAAAAACGCAGCTGCTCGTAAAAAATCACGTCTAGCTAAAAAAGCTAACTAATGAAACTGTAAAGATCAATTACCTTTATTGGTAATTGGTCTTTTTTCATTAGCTAAGAATTATTTATTACGGGAAGCTACTCAGTATAATTTTAAATAGTATGAGTTTGAGTGAGCCGGCTGAGGGGCCAACACGATGTTGGCCGGAAGCGATGTCGGATGATCGACATTCTCGCTCACAAGCGCTACGAGTTAGGCCCCCAACAGTTTTTGCTTCTGGGCAGCTTATAGTGGTAGGCTGCGCCTTCTTATCTTATTTAATCGTCTGAAACGTTTAAAAGAGGTAATGTTTTTAATTCAAACATAAGAAAAACGCCAAAATGCTGATTATTAGTCAACATTCTAGCGTTTGTACTTTGGGTTCTTTTTATTCTATGCTTTTTGAATAAGTAGCGTTCTTTTTATAATGCCTTCAATAAAAACATTTCTAAATAACGTTCTCTGTTTCCGCTGACGGATTTTAGCTGCAAATCAATTTCTGATAAATTTTTTAATGCTTTTAACAATCTTTCCTCACTTGGACGGTTTCGATTTTCAAGCATCAACTTCACTCGATATGGATGTATTTTCAACTGTTTTGAAATTTGATTTGGATGGTAGCCCTTTTTTTGTAAATAATAAACATTATTCATCGTCCGAATATTAGATGCGAGTAAGCCCACAAGCATGATTGGCTCTTCTTTTTGTCTAAGCAAATCATGATATATTTGAAGTGCTTCAGCATGATTATGGGACAAATAAGCATTCAACATTTTAAAAGCATCATGCTCCAATGTTTTTGCCACAAGTTCTTCTACTAAGGAAGAGCTTATTTGCGTGTCGTTTCCTAAATATAGAGATATTTTTTCGATTTCCATCTGCAATTGCATCATATTAGCTCCAACCATTTCAACAAGCTTGTCAATTGCATCATCTGAAATATTTTTGCCATATGTACTTACCTCATTGCGTATCCAAATAGCTAAATCATTTTCCTTTGGAGTTTCCGCTTGAAGCATTATACTACTTTCTTTCATGAGCTTTGTAATTTTTTTTCGCTCATCTAATTTTTCATACGGCGCAATAAAAATTGTTACAGAAAAGCTTGGAGGTTGAACCAACCAATTCTCTAATCTTTTTATATTATGATCAATCTTTTCTTTCCCTTTTTCTGCTGCCTTTAAAAAAGAAGCATTTTTTGCAATAATTAGTTTACGCTCAGAGAAAAATGGAAAGGTATCAGCCTCATCAATGACTAAATCAACCGGGGATTCATCTAAATCAAAGCTCATTGTTTCCACTTCTTCTGTTGAGCTCAATGATATTTTTAAACGTTTTATCGTTTCATCAACAAAATACGACTCTTCCCCGAAAATGCAATAGACAGGAGCGATTTGCCCATTTTTAATATCGTTCCAAACCTTTGTAAACATTTCGTCAGCTCCCTTACAACATTTCGTATATAAGTATACACGTTTTAATGCAACTGTGTATAAATAGTGACAATAAATCAAAGATTAGATAATAGAATTTGGTTGATTCTATATAGATTTTTGCTATATATTGACTTATAATTATTCTGAGTAGGAGGGATAGGTATGTCATCACATAATGAAAACGTTGTAACACATAACCCATTCGAAGGCAAAAATGGCGCTTCAATGCGAAACCAAGCTATTGACGCTGGTGTAGGATTTGGTGTTTCATTCGTATTCTTCGCACTTATTTTCATTATCGCAACAATTATTGATGCAGTTGCATAATTTGTAATTGCATGAAAAAGGGGGAAGTCTCAAAGTTGTTGGGACTGTCCCCTTTTTTTAGCACATATTTAGTTGGAGGTAGTAACCTCTAACTTATCGCCTTTCACTTTTACTTCTATCGTTCCTACCTTACCAGTTGTAAATGTCCGCAACCCTAATGATTGAAATCTTGAAACGACTTCCTCATGCGGATGTCCATAACGATTGTTTTCTCCTGCACTAAAAATCGTTAAAACTGGTTTCATCTGATTTACAAATTGTTCACTGCTTGATGTTTTACTGCCGTGATGGCCTGCTTTTAATAGGTCGATATTTGTTAAGGATGGATATTTTCTCAAGATTTCTTCTTCCCCTTCATGTTCCACATCCCCCATAAAAAGCGCCTTAAACTCACCCATTGCAACATAAAGAACTAGGGAGTCATTATTCCCTTCATATTGTGTATCTACTGGCCACAAATACTGAAATGAAATACCTGCTTCAGCCCATGCGTTATTAGCAATTTGCTCTTGAATCGAAATATTTTTCTTTAAGGCGTCATGTACTAAATCGTTCATCACTTCTTTATAATAAGAGTTTGGAGATAGGTGTATCTCTTCAACATTTATTTCTTGTAAAATTTCTTCAGCACCCTCCACGTGGTCTGCATCTGCATGAGTTAAGATGAGTTTATCTATTTTTTGAATCCCTTTTCCTTTTAAAAATGGTACGACAATATCTCTCCCAATTTCATAAGGACTGTCACTTTGCTTCCACTTCTCCTGCTCAAAGCGTAAAAGGCCTCCAGTATCAATCATATAAACTGCTTTTCTGTATGGCAATTCAATGACAATGCAGTCTCCTTGTCCTACGTTTATAAATGAAATAATTAATTCTTCATGAACTTTTGTACTAAAATGTAAAATACACATCGGGATAAGTAATACCGATAATATTTTAACTAATTTTGCACGTATATCTAAATAGTAAAATGTTGCAAATACACTACCATATGCAATTAGCATACTGACAATAGAAGGTTTTCCCGGATTCCACATTTGATAGGGGATATCCTGGAGCAAATTAATACATTTTGTTAGCAAGGTACGAATTGGTTCATAACAGCTAAACATGAATTCTGGCAATGCACCTGGAAAAAAAGATACAACAAGTAAAATAATATTAATTGGCAATATAACGAAGGAAAAAAGTGGAACAAAAAATATGTTAACGACTAAAGAAGATATACTAAGTTCAAAAAAATGCAACAGCAATAGAGGATAAACAAGCAATTGACAAACAAAGGTGATAAAAAAGGATTGAACAATCCATGAAGAATAGTATCGAATAAGTCGACTTGAATAAATTAAAGCTGCTGTAGCGAGATACGACAACTGAAACCCAATTTGATAAACCGACCACGGTTCTATAATAATAAATAAAATAAAGCTTATTGCAAGTGCGTCATCAACTGGCAATCGCCATTTTATTCTGCTCAGAATGGTTAACTCAACCACTGATACCGCACGCCATACAGACGGTGCCCCACCTACTAATATCGCATATATCGGCAGCACTACGATTAGTACTAGCATCGCAAACTCACGCCTAATTTTTAAACGCAATAGTCCCTGGAAAAATAGTAAAGATACTATAGCTATGTGCAACCCCGAAATTGCGAAAAGGTGTGTAATGCCAAGTTTTTGGTACGCTCTAGTCGTATCATCATCCACATTTTCTCCTAAACCAATGAGCAATGCTTGAGCTTCACCAACTAGAGATTCGGGAAATGTTTCTTCAATATGCTTTTTTAATTTGAAACGCTGCAATCCTATTCTTTGAGGGATAGATTCCTTCGTTTGAATATAAGACCAATTAGAAACTTCCAATATTCCAATGGAGCCCTTACTTTTTAAATATTGTTCCATACTAAACGCATAAGAATGTGCAGGCTTTGACGGTTCTTTAATAGTACCATGGACAATATATTGCTTGCCAATTAGTGGACTTTCTTCAAAGACAATCTTCTCTGTTTCAGAGGCTAATTGATAGGCTACATAAACTTTTTTGCCACTTTCATCTACCATAAATCCCCGCAGCATATCCCCATTAATTTTATACTCGCCTGTCCATGTTAAAGTTGCAGGAAGGTTTAATGTATAATCCACTTTATTGATTTGGAAGGAAAAATAATAATATGAAATGAAACATAGAAGCATTATACCTACTAGGTGTCTAAATGTAATTTTTTTATAAATACAAAACAATAAAAGTAAAGCAAGCAATAATAAAAGCCTTGCCGATTCTGTTGCTGCAAGTGAAGCAACGAGAACCGACAAGGCATAAAAAATACATTTATGCTTGAACAAGATCAAATAATTCATTCACCTTCTTTTCAAAAGGCTTCAATTCTTCTTCTGAAGCACCGAGATTTCGAAGTTTATGCAGCATATCAAAAGCTAACTGCAGCTTTTCATCTTTCAAAAAGTCAATTTTCGCTTCGTCAAATGGAATGTGTACAACTTCAACATTTGCCTTTTTAAACAATTCCAACGCATACGGGTTGTTTTTATAATCTGTAGCATAATAAACGTTTTTAATGCCTGCCTGAATAATTGTTTTCGAGCAAGGCAAACAAGGAAAATGTGTAACATATAAATCTGCACCGTTTGCTGATGTACCATATTTTGCGCATTGTAGTAATGCATTCGTTTCAGCATGAATCGTCCGTATACAATGGTTATCAACAACGTAGCAGCCTTTTTCAATACAATGTTCATCTCCTGAAATTGAACCATTGTAGCCCCCTGCAATAATTCTTTTATCTCGAACAATCGTTGCGCCTACAGCAAGTCTTGTACATGTACTTCTAAGTGCCAATAAATGGCTTTGCGCCATAAAAAATTGGTCCCAAGTGATTCGCTCCATATGATTCCCTCCAAACTAGATTACTATTAGTTTAGATGTAAATACTAGTAGTTGCAATGCAGGAAATAGAAAAGTATTTATTTTACATCTATTAAGTCTTTTAATTTATCATAGGTTTTGTCTCCTATTCCAGATACATTTTTTAAATCTTCAATCGATTTAAAAGATCCAACATCCTCTCTATATGCAATAATAGCTTGCGCCTTTGAAGGTCCAATGCCTGGTAAAGTTGTTAATGCAGTTTCATCCGCTGAATTAATATTTACCTTACTTGCAGAACTAGAATTGTCGGAAGGCATATTAACGACCTGTGTAGGATCCATTTCCAAGGTGCCTACTTCCTCACCCTTCTTAGGGATATAAATTACCATTTCATCCTGAAGCCTTTGGGCATGGTTTACCAACTTCGATTCAGCCCCTTCTGTATAGCCTCCAGCCTTTTTTATGGCATCAATTACTCGTTCTTCAGTAGTAAGCTCATAGACGCCTGGAAAGTTCACAGCACCCTTCACATCGACTATTACTTTATTAACAACAAGCTGTTCCTGCTGTTCATCCTCGCTATTTAATTGTTCTGTTTGCTCTTGTGGAATAGTAGTAATAACCTCTAATTGTTGTTCATTAGAGTCAGTTTTTTGAAGGAAAAAATAAAGAAGAATAACAGAGACAATGCCGGGGAGAGCAATTGCCTTACCATACTTTTTAATCACTTGCTGAAAAATGAAAAAACACCTCTTCTCAGAAAGTAAATCATATGGAGTATAATAATAATATACATAATTTACCTTCTGTTGAAAAGATGCTTTTTTATTTAACTATATTTACTTTACTGCACGAATAAAAATTCTTTCACTTTCATTTGTAGGACTTTGCTCCATCCAGTCAGCAGTCACTACTATTTTTGAAAAGCCTATTTCAGTTAACCAATTTACATATGTGTCAATTGAAAAGGAGCGTTGAAGGTGTTCTTCATCAAATCGTTCAAACAATCCCGTTTTTTCATCCTTAACAAAAAACGTCATCTGATGGTAAACAGAATGTTCAAATTCTCCTTGTTCTGTATACCAGATGTAGGTGATTTCTCCATCATCATACGTAAAAGGACTTTCCATAAATATAACATCCATTTTAAAGAGAGAATGAACATCAAAAAATAATTGTCCGCCATCTCGCAAGCTGTTGTAAATTCGTTTTAATGTTTCAACAACCATTTGACTATCGGGTAAATAATTAATTGAATCAATCGGAATCGTCACAACGTCTAAATCCGAAAATCCTTCTAATTCATCCATAGACATTGCATAAAGCGGCAAGGTTACATTCGCAGCCTGCAAACGCTCATTGGCAACAGCCAGCATATCTTCAGATAAATCTATGCCACTTACGCTGTAGCCTTGTTGATGAAACATTAAAGAAAGTGTACCCGTCCCACAACCTACATCTAATAAATTTGGATATCGCTCACTAGGAGCATGGGATTTAACCCAATTAACATATTGGTCATAGGGTACATCTTGCATTAATTCATCATAAACAGCCGCAAATCGTTCATAACTACTCGTCATTCTACTGTTGGAATATCTAATTGAGGAGCATCTCCCCATAGACGTTCTAGATTATAAAATGCGCGTTCGTCTTTATGGAAAATATGGACAACGACATCACCTAAGTCAACTAAAATCCAACGTGCAGAGTCAAATCCCTCAATACGTTTTATTTCAAAACCATTTTCTTGGGCTTTTTCTTGAACTTCTCGTGCAATTGCTTGTGCTTGACGGTCTGAATTACCGTGGCAAATGATAAAATAATCTGCTAATAAAGAAATATTTTGCATATTTAATACAACAATATCCTCTGCACGCTTATCATCTAAAGCTTTATAGGCAATCTGTAATAAATTTTCTGTCATTCTTCACTGTTCCTCTCTTTTTTTCAATCCACAAATTTTCGTGTTATGAAATTACATCATTATAGCATTCAATCGAAACGGGATATATTTGCTGCTTTGTATGAACTAAAAAGGCAATAGAATGGCAAATACAAGCTTTCAAAGCCTCATCTATATCTTTATTTGCTAAAATTCGAAGTTCTTCTACACCAGGGAACTTTCGGTTTGGTTCAATCATATCTGCAATATAAATGATTTTCTCTAATTTTGTCATTCCAGCTCGCCCCGTTGTATGAAACCGAATTGCATTCAAAATATCTTCATTTATAATATTAAATTCATTCTCAGCAATCCATGCGCCTACTGGACCATGTAAAATTTCAGATCCCCAGCCAATTAGACGATGATCAAGTCCATTTTGTATTACTATTTGACGCATCCAATCTTCATCAGCATATTTTGCTATATCATGTAAAATAGCTGCTGTTTCAGCAGATTTAGCATTTTCATTGTACTTCTCTGCTAAAAAAATGGCGGTTTCCATCACACCAATAGTATGAATATATCTTTTTTCTGGCATACGCGTTTTTATTGCTGCTAAATAATCATCGCGTTCCATAAAGACCTTCCTTTCGAATATATTCCTCAACGCCTTCTGGCAATAAAAATTTTAATGTACCACCATTTTTTAATCTTTTTCTTATTAACGTTGAAGATAAATCAATTTCAGGTGCCTCCACCATTGTTACATCATATGTAGATGCTGATTGTGTTCCAGGACGCTTCAAACCAACAAATTCAACAATTTTTACTAACTCATCGACCTTATACCATGTATGAAGCGAATCAATCATATCGCCTCCAATGATAAAGTAAAATTGAACATCCGGCTCTCTTTCACAAAGCTCTTTCATTGTTTGATACGTATAGGAAATTCCACCAAGCTCCAGTTCAATCGTTTCAATTGTAAAATGGTCATAAGGTTCAATGGCGATTTCCACCATTCGTAGACGATTTTCCATTGTTGCATCATCAACTAATTGTTTATGTGGTGCAATCGCATTTGGCATAAAACGGACTTCATCTAGTTGCAACGCATCAAATGCCTCATTTGCCATTATTAAATGTCCGATATGAGGAGGGTTAAATGTCCCTCCTAAAATGCCAACTTTTCTCATTTGCATAACACCTTACTTTTTATCTGCTTTTGGTAACACAATCTTCTTATTATTGCGAGATTCTTTATATAAAACAACTGTTAACCCTATTAATTGAACAAGTTCTGCTCCAGTTCCAGTTGCTAATTGTTGCGCCACTTCATCTTTTTCATCTTCACAATTGTCTAAAATACGTACTTTGATTAATTCACGTGCTTCTAGTGCATCACGCAATTGTCTCAGCATTTGCTCATTAACCCCACCTTTTCCCACTTGAAAAATCGGTGTTAGATGATGAGCTTCAGCTCGTAAAAATCTTTTTTGTTTGCCTGTTAGCATAAATAAATGTTTCCTCCTAAATTAACTGTTTATTTTTGTAATTCCTCAGTTAATCTTTTTATCATTAAATTTGTGTTTGGATATTGCCCTAACCAATAATTAAAAGCAATCGCCCCTTGATGCACAAACATTCCTAAACCATTTACTATCTTGGCATTTTTCTTCTGCGCCTCTAGTAAAAAAGTTGTCATTAATGGATTATACACAATATCTGCAACAATTGCTCCTTCTTGCAGCTTTTCTAAAGATAGAGGAAGACTAAATTCACTATTTGCAAGCCCAGCAGAAGTAGATTGTATAATAATGCCGAAATGATCTAGTTGTTGTTCAGCATCTTTTAAAGAAATGGCTTGTCCCTCGCCTAATTCATTGACAATTTCTATCCCTTTGGAAATTGTTCGGTTGGCAATTGTTATATTCGTATACCCGTATTGTTGTAATGCAAAAGCAATGCCTCGAGCTGCACCACCTGCACCAATAATTAAAACAGCTCTTTGTTTATGTTCCTTCCCTACAGCTTCTTCAAGGGAATGAACAAATCCGGAACCATCTGTGTTGTACCCTTTCAGTTTTCCGTCTTGCTGACGAACAACAGTATTAACAGCCCCCATTTTTTCAGCAAGTTCATCTAGTTCGTCTAGAAATGGGATAATCGTTTGTTTGTGAGGGATTGTTACATTCCATCCACTTGCCCCTAATGTTTTTAAAGAAAAAACCGCCTTTTCAAGCTGCTCACTTTTAATATGAATCGGAATATACGCAGCATCGATATCCATCTCATTAAACCAAGCATTATGCATATTCGGGGATTTTGAATGTGCAATAGGATCCCCAATCACAGCAAACCATTTCTTCATTTCAAAAACCTCTTCTCTTAAATATCAATTACACCTATCGGCCAATCATCGCGTCGACTTTAGAATCATGTTTAAGCCCTATATTGCTGTAACTTAACCGTTGTTGCATTTGATGCGACGTATTTAGTAGGTCAACTTCCTTTCACAATCCTCCGTTAAATCTTATGACCCTTGGGAAGCAGAATCTTCACTCGGTATTATTCACTAAATAACCCAGGGGGAATGAAGATAGATCACAACTAGATTAATGAAGGGCGGATAAAAACCTCTACTCCTTTTGGTGCATGTGCTGCTACCACTACATTTGGATGCTGTACAGTTATCCAACCAAGCCCTGATATTACAATGTCCGTTTTCCCTTCTTTAACTGAAAACTCGTGACGAACTAGTTCAGGCAGCTGATCAATAAACTTACTCGTTGGAGGTGACAAAAGCTCCCCTTTATGCTCCTCGTACAATTCATCCGCCTTTTCAAGCTTCGTACGATGAATTGGTAAATCATTTGCAGCATAAACTGTAAAAGCAGAACGATCGCCTTTTATAAAGTCAAAACGGGCAAGTGCACCGATAAATAATGTTTGACCCTCATTTTGTTGATAAACTTTTGGCTTAATTTCTTTTTTCGGCATAATATATTTTAATTCACTCGAATCAATATGGTGTGCCATTTGATGATGATTGATTATTCCAGGTGTATCATAAAGAGCTGCACCATCATCAAGCGGAATTTCAATCATATCTAAAGTAGTTCCAGGGAAATGGGACGTTGTAATGACATTTCCTTCACCGGTAGCTTGTTTAATTATTCGGTTAATAAATGTGGATTTCCCAACATTTGTACAACCGACAACAAATACATCCTTGCCTTCTCGATACATTTCAATTGCATCCACTACTTCATGCATCCCAATGCCTTTATGTGCACTTACAAGCATGACATCAACCGGGTTTAAACCTAAATCCTTCGCTTCACGTTTTAACCAATTTATAACTTTTTTCGGTTTTACAGATTTCGGTAATAAGTCTACCTTATTCGCTACTAATAGCACTGGGTTGTTGCCGACAAATCGGTGTAGTCCAGGCAGCCAGCTACCATTGAAATCAAAAATATCAACAATTTTTACAATAAGGCCTTCTTGTTCACCAAGACCATTAAGTATTCGTAAAAAATCATCGTCTGTTAGGCTAACTGGCTGAATTTCATTATAGTTTTTCAAACGAAAACAGCGTTGACATATTACTGTTTCTTTTTCAAGAGAAGAAGGCGGCGCATACCCAACTTCCTTTGGATTATCTGTTTGAATTATTGCTCCACAGCCAATACAATTTGGCATTTCAATCATTACTGTTCCTCCCAAGTTTTAATTCCTTTACGCTTTAATAAATTAAAAACACGTCTTTCTACAAAACGATTAAAGCGCGTGACAAAACCGTCCGACTCCGCTACAGGTCGAACTAAAAACGTATATAAATTCAATCGATTGGCTCCCATTATGTCGGTGAGCAATTGATCTCCAACCATAACAACTTCATTACTTTTCAAGCGCAGCTGCTTCATCGCAGCATAATAAGCTGCTCCAAGAGGTTTTCTTGCCCGAGAAATAAAAGGGATTCCTAATGGATCAGCAAACCTTTTTACTCGTTCATCATTGTTATTTGAAACAATGATGATCTTCAATCCCGCATCTTCGAGCTCCTTCATCCAAGTAGCAATCTCTTCTGTTGCATCTGGTCTGTCCCATTCAATTAGAGTATTGTCTAAATCAGTAATAATCCCTCTAACTCCAAGCTTTTCCAACTTTTCTGGTGTGATTTCAAAAACTGTTGTTACAAATTCATTCGGCAATAGAAAATTATACAAAGCCTTAACTCCTTCAATAAATTTTATCCCGCATTAACGGGAAGTAAATTATTTGCATCAAAAGCGATGCGACTAAAGTTTTAACGACGAGTAACCGCAGGAACAGGTACAAAATTTCCACTTTAATTAAATATAAGTTGCAAAGCAACTGCTCGTAATTTGTACACAACTAAATGCGCCAAGTCCTGCTCTGGTCGCTGTGCTTTCGTCGCAAAAGAACTTTTTGGCAACGTCTGTGTACCCCACATCGTGTGTGAAACAACTAACAATCAGTGGAAAATACCCCACTGATTTGTAGGCTTCACTTTATTATTCGATTATATCATAATTGCAATCGGTTCACCCATCTTCACTGCATGACCTTTTTGGATATTTTCCGTAAAGTGAATAAAATTCTCCTCAAAAAGCATGACAACTGTAGAACCAAAAGAAAAATACCCTATCTCTTGTCCCTTTTTCCATGTTTTCGAAGTGTTGGTTAATTGTATTGAATTGACAAACATCGCCCCTACTTTAACAAGCGCAAAGTTTTTATTATTTTGATATTGGAGCTCGCTTATCATACGATAATTATGACTAATTGGTTTTTTCCCATAAGTAAGTCCTAATTGATTCACTGGGTAAGATTTTTTTCCAAGAACATATTGCCGAATTACTGTACCATCCAAAGGGCTATGAATTCTATGATAATTTGCTGGACTTAAATAAAAAACAATATAGTTTCCATTTTTATATTTTTCAGCAATTTGATCTTTTCCAAGTAAATCTTGCAACGTATATGGCTTATTCTTAACAGTAAAAACTGCATCACATTTTATCGTTCCAAATGCTTCAACCTTTGCATCAACAGGGCTGATAAATGTTTGCTCATGCAAATGTATCGGCCGAGCTCCCTCTTTTAATTGTCTTGTAAAAAAATCTTGTAAACTAGAAAAACTTTGCAGATCTCGTGAAACTTCTGATAGGTCAATTTCGTATACTTTACTGTATCTTTGAATAAAGTTTTTACTAAACGTGGAAGTTACAAGTCTTTTTAATACGAGGGAACTGTATTTTCCGTTCGTTAATTCAATTAAACGTTGGTAAATCTTCTCTTTCATACTGTACCCCCTAATAAAACATTTGTATTCTTTACAATAATTTTAATGAAAGCGAAATTTTACAAAAACTTTGATTCACTTACAATTTACACTGTTTCGAAGTATAATATATAAATATATTTAGTGCAAAGGAGTGTTCCCCATGTTTCTTTTGCATATGGTGGATTCAACAGTTAAAAAAGTTAAATCTCAAGCTGCTAATTTGATTACAATTTTCAATTTATCGTTTGGTGGAGCTTCGATTATGGCGACATTAAATGAAGCCTATAGTTACAGCGTTCTATTTATCTTTATTGCTGCTTTTTTAGATCGCTATGACGGAAAAGTAGCACGGAAGCTAAATCAGGAATCCGAGCTGGGCAAACAATTGGATTCTATGGGTGATATTATATCATTTGGTGTAGCACCTGCTCTATTAATGTATGAAAATATATTGTCCGATTTTGGAATGGCCGGAATTATTTTGACAATTGTCTATATCGCCTCTGGAGCATTCCGTTTAGCTCGTTTTAATATAACTGAATCAACTGGGTATTTCGTAGGGTTGCCTATTACAGCAGCAGGAACTTTTTTAACGTTTTCCTATTTCCTTATTTCTTCAGTTGGACCACAATTTTATATGTTCTTATTCCCAATTCTTTCGGTTTTGATGATAAGTACATTTACATTAAAAAAAGTATAATTTTCAGTCGATGCATTTAACCAAGAGTGCATCGATTATTTTTTTGCGATATTATTGCTCTACATTTTCATTTTCTTGCCAACAACATCATATAATGTCGAAAAAGGCAGAAAGGATGACGTAACCTGAGCGGGATCTTTGCGTCAATTATGCAGCTTTGGTTAGATATTCCGACATTTTTAGGGTATTTAAAGGGGCAGGCTTTCCATAGACCATTTACAAAAGAAGAAGAAGCAAAATGCATAGAACGGTTTATGGCAGGAGATGAACAAGCGCGGCTAGATTTAATTGAAAGAAACATGAGACTTGTAGCACATGTCGTCAAGAAATTTCACCCACAGCATGAACAACTAGACGATTATATATCAATTGGTACAATTGGGTTGATGAAAGCGGTTAGCAGTTATACACCAGATAAGAAGACTAGATTAGCCACATATGCTGCACGTTGTATTGAAAATGAAATACTAATGCATTTACGGGCGCAAAAAAAAGTGCAAAAAGATGTTTCACTTTTCGAACCTATTGGAGTAGATAAGGAAGGACAATCTTTGCAAATCCGTGACTTGCTTCAGCTTGATGAACAGCCAGCAATCGATAAAATCGAACAAAAGGAAAGTTTTGAGCAGCTCTATTCTTATCTTAATACTTTGGAGCCTCGTGAACTTGAAATTATCGTCTATCGATATGGATTAAACAACAACGACCCCCTAACCCAAAAAGAGATTGCAAAAAAGCTAAAGATTTCAAGAAGTTATGTCTCACGCATTGAAAAAAGAGCTTTAGTTAAGCTATATCAGCAATTTAAACATAATCAAGCAGAGAAAGAATCGAAAAAAGCTGAAAATCAAACATATCGGGAATAATTACTTAAGCTTATAAAAAACAATTTACTTAGCTTTTCATCTGTTCATTGTATATGCCAATAAAAATATTGCTAACTAGAAATTGATTAAAAATTAGAGCTACCATACACGCCATTTTCTTACTACAACTATTTTTAAAGACAACTCCTAATGTTAAACTACTCTCTTTACTCTTGGCTGCTTAACAATTCATTTTGTTAAGCAGCCTAAATGTTTTTTACTCTCAGTATTCATACTAATTAATACTCGGCTTCATACTTCATAACTAAATATTTTTGCTCCATTTCGAATTTATTTTAGATTTAATTTGGTAATGTCTTCTATAATTTGAGAATATATTAAACCCCACACTTCTTATCAGCTATTTACTCACGCTTTCCAATGCGATAATCATCTTTAATCATGTTAACAGTCTCGGTTGTACAGGAGTGAATTTTACAGTAAGTTTGAAGCTAAAAAGTAAGGGGATACAACTTAACTTACGAAAAAACTTAATGTAACTGAATCAGCAATAACATTGTATGAAACTCTACTGTTTTTCAAAAATTTGTTATATATATGTTATAATAGTGTTATCAACTTTTAATAGGAATTGCAGTTATAGGGGGTGGAATTATTATGGAAGGCAATAAAGAGGGGACGAGACTATCTTTGAAGCATCAGATAATTGCTATTATCTCAATTGTAATCATTGGGTTAGCTATATTCCTATCAATAGATCTTTACATGGACCATAAATTCATAATGGAAATTTCCAATCAATGTTATGATATAAATGGGTTTCCAGTCGTAGAAAGAAGCTCTCTTTTTTCGGGCGATTTCACCTTCTCGTGTGAAAGGCAATAAAGAGGGGAACCCAAAGTTACACTCGGGCTCCCCTCTTTAACATAAACATTGTCTATAAAAACTTTTGGTTTTAATGATAAACTGAATCACTAGCTCCCATATAAATCACAATACCTAAAATAGTTGTAATCGCTACAGCACCCGCCATAATTAATAACATAGCAAATACCTCCTCTATGTGAATTTTTTAAAAATACCCTATACAACCATAATTATATATTACTGTGTATTTTTATTTACCGTCAAGGAAGTTTATGAACAAACGATGACGTTTATAATTTTTCAATCGTTTTTAATACAATTTCTGTAGAATGCTTTGCAGCAACAGGTAAAAATTCATCAAAACTAATATTTGATTCTTTTCCCGCAATATCAGATAAAGCACGAATAACAACAAATGGTGTATTAAATTGATAACATACTTGAGCTACCGCTGCAGCTTCCATTTCTACTGCTTTCATTTGTGGGAAATACTCTCTTACTTTTTCTACACGCTCTGGATCATTCATAAACGAGTCACCTGAGCAAATTAGTCCAACACCGTATTGATGTTCTCCAATTTCACTTACAGCTTCTGTTGCCAAGCCAATTAATCGTTTATCAGCTTCGAACGCAGCAGGCATCTGTGGCACTTGTCCCATTTCATAATTAAAGATTGTCACATCTACATCATGATGACGAACTTCATCGGAAATAACGATTGCACCTACTTCTAAATTTGAATCATAACCGCCTGCAGAACCAGTATTGATAACAATATCCGGTTTAAATTCATACAATAAAATGGTTGTAGACATTGCAGCGTTTACTTTTCCAATTCCACTTTTCAGCAGTACAACTTCTTTATCCTTATATGTACCTGTTGTATACTCACTATTTGCAATTTTAGCTACTTCAGTATTTTCCAGTGAATTTCGAAGTAGTTCCACTTCTTCTTCCATTGCACCAATTACAGCGATTTTCATTTTGTTTCCTCCAATTCTTGACACATATTTTAACATAAATAAAATATGGTCGTTCGTCAACGCTTATTGTTAATAGGTACCCTCCAGCTGTGAAAGTTTTTCTACTTTCGTTGGCTTCCAGCCTTCATTTTGCACCCATTCAATAAATATTCGATATTTTTCTGAACGATCGTTTGTAGAAACAACCGCTACAGAAGAATCTGCACTACCGTTATTTTTTACAGACCAATAAATAATATTATTTTCCTCAAGGTTTACTGCATTACGAAACGTTTCAAGCTTTTCTTCGTAATCAATATGTCCTTCTTCATAAGTTGAAATATGCTCTCCAGTCTGTTTAGTTGTGGTAGGTTTCCAATTGGGATCAATAATAACCTCATCTACATTTGGATCATCCGAGGACTGTACAATCTGTTGCGCCTGATTATTGTTTGGATCTTCTTCTACGGATTCATTATAATTCTTCTTTTGCTCCGTATCACCTGCAACCATATCATTAGTTTGTTCATTTTTCTCGTTATTTTGATTAGCAACATCTTCTTGTTCTTTTGTTTCATTTACTTGTGCTCTTTCATTTTCTTTATCATTATCATTATTAAAGACAGCAACAAGATTTAAAACTATAAGAATTGATACGACAGCGATTAATATATTTAAAAGGCGATCCATCTTTTTTCGCTTTTGACTACGTTGATGACGTTGTTTTTTTTCTGAACGTGTTGTTAAACTAGGTTCTTCATTAGACATGGGACATGAATCCTCCTTTGCCATAGATATCTTTTATTTTATCAATATTCGATAGTATAACACCATAAGTTCTGTCAATTTTTAATGTATTTGTTAAGCAAATAAAATAAATGAAAAGTATGAATTAAAAGGTATTTCCTTTTTTAAAAAATTTGAGCAACAATTAAGCCGCCTCAATAGTATATGAGGCGGCTTATGTTTGTTATGTCTTTCCATATCGATCGGCTATGTATAATAATTAGCCAGTTGAAAGGGACTATAATTATTTAGCTGTTTTAATGGAAACAATACGTACTTCCATATCTCCACCTGGTGTTGTTAACTTTACTATATCGTCAACTTTATGACCAAGCAACGCTTTCGCTATTGGAGAATCGTTAGAAATACGTCCTTCAAAAGGATCAGCCTCTGCAGAACCTACGATTGTGTACTCCTCTTCATCGCCATCCGGCAGTTCAACAAAAGTAACTGTTTTCCCTAAAGTAACGATATCACTTTGACCTTCTGCTTCTTCTATAATTATTGCATTACGCAGCATTGATTCAATTGCAGAAATTCGTCCTTCAACGAAACCTTGTTCTTCTTTAGCAGAATCGTATTCAGAGTTCTCAGATAAATCTCCAAAACTACGGGCAATTTTTATGCGTTCCACAACTTCTTTACGCTTTACAGTTTTTAAGTGTTCTAATTCTTCCTCTAATTTTTGTTTCCCCGCTAAAGTCATTGGATATTGTTTTTCATTTGCCAAAACATTTCACTCCTTAACTACTCACAATAATTTTACTTGAAACAATACTATACACCTTATTATTAATAATGCAATCGTTTTCTTTAAGATGTAATAAGAAAACCCGGTTAGTAGTTAAGCATATGAGGCAAAAATGACTAATAGAAGCTGTTTTTGTCCACTTAACTAGTAACCGAATTTTATTGTTTAATGTTATTTAATAAATTAGAAAAGGTACTAAATTATTCCAATACCTTCTAATCATATTACACTATTGTCATTGTTTCAAGAATTGTTTTAATTTTTGTTACCATTAAATCGATTGCTACTTCATTTTCCCCACCTTCAGGAATAATGACGTCTGCATATCGTTTAGTTGGTTCTATAAATAAGTTATGCATTGGTCGCACTGCAGTTAAATATTGTTCGATTACAGAATCAATTGTTCTTCCTCGTTCCTTAATATCCCGCTCAATGCGACGAATTATACGTAAATCGGAATCTGTATCTACAAACAATTTTATATCCATTAAATCACGTAACCGTTTATCTTCCAATACTAAGATTCCTTCTAGTATAATAACATCTTTTGGTTCAACATGTATAACTTCTTCAGCACGAGTATGATTTACGTAATCATATACTGGTTTTTCAATCGGTTTTCGTTGCAGCAAATTGTTTAAATGCTCAATTAATAAATCATTATCAAAGGCTAACGGATGGTCATAATTTGTCTTTAATCTTTCTTCAAAGGTTAAATGACTTTGATTTTTATAATAAAAGTCTTGTTCAATTACAACTACTGAATGCTCTCTGAAAACATCATAAATGGCATGTGTTACGCTCGTTTTCCCCGAGCATGAACCTCCTGCAATCCCGATTACTATAGGACGCTTTTTTGACATTTATTTATTCTCCTTTCGCATCATGTTGTATTTGAACAACGGACGCTCTACTTTAAATTTTACAATTTGTAATGGATGATTTGCTACTTCAATTTCATTATCCTCTTCATCCCAAATTTGACCGACTTCCATTTTGAACGACTCAATATCAGGCCCGAAGAATTCAATCGTATCACCTGGTTTAAAGTAATTTCGCTGTTGTAGTGTAACCATTTGAGTTTCAGTATTATAGTCAAGTACAAGTCCAGCGAAATCCCATTTCAATTTTGCAGCATGGGAACCAAACATTTGTTGTTTGTAGCTTGGTTCACCTTCGAAAAAGGCAGAAGCTGTTGCTCGGTTTGCACATCGATCAAGTTCCTCTAACCATTCTTTTTTAATTTTAAAGTTTTCAGGATCTGCACAATATGCATCAATTACTTTGCGGTAAACAGAAATAACTGTTGCCACATAGTGAATAGATTTCATACGACCTTCTACTTTTAAAGAGTCGATGCCTAGCTCAATCATATGCGGGATTGATTCAATCAATTTCAAGTCTTTAGGACTCATTGCAAATGGAGCATCACCTTCGTTAAATAAAGCGTTTTCTTGTCCATCTACATTTTCATATAAATCGTAGTCCCAACGACAAGATTGGCAGCAACCACCACGGTTAGAATCGCGTGCCGTCATATGGTTGGATAACACGCAGCGTCCAGAGTAAGCAATACACATCGCACCATGCACGAATGCTTCAATTTCAATATCTACTTCCTCTTTCATCTTTCTCATTTCTTCTGCACCGACTTCACGGGCTAACACTACGCGATGAAGTCCTTCTTGTTTCCAATACTTCACGGCTTTCCAGTTAGATAATGATTGCTGTGTAGAAAGGTGGATTTCTAACTTAGGTGCTACTCTGCGGCATGTTTCAATAATAAGTGGATCAGCTACGATAATCCCTTTTACTCCAGCACCTTCTATTGCTTGAAGGTACTCTTCTAGACCGGCCATGTTCTCATTGTGTGCAAAAATATTTGTTGTTACATATACGACTGCTCCGTATTGTTTTGCAAACTCTACACCTTCACGCATCTCTTCAATTGTGAAGTTATCTGCATTTGAGCGCAACCCGAATTCTTGACCGCCAATAAATACTGCATCCGCCCCATAATGAACGGCTACTTTTAATTTTTCTAAGCTGCCAGCAGGTGCCAATAATTCTGGTTTTTTAGTTATTACACGCTTACCATTAACGGTTTCACGAATTTTTTCATTTTCAATTAACTGTAACAATTCAAAGCCTCCGATCTTAATAAACTGTTTCTTTGAAGATAAATCCAGTATCTAATGGACGGTTAGCAGGTTGAATTTCTTCTATTTTTGCTAATAGCTCATCCTTAATTGCTTCATAAGCATCTTCACCTTTATCAAAGTAAGCATCAATTGCTTGTCGGTAGCAATTTGTTGTCGTAGTGATGTAATCTTCGCTTTGAAGCACTCCATCAAATTTTAATGAATCAATTCCACCTTCGAAAAGTTCCGTTAATTCATCAATTAAACACATATCATTTGGTGAAAAAATATGTGTACCGTTTAAGTCTTCGTAAATTGGATATTTATTTTTTCTCTCTTTGTCATGTAAGAACATGTTTTTATTTTCTTTACGATTTTCTACTTCCATTACTTCATTACGATATAAGAAATAATTTCCTAATAAAGAGCGTTTTGATTGGAACATACATGTCATGCCATGTACTTGAACTTCAATTTCTGGTCTTGCATTTTCTTTTATTTCTAACACTTCATCTAATGAAAGTTCACGAGCAAGCACCGCGCGTTTTGCTCCACGATCAGCCCAATAATTTGCTTGGAACCAGTTTGTAGCAATTGTTTCTGGATTCCAATGCAGCGGAATAGTTATGCCTAATTCACGAACTGACACCACAACGGCAGGATCACCAAAAATAAGTGCATCTACACCGATCCTTTGCATTTCCTTTAAATAATCATCTAAAGCATCTAGACGATCATTATGAAATAATGCATTAACTGCTACATATACTTTTTTGCCAGCTTCATGTATTAATTTTGTTGCTTCTTCAACTTGTGAAACTGAAAATTCACCAGCTAATCGCAAACCAAATTTTTGTTCACCAATTACAAATGCATCTGCACCTGCTTCAATTAATGCCTTAATATGCTCTATTGACTTAGGTGTTACTAATAATTCAGGTTTTTTCATTTAACGTCACCTCTTCAAACAAATTAATAAGCCGTCACCAATGGGGAAAAACGTACTATCGTATTCAGGACGCTGCATAACCCATTCAGTAAAAGTTTTTAAATTACGAATCATTGTTCTTTTTCTACGGGGTACTTCCTTTATATCTAAATTCGATAGCCCATGCATATACATATTATCGATATACAAAACACCACCTGATGGTACAAGCGGCGAATACTTTTCAAAAAAGCGCATGTTTTGACCTTTTGCAGCATCAATAAAAACAGCATCAAAAGTAGATTGAAATTTTTCAACATCCACTTCCAACGCATCACTCTCAATTATCGTAATTCGATTTGCTGCTTCCGAACGAGCAATAAATTGCTTCGCAGCCTGCAAACGTTCGTGATCCCTTTCAACTGTGACAACTTTACAATGCGGTAAAGCAGTTGCCATTCGTAATGCCGAGTATCCAATTGCTGTACCTATTTCTAATATTTTAGAAGGGTTTTGAATGCGTAGAAGCTGTATTAAAGCATCAATAGCAGGTAATTGCATAATCGGCACATGATGTTCTTTTGCATACGTTTCCATTTCGATTAACAATTCATTGCGCGGCTGAATAAAGGATTCAATATATTCTTTAGAAAATTCCATTGTGCGAACCCCTTTTAAATTAGGATAAAATTAATGTCTAAAAAAGAAAAAAGACCAAACGATTTGTTGGCACAATTTAATCATTACTATATGATTTGAAAAACACGATTTATTAAGAAAAACGCAAGCGACCTGTTTCGCTACGCGTTTGCTAACATCCCAACATGTTTTTGACATGACTCGCGTTGCATAAACCCAAAAGCAAGGTACCGAACAGATAAGCTTTTTCCGTTTTAATAGGGACGCAAATTACCCAATCGGCTGAGCGGCTGTAGACACTTACAAAAAATCACAACTTCTTACCTGGTAATAATCGATGTTTTCCTTACTGATACCAGTAAATTGTATTTTCCTAATCAGTACAAAAAATCACAATTTATAATATCATGAAAATAGAAGGAAAGCGAATAATCTTTATGACAAAATCGTAGAAAATTGCTTTACCTTCTTTAGAGAGGAATTTGGATCAAATTTACGTGTTTAAGTTAAGAATAAAAAACTATTAACTTAATCAAGTAGCTCTTACATCTCCTTTGCAAACTGCCGAAAAAAGAGAAGCAAGTATACGGTAATTACCGCATACTTAGCTATATGCTCAAGCACGAATACAATGATGTAGTGCTCTATTATTACTTAATGGGATTGCCTCTTGCTAAACCATCATAACTATTATTGTATAAATTCATCTACATTTTGCAAATGTTCTTCATAAGTTTTTGCAAAATGATTATTACCTTCTTTATCAGCTAAGAAATAAAGGTAGTCTGTATCTGTTGGATTTAATGCAGCTTCTATTGAAGTTTTTCCTGCGTTTGCAATAGGACCTGGTGGTAGACCAGTATTTTTATAAGTGTTGTATGGATTTTCCACTTCCAAATCCTCGTATAATACCCGCTCTTTATGATTTCCTAATGCATATAAAACAGTCGGATCTGTTTGTAATGGCATATCGATTTCTAAACGGTTATAAAATACACTTGCAATCGTTTCACGATCTGTCTGGGCAGTCGCCTCTTCCTCTAAAAGCGATGCAAAAGTAAGCAACTCATGCACGGACATTTGCTTTTCCTCAAGAATTGGGCGGTATTCAACAACAATATCATTTGTTTGGGAAATCATTGTTGAAATAATTTCTTCTAATGAAGGATGTTCTTCATAAAAGGAATAGGTTGCTGGATATAGATAGCCTTCAAGTGTAAAACGAATATTGCCATCCATAATTTCTTCTGTTAGCAATTCAGGATAAGTTCCCATCATTGCTTCGATAAATTGGCTATCTGTAACTTTTTCCATAAATTGAGCCGCAGTATACTCTGTATTTTTTTCGATAATGTTAGAAATTTGTTCAAGTGTTAATCCTTCTGGAACTGTAACTGTAAAAACAGGTTCACGGTATACTTTTCCAGTCTTCAAGCTTTCAATAATCTCGTCTAATGTCATCGCCTGAGTCATAGTATAATTGCCAGCTTGGAAACTTGTCTCATTTTTAAATTTTGTATAGTATTTAAAAATACGTGCATCTTTAATAACACCATTAGTTTCTAGTATTGTTGCAATAGTGTTTAACCCTGAGCCCATTGGAATTTCTACCGGAATTTCAGTAGTTGCTTCCGGATCTAGTGGTTCTAATGCAGATTTTACATAAAAGTATCCGCTAACCCCTACAATACCAACAATTAATAGTACAACAAGCGTTACAATTCCTACAATACGACGTACTACTTTTCCTTCTTTTTTACGTTCCTTCATCTTTTTAATCATCTCATGCTTTTTAGATTCCACCGATGTACCCCCTCATATCTCCTAATATGATACAAGAAAATACTGTAAGTGACAATATAACACATCTCTTTCACGTTAGAGACCTGTTATAACTGTACTGAAAGCATAGCACCAAGCACAACATTGAACTCTTTTTAATTAGTTTAAAAGTGGCATGTGTCTGTCTATGTCGAAGTCCAATAAAAAAACGCCAAGACAACGATAATTGCCGCAGCGTTTTATAAATTTTTATTGATTTATAAATTCTAGCTCTTTTTCAACCTTCGCCCACTCTTCATCACTTTCAATAGGTAAAAGTTCTTCCACTTCCCCATTTTCACCTGCAATATAGGCTGCAGCAAAAATTTCACCATCTTCGTCTTGGTCAGCAAACGTATAAAGAATGTAAGATTTATTAAAATCCTTTAGTTCAAAGCGGTGAAGCACCTCACACTCGATTTCTTCACCATTTTCATCTGAAATCGTGAAGTAATCTGCTTCATCTTCATCACCAAATTCGGCAATTAGAGTGTTTAAAACTTCTTCCACCATATCCCACTCCTCTTCTGTTTCAAGAGGGGTAAAGTGTGTCATTTTGCCATCCTCATCCACTTCATAGCGAAGTGCTGTAATTTCTTCACTTTCATTTCCATCTTCATCGACTATGGAATATAGCACATATGAAAAATCATCCGTGTCGAATGTAAACACAACTTTACATAACTGTTCTGAACCATCTTCCAATGATACTTTAAAATATTGTTCGTCCATTTTCGATCCTCCTAATAGTTAAAAAAGGTAGGCATTTGAATTTGCCTACCTTTTATTTTACTCAAAATTATTCTTCTTCATCATCAAATTCATCTTCAAGTGCATTTAACACATCTTCAATTAAATCCCATTCAGCTTCAGTTTCAATAGGTTCTAATTCCCCATCTTCACCATTTTCAGAAGGAACGAATGATGATGCAAAAATTTCAATTTGCCCTTCGTCATCTTCTTCAGCACCTACTAAAGAATAAAGTACATATGATTTGCCGAATTCTTCTGAGTCAAAAGTGTGAAGTACTTCGCAAAGTTGTTCGTTGCCATTTTCATCTACAATTGTAATATGTCGATGTTCTTGTTCATGATCGTGTTCATGTCCCATTATTGGTCACCTCTTCATTATGTTTAAAACTTGCTGCATTTTATGCACCAGGTTTCTTTTACCCCTGTCGCATTCGCTCTCGGGGCAGAGTTTTTGCCCCTTCCGCTTTGCTTTCGGGGCAGATTCTTGCCCCTGTCGCTTTGCTTTCGGGGCAGAGTTTTTGCCCCTGCCGCTTCGCTTTCGGGGCAGATTCTTGCCCCTGCCGCTTCGCTTTCGGGGCAGATTCTTGCCCCTGTCGCTTTGCTTTCGGGGCAGATTCTTGCCCCTGTCGCTTTGCTTTCGGGGCAGAATTTTTGCCCCTGCCGCTTCGCTTTCGGGGCAGAGAATTAAACTTTGCTTTTTGCAAAGTTTAATTCTTGCTATCTAAGTATCCTTGTAGGATCATAACAGCCGCCATTTTGTCTATTACTTTTTTGCGTTTTTTGCGGCTTACGTCTGCTTCTATTAGCATTCGTTCCGCGGCCATAGTTGTTAGACGTTCGTCCCAAAGTTTCACAGGCAGACCGAATGTCTCTTCCAATAATTTTTTATAATTCTCAGAAGCTTCACCTCGTGGACCTACTGTATTATTCATGTTTTTCGGATATCCTACTACAAATTCTGTAACAGCATATTCCTTTACAAGCTCTTTTATACGTTCTATACCGTAATCGCCTGTTTCTTCATCAATTTGTACAGTTTCAATCCCTTGAGCCGTCCAGCCTAATGCATCACTAATAGCTACGCCGACTGTTTTTGAACCGACGTCTAAACCCATAATTCTCATATAGTTATTATGCCTCGTTATTCTTCCTAATATAAAATTTCACAAGCTCTTCAAGTATTTCGTCCCGTTCAAGCTTACGGATTAAATTACGTGCGTCCTGATGGCGAGGGATGTATGCCGGATCACCAGATAAAAGATATCCTACAATTTGATTTGTAGGGTTATACCCTTTCTCTTCTAGTGAAGAGTACACCTTCAACATCACTTGCTTAACTTCTTGTTCCATTGATTCTTCCGGGAAACTAAATTTCATTGTTTTATCAAACGAACTCAAGACCAGCACCTCGCTTTCAGAAATAAGGAGATGGCATAATGCACATCTCCATTTTCTATATTATACCCTATAATACGTAGCAATCAAATAATCAAAGGACTTATTTCAACCATTATTTGTATAGGAAGAAAAAAATTATCTTTTAAATTGATTTAACGTAATCATACACAGAAACAAGTGCTTCATCAAGTTTTGATGCGTCCTTCGCACCAGCCATCGCCATATCCGGACGACCGCCGCCTTTACCGCCGCAAGCTTCCGCTACTATTTTAACGATGTTTCCTGCATGGAAGTTTCCACCAACTAAATCTTTTGTCACACCTGCACATAGCATAACTTTTTCACCATCAGTAGCCCCTAAAACGATTACCGCTTGTTGAAGTTTTTCCTTCAAATCATCCATCATTTGACGAAGTTGATTGTTATCTTTTGCTTCAACTTTTGTCGATAGCACTGTTACATCTCCGATTTTTTGGGCATTATCTAAAACAGCTCCAGCCTGTGCATTCGCAATTTTTTGTGATAATGATTCATTCTCACGTTGTTGTTCTTTTAGCTCATGTTGCAAGCTTTCAACTCGTGCCACTAAATCTTTTGGATTTGCTTTTAGCAATGCAGCAGTTTCCTCTAGAATGCGTTGTTCCTCTTTTACTGCTTCAAATGCGGCTTTGCCTGTAACTGCCTCAATACGACGAGTACCAGCACCAATACCACCTTCAGATACGATTTTAAATAAACCAATTTCTGAAGTTCGTTTTACATGAATACCACCACAAAGTTCAACAGAGTAATCACTTACTTGTACAACTCGAACGATATCTCCGTATTTTTCACCGAATAGAGCCATTGCACCCATTGCTTTCGCTTCAGCTATTGGCATTTCTTCAATCACTACTTCAATATCATCCCAAATTTTTTCGTTTACAATACGTTCAATTTGTTCTAATTCTTCTTTTGTTGCTGGACCAAAATGAGAGAAGTCAAATCTTAAGCGATCTGGACCTACATATGAACCTGCTTGGTTTACATGCTCACCTAAAACATCTTTTAGTGCACGTTGCATAATATGTGTTGCCGTATGGTTTTTAACAATTAAGTTGCGCTCATCACGATCAACTGTAGCTGTCACAGAGTCATTTAAGTGCATTTCTCCAGACTCAACAATTACTGTATGAAGTGATTGGCCATTTGGCGCTTTTTGAACATCTTTTACAGATGCTTTAAATGAATCATTGCCGATTGTCCCGTGGTCTGCCACTTGACCACCCATTTCAGCGTAGAAAGGAGTTTCTGCCAAGATGACAAGAACTTCATCACCTTCAGAAGCTACTTCAACATTTTGACCGTTAGCAACCATTGCTACAATAGTAGTTTCACTTTTTAGTGTGTCATAACCAACAAAATTAGATTCCACTTTTATGTTAGCTAAAACCTCTGATTGAACTTGCATTGAATCAACATCAGCTCGTGCAGCACGTGCTCTTTCACGTTGCTCTTCCATCGCTTTTTCAAAGCCTTCATGGTCAACTGTCATACCAGCTTCATTAGCATATTCCTCTGTTAACTCAATTGGGAAACCGTATGTGTCATATAGACGGAATGCATCGCTGCCTGGAATAACATTTAGACCAGCCGCTTTTTCTTTCTCAATTACTTCTGAAAGTATAGCTAAACCTCCATCAAGCGTTTCATGGAATCGATTTTCCTCATTTTTAATTACACGCTGGATAAATTCCGTTTTTTCTTTTACTTCCGGATAGAAGTCTTGCATAATTTCACCAACTGTAGGCACTAATTCAAACATGAATGGCTTTTCGATGCCGATTTGCTTTGCATAACGTACAGCACGGCGAAGCAAACGACGTAAAACGTATCCGCGGCCTTCATTTGAAGGAAGTGCACCGTCACCAATTGCAAAAGCAACAGTACGAATATGGTCTGCAATAACTTTAAATGGTGTATTAATATCTTCCTCGCTGCCAAAAATCTCTTTTAAATCGATTTCGCCTGGACGTTTGTACGTGCGATTTGCAAATTCCTCAATCTTTTCGATAATTGGCATGAATAAGTCTGTATCAAAGTTAGTTGGAACGTTTTGTACAACAGATGCCATACGCTCTAATCCCATACCTGTATCAATATTTTGTTTTGGCAGAGGAGTGTAAGTTCCATCCGGGTTGTGGTTAAATTGAGAAAATACTAAATTCCACACTTCTAAATAGCGTTCATTTTCGCCGCCTGGATATAATTCTGGATCATTTTCATCATTTCCATATTCAGGACCTCGATCATAGAAAATTTCAGAGTTTGGACCAGATGGACCTTCTCCGATATCCCAGAAGTTTCCTTCGATGCGTATTAAACGTTCTTCAGGAATGCCAATTTCATTTTTCCAAATATCATATGCTTCTTGGTCTTCAGGATGAATTGTAATCGATAAAAGTTCAGGATTGAAGCCCATCCATTTTGGATCCGTTAAAAACTCCCAAGCATAGTGAATAGCTTCTTTTTTAAAGTAATCTCCAATTGAGAAATTTCCTAACATTTCAAAGAAAGTGTGGTGACGCGCTGTTTTCCCTACGTTTTCAATGTCATTTGTACGAATTGATTTTTGTGCATTTGTAATTCGTGGGTTATCAGGAATTACACGACCATCAAAGTATTTTTTAAGCGTTGCTACACCTGAGTTAATCCAAAGCAATGATGGGTCATTAATTGGTACAAGCGGCGCTGATGGTTCTTGTGCATGTCCTTTTTCAATGAAAAATTCCAAATATTTACGGCGAATATCTGCTGCTTTCATTTTAAATTTCCTCCTAAAAAATAATTTGTTTTAAATGCTAATGATGAAATGCAACAAAGTACGTATTTGACAATATGAGCTTTAATAAATTTAGCCAATACTATTAAAATCCCACACATCTTGTGAATTTCCGCGGAATCATTTTATCATAACAAAATAAAAAGCCTTCATCCCTAAAAGGGACGAAGACTATAGTTCGCGGTACCACCCTAATTTATAAGAAGGCTAAAATCAATCGCTTTTATTCTTCGTTGTTCCTCAAACTGGTCACAACTTGACTGGCAAGCGATTTCTTTTCAGCATTAAAAGCTGAAATAAATAACCAAACTTATATCTCAAGCACTGTAACGTTAGTGAACGGCAGGGATTAGCTGCACTCTGGAGTAGCTTTCGGTTAATGCTTTACGTAAGATTCTTTCAGCCTTAGGAATCTCTTTCTAAACGAAAACAAAAACGTACTCTTTCCATCATAGTTTTCATCATATTCTGTTCTAAATTATATGAAAATGAATTCAGTGTGTCAATTATAACTATATTATTCATATCGATATAAATTCCAAAAGCCAATATCTTCAAATCCTAGTCGTTTATAAATTTTCCCTGCTTCTGGATTATCATAAAACAAACATAATTCTTTTCCTTCAGCAAGCAAATCTTTGCATAATTTAATCATACAATCAGTTGCTAAGCCTTTTCGTTTAAATTCCTCTTTTGTTGCTACAGCAACGACCATTGCAGAACGACTATTTTCAGCTGTTGTTGATGCTGTTGTTACCATCTCTCCATTTACACGAATAAAATAAGTTCTGCCCGTTTTCGTCTCCAAAATTCTTTTTTTTGATTCCATTGTAATTGTTGCAGTTTTAAATTCTGGAACACTTTTTAAGAGCCTAACATTTTCTTCGATTTCATTTATAGTTAATTCTTCAACATGTTGAAGCTGTTCATCATTCTTATCTAAATTGAGCTTTTGGCATTTTGCATAATAAAAGGAATTTTCACTTCGAAGCTTTCTTTCTATATGAGGGGCAAGTTGCTCTACGATTTCTTTTAATCCAGATAATTCGCGCATACTTTGATCAGAATTTATAATATTTGCAAACTCTTCAACATCAAATTGTCCTTTTGCATAAGGAATATAATTGTTTTCAAATTTTAAAAGAACTGCTATTAATTCACCTAAATCATTAAATTGCCCCCATAATGTCTGGAATTCAGCATCATAACCAAAGGCTTCTACATCCCCTATAATAAACAAATTTTCTGCTGCTTTTTTGTTAACGAGTTCCATTAATAACTCATGATCCTCTTTTGAAGGCTTCCTTATCATCCATCCGCCTCCCCAACCGTTTTAAGTTAAATTATTAAGAAACTATCATAATTATTAAAGAGTTTCAACATTAGTATAATTACAAACTTCTAAACTAACCTTTGCAGAACATATACTAGTTCTGCATGGAGGAATTTATCGGACGAGGACAAGATTGGGGCGAGTACATAGTGGACATATTTTCAATGGAATTTTTCACCGCATTGCTTTCTATTATTCTTATTGACTTGGTTCTAGCAGGTGATAATGCTTTATTAATTGGACTAGTTGCAAAAAACCTGCCGAAAAAACAACAAAAAAAGGTAATTTTTTGGGGGACTTTTAGCGCCATATTTATTCGAATTGCTCTAACTTTAGTTGCCGTCAAATTACTTGAAATTGATGGTCTTCTTCTAATTGGCGGTGTGCTATTATTATATATTTCTTATAAGCTGCTACTTACAGAGGAAGAAATCAATGTAAAACCTAATAAGAAAAATTTTTGGGGAGCAATAGGTACTATTTTATTAGCTGATTTATTAATGGGGATTGATAACATTATTGCAGTAGCTGGTGCTGCGCACGGAAATTTTCTACTTGTTGCAATTGGATTGCTGATTTCAATTCCTATTGTTGTTTGGGGTAGTACACTTGTAACAAAATTGATGGAGGATTTTCCAATTATAATTGTCCTAGGTGCAGCAGTTTTAGCGTGGACATCTTCAAAAATGATTGTTCATGATGCATATGTTTCCCCTTTCTTCCATTCACAAAATGCAATATATAAATTTGAAGCCATTGTAGTTATTACAGTAATTTCAATTGGATTAATGGTTAAATATTTTATAAGAAAACGAGAAGTCGCTCCGAAATAGGAGCGGCTTTTAATATTGATACACTTTTCTTGAAAGAAGGGTAATAATAATTGCCGGAATTGTAAAAACAGTCATTCCTAAAAACGCTAGGCCTGGAGTTATATAATATAAATATCCTCCAAACAATGTTAATAAAGCAGCACTTAAACTCATAGCCAATGCAGAATATAACCCTTGTGCGTTGGAAAGCTGTTGCTTTGGTAAATTATTTGTAATGTATTGGACAAATGCATAATGAGCCATTGCAAAACCTAGAGAATGCAAACTTTGCGATAAAATAAATACCCAAACATTAGGAATTGCAAATATCATTATCCATCTTAAAGTAGAACCAACTGCTGCTATGAGCAACAAAGTAGAAGTCTTCCACTTTGAAAAAAGATAATCGACTTTTAAAAAGAAGAGAATTTCAAATAATACTGCAACGTTCAAAATAATTCCAATATAAAAGGTATTCACTTCTAAATATTGCTGTAAGTATATGTAGCTGTAATTGTAATAGGATGCATGAGCACCTTGTAATAAAATTACAATAACCATAACAACCGGGAATCCTTTTATTTTCCATAAACTTCTCATTGAGAAGGATTGACTGCGATCTACTGCTGTTGGTTTTACAGATAATACATCAGGTGCAGGCATAAATTGAAGAATTAACATAATAGCTAAATACACAATCATGCACCATAAAATCGCCTTTTCCCCAACATATCCAATAATTATACTAAGGATAAATACAGAAATTACAAAACTAATAGAACCGTAAGATCGGCTTTTCCCGTAATGAATGCGTGTTTGTTGTACAAGTGTAGAAGCACTGCTTTCAATCGCTGGTAAAAGCGAAGGATAAAATAGACTGAAAATCATAGTGATAATAAATAAAGCTGTAAAAGAATTAAACGGGATGTAAAAAAAAGCAGCAAGCAACGAACTAGTCACTAAAAACTGGGATAACTTTTTATTACTTAAGTATTTAGATGCAAATGGGAATATGAACATTGTAGATAATGCTCTCGATACTAACCCAAATCCCATAATAAAGCTAACTTCCTGTACAGATAATCCTTTAGCTTCTGTTAGCCAGCCTGACCAATATTGAAGATATACTCCCCAAGTAAAGAAAAATATAAAGAAATTTTGAGACAGCCATCGTTGATTGTTCATCGTGTACTTAAACCTCCAATCTATATTGAATGATAGCATCAAGTCATTTAAAATAATGTGAGATATCTCATATTTTTCTTTCGGAAACTAAAATCTTTTTATAATATGGATACATTAACATGCGAAACTTCACCCATGTAAAAATTTGAATCTTTTGATTGGAGGACTTATTTTGCAGTTATTAATGGGTAAAAAAAAAGAAGATTATATTAAAAAATATTCCTTTCAAAATTTCTTCTCCTTTGATATAACTCCATACATCCAAGTGTGTGAATTTGAAAAAGGTGAATTTATTTTTCATGAGGGTTCTCTACCAGAATGTCTTTATTACATGGTAGAAGGAAAAGCAAAGCTATATGTATCTCATCAAAATGGAAAAATATCGTTGATTAATTTCATAACTTCACCTAGTTTCATGGGCGAAATTGAATTATTAAATGCTCAAAAATATACAAGGGGCATTCAAACGGTGACAAAAACCATTTGTTTTTCATTGCCTTATCATGAATGTAAACAAAAATTATTAGCCGATTCAGTATTTTTGCGTGAACTTTGTTTATTTTTAGGAAATAAAATGGCAAGAACAACAACTAGATTTAGTCAAACTCAAGCATACCCACTTGAAAACCGATTAGCGGCGTTTATTTTAATGTCCTCCGATGAAAACTTTTATAAGGAAAAACATACTGAAATAAGCGAATATTTAGGGGTTTCCTATCGTCATTTACTCTATACCTTTTCCCAATTTTGCCAGTCAAAAATAATAAAAAAGAGTGGCAAAGGCTACGAAATTATTAATAAAAAAAAGCTTCAGGAACTTGCTCGAGAAGTCTATTAATACTATAAAAAAGGGTAATCCAGAAGTTTGGGATTCTGGATTACCTTTTTTAGTTATCTCTATTGTTAAGCATACTTTGCTATTGTTTGTTTTAATATATCACCTAAATTATGTAGATCCTGTTGTGTAATCGTCATTCTCACATGTGTTTCGTCTGCATCCAATGCTTCAGCTAAAAAGCCCCCAAATCCTCTAGCTTTACGGTCTACTTGCATTAAAATTTCTGCAGAACTTTCCGTTTGTGAAAGAAATACAATTTCTAATTCATCTAGTTTCCCTCTAAACATTCCACCTACAGGAACAAATTCAAATTCTTGAAGGAATGGGTAACGGCTTCTATATTTATATGACGCTTGCTCGCACTCTGCTTTACGTAGTCTAAATCCAATTTGTTGAACCTCTTCAAGGATTCGAGAAGCAAGCTGTGATGGGCGGATTTCAATATAGTCACGATCCTGAGCGTCTACCCCACTTCGAATGTCCAGCTCTGTTGCAACCCATACTTCCGTTTTCCCTACAGTAATTGGAACATCAAATGGTAAATTAAACGTAAAAGGTACAATTTTTGTTTCATTCGCCTGAATTACGAAAGGATCACTTACTCTAAATTGTTGAACAGGCGCCTTTGCAGTATATTTATTGTCATCTACTTCTTTTATATATGTTGTATATAACGTTAGGTAAATGGCATCAATTTGTTGTTCTATGTTCCCTCCGTAAATTTCAACCTCTCCACGAATTGTTTCACCAGCTACAAACGAAGATTTTTCTAATTTTGTATCAACTCTTGCTGCTCCGACACCAATACTTGCCAACATCTTATTAAAAAAAGACATAGTAAAACCTCCAAAAAATTATTTTCTTCTTTTTACGAATCTACAATAGAAAAAGTTTCAAATTATTGGGAGGGATATAAATTTTGTAAAAACTTTATGGATTGTTGAATTAATTCTTTTAATACTTCCTCATCGATATCTGCTAGCTTGTTGATATAGACGCAAGCCTTTCCTTTTGTATGCTTGCCAAATCGTTCAAGTATTTTATCGCGTTCAGGATCACCTGTAGCAAAATATAAACTTATTTTTGCTTTTCTAGGTGAAAATCCTACTAATGGTGCATCACCTTCATGCCCTGTTTCGTATTTATAATGATATGAGCCATATCCAATAATACTCGGCCCCCACATTTTTGGTTGAAAGCCTGAAGCATCTTCAAATATTTTTAACAACTTATAAGCGTCATCTCGTTTTTTCGGACTTTCTACTGCTTCAATAAATTCTATTACACTGTTATCCGTTTCTTTTGTCTTCTGTTCATATTTTGCCAATTGTTCATTCTCCTTTTATAGATGAATAAGAAAAAGGAGAACTTTACTTATGGTTCTCCTAAAATTTATTTAATATTGATACTTCACTCTAATCGCTGCGTCAATCGTAATTATACCTGGTTCAATTGGTGTTCTAACTGCTTGTTCAGTCATTGCTACGGTTCTATATAATATGGGTCTTCCTGCACTTTCTTCCACAATCTCAATTGGCTGCGGCATATAGGGCAGCTGTAAGGATACTGCAATCGCCTGCACCTTGCTGTTGGCATTCTGAAAAGCTAGCTGAAGTGCTTGATTTTGATAAATTTCTTCATTGTCTAATTTAAATTCAAGTTGGGAAATGCGGTTCGCTCCACTTCTCAATGCGGTATCAATAACCAATCCTACTTCATTAATATTTCGAATCTTTACTGTAAGACTGTTTGTCACTTCATAGCCTCTAAAAACTTGCCGTCCCTCTATATAATCGTAACTTGGGAATACATTATAAAATGCAGTCTGAATATCTTCACGCGGTATATTCAATGCTAAAAGTGATTGTATAACTTGATTCATCTTCACTGCATTTTCTCTTTGAGCTTCTGTCACTTCATCCGCTTCTGTACTTACCTCTATTTGAACCTCCGCAAAATTTGGCTGTACTTCAATTTGTCCATTACCTATAACAGTAATGGTACGTGCTTGTCGGACAGTTTGTTGAAAGACGTTCGAATTAACCAACTGATTCCACCTTCCACTCATTTAATCATGTTACTATATGCATATTAGGCGGAAAATTTGTCACTTTACAGAAACGTCTAGACATTCAACTAAAACTTCCATAAAACATCAAATTGATCTTAAGCAGTTTGTCCTTTGAACATTAAAAATGGTATAAGTTTTGACCGTCAAAGCCCATTTCATTAGCATTGAAATTAATATATTCTTTATTTTAATCTTCCTGAAAATCATAGGGGGAAACCCCTTCCATTCCAATTAGCGGATGTATATAGGGCGCAGTTTCAGCGTTTAAAACCGGTTCTAATACTTCACCTTTCATATAAAACATTGCTTGCTGTTCTTTAACTTCCCCAGAAATCTTGCTTTCTGATTGGTTTTCATGTTTCAGTGAATCTGACTGTACTTCTACAATTTCTAAGTCTTCAACTTCCATTGGATTCAGTCTTGCTTTTAGACTCGTTAAACGTTGTAAATCATCAGTTTTTGCTAAACCTCCAGCAAATACATCCGGTTCTCCGCAAAGGATTAAAAAGTTTTTTGCACGTGTAATGCCCGTATATAAAAGATTTCTTCGAAGCATTTTGGAATAGCTACGGACAATTGGCATAATAACGGTTTGGAATTCACTGCCTTGAGATTTATGAATAGAACAACAATAGGCAAGGGTAATTTGATTTAAATCTCCACGCTGATATGTTACTTCATTGCCATCATAGGAGACAACGAGTAAGTCTTGTTTTTCCACCGTTTCTTTCGCACGAATGATAGCAACAACTTCCCCCATATCACCGTTAAAAATATTACTTTCTGGTTGATTGACTAATTGTAGAACCTTATCGCCAATACGGTAAACAACATCTCCAAAAACTAATTCTTTACGAGAACCATCAGCATTTGGATTCACAAGCTCTTGTATTTGCTTATTTAACATATCGATGCCTGCTGGACCTTTATACATGGGCGCAAGCACTTGAATATCACGAATTGATTGTCCTTTTGCAATGGCACTTTTAACGACCTGGGTAACGACACTTGCAACTTGAGGAGCAGACGCTTTTATAAACGAACGATCAGTTGTTTTTTCAGCAATTGTATTTGGAATATTTCCTTTTTTAATTTGATGGGCAAGCTCAATAATAGTTGACCCTTCAGCTTGTCGATAAACATCAATCAATTCAACTGTTGGAATCTGTTTAGAGGCAAGCAAATCCTTTAAAACTTGTCCAGGACCAACTGGAGGCAGTTGATCTTGGTCGCCTACAAACACTACTTGGGCATCCTCGCCTAAACTTTTTAAAAGCTGATGGGCAAGCCATGTATCAACCATAGACATTTCATCAATTATAATTAGTCGCCCTTCAACTTCTCTTTCAGTTTCCTCTTCCTTTTCTTGTCCATTAAATCCTAACAACCTATGGATTGTCATTGCAGGCAGCTCGGTTGATTCTGCTAACCGCTTAGCTGCTCTACCTGTTGGCGCTGCAAGAACAATTGGGAACGGTTCTTCCTTTTGTGCATATTCTTTTGGGTTAAGCGACAAACCATGCAGCTCAGCATAAACCTCCACCAACCCTCGAATAACAGTTGTCTTCCCTGTACCTGGACCCCCTGTTAGAATCATGACTGATGAATTAAGTGCACACTCAATAGCCTTCACTTGAGTTTCCGCATACGAAACTTCCAAACGTTCTTCTACTTCGCCGATTGCTTTTCTTATTTCATCCTTTGTAAAGCGTTCCTGTTTATCGTTGTGATTCAGTAAATCTAGTATTTTAGAAGCAATTCCTATCTCACTATAATAAAGCGATGGGAGATAAAGTCGTGTCTCTTCTCCACAAATTTTACTTTCCTCACGCATTTCAATAATCGCTTTAGAAATCGCCTCATACTGTATTTCTTCACGCTGACTTTGTTCGAGCATTGTTTTCACATGAGGCAATACATGCTCAGCATCTAAAAAAACATGCCCCTCTGACAGTGCTGCATCTGTTAACACATGTAGAACAGCAGCTTTAATTCTGTCGGGATGTGCTCCTACAATACCTAGTCGTGCCCCCAGTTCATCTGCTCTGCCAAAACCAACACCTTCTACATCTTCAATTAAGCGATAAGGATTCTCCGTTAATAAGTGAATTGTTTCTTCACGATATGTCTGATAGATTTTCATCGCAAGCTGTGGGCCGAACCCCCAGTCATTTAATTGAATCATAATTTTTTCAAGCCCAAGGTTTTGTTCCAATGTTTGCTTAATCGTCATCTTTTTTTCTTCGTTTAAACGTGGAACTGCGTCTAGGGCTTCTGGATCTTCCATTATTTTTTTAATCGCATCCACACCTAATTTTTCAACGATTATTTCCGCTGTCTTTCGGCCAATGCCAGGAAATAAATCGCTTGATAAATAATGAATAATTCCTTGTTCTGTAGCAGGCACCTCTTTGACAAATGTTTCAACTTGGAACTGCAAGCCGTATTTAGGGTGACTTTTCATCGTACCTGTAAACCGGTATAATTCATCGTCATTTAGTTTCGGGAAATACCCAACAACAATTATTTCTTTTTCGTTGTATTGTAAATTCGTTTCTTGTATTTTTACTCGAACAATTGAATACATATTTGAATCATTATGAAATATTGAAACAATTGGACGGCCAAGGATAAACAATTTATTTACTTCAAATAAATCCAGATTTTCTGCCATCCTTCTAACTCCTTTACTACCTTTTTCGTATATTTGATTTTACCATATACACAACTAGCTGTCTTATGAAAGAAAGGCCAAGCTTCCTTACAGCTTTCTATAGACATGCTTCAAATTTCTACTTTTATTCTGTAGCAAAAGGAAACTCGATATTTTTACTGACGGATGATATGATAATTTAAATATGATTTTGAAAATGAATCGTTTAATTGTTATTTATTGATTAGAGAAGGGATTCGTGGATTTAGTGGAATTTAGACCTTGCATTGACTTACATGACGGAAAAGTAAAACAAATTGTGGGCAGTACTTTAGGGCATGAAGATAAAACAATAATTGAAAATTTTATATCCGAAAAAGATTCTTCCTATTATGCAAAAATGTTTGCACAGGATCATTTGACTGGTGGTCATGTCATTATGTTAGGATCTGGCAATGAAGAATCGGCGTTACTGGCATTACAAGCCTACCCAAACGGTTTACAAGTAGGCGGCGGCATTACTGCTGACAATGCAAAAAAATATATCGATGCGGGGGCGTCTCATATTATTGTTACGTCCTATATTTTTCATGGTGGGCAATTAGATTTAGAAAGATTAAATACACTAATAAATGCTGTTGGCAAACAGCATATCGTTATTGATTTAAGTTGCAGAAAAAGAGATGGAAAATGGTTTGTTGTAACAGATAAATGGACAAAATTCAGCGACTTTGAAGTAAATGAAAAGACAATTCCATATATCGAACAATTTTGTGACGAGCTATTAATTCACGCTGTTGATGTTGAAGGAAAACGAAGCGGAATGCAGGAGGAATTAGTTCAAGATTTAGCACAATGGACGTCTATCCCTACAACGTATGCTGGCGGTGTTCGATCATTAGAGGATTTAAAAAAATTCGAAGAGCTATCTAATGGAAAATTGCATGTTACGATTGGGAGTGCATTAGATATCTTTGGCGGCAATTTAAAATACCGGGATGTAGTTGCTTATTGCAATAACAATAAAAAATTGTAGCAGGCAAAAAAGTACATCTGCGGGTGAGCAATTAATTATTAAAAATGGAAAAGCGTGCGATTTAGAATGATACTAAATCGTACGCTTTTTAATTGATCTAAATTTTTATAAAAACATTCCTGCGATTGAAGCACTAAGTAAAGATGCTAAAGTTCCTGCCACTACAGCCTTTACCGCTAAATTAGCAATAATTGGTCGTCTACTTGGAGCCATCGCACCTAATCCACCAATTAAAATTGCCATCGAGCTTAAGTTAGCAAAGCCACATAAGGCGAAGCTGACAATCATTACTGTCTTTTCCGAAAGATTTGTTATTTCAGGTGCAAAGTTTGAATACGCAACAAACTCATTTAAAACTAATTTTTGCCCTATAAAAGAACCTGCTTGAACAGCTTCATCCCAAGGAACTCCAATAGCGAAAGCTAAAGGCGAAAATACGTAGCCTAAAATTCCTTCAAGCGTAATTCCTTCAACTCCAAAAACGCCTCCAATTCCACCGATAATTCCATTTATTAATGCAATTAGGGCAATAAAAGCAAGCAACATCGCACCGACATTGACAGCAAGTTTCATCCCATCACTGGCGCCGCGAGCAGCAGCATCTATTACGTTTACTGAATCCGCATCTTTTTCTAATGTAAAATTCGAATCATCGACTTCCTCTGTTTGTGGAAGCATTAATTTAGCCAATATTAACCCTGCTGGAGCTGCCATAAAACTTGCAGCAATCAAATATTCTAATGGAACTCCTAACAAAGAATAACCAACTAATACAGAACCTGATACAGATGCTAATCCACCTGTCATAACAGCAAATAATTCAGATTTTGTCATCTTACTTAAAAAAGGTCGAATAACTAAAGGAGCTTCTGTTTGCCCTACAAATATATTCGCTGCAGCATTAACGGACTCTGCTTTACTTGTTCCCAAAACTTTTGATAGTCCCCCACCTAGAATTTTAATAACTAGCTGCATAATCCCAAGATAATACAATACTGAGATTAATGAAGAGAAGAAAATAATCACAGTTAACACGCTGAGGGCAAAGACCATACCACCTGTGAAATTTGAATCTGCTAAAGGACCAAATACAAATGAAATTCCTTCATTTGCATAGCTAATTAAACCTTGAATTGCATTTGATATGCCTAATAAAACTTTTCGGCCCAATTCCCATTTTAAAACGATAAATGCAAATATCAATTGAATTGCTAAACCTGCCAGTACAGTTCTCCAATTGATTGATTTACGACTGCTCGATAAAGCAAACGCAATAACAAAAATGACTAAAATGCCTAAAAGGCCCCACAAAATATTCATTAAGACACCTACTCTAAAAACTCATAATTTTATTTCAATTATTCAGGATGTTTCATAATTAAAATATAGGTATTATAGTACCAAACGAAAGCGCTAATACTTAGATAAAAAATAATTCGAAGTTTTCATAGTTCACTTAGTATTTTAAAAAGGCAGAAAATACTCTCGTTGCGTAACTTATTATTTATCCAAAAGTTAATTTCATGCTTCATAACTGACTTTTTTCCAAATAAAAAAGTCGACCTTTTTTGGTCGACTTTTCCGTTTTAATTAAAGCGTTGACTAATCATATCATAAATATATTTTGCCTGATCAAAGTTAGGTTCTAGTGTATATGCTTCTTTTAAATGATTCATCGCCTTTTCTGTATCTTCAGTAGCAACCGCATATAATACCCCTAAATTATAATGTGCATCTGCGTTTTTTGAATCTTGTTCTAGCACATACTCTAACTCGCTTTTTGCAAGATCAAACATTTCTAACGAACATAGCAAAATGCCATAGGATAATCGTATTTGCAAATCATTAGGTGCAAGTTCAGCTGCTCTCTGCATATAAGGAAGAGCTAGTTTATGCTTTTCATCCCGTTCAAATGATTTTGCTAACATATAGTAAGCATCTGCACCTTGAATTCCATGTTCGATTGATTTTTGATATAATTTTGCTGCTTCTATGTACCGTTCAGCATTATAATATAAATTTGCCAATCCGTAATAAGCAGTAGCTGCTGATTCGTCTAGAGTAATTGCCTTTTGGAAAAAGCGCTCAGCTCGTTCAGTATCATTCATTGCTGCCAATAAATTTCCAAAATTCACATAACCAATTGGATTACTAGGATTGTTTTCAATTGCTTCGGTAAATGCTTTTGCTGCATCTTCATAGCGCTTTTCTTGAAATGCTTTTATTCCAATCTCATTATAGTCCATTATTTCACCTCATCAGAAAACTAGGCTTATCGCCAATATTTTGTCGATAAGCCTTAGTAGCATTAATACAGAAAAGAAATTTTTATATATTCTTATCTATAAATAATTGGAAAATCTAAAATTAGGTCACTTAACCTACGTACGTTAATTTTTCACTATTTTTGAATACTTCATCAATTGTTCCGCCGCCAAGACATTCTTCTCCATCATATAAAACAACTGCTTGACCAGGCGTAATAGCACGGACAGGCTCTTCAAAAGTAATATGAGCTCGGCCATCTTCTAAAAGTTCTACTACTACTGGTGTATCGTCTTGACGATAACGGAATTTCGCCGTGCAGCTAAATTTAGAAGGCTTTGGCGTATTTGATGTGAAGCTCATTTTGACAGCCATTAAAGAAGTCGAATATAATGCGTCATGATGGAAGCCTTGACCAACGTATAAAACATTCCGTTCTAAATCTTTACCTATTACAAACCATGGGTCGCCTTCTCCACCGATTCCTAATCCATGGCGTTGCCCAATCGTGTAATACATTAAACCATCGTGTTGCCCCATCACTTTACCATCAAATGTTTCCATTTTGCCAGGTTGAGCAGGTAAATATTGACTTAAAAATTCTTTGAAATTACGTTCCCCAATGAAGCAAATTCCTGTTGAATCTTTTTTCTTTGCGGTAGCAAGTCCAGCTTCCTCAGCAATTTTGCGTACTTCTGGTTTTGCAATATCGCCAATTGGGAACATCACATGTTTTAATTGGTCTTGTGATAATTGATTTAAAAAATACGTTTGATCTTTATTGTTATCTACACCGCGCAGCATCACAACTTCCCCATCACGTTCTTCCACTCGAGCATAATGGCCAGTTGCTAAATAATCCGCACCTAATTTCATTGCATGTTCAAGAAATGCTTTAAATTTAATTTCTTTATTGCACATCACATCAGGATTCGGTGTTCGGCCAGCCTTATATTCTTCAAGAAAATAAGTAAAAACTTTTTCCCAATATTGTTTTTCGAAGTTAACTGCATAGTAAGGGATGCCAATTTGATTACATACTTTAATCACATCATCGTAATCTTCTGTTGCTGTACATACACCAAATTCATCTGTGTCATCCCAGTTTTTCATAAAAATTCCGATTACGTCATAACCCTTTTGTTTTAATAGATAAGCCGCAACAGACGAATCGACCCCACCAGACATTCCTACGACAACACGAATTTGTGATGGGTCTCTTGTTTCTACCATTGTCTTCACCTTTTTCTTTTAATTCGCAAGTCTTTTAACAATTTTCGCTGTACGCTCAGCCGCTTGTACAATCAATTCGTCTGTTAAACCTAAACCAAAGCTAAAACGAATCGAATTGCGAAGTTCTTCAGCATCACGTCCAAACATTGCAACTAAAACATGTGATGGATCAATGGAACCAGCAGTACAAGCAGAACCACTAGATGCATAAACACCAGACATATCTAAGTTCACTAAAAAGGATTCTACATCCATTCCTTTAAAGCTAATATTTAAAACATGTTGGAGTGTATGGCTCTCATTGCCATTCACTTTATAGTCAATGTTTTCATTGTCTAAGACTTGTAAAAATAATCTACGGAACTGTCGATACTTCTCTTGTTTCAATTGAATTTCTTGTTGGGAAATTTCCACAGCCTTCGCAAAACCAACTGCAGCTGGAACGTTTTCTGTACCAGCGCGTCTTTTCTTTTCTTGAGACCCGCCGAAAAATGTTGCAGTTAATGGGGTACCAGTTCTTTGATATAAGAATCCTATACCTTTTGGACCATTTAACTTATGACTTGATACACTTAAAAGATCTACATGTAAAAGATCTACATCAAGTTTCTCAATGCCAAATGCTTGTACTGCATCCGTATGGAAAATTGCTTGGTGATCCTTTAACAACTCTCCAATTTCTGAAATTGGCTGAATTGTACCGACTTCGTTATTCCCATACATAATTGTTACGAGAATTGTATCGTCACGAAGTGCTGACTTAAATTGATTTATTGAAATACGGCCATCATTGTCAACAGGTAAATATGTTACATCAAAGCCTTCTTTTTCAAGCTTTTCACATGCATTCATTACTGCATGATGCTCAATTTGAGTCGTAATAATATGCTTCCCCTTTGACTTTTGGGAATACGCAATACCAAAAATGGCGGTATTATCAGCTTCGGTACCACCACTTGTAATAATAACTTCAGTATCTTTTGCACCAATTGCTTTTGCTAGCACTGTGCGAGCATCATCTAAAACCTTTCGCGCTGCACGTCCTGCTGTATGAATACTCGAAGGATTACCGTACACTTCATTCATTGCCTTTGTCATCACTTCGATTACTTGGGGATGCATTGGTGAAGTCGCGGCATGGTCTAGATAAATTGTTTCCATTCTAAATCAAAAACTCCTTTTACTATTGCAACATTCTTTGCAGGTATGAAATCTAGTTTAGCACTGGATATCACTTTGCTTCAATTTTTATGATTCCAGGAGATTTTCATACCTTATGAATATGCATTGTTTTATATATAAAACATATAGCCATCAAATTCTGTTTCATCATTATATTTAGCTAAATCTTCAATTGTAGTTGTATCAAGAACATTTTTTACTGCATCACGAATGCGTATCCATAACTGTTGTTGTGCGGCTTCTTCATTCTCTATCCCTTCAACAGGCTGAATAGGGCCTTCCAATACTTTGATTACATCTGCAGCAGAAATTTTACTAGGTGGCAATGCTAATAAGTAACCACCATATGCACCTCGTACACTTTTTACTAAACCAGCTATACGAAGTGGGGATACTAGTTGCTCTAGATATGCTTCAGATAAATCCTTCTCTGCAGCAATTTGTCTAAGTGGTGTTGGCCCTTCACCATAATGCTTAGCTAATTCAATCATAATTGTTAGTCCGTATCGACCCTTTGTAGAAATTTTCATTATAACACCTCTATTTTTGTTGTCCATTTATATGCTCAAGTATACCATAACACCTTTTATTCCTCTTGGAAAAGGTCTAATATTAATATAATAAAGGGAAACTTTCATAAAAAGAATTGTATAATTCCTTATATATTAATATGAAAGTTCCACTTATTGGGCCTTTAATTATGCGTAGGCCTATATTAAATCTTTTAACGCAAGTTTAAGGTAATAAGTATATTTGGAGGAAGTAAACATGAAAAACGAACCTTTAGCTTACCGAATGCGTCCTCGCAATTTAAATGAAGTCTGAACTGCTCCCCGTCAAGTAGACAGTATAAATAATAAAAAGATTTTAAGCGGCTTGAGCTCGGAATTCTAAAGGGCTTAAGCCGTTTAATTTTTTTGTGTAACGATAATGATTATAAAAA
>NZ_RXNR01000060.1 GCF_003966145.1 Lysinibacillus telephonicus
ATTTGCACGTATCACCTTTCATTGCTTGTTTCTAGACAATTCAAGTATATAGAAATCGGTGATTACGTGCTTTTTTATTTATGAAATTTTTTCAAACCCCAACAAATATTATAGAGCCATATAAAAAAGTAGCAGTAGATAATTAAAATCTATTGCTACTTTTCTTGTTTTATTCTCTATTTATTTCTTCAATAGCAAATAAACAAAGTATGGTGCGCCGATTAGGGAGACCACAATCCCAGCTGGTATTCCACTTGGTTCTAGCACATTACGTCCTATCGTATCTGCGAATAGTAATAGCCAACCCCCAAGCAAAAGGGCAACTGGTATAAATAGTTGATTTCTAGGGCCTACTAAAGCTTTTGCAATATGCGGCGCCATTAGCCCGATAAAAGTTATTCCTCCTGTGACTGAAACCGCAGTAGCTGCTAAGGCAACAGCTGTTACCAGTAAAGTAATTCGTTCTTTTTCAACGGAGACCCCTACTCCAATTGCCACAGGCTCACTTAATCCTAAAAGATTTAATCTATTAGCTTTATACAAAGTAAATGGAATTAAGATAATTAACCAAGGCAGTATAGCCAAAACAAAAGGCCAATCAGTACCCCAAATATTGCCGTTTAACCATTTTGCAATAAAATCAACCTTTGTGCGGTCAGCTGATGAAATAAGGACAATCATAGCGCCAGATAAGGCAATAGAAAATCCAACCCCAATAAGCACTAAGTTTACAGGCTGCAGTCCATTTGTTTTGTTATAAGCCAACAAATAGATTAAACAAGCTGTAAGAATAGCCCCTAAAAAGCCAACTAGTGGAATCAAGTAAACAAAAGAGCCTACTTCGATAGGGAAAAATAAAAAGTAAATAGCAATTGCAAAACCAGCACCAGAGTTAATCCCGATAATTCCTGGATCTGCTAAATCATTTCTTGTAATTCCTTGCAAAATAGAACCAGATAAAGCAAGTGCCATACCTGCTAACAGTGTAATAAAAATTCGAGGCAATCGGATAGAAAACAAAACAAATTCCTCTTTAAACGTACCATTGCCTATTAAAGTCGGAAATAGTCTATCATAGGAAAGGGATGAAGCCCCTAACCCCATACCGATAAAAATAGTAAACAAAATAAGTAGTAGTGATATAAATAATATAACGCGCTGTTTTCTAATTAATGCCGGATGTATCATGTGAATGCTTTTCCTCCTTTACGAACTATGACCAGGAAGAATGGTAAACCGAGCAAAGCTACAATGGCCACAACCGGAGTTTCAAATGGTGAATGGAGTGTACGGCCAAGCGTATCTGCCAACAACATAAAACTCGCACCGATAATTGCTGACATTGGCAAAATAAAACGATAGTCAGATCCAACTAATACACGAACTATATGTGGGATCATAAGACCAATAAAGGCCATATTTCCAACTAAGGCGACAGCCGCTCCTGCTAAGACAATAATAGCAATAAATAAAATGGCTTTGATTGTTGCTATTTTTTGTCCTAATCCAATAGCTACTTCTTCATTTAAGCTTAGTATCGTTAGTTGTCTTGCAAGGAAACAAGAAACGATGATTCCAATTACAATAAACGGGACAATTATTTGGAGTTGACCCCAAGTCGTGCCAATTAAACCTCCTGCTGTCCACATTGAAACATCTTTTGAAATTTTAAAATAAAGGCCAATTCCTTCAGCGATTGCAGTTAAAAATGCAGAAACCGCTGCTCCTGCTAATACGATACGAAGAGGAGAGAAACCTCCTTTTTTTGCAGCACTTATGCCAAACACAATAATTGCTCCTAGCGCTGCTCCAATAAAACAAGCAATCATAGTAATAAAGTAATTTGCAGATGGAATAAAGGCAATTGTAATAGCCAATCCTGCATTCGCTCCTGCAGTTAATCCTAATAATCCTGGATCAGCAAGTGGGTTTCGTGTTATTCCTTGCATAATGGCGCCGGAAACTGCAAGAGCTGCTCCTACAAATATAGCGGCTACTTCACGAGGTAAACGAATTTCACGGATTATCGAAATTTTGTCCCCAGAAGTAGAAGAGGTAAGAGCTAACCATACATCTTTAATTGTCGTATCTGCTGCTCCAAATACCATCGATATTACAAACATGCAAAGAAAAATTATGAGTCCTGCTATTAATTTGTATAGGAATGATATAGAAGTTCCATTTTTTTTCATCATGAGTCTTTCGTCTTTTCCTTTACTAAAATATAGGAAAAGGGGCCATCCCATTAGTGTCTAATTCTAAATACCGGGACAGCCTCCTTTAAAATGTTCTAACGTATAGCTACTCAGTCTCTCGAGTGTGCAATGTGCACCTGATTGAAAGCGTAAAGAGCTAGTGTTAGTTGCCTAAAAATGATGTTTTTAAAAATTCTAATTGCTTCTCCAGTGTGATTGGGTCACTGAAGGATGCACCTTCTCCGTCCATTACAAATACGCGGTTATTTTTAACGGCAGGAATGTTTTTATATGCTTCTGTTTCTTGAAAAGAAGTATCTGCATCAGAGTATTTACTTAGGATTATATAATCTCCAGCGTACTCAGGAAGCACTTCCGTTGATAATGTATAGTAGCCTGATTCTGATGCAACTTCTTTTACTTTATCAGGCATGTTTAATTTCATTGCTTGATATAAGATTTCTGTTCCACGAGCAAAGTTATCGCCGAAAACATAAAGGTCTTTTCCATAGCTTTCCATGACAGATACAGTTGCATCCTCGCCTATTTTTGCTTTGATTTCTTCTCCGGCAGCTTCTGCACGTGCTTTAAAGTCATCAACCCAGGCTTTAGCTTCTTCTTCTTTATTTAAAAGTTTGCCAATTTCAATGTGTTGCGTTAAATAATCAACTTTTCCCCAAGTATAAGTAACTGTAGGAGCAATTTGACTTAATTTATCAACATTTTTAATAGTTGATAATCCAATGATTAAATCTGGTTCTAATTCAATAATTTTTTCTAAATCTTCATCTGTAACGACTTCAGCATCCTTTAATTTATCAGCAAGTGCTGGACTATTCTTAGACCATTCTTCTACACCAACGATATTGCCACCTAACTGCAATACATTGCCGGCAAAACCGGAAAGTAAAACAATTCTTTGCGGGTTTGCAGGAACTTCAACTGGACCATTTTCAGATTGGTACGTAATAAATTCTTCGTTTTGTTCTTTTGAAGTATTGTTATTATCGTTAGCTTCTTCTTGTCCACAAGCACTAATAAGAAGAACTAGAAGCAGCATAAACGGGAATATGAGTTTTTTCATGTTGTTTTTCTCCTTTTAATAAGTTGTAAGTAATGCACATCGGTTTATTTGTTCTGGGATCCTGTCCAATTACTGCATCGATTTCAAAAATTTGCCGAAGCACATCCTGAGTAATAACTTCTTCGCAAGTGCCCGCTTTCACAATTTCACCATCTTTTAGGGCGATGATATAATCTGCAAAACGAGCTGCTTGGTTTAAATCATGTAAAACCATAATAATTGTGCGTTCCTGTTCATGATTTAACTTTTGTAATAATTCTAAAATCTCCAATTGGTGTGCCATATCTAAATAAGTCGTAGGTTCATCTAGAAAAATAATTTCCGTTTCTTGAGCAAGGGCCATAGCAATCCACACACGCTGCCTTTGACCGCCAGATAAGGCATCAACAGGGCGATGTTTATAATCGGCTGTTCCTGTAACCTCAAGCGCCCATTCAACTACTTCATAATCTTTTTTGGTTAATCTTCCAAAACCATTTTGGTAGGGAAACCGTCCGTAGGATACTAACTCGGAAACGGTTAAACCAGAAGTACTATCGGGAGTTTGAGGAAGAATGGCCATCTTTTTAGCGAGGGATTTTGTATTTTCCTTTGAAATATTTTTCCCATCTAATAGAACTAATCCAGACTGATGGGGGATAATCCGGGTAATGGCTTTTAATAATGTGGATTTTCCACAACCATTCGAACCAATAATGGTTGTGATTTTTTTATCGGGAATAGTAACACTAAGATTTTTTACTATTAACTGTTCACCGTAGCTAATGCTTAAATCATCTGTAAAGAGGCGAACCATCATTTTATACCTCCAAAATTAAAGATTAATATATTATTGAAAATGATTATCAGTATCGATTATGTTTTAAATATAAAACGAGCTTTATTGAATGTCAATTTAAAATTGAAAATCAATTATATAGTTAGGTATTTGTGCTAAGGCTTCGCTTTATACATCGCATATTAAATGACAATTAGAAAAACTAAAAAAGTTAATTTTGCTGTGCTTTTTGTTTTCAATAATAGCCTAATTTTATTTGTCATTTTATAATATCACAAAGTAATTTAGAATTATTAATATTGTAATAAATAATATATTTGAAAATATTAATAAGGAAAGAACATAAATTTACAATTAAGGAATACTGAAGAATTAACATAAACTGAAGTGGAAAAATAACTAAGAAATATACAGTTATAATAAATGCAGGGATGTTGATACTAATAATTTCTAATTGACGGTTAGCTCCGTATTATATATTATATTGAAGGAAAACGAATGCCCGGACTATAACGGGAGAGGTTCATAGCTGATACCCTCTATAAAAAACTATGGAAACATGACAATATGCCATGTCCATAAAGGACGTGGCTTTTTATGTTTTTTACATAAGTTTTAATAGAATGATTAGTGGTGCCTCTCTTGAAAAGTGTTGGGAAACATTTTACAAGGAGGTTTTTTTATGTCTGGCAGAAGCCATGAAGAAGGTTTAAAGGATTTAACGTTATTAGGAAATCAAGGAACAAAATATTTATTCGAATATGCACCCGAAGTATTGGAGGCGGTGGATAATCTTCACTCAAACCGTGATTATTTCGTTAAATTTAATTGTCCTGAGTTCACAAGTCTATGCCCACTGACACATCAGCCTGATTTTGCGACAATCTATATTTCATATATCCCGGACAAAAAAATAGTGGAGAGTAAATCGCTAAAATTATATTTATTTAGCTTTAGGAATCATGGTGATTTTCATGAGGATTGTGTGAATATCATTATGAACGATTTAATCAAATTACTTGAACCAAGGTATATAGAAGTTTGGGGGAAATTTACTCCACGTGGAGGAATTTCAATAGACCCATGGTGCAACTACGGAAAACCAGGTACTAAATATGAAGAAATGGCTAATTATCGTTTAATGAATCATGACCTTAATCCAGAAAAAATCGATAATCGATAAACCAAGTTGAATCTATATAAATTAAGAAAGGGAAAATTCATGAGAATAATATTCTACCTATTATCCATTATCATCGCTAATGTTGTAACGGCAGCGTTTGCACCTTTACAATTAGGGATGTTTATCGTTCCGATGGGGACGCTTTTAATTGGATCAACCTTTATTTTTAGAGATCTTGTGCAAAATAAATATGGCAGAGCAAAGACCTATTTATTTATTTTTATTGCATTAATTTTATCAGGTATTGTTTCATTCATACTTGGGGATACAGTTTGGATTGTGATGGCATCTGCAATTTCATTTGTAATCTCCGAGACGGCTGATACAGAAATTTATACACGTTTGAAACTTCCGATTGCTTGGCGAGTATTATATAGCGGGATTGTTGGAGGATGTCTCGACTCTGTAATTTTTGTAGTAATTGGTTTAAGTCCGATTGGTGCAAATGTTTTACCATGGGAAGCTATTCCAGCGGCTATATTAGGCCAAATCATCGTAAAGACAGTAATTCAAATGTTCGGTGCACTAATTTATAACCGAGTTCGTGTAATTAATAGAAAACCTCTAATCTCAGAATAATAAATTATAGTTAATAATTTTCCTTAAAATAAGTTAATAGTAAAAAAGACTTACAAAAAGCGCAAGGATGTGATAATTAATATCATTCTTGCGTTTTGTTTTTAATACTTTTCTAACGAAAATCTCAAATTGATAAGAGTGAAATTTTTACCATATATAGACTTGCTTATAATAAAATGGTAACATAATAGAAAATTGCATTAATCAGGTTATTTTCCAGAAAATGCTTACAATTTAACTTAATTTGAAAAGGCAAACTCATTGAAAAATGGGGACGCAAAGCCACGGGTCTAAGGTTTGAAAAAACTATGATAGCCGGGTTGCCGAAAAATCTAATGAAGTTTTTGGCTGCTCACTTTTTGAGTAGATTTTTCAACGGTTTAGCGGGGGCGATTGCAATCATAAGGGGGATTATTAGTTTGGAAAGTGCAAAAAACCGTATCATTCTTATTTTATCTTCAATAATTCTTATAGCCTCAATAATTGTTCACTTCCTTCATCGAGTATTAAATGTTTCTTTATATTGGATCGATGAACATCCAATTCATCACATTCAGCAATCAGATTTAGTTCTTAACATTTTTTTAAGTATCCCTATACTATTACTCATCACAACGCTTTTCTTTTATCGTAAAAATAACGATCATTCAATAATACCTCTTTTGAATACATTGACAATTACATTTGGCAGTATGTCGATGATTGCTGGCGGAGAAGGAATGGTAGAATATCATTTCTCAATTTTTATGGTAGTTGCTATAGTTGGTTATTATGAAAAAGTAAATCTTATTATTGTTATGACTCTGCTCTTTACTATCCAGCATTTATTAGGTTTTTTCTTTTTAAGTGAATACGTGTTTGGACAGTTGGAATACCCATTTTCAATGCTTATAATTCACGCTTTATTTTTACTAGGAACTTCAGGTGCCATCACATGGCAAACGATTCAAAAGAGTAAGCTATTAGCGGATTTAGATCAAAAACAACAAAAACAACAAATTTTAAGTGGAGTAATCGAAAAACTATCAATTAGCTCTGAAAAACTAATAAATGCATCAGTACAGCTAAATGAAAATTATGATTTAAATAGATTAGCCATTAATGGGATGGCAGCAAATATTCGAGAGATATCTAGCGGTGCCGACATACAGAGGCAGCAAACGGAGGGCAGCTCTGCAGCAATTCAGGAAATCAACCATGGGATTCATGAAATTACCGAAACAGCTAAGGAATTATCCGAAATTTCAATAGCTACAGCAGATGAAGCAAATGAAGGAAATGTAATGATTTATAAAACTGTTCAACAGATGCAATTAATAAATGAAAAAGTAAGCTCATCTTCAGAGATGGTAAAAAAACTGAATCATCGTTCTGAAGAAATTGGTGATATCGTTAAAATTATTACAGACATTGCTTCTCAAACAAACTTGCTAGCTTTAAATGCTGCAATTGAAGCAGCAAGAGCTGGAGAGCATGGAAAGGGATTTGCTGTTGTAGCGGATGAAGTTAGGAAATTAGCGGAGGAATCAGTTGGTTCCGCAAGTAAAATTACAAGTATAATAAAGTCTATTCAAGAAGACACAGTCTCTTCAGCAAAATCAATGGATCAAGTAATTAATGAGGCGAAAACGGGATTAGAGGTTGTTAAAGAAACTGGCGAAATCTTTGGCCGAATTTATGAATCAATCAATGGTGTTGCAAATCGAATTAAACAGATTGCTTTATCATCAACAGATGTTTCAGCAGCAACAAAACAAGTGTCATTGTCCCTAAATGAAATGTCCTATTTTGCTGAAATGACTTCAGCAAATACACAAAATGTAGTTCATTCATCAGAAGAACAATTAGCCTCTGTGGAAATTTTATCGACTTTAATTACATCGTTAAATGATATTACATTAGAATTGCAGGAGCTAATTCGTGAAACAGAACAGTTAAGGTAAGGAAGAGTACCCTTTAATTACTAAACAAAAACAGACGCATCCTAAATATTTGGATGCGTCTGTTTTTAAAAAACTTAAAAATCAAAGTTGTCAGGGTCTGGACCTACACGGTGATTTTTATTTAATTGATTAATTTGCTCCACATGTTCATTTGATAGCTCAAAATTAAAGACATCTGCGTTTTCAACAATTCTGTGCTCTTTTGTAGATTTTGGAATTGTTACAACGCCGTTTTGTAAATCCCAGCGTAATATAATTTGAGCAATTGTTTTATTATAATGGTTAGCGATTTCTTGTAGAACTGGATGATCCAATAATTGACCTTGCGCAAGAGGAGACCAAGCCTCTACTTGAATTTCGTTTGCTTTACAGTAAGCACGTACTTCTTGTTGAGTTAACAGCGGGTGGAATTCTACTTGGTTAACCATTGGCTTAATTTCTGCATCTTTCATTAAGTCTTCAAGATGGTGAACCTGGAAATTACTTACTCCAATTGCCTTTACTTTTCCTTCTTTATAAAGAGTTTCTAAAGCACGCCATGCATCTTTATACTTTCCTTCAACAGGCCAGTGAATAAGATACAAATCTAAGTAATCAAGCTGAAGCTTCTTTAAGCTTGTCTCAAAAGCTGCAAGAGTTGATTCATAACCTAAATCAGAATTCCACACTTTTGATGTAACAAATAAATCTTCTCTAGAAAGTCCTGTCTCTGCTAGCCCTTCTTTAATGGCTTGCCCAACGCCTTCTTCATTTTGGTAAATAGCCGCTGTATCAATGCTGCGGTAGCCGTGCTTAATAGCATATTTGACAGCATTAACTAGCTCAGGCCCTTCTTCAACTTTAAAAACGCCAATACCAAGCCAAGGCATTTTAACGCTGTTATACAAAGTAGTTGTGTCTTGTAAATTTTTAATCATTATTTATTCCTCCAGTTTTTTTATAAAGTATTGAAACATTCCAGCAAATAAATTAGCGCACCACCACCTTATTTATTTGTAAGAGCTGTACTTCATAAAATCTCTCTTTTACTAAATAAGAAAGTATATGAATATTTTAGCAATGTCCAGCAGCAAGATTCACTAAGTGCTTCCTCCTACGAAAAAAGGCTTTTCTCGACAAGACTCCAGCTGTAGGATTCATATGAAGTTAATTGACCGCCTAAATAGCGATGTGGCGATTTTTGCCATAAACACAGCTAAAGGCTGCTAACACTGATGTTATTTTCGTTGCTCTTTGCTTCTAGGGATCGACTCCAGCCAGTTAGAAGAACGGCAACTGCAACCATTAAGGCTCCTATCCATGTAGTATGAATAAGACCAATAGAGTCGGCAACGATGCCGCCTAAGAAGGAACCAATTGCAATTCCAGCGTTAAATGCCGCAATATTAATAGCTGATGCTACATCTACCGCAGTAGGTACATAACGCTCTGCCAACATAACTACATAAACTTGTAGTCCGGGAACATTCATGAAAGCCAGAAGTCCCATAAAGAAAATTGTAATTAAGCCCGCAATTTTAAATGGTGCGGTAAACATAAGAACAAAGAGAATAATGGCTTGAACTATAAACATATAAAATAATGCTTTAATTGGATTTCGATTAGAAAGTTTTCCACCTAAAGTATTGCCTATTGCAATCGCAATACCGTATCCAAATAATACCACAGAAATAGTTTCCTCATTAAATCCTGTAACTTTCTGTAGTAAAGGCGACAGATAAGTAAAGACGACAAACGTTCCTCCATAGCCTAATGCGGTAATAATAAAAATAAGTAATAGGCGGCCATTTTTAATTAATTTAAATTGATCGCTAAATTTTATGCGAGTTCCTTTTCTTAATTGAGATGGTACGAGAAGCATATTCGCAATCAATGCGATAACGCCAATTGAAACAATAACAATAAAGGCGATTCTCCATCCGAAATGTAATCCAATAAATGTACCAAATGGAACACCAGTAACAGTAGCTATTGTAAGCCCAGTAAACATTATTGCTATGGCACTAGCTCGGCGATTTTCTGGAACTAAATCTGCTGCAATTGTTGAACCGATAGACATGAAAACACCATGTGAAAAGGCTGAGATCACACGTGCCACAAGTAAAATCCCGATATTTGTAGCTCCGGCAGCGAGACTATTTCCTAAAATAAAAATAATCATAATGTATAGCAATAATGATTTGCGTGACATCCTTGAAGTAAGGGAGGTCAAAATCGGCGCCCCAAAAGTAACACCTAAAGCATATAAGGAAACCGTTAAACCAGCTGTAGTAACCGGTATTTGTAAATCTTCAGCAATGAGAGGCAATAGACCGACACTTATAAACTCGGTAGTACCAATTGCAAAGGCACTCACTGCTAATGCAAGCAATGCGAATGTGATTCGCTTTTTATCTAAAGGCATTTATGTTTTCCTCCTTAAAATCATTAATAAACTTAAAAAATTTGTTAAAGTGCATCTCGCAAATGTTATTATGGTATAACAGGTTATTGAAAGGAAGTACGTACTTTAAAGTGATATAGAAACCGAAAAGTGATATAGTTACTTTTTGGTACCTGTAGGGAGGTTAATAAATGGAGAAAAAATACAATATTTCGGTAGAAGCAACATTGGAGGTAATTGGAGGGAAGTGGAAATGCGTAATTTTATGCCACTTAACACATGGAAAAAAACGGACAAGCGAATTAAAACGTCTAATGCCAAATATTACGCAAAAAATGCTGACTCAACAATTACGTGAATTGGAGGAAGATGGTGTAGTTAATCGTATTGTTTATAATCAAGTTCCTCCTAAAGTTGAGTATGAGTTAAGTGAATATGGTTGGAGTTTAGAGGGAATTTTAAACTCCCTATGTACTTGGGGAGAAAATCATATTACGAAAGTATATGGCAATAAATTCGAGGTTCTAGAAAATAACGTGTTAAATGAAAATCTAAAGTAATGGATAGCTTATAAAAAATAGGACCTCTCCAGAAAAATAAAATTTTCTGAACAGACCCTATACAGTTTATTGTAATCAAAAGGTGATGCCCCAGAATAAATTTTTGGACATCACCTTCTGTTAATTTTATTTAAAGAATGAAACTTTTTTCAATACAACACAGACAGGAATCGCAACAATGATTCCGACAACATTTTGAACAATGTTTCCAGGGATAGAAGCTGCTGGTGCAATCCAGTTCCTATATAAAACACCTTCACAAACGTAATAGACTGCTAACATGAAAGGTGCTGAGGCAATTGCAGCAATAATGTTGAAACTAATGCTTCTGCCGTTGCGTCCGTTCGACCAAGCAATTTTCCCAACAACATATCCTTGTAAGCCACGAGCAATAATAGTGAATGGTGCCCATAATGTCCAACCAGATACTAAATCAAATAATCCCATACCAATAGCACCTGCAATGGCTCCCTTTTTAGGTCCAAAAAGGATAGAGGATATAAATAGCATTGCAGTTCCAAGATGTACTAATCCGCCATTTGCTGTAATGGGCAGCTTTATATTCAAAAAGACAGTCGCAACAAATACGAGTGCAATGAGCATAGCTGATAAAATTAAATCGAAAGTTTTTGTACGTGAACTTGAAGCGCTGTATGTTTTTTGCATAGTGATAAACCATCCTTAACTTTTAAATTTACTGATAAGAATAACGAAGGTCTGGCACTTTTAAAAGTATCACTTTTGCATAAAGTTTAGTGGTCAGTTATGGAGGCAAAATAAGAAGTTTTTAGAAATAAGATATTAGAAAAAATGGGATTTCGAAAAAGTTGCTTGTAGTCTTAGAGGAGATTTTTTCTACAGTATTAGGAACTTTTAAGCATAAATTATTGGATAATACATAAATTAGCCAACCAAAAAGTAAGCATTTTTTAATGATGTATTCTGCCGTTATTCTAATTAAAGCTAGTATTCCTCGCCAAACTTTTATCATGATAAAAAAATTTCAAATGGACAAAATAAGCTTTGAGGAAATATGGATTAGGCAGTAAAATTCCTTTTCTATATTTTTCAAAACAGATCAATGAGGAGGATAGCTATGCCAAATGTAGAAGTAAACTGTGCTGTAACGAACTGTTTTTTCCATAAAAAGGGGAACCTTTGTGGGGCTGAAAAGATCCAAATCGATATGGATTATCATTCAAAAAACAAAAATACAGAGTTTGCTACTGATCTTGACTTTGAATCGATTTCGGAGGAAGCAGGTCATTCTGCAGATACATGCTGTAAAACGTTCAGACCTAAAAAAGAGCACGTTTTATAAATTGAAATTCGTTTAAAGAGTTCGATTTTTAGTGCATATTGGCAGCTGTTCAAAACATTGAGAATGAGGAGCCGTTCAAAAGTTACCTGAGAACGGCTCCTTGTAATTCGTAGGCATTAATTGTCTAATGCATTTTAAAGTAAAAAACAACTAAAAGGATGTTAATCAATTATATAGAAAACGGAGAAAATCCTATGCTATGAAATTAAGTTTATCAATAAGCATGTGGGAGCATCGTTCAAAGAAATATAGGGCTGTCCGAATTTTACTTTCTGACAGCCCTCATTAATTATTGCACTAGATATTCTTCTTTTAATTCGGAAACATCAACTTCAGAACGTTCCTCTAATGAACGTCTTAAGTGAACGGTTGCTGTTTTTCCATCGTCATGCAGCTTGTCTATCCAAATTGATACACCATTGTAGCTAACTTCATATTCTTTTGGTGAATCTATAATTTCCTGTGCACGTTGAAATTCCAAAATGATGACCTCCTATTTATTAGCATTCGTATTATTTTTCGCTTTTTCAACCAAAAGATGAAGTTCTTCTATTTCTTCTGCCATCTCTTCCTTCATTCTATTTGGTGCGATTTTTTGGCTTTTTGGGGTTTGAGGTAATGAACCTCGATTATTACTTTTTCCTTTACTATCATCTCTGCCCATAAGGTAGTCTCCTTTCATTTCAGTTCATTTCTTAATATGGCATTGTCATGATTTTTTAATCATAAACCCTGAAAAGTATTTTAAGGAGATACCTTTTATGTAATGATGGCTACATGACTGTAGGAGCTATGTTATAAAATAAGGGGCAATCAGAAAATTCTTTTTCTGTTTTGCCCCATTGAATAATGAATTAAGATTTATTCTAGACTTACACCTGTTTTTTGGGATAAATCTTCAATACCATATAACCAATCTCTTAGAATTCGTCTAGCTTCGTCTAATCCTTGATTTGCTTCAGTTATAGTATCGACATTTTGCTCTTCTAATGCGGATATCATTAAAGTAAATGAATTATATTGTATGTTTGCAGCTTCGATATACATTTCGTGAAGCTCTCTAATTTCTTGATTTTTTGGCATAATTGCTTCCAAATCGATGATAAATTGTCTATAACTAGGTATCACGTCATTCAAAAGTGTATTGTATATCATTTCATCATTTACATAATTTACACCTGTTACACTGTCGTAAAGTCCAATTATTCTTTCTTCTTCAGGTGCAAGTAATACTATTTCGTTCATATACTCTGTAAATGCTTGTGATAATTCTTCACTATTAGAAGATGAGGTGGAACTAGTAGGCTCAGTATCTTCCGATTGTTCAGTATTTGATGCTTCATCAGTATTTTTGGGGTTTTCTGTTTTGCTTGGTTCTTCAACAGCCTGTTTTTCAATATCTTCTTGGGAATTTGAATTACTACAACCAACTAAAAAAACAAAAGTAGCAAAAGCCAGAAAAAGTAAAAGTTTTTTCATGGGTCTCCATTCCTCTACTGATAAAAGCTTCTCATAATCAGTAGAATTTGTTTTTAGTAAATTGCATTCTTTTTAGTGTATTCAATTACTTTAAATTGGTGATTAATAGTTCAAAAAAAGAGGACGTCTCATAAGGGTATGAGACGTCCTCTTTCTGTATCGAAAGCGAAGCTTCAGATCAAGGTTTAAGTATAAAAATAAGGAAAACTGCCCCAAAAAAATTGTGATACATACTTCTGGGAAAGCCACTTTCCCTTCCAACTATTTTGTAATTTGAGCTGCCTCTATAATTGCTTGAGTTGCAGAAATCAGGCGGTCAATCTCTTGTTCTGTATTATATGGTGCCAATCCTGCGCGGATAAAGCCACCTTTTTCTGTGATGCCTAATTTATCGCAAAGTGTAGTAGCATAAAAATCACCGCTAGCAATATAAATCGAGTATCGGCTCGCCATTTGCTGACAAAATGATATTGGATCAATTTTTTCAATTCTAAACGCGATAGTTGGTGTTTTTGCATAAGGCGATTGATATAGTGTCACTTCAGGAATTTCTGCAAGAGCGCCACGCAGTCTTTGATCAAGTACTTTTTCATGCTTTTCAATTACTTCATATGCACTGACTATTTTTTCGCGTCGATTATTGCCATTGCCAAAGCTTGCAATAAACTCCACAAGGGATTCAAGGGATGCAATGCTTTCATGATTTTGTGTGCCAGTTTCTAGTTTATCAGGAAAGTAACTTGGAGCTGGTTTTAGTTTATAAACGTTTAATGAATCGAACAATGCTTCTTTAATTACAGCGACGCCTAAATGTGGGCCGAAAAATTTATAGGTTGAACAAAATAGAATATCGACATCTAGTGTATGAAAGTCGACTGCAAAATGGGGAACAGCATGGACTGCGTCAACAATAACAATTGCCCCGACTTCTCTAGCACGTTTTACTATTGGTGCAACATCTGTAATCGTTCCAATCACATTAGAAGCAAGAGATACTGCAACAATTTTAGTATTGGAATCAATCAGTTCTGAAAGTTCTGAAATATCTAGCGATAATGTATTCGTATCTACTGGAATAAAACGTACATTAGTATTTTTATCTTGGGCAGCTGTTATCCATGAATCAACATTTGAACGGTGGTCAATTTCAGAAAGAACGATATTATCCTCATTCGTCCATGTTCTAGATAATGCTCTTGCAACTGCAAACATTAGAGACGTTGAGTTTTGACCAAAAGCAACTTCAGTTGGCTTTGCACCAACTAAATCTGCAATTGCTTGACGTGCTCTATCTATACACTGTTCGGTTTCCTTGCTCGTTGCAAATTCCCCATGTAAGTTGGATCCGCCATTTGTCATATAAGCAACAATTGCATCAATAACTGGTTGAGCAACTTGTGAACCACCAGGGCCATCAAAGTAAGCAACAGGTAAACCGTTTTCCGTCCGATTTAATGCTGGAAAATGCTGTCTTATTTCACTTAATTGGATCATATCTAACCACTCCCTTTTTGAATATCATCTAATAGTTCAATTCTATTTAAAATGGAATTTCCCTTTTAAAGTAATAGATATTACAAGAGAAAAAGGGTGACTTAATTGAAAAAGTCACCTTTAAGAAAATATTCACTACATATATAAGCCTGCTAGGAAAATACCTAATGTTTCTTGATAGATTTCATCAAATTGACTTAATGGAAGTGGATTTTCACCTGTCCCTAGCTCAACTGTATAGCCGGGTCTACGCCACTCTTGTATAAACCAATCCTTATAGCCCGCATAACTTTCAATAGTTTTTACTGCTTCATACCCACTTACTCTACTAAACTCATTAACTATTACTTCTGCTTCTGGGGGTTCAAGATTTTCAAATCCCCAGTAAATTACTTCTCCCTGAGTGTGAAAGGCAAGAATTCTGGAAAAATCCCGCCTTCTTGTTAAATCCGCCATTGCGATTGCCTCTGGTTGAGTTAAAGGTGCTTCTCCTCCGTAATCCCTTGGTCCAGGAGTTTTTGGATTTCTTTCTCTTTCTGCTTCCCATCGTGCAGGGAATTGATCATTTAAGTCTACCCCATTAATATTTGCCTTCCAATTCGAAAAATCAGTACTACCATCATTCCACTCAATGACTTGCTCACCCCATGATGCATTTTCAGGGATGCCGTTTATAACAAGGTTTACCCCGTCTGGATTGACCATTGGGACAATTGAAAGCATAGTTTGTAGATAAAGAGGCAGTGTTGATATTCCACGAATTGAATTTTGATTTGTAAGTGATAATAAATAATCATTTAAGAATGTCATTAGGACGGGTGTAGTAATCCATTCATTTGCATGGAAGGAGGCATTATAATGAACCCGTTTTGAGCCATTTCCAATTAAAACTTCTGGAAGATTCAGCCCCAATACGGAAGTTCCTATATTCGACATTTGTATAAAAGGATATACAGCAACAAGTGTCTGCAAATCATTCATCATTGTGTTGTAATCATAATTTTGTTTTCCATTTACTAAGCTCCATGTTACTCTTCTAGGAACCCTAATCGTTTGTCCTACTTGTAATTGATTTGGATTTAAGTCAATGTTGGATAGAAATAGCATATCAAGAGACAGGTTATTTCTTTGTGCAATTAACCATAAAGAGTCTCCGTATTGAATTTGATAATTGACCGAAACATATCCAGGAATGCGTATACGCTGGCCGATTGATAGAGCTTGTGAATTTGTTTCTCGATTGGAATCGAGAATTAATCGTAGAGGTATTGAAAAAACTTGACTTAAGTACCAAAAAGAAACACCGGGTCTGACGAAAATGTCCATTTTGTTCCTCCCAAAGTGAAGATGCTGAAGCTTAATAATACTCTTTATAGCTGTTATTACATTAGCTTTTGAATATCAAAATTGTCATTAAGTAAAGCCCAGTTTTGCGGAAAAGGAAATCCTAGAGCCCAGTAACTAATACCGCGTAAGTTATATTGTTTAACTAAATCAAACTTTGCCTGGGCGCTTCTTGCGTCTTCAAACCAGACTTCATGTTCTTGCCCTTGCTCATCTGTATAACGGAAAAAAGGTGATTGAGCAGTGCTGTCGTATTGAATAGCTGCATTATATTTATTGGCTCGATATATTGCTCCTTGAGGGCTAAAGGTTTCTGCAATTGCACCTTCCACATGAGGAATTTTCCAATCCCGTGCATAAATTTGAAAACCTAAATAAATTTTGTTTGCGGGCATTACTGAAAGTGCATATTCTACAACACTGCGCATTTGATTAATAGGTGAAATTGCTTGTGGAGTTCCCCCCCTCCAGCCCCATTCGTAGGTCATTAGTATAACGAAATCTGCTATCCTTCCGTGTGCTTCGTAGTCATGAGCAGTATACAAAATACCCTCTTGCTCCCCACTGGTCTTTGGGGCGACGGCGGTAGAAACAATATATCCTCTTGGATGAAGTCGATCTACGGCTAATTGAAGAAATTGATTATAATTTTCACGATCCTCTGGCAAAACATATTCAAAATCAATATTCAATCCTTTGTATCCTTTGTTTTCCATCAGTTGAAGAATATTTGTAATCAGCGTTTCTCGTATACTTGGATTGGATAAAACAACATGCGCTAAGTTTGTACCTGTTGAAGTTGTAGATAGGTTCGTTATGGATAATAAAGGAACGATATTATTAGATTGTGCAGCAGAAAGCATTAATTCATCTGCAAACGGCTCTAAAGTCCCGTCCTCTTTAATCATATATGCAAAAGGAATTAAATACGTAAGGAGATGACCAATTGTATTTATGGATGCAGCTGCTTCTTCGTCTTTTTGATAAGTATAAGCATTTACTTCAATAATTGGTTTGCGCCTTGGAATAATTAATTGTGCACCTACATATACAAGGCTTGGGTTTTGAATTTGATTTTCAGTCAGGATAGATTGTACTGAAGTGCCGTAAAAATTTGCAATTTGCCATATAGTTTGACCGGGTTGAACAGTATGGAGTCGAGGTGGAATATATAACGAAACACCAGGATAAAGAAGGTTTGGATTAGTGATTTGATTAGCTTGTAAAATGCTGTTAACGGGGACGTCGTATGTTTGAGCAATTGACCATAATGTTTCACCATATTTAACAATATGTGTTGTTCCTGCAACAGGAATTACGATTGATTGACCTATCAGCACTTGGTTTAGATTTGGCAGCTGATTAATTTGTTGTATCGCAGCTATAGTAACGTTGTATCGGTTTGCAATTTGCCATAGTGTCTCTCCCCGTTGTACAACATGAATAAGCAATGTGTAGCCCCCTCTTTTAGTAGTCATTAAAGGAATATATGAATTTTCAAACTAAATAATAATAGGAAATTAAAATAATCTACTTCAGCAAGAGTGTAGAAGTTGGGTGTGGAACAAATTTCTAATAATCCCATATATTATTTTCATTTTCACTTTGTTTCAACTAAAATATTAATAAAGTAAGAGATTTAAATACATACCTAGGGGGAAACGATGTGAAATATAAAAAGAGTGTTGGTGCAGTTTTAACTGCTGGGTTACTTGTTTTTGGCGCAACGCAAACCTTTGCCGAAAAAAAGATGTTTTCTGATGTAGAAGACAATGCTTGGTATGCTGAATCTGTTCAAAAATTATCGGAGTTTAACATTATCGGTGGGTTTGAAGATCAAACATTTAAGCCGGATCAAAATATTACAAGAGCACAAACAGCGTCCATTATAGCAAAAGCACTTAATCTAGATTTAACAAATGTAAGCAATCCGGGCTTTAAGGATGTACCAACAACAAGCTCACACTATCCTGCAATTGCCGCTTTAACAGAAAAAGGAGTCTTCTCTTCAGGGGAATATTTCAATCCAGGCGATTCTTTAACACGCGCACAAATGGCGAAAATTTTAGTTATAGCGTTTGATCTTAATTCTAGTCAATTAAAAACTTTTGATGATGTAAATGAAAAAGATTGGTTCTATGAATTCTCCGGTAAACTAGGTGCTCTAGGGATTACTACTAATGAAAGCAAGTATAATCCACAAGACTATGTTGGTCGTGCACATTTAGCCGCTTTCATTAAACGTACGATTGATTATAAGCGAAGCGATTCAATTGATGATATTTGGGATACATGGCAGGGCTGGGACAATACTGAGGTGCCAGACACTGTTGAAGAGCCGGTTGAAGAAAATGACGGGGATAATGACGTTATAGATGAAGAAGAGACTGGCGGGAAAGAAGAAGTAGACGAAGCCAAACTAAAAGAATATGAACGTGAGTTAGACAATGCAGCGGATGATATAAAATCGGCACAGAAGAAAGTAGAGAAAGCATTAGATGAACTTGAAGAGGCTAAAGAAGAAGATGATGAAGAAGAGATTGAAGAAGCAGAAAAGGATTTACTGAAGGTTTTAAGCGACCTTGATGATGCAATTATTAAGGGGGAAGCTACTCTCGAAAAAATCCGTAAAGTAAATCTTAAAGAATTGAATTTATTGCAAAGTGTATTAGAAAATGCCATTCGTAAAGCAAAAAACGATGTTGATAAGGCGTATGCAAATACATTTGATAAGGAATTATACGAAGAAGAAATAGATGATGCTTTAGAAGCACTTGAAGATGCGCGAGAAGATGCAGAAAGAGCTATAAAAGAAAATTCGCTTAATCTATTACAAGATGCATATAAAGCCTTGGAAACTGCAATAGAAGAAGCAGAGAAGACATTTGAAATGTATGAAGATTCTACAGTAGATGTTTTGGAGGATGAAGAAAAAGAATTAGAAGAAGCTATTGAAGAGGCAAAAGATCTGTTTGATGAAGTAGGAGATTTGCTAGAGAAAAAAGCTGAGGACCAAATTGACTATTTTAAAGATTTATTAGATGATGCGATTGATGCGCTGGATGATGCACTAGATGAGGAAGATAAAGGCGATATTTACGATGCTCGCGAAAAACTGGAAAAAGTCATAAAAGATGCACAAAAAGCTCTAGATAGATTAGAAAAGATTGATATGGATGCTTTAATCGATGAAATAGAAGAATTAGAAAAAGCGATTTCAGACGCAGAAGAAGAGTTGGAAGATTCTAAGTAACTAATGTAAAACAAAACACCTTTTAACAGGGGGCAAAGTACCATCTGTTGAAAGGTGTATTTTTATTACGAAAGTATAAAACTTTTTATGATACCTAGAACAAATCGCTCGCTCCTACTATCGAAGTGATTTGCGTTCCACCCTCAATAGCGTAAACAGTGCTTCTGATTACTTCCATTGTACATGGGTATATTGTGCTGACATTGTCTGAATGCCCAGAGTCAATATACACCAATTCTTGTACTTAAACTAGATTCGGCTACAGGAATATGCCTTTTTCATACTTCTATAAGGTGATCTAAAAATCTAATGGTTGCTCTTTTTGCGCTCCAAATATTCCCAAAATGAAATTGAGATTTCATTTACTTCTTCCCTGTGTGGAGTGTTTTCAAAGGATTTACTAAAGAAATAAAAAATCGATTCTAATACATGCAATCTCTCATCAGGCCTTTGCAATTCCTCTAATAAAAAATTAGCAAGTTCTACACTATTTTCTGAATCTTTTTCAGTTAGTTTTTCGTTAAATAATTGTAGCTGTTCAATTATGGTAACTTTTGAAATAACTTTCTCATCTATGTCATCTTGGTATGAATTGAAAATATTAGGTGTAATAACTATTTCCTTCGTTTCAAGTAAACGATGGATAATTGCATCGTTATGGCCAAGCACGACTTTTACAACAGATTCAGGTGAAATCCATTGCTGCTTATTAGATATCATTAGTATTCGAATTGTAAACTGAATCATACCAAATACTTGTGTAGCACATTCATATGAAATATCTTTAATTTTCTCACCGTAAATTTCAACAAGTCGCTTTGCTAACCATTCTACTTCAAGCATAAAATGTTTCTCGAGAACATCTATTATTTCCTTATCGGCATTGCCAAAAATAGATGAAAAAATCTCCATTAAGTTGCGCTTACGACTAATATGCAATAATTGAGAAATTTGATTAACTAATACATTAACATCTGAGGGATCTTTGTTTATACCAATTTTATAACGTTCATTAATCGTTTCTTCTCTTGTTTCTTCTAATATGGCTATCAAACAAGCGTTTTTAGAAGAAAAGTGATTGTAGAATGTTCCCTTTGAAACATTTGCTTCCGAAATAATATCCATGATGGAAGTATCTGTAAACCCTTTTTTAATAAAAAGTTTCCGGGCAGCAAGGATAATTTGTCTTTTCCTTTTATTCATTACGTCACCTTTTTGTTGTTGAATATTCGTTTTATACCAATAGTCTAAAATAAAAGCCCTTACATTACAATATTTTAAAAAAATTGAGAAGAATAATTGTGTTAAATGGACTAATGGTATAAAATGAATTTTGTTGAATAATATGAATGGAGTGGAGGACTGTCCAATTTCTGTTTGTATAGTAAAAAAGAAGAATTATAGTATATCCCATTGTTGAAAAATGCTTCTTTAAAATAGTTTTTAAAGAACGCCGAATACTTTGTGATGAAAAATTTGCCGGTATTTTCTCAAAATTGATAGTGAGGAGTAAAGAGGAAAATGAAGAAGAGTATGACTTTCGGATTGGTTTCGATGCTTGCAATCGGTTCCTTTTCATCTGCCCTTTTAAATACAGCACCAATAGAAGTATTGGCCGCTGAAGATAATGAAGATGAAAGTGAAGAAATAACAGAGAGAGTTCATGTAGATTCTCTAACTTTAGAGGATGCCATGATGTATGGTTTAAATAGTGACTTTTCACTAATGGAATTAGAGTATACGTTGGAAAGCCTTAGAATTTCAGAGGATGCAGCAGATGAGAGTTATGATGATGTAGAGGATAACCTCGATGCCCTTCAAGATCAATATAAAGATTTAGAGCAACAACTTGAAAAAGAAAAAGCAACATCAGGAGATTCTGCAACAATTGATAATTTTGATAAGAAAATTAATAGTTTAGTAAATTTACTAAGAAGCTTAAATATTGAAGAAATAGATGCTATTATTAATGATTCAGAAAATGCAGGTGACCCTGCTGCAACACTGGAAACATTATTAGTAAATATCGAGGATTTTTTAAGTGAATATAAAGTGCTAGAACAAAGTACAGCAGAAAAATTAGCAATTGTTAGAGAACAAATTTATTCATTAACACAAACCCTAGAATCACTTGATGCACAACTAGATCAATTAGATCTTAATATTACAACTACATTTAACAGTAGAATTCAAATGCGTGAAGGAATTAAATTATCAATTGCCTCGACATTTTTTGGGCTACTAATGTCGCAGGAGCAATTAGATTTAATGAAAGCGAATCTTGAAAATCAACAAGCGGAAACGAATAATGCAAAAATCCGCTACGACCTTGGGCTAATATCTGAAGACGAATATGAAGATGCTACTCGCGATTTAACAAAAATAGAAGAAGATATCGCCCTTGCGGAAAAGCAATTAAAAAATGATAAAGCTTCTTTCGCATTAACAATTGGTATCGCTTATAACGATGACTATCAAATCGTCACACCTGAATTAGGCGAAGTTACATTGTTGCAACAGGAAAAACCTACAGAGGAATTAATTTATAACAGCTATAATATGGTCAATGCAAGAACACAGTTAAGAATAGCTGAAGACAATTTTGACTATGTAGAAGATCTTGATGACCCAACTGATGAGCAAGAAGATAAAGCAGAAATAGATATTGAAGTTGCAAAATTAAACATTGAATCTTTAGAAGTAGAATTAGAGAATGCGATAAATGCTATGTTTGCACAAGTTGAATCTCAGTATAAAGCGGTTAAAGACGCTGAAAAAGAGTTAACATATGCAAAAGAAGATATTGCCGATACACAGCTTTACTATGATTTGGGCTTATTATCAAAAAAAGATTATGAATCTTCCAGTCTAGCAGTAAAGCAAGCGGAATTAACTTACAATAGTGCAAAATATCAATACTATTTACTAAAACAAAAAGTTGATTCCCTTGGAGAAGGTGTAATTTTAACAAACTAGTTTTATTTTTATGAACATGAAAGACCCCCACTTTAAGATAATGAGCAAAATCGGAAATCTTATAAAGTGGGGGTAATTGTTTATATTTAGGGCTCTATAATATTTGTTGGGGTTTGAAAAAATTTCATAAATAAAAAAGCACGTAATCACCGATTTCTATATACTTGAATTGTCGAGAAACAAGCAATGAAAGGTGATACGTGCAAATGA
>NZ_RXNR01000061.1 GCF_003966145.1 Lysinibacillus telephonicus
CAGGGTCAAAGCCACCAAAAAAAGCCACGTCTTACATCCTGTTTGTGTCATTACCATTATGAACCGAAGGTACTTATTTTCATGCCAGGGTTGGGTGTAAAAAACTCATGATTGTTTATTTATGAAATTTTTTCAAACCCCAACAAATATTATAGAGCCTAAAAATCAAGAACTTAAGGCATTATAAAAAACCTAGCGAGTTGTCGCTAGGTTTTTTAAATATTATTATGAATTTAAAAGTAAATCTTCTGGGTTTTCGATTAATTCTTTAACTGTTTTTAAGAAGCCAACAGAATCTTTACCATCGATAATGCGGTGGTCATATGAAAGAGCCACATACATCATTGGGCGGATTTGTACTTCCCCATTTACAGCAACTGGACGGTTTACAATCGAGTGCATACCTAAAATACCAGCTTGTGTACCGTTCATGATAGGTGTAGACATTAATGAACCAAATACTCCACCGTTAGTGATTGTGAATGATCCACCAGCCATATCGTTTAAACCTAATTTTTTGTCGCGTGCTTTTTGTGCTAAATTAGCGATATCTTTTTCGATTTCAGCAAAGTTTTTGCTGTTTGCATCGCGAACTACTGGTACTACTAAACCTTCTTCAGTTGAAACCGCGATACCGATATCGAAGAAGTTATTTAAGTGAATTTCATCACCTACGATTTGTGCATTTACGTATGGGTATTTTTTAAGTGCAGCAACAACAGCTTTTGTGAAGAATGACATGAAACCAAGTTTGATGTCGTTTGCTTTCACGAACTCTTCTTGTTTACGTTTACGTAATGCCATAATGTTTGTCATGTCAATTTCATTGAATGTTGTTAACATCGCAGTTGATTGTTTTACTTCTAGTAAACGTTTAGCAATCGTTTGACGACGACGGCTCATTTTTTCAATTGTTACACGATCAGAATTAGCTGCTGGTGTGAATACCACTGGACCACCTGTTGTTGGTACTACTGGTGTTGCTGCAGCTGCTGGTGCAGTACCATGAGCAGCAACGTCTTGTACACGTACGCGACCTTGTGGATCAACTGGAGAAATTGCAGCTAAGTCAATTCCTTTTTCACGTGCTAGTTTACGTGCTGCTGGTGAAGCTACAACACGGTCATTAGAAGTTTCTTCTACAACAGGAGTTGCAGCAGGTGCTGGTGCAGCAGCTTGAGCTGGTGCTGGTGCAGCTTCAGCTTTTGGCGCTTCTTCTGCAGCTTGAGGTGCAGGAGCTGCTCCTTCTCCAGCTTCTACAACAGCAATTACTTGTCCTACAAGAACTGTATCGCCTTCTTCAGCAAGAACTTGAGTTAAAACTCCAGCTTCTTCTGAAATGATTTCTGCATTTACTTTATCAGTTTCTAATTCAACGATGAATTCGCCTTTTTCAACGCGATCTCCAACTTTTTTCACCCACTGGGCAATTGTACCTTCTGTAATTGATTCTGCTAATTCAGGGACTTTAATTTCAGCCACTTTAATATCCTCCTTTGAATATCATGTGTACCCAGAGTTTGGGTACACATGGCATCGCTACCGGCTAACAGTAGACAATTTTAATAAATGATTGAAATAGAATTGTTATTATGCAAGAGCTTCGTCAATGACTTTTGCTTGTGCAATTTTATGTGAATCCATGTCACCTTCAGAAGTTGAAGACATTTCTGGACGTCCAACATATTTAATTTTCTTACCATCAGCCAAGTCTAATAAATATTCTAACACATATTTCCAAGGACCTTGGTTTTTAGGCTCTTCTTGTACCCAAACAATTTCTTTTACATTCGGGAACTTCGCGATGATATCAGATATTTTTTGTGATGGGAATGGATAAAGCTGTTCAACACGTACAATATGAGTATTTTCAAAGCCTTTACCATCTTGTACTCGATCAGCTAAGTCAATTGTTACTTTACCAGATGCTAGTAAAATTCGTTCAACTTTTTTTGGATTTGTACCTAAACCTGGTTGTTCAATTACTTCTTCAAATTTGCCTTCTGATAATTGTTCTAATGTAGCCGCAGCTAATGGGTGACGAAGTAATGATTTTGGTGAAACTACAACTAATGGTCTAATTGCTTCTGTACCTAGCATTTTAGCTTGGCGTCGAAGTAAATGATAGTAGTTTCCAGCATTTGAACAGTTTGCAACAATCCAGTTATTTTCTGCAGAAAGTTGTAAATAACGTTCTAAGCGTGCAGATGAATGCTCTGGGCCTTGTCCTTCAATAGCATTTGGCAATAATAGAACTAATCCAGATTTTTGACCCCATTTAGAGCGTGCTGCAGAAATAAAGTTGTCGAACATAACTTGTGCCATATTAGCAAAGTCACCGAATTGAGCTTCCCAAATAGATAATGCTTTCTCGTTTTCTAAGTTATAACCATATTCATATCCTACAATTGCTGCCTCAGTTAATGGTGAGTTATATACAGCAAATGAAGCTTTAGAACCTGAAATATGGTGCAACGGAGTATATTCTGAGCCATTATTTTTATCATGTAATACTAAGTGGCGTTGTGAGAATGTACCACGTTGAGCATCTTGACCAGTCATACGGATTGGATTGCCGTCTCTTAAAATTGTTGCAAATGCTAATGTTTCAGCATGACCCCAATCAATTTTACCTGTGTCTAATGCTTCAACACGTTTCTTTAAGATTTTTGCTAATTTATTTTGTGGTTCAAAACTTTCAGGCCACGCAAGTAGGTCTTCATTGATTTGAACTAATTCTTCTTTTGAAACTGCTGTTTCTACTTCTGGGTAGTCGTTTTTCACAGCTTCAGGCATTTCAATTTCAAAATGTCCTTTTTCTGCACCAACCGCTTTAACATGATCATAAGAAGCCTGCATTTCAGCATAAATTTCTTCATCAAGTTTTTTCACTTGTTCTTCAGAAACAACGCCTTCTTTTGCTAATTGCTCACCATACATAGCGCGCACAGTAGGATGACTTGTTACAATTTTATATGTTAATGGGTTTGTTACAGTTGGATCATCAGTTTCATTATGTCCGAAACGACGGTACCCAATTAAGTCTATTAAAATATCTTTGCCGAATAGCTGGCGATATTCGAATGATAAGTGGGCAACTTGTACAACAGCTTCTGGATCATCAGCATTTACGTGGATAACAGGAATTCCATATCCTTTTGCTAAATCAGTTGTATAGTGAGTTGAACGTGAATCAGTGTGCTCAGTTGTAAATCCAATCATGTTGTTAGAAATGATATGAATTGAACCGCCTGTTGAGAAACCACTTGTATTTGCATAGTTAAAAGTTTCTTGAACGATACCCTCACCTGCAAATGCAGCATCACCATGAACAAGAACTGCTAATGCTTTGCTAGCATCTTGTGATGGTAATCCAGGTTTTGTAGTATCCTCTTGAGCTGCACGTGTAGAACCAGTAATAATTGGGCTTACAACTTCTAAGTGTGATGGGTTATAAGCTAATTTTACTTTCATTCCTGATTTTTTTGTATGAGTAGCACCCATGTGATATTTCACGTCACCAGTCCAACCTTTAGAAATTTCTAAAGATCCGTCTTCTGGGAAGAAGTAGTCGTTCGGTACGTGTGCAAAATCAGCGAACATCATATCGTATGGTTTATTAACAACGTGAGTTAATACATTTAAACGTCCACGGTGTGCCATACCGATTTGTAGGTAATTCATTTTTTCTTTGTCAGCAGCTTTTACAATTTCATCTAGTAGTACGACTAAAGTATCTAAACCTTCTATAGAAAATCGTTTTTGTCCAACGAATGTTTTATGGATGAATTTTTCGAAATCTTCTACTCGAGTTAATCGTTCTAATAACGCTTTTTTCTCTTCATTTGTTAAGCTGATTTTAGACTTGCCAGACTCAATTTTATCTTGAATCCATCGGCGTTCTGCATCATCGACATGAGAATATTCGTAAGCAATTTTCCCAGTGTAAATTGAACGAAGATAGTCGATAGCTTGTTTTCCGTTGGTAACGTTTACAGGAACATTATTAAAGAATAATGAAGCAGGCAACGAAACTAGATCAGCTTCAGTTAAATCATAAGATGCTAAATCAATTCGAGATGTATCTAATTGACGATCTTTTAGAGGATAAACATCCGCAGCTAAATGTCCTTGAGAACGGATTGCTTCTGCCAATTGAACAGCAGCAAATACTTTTTTCAAATTACCTGGTTGGTAACTTGCACCTTCTGCTCCACCTTGCTCTCCTTCAGTAAATGGAGAACCGAATTGTTGGAATAGTGCAACTAGTTCTGGTTCTACTTGTTCTGGAGATTGTAGAAATAAATCATATTGCTCCATAACATAGCCTAAGTTAGGACCAGAGAATGCTGACCAAGGGGAACCAGCAAATAATACATTGTTCGACATGAGAATAACCTCCAAATTTTGCCCTAGGGCAGTTCCATTGTTGTTTTACTAAAACATTATTTCATATTTTGCCATTCTTCGACAATATAAAAAGACATACTTTATTAGTGAAGAACGTTTTTTTCCATTTCAATCTTACTACTCTTCACAAAAAATACAACTATTTTTCACGAAATTAGCATTTTTTTTTGAGAATCAATCGTTTTAAGGAATAATTTTTATTTTTTTCCTCTAAAGTGAGAAATTTAAGGTAAATGTTGTGCCTTTTCCAACACTACTTTGAACGTCTATTTCTACATCATATTTTTCTGCTAGCATCTTCGTTATACTTAACCCTAACCCAGTCCCCCCTCCTGTATTCTCTCTTGAAGCATCGACGCGATAAAAGCGATCAAAAATATGCGGGAGATGCTCTTTTGAAATTCCTATACCATTATCCTTTATCATTATTACTACCTTCTTAGATAAATATTGAACATCAATATCAATAATTGGTTTTCTATCGTTATATCGTATTCCATTTTCAATAATATTTCGTGCAATTTGACCTAATGCATTTTCAGTAATATTTGGCAGCAGAGGTTCGCCAGTAGTCGATATATGAATGCTTGCATCCGTATAAATCACTTCCAACTCTTCCTTAACGGAATATAGTACTTTTTCAACATTTGTCACAGCATGTTCATCACGTTCTTCTTTTCTTGCTAAATCAAGTAGTTCCTCTATCATTTTTTTCATTCTTGTAACTTCTTCTAATGAAGTTGAGATTGATTCCTCTAAAACGTCAGGGTCGTTTTTCCCCCATCGTTTTATTAATGATAGATGCCCTTCAATTGCTTGTATTGGTGTCCGCAGCTCGTGGGATGCATCTGATACAAACTGCTGCTGTTTTGCAAAAGTACTTTGTAATTCTGCTATCATAGTTCGATAAATCTTTAATAAGTCACCAATTTCATCATCAGCATTATATGCAAAATTAATTTCTTTATCAAAACCTTTATCACGAACAGACATCATTGAGTCGCGCAAATCTTGTATTGGTCTAATTAATAAATTTGCTAAATAATAGCCGATAGAAACAGCTAACAATATTGCCCCTAAACCAGCTATAAGCATGGTAGTTAACACATATTGCATCATTGATTGAAAAGTTGTTAATGGGTGTATTAATTGCATGACGCCATGGAAGCGGCCAATATTGACAAACTTATTTACAACAAATACATCTTCATTATCAATCACTTCTTTTGATATCACAGTTTTTCTAAGTTGATCATATGATAAAACAATGTCTGCTGCTGAAGATTTATTATTAATTCTTAGCACTTCATAACCATCTTGATTAAAAATGTAAACTGTTTGATTTTGATTCACTATCGCTTTAAATAAACCTGTATTGCCTTGAAACTCACTAATGGAAATGGACTCATTTTGCGAATTAAAAAAAGATGTTAAGTCATCTGCAGTTCGAATTGCATTATTTTCTTCATTTTGCAATAGCCATGAATAGAGAGCGAGATAAATAACAGTACAAATTGCTGCATAACTTATAAAAATGACAATCGCAGTCGACATGATCCATTTCTTTTTTAATGATTGGTTAATAACAATATACTTTAGGTTCTTCATTCTCTCACCACATAGCCTACACCACGAACTGTTTCTATGTACGGCTCGTATTGAGTCTTTAATTTTGAGCGCAGATGCCTAATGTAAACATCTACTACATTTGTTTCCACCTCTGAACTATACCCCCAGACAGATTGTAAAATCATGTCCCGTTCACAAACGCGGTTTTTATTTTCACATAATAATTTCAATAAATCATATTCTGTTTTAGTTAATTCCAGTTTGTTATTTTCAAAATAAACCTCGTATGATTGAGGCTTAATAATTAAATCCCTAACTTGAATAGTTTCTGCCACTTCTTGATTTTCAGTATTGCCAACTCTTCTTAAAATGGAACGAATTCTTGCTAATAATTCTTCTATAGCAAAAGGTTTAACGATATAATCATCCGCTCCTGCATCCAGACCAGCTACCCTATCCATTACTGCGTCGCGTGCAGTAATCAGAATAATTGGCACATTAAGTTGTGCACGGATGCGTCTGCATACTTCAATTCCATTTAAACCTGGCAACATAACATCAAGTAAAATGCAGTCAAACTTATTTTCCAATGCCTTGCTTAGCCCTTCTCTTCCATCATGTGTTACCGTAACATCAAATTGTTCGTATTTTAGTTCAAGTTCGATAAAACGTGCAATATTTTTTTCGTCTTCTACCAGCAAGATTCGTTTATTCATAATATCACCCTTTATTAGAAAAGCGTTAACGCCCAGGTTAGCCTCGAAAAAATTTATATTTTTATTCAGATAAAAAGCCTCGTTCTAAGTTTAACTTAAAACAAGGCAGCCATAAAATGTAACACTTTAATTTCAAGCTGAAAACGATGAAGTTTCCTTTTTGACTAATTCAATACATTTTTCGTATTGTTTTTGCTCTTCTGTATCTTTACGATTTAAAATTTTATATTGATTATCATTGATTTCAATCGTGTACTCTGCTGTTACTGTAGCATTTCCAATTAGAGTTAATTGGTACTCCCCATTGTTTTGTTTTACTTCACATTTTACAAATCCACCTGGATTATAAACCGTAATTAAATCAGTATCTACAAGTCCATTTAACTTTGATACAAGTGCAGATGCTGTCATCGCGGTACCACATGCATTTGTAAAACCAACACCTCGTTCAAATGTTCGAACAAAAATTGTGTCATTTTTCATTGGGTAAACATAACTTACATTTACGCCGTCCATACAAAATTCGTTTTCACTATTTAGAAACTCAGAAAGCTGTTGTTGATGAGAAGCATCTTCAATATATTGTGCATCCACAATTCCAATAAGATGTGGATTGGGAACAGATACTGCTGTAAATTTAATTGTTGGTGAAAATTCCTCAATAATTTGATGGCGGATTACTGTTTGGTTTTTATATTTCATTGGTAAACTGTTAAGCTCAAAAGAAACAGGTGATATTTCAACAGCATATGTTGGAATCGTTCCAAAAATCGAAGCTTCATTTCTAACATGCAGATTTGCTTTCATTGTTTCAATAATTGCTTCATATTTACCAAGTTTTTCGCAAACAAATCTCGCTACAGTTCGCAAGCCGTTTCCACACATGGATGCTTCTGAGCCATCCGCATTAATCACTCTCATTTTTGCATCTGCAATGGTCGAAGGCAAAACAAGCAACAAACCATCTGCCCCACCGTCGTTATCCTTTAAACATAGCCATTTCGTTAAGCTGGGCCAATCAAATTCATTTTCATTATTAGAATTATATAAATAAAATGTATTGCCTGATCCATGTACTTTTAGAAAAGTTCTTTCCATAGGTATACTCTCCTATTATTATTTATTTCTATCATAATTGTAAATCAATTATGAATCAACCTAATTGAAATCATCTTAAATTATAAATTCTTTTAACATTTTTCAATAAGAATAAATTCTATTTTTACATTAAAATAATTGTATCAGTTCGATTCTTTATTATATGATATATTCATGTAATTTCTTTATAAAATGGTTATTTTCTGACTATTTTGGGTAAATAAAAAAAACAACTTTATTTATTGACGTCTTGCCCCTTTAGGTTTATTATTTTGAACTGTTGCCCTGTGATATCTTATTTGAGTGTGTTATGCAACTATCCTAAAAAGGAGGCGTTTCAAATGTTAAAATTTCGAGACCTTTCAGAAACTAATGACTTATATGAATTAATGATCCATCCGTCAGTTTTTCCATATGTTCGTCAAAAAGCTGCTTCCTCTGAAGAATATTTATTTATGACAAAACAGCTTTTAGAAGAAGAACAATTAGGAAAAACGATATCGAGAACAATAACCGATGACTGGGGTCAACCAATTGGTACCATCAGTCTTTTTGATATACAAGATGGAGCAGGCTTCCTAGGAACTTGGATAGGTGCACCTTTTCAAGGAAAAGGATACAATCAAGCTGCTAAAAAGCAGTTTTTAACAGAACTGTTTTTTGAAAAAGATATCCACACTGTATTTCTACGTATTAGAAAAGATAATTTAAAATCGAAACGCGCAGCACAAAAATTACAATATGTTATATGCGCAAAAGATTGTCATCCAGCATTATACGAGGAAATAAACACTGGTGAAATTAAATATGATTTATTTAAAATTCCAAAAGACTTATTCTATATCGTCACAGCCAACGAAAATTCAAAAGAAGAAGAGCAAGCAATGTAAACTTTAAAAAGAAAGCGACCGGTTGTTAAGTCGCTGTTAATTCGACAATACAAAAAGAAGTCTCAACGCAATAGGCGCTAGACTTCTTTTATTTTTTGCTTAACCTTTTTCATATTGAGTAATTAATTTTACCATCTCTATTGGCGTTTTTGGACTTTCAGCATTTTTCATTGCATCTAAAATTTCGTTTTTCTTTTTTTCTAATGTATTCACAGCTTTTATAAACGTGTTTTTAGTTAACAATTCTTCCTCTAAGGTTACTGCAAATCCTTGTTTTTCAAAAATTTTCGCATTTAATATTTGGTCCCCACGGCTTTTTGATGCAGAAAGTGGAATTAAAAGCATAGGCTTTTTCAAAGCTAAAAACTCAAAAATAGAATTTGAACCAGCTCGGGATACAACAAAATCCGCCGCATGTAATAAATCTGGTAATTCTGTTGTTACATAATCAAATTGTTTGTACCCTTTTAAGCCTTCCAATGACGAGTCAATGTTTCCTTTACCGCAAAGATGAATCACTTGGTATGCTTCTAATAGTTCTGGCAAATTACTTCGTAAGGCCTCATTTAGAACCACCGAGCCTAAGCTCCCTCCCATAACAAGGAGAACCTTTTTACTCGCATCAAATTGACACAATGACAATCCTCGAATTTTTTTTCCGTCAAATAGTTGTTCACGGACAATTGATCCAGTACATGTTGCTTTATCACTTGGTAAATATTTTAATGTGTCTTGAAAAATCGTAAAAACGTGTGAAGCAAATGGCAGTGCAATTTTATTTGCTAACCCTGGTGTCACATCTGATTCATGAATTACAACAGGGATCCCAGCCAATTTAGCAGCAATTACTACAGGTACAGAAACGAAACCACCTTTTGAGAAAACGATTGATGGTTTTACTTTTCGCATTACCGCAAATGCTTGCCCGACACCTGCCAACACTTTAAAAGGATCAGTAAAGTTTTTTATTGAGAAATATCGTCTTAATTTACCGCTTGAAATGCTATGATAAGGAACATTTGGAAAGCTTTGAGTAATTAATTCTTTTTCAATTCCATCATGTGAACCTATATAGTTTACTTTGTATCCTTCTTGGATAAGAGAAGGAATGACAGCTTGATTTAGTGAAACATGGCCTGCTGTTCCGCCACCTGTTAAAATAATTGATTTTTGACTCACAGAAATCTCCTATTCTAAATACATAATGTATTCTCTAAGTATATATGATAACGAAAAAATATTAATGAGAAAACTTTCCCACTACGAGATATTCAGTCAATATTGTATCATAATTTATCTTGTTCACAACGCGATACTAAAAATTCATCATATTGTTAAAGATTAAACGCCAAAAATCGTGGTTTACCTTTAAAAGCGCACATTCCACTACAGGCGGGACGCTTTCCACGGGCTCGGATTGAGCCTCCTTCTTCGCTTCGCTCATGCGGGGTCTTAATGCTTCTGTTGCTTCGCTTTCGTTGCAAAAAAATAGCACACGCTATTCCCACAAGAAGCTTTGCACCTGTCACTATGTTTGGTTCAGAAAACATTGCTCTGCATCAAAAATGTAGCGGCAGATGCACTGCGCCTTCCGTTACGTGTACTTTATATTCATAGTTTTAAATAATAATTAAGTCGTAGAGACATATATAACATGACTCTGCGGCTAGTGTGCTTAGCCTGTTCACCTACTTCATACTAATTTAAAATTATTATAAGCACTTTCTAATTCTAGTAGTAAAAAACCGAGCAACGTTGGTTAGTTACTCGGTCTTAATCACACATTATAGTTGAATAAATTGTTGTGTCCAGTAGTTGCCATCTGCAACGTAGCCAACACCGATATGAGTGTAGCTTCCGTTTAAGATATTTGCACGGTGTCCTTCTGAATTCATCCATGCTTGTACTACTTCTTCAGGTGTTCTTTGACCTTGTGCAATATTTTCACCTGCTGCACGATAAGAAATACCTGCAGCTTTCATTTGGTCAAATGGGCTACCATAAGTTGGGCTTGTATGTGAGAAGTAATTTTTCGCCGCCATATCATCAGACTTTTGTTGTGCAACTTTCATTAATGGCTCGTAAATTTCTAATGGTGCAAGACCTGCTTTTGCACGTTCAGCGTTTGTTAACTCCACCACTTTTTTCTCAAACTCTGAAGCTGATTGAGCTGGTGCAGTTGGAGTTTGCTGTACATTATTATTCGAACTAGGTTTCGATGCTTCATTATTATTTGTTACAGGTGTTGAAGGTTTATTTACAACCTCTTTTTGTTCATTGTTAGTTGGAGTTGCTGGTTTTGCTGGTTTTGGTGATGAAACTGGTTTTTCATTCACAACCTCTTTACCTTTTTCTACATTAGTAGTTTGATGATTTGCTTTATTATCATTCACATTTTTGTACTCATTTAATTTAGAAATTAATAATGATTCTAATTGTTTGTTGTTAAATAATTTATGTGAAAAATCTTTGAAGCTAGCTTCATCTGTAATTCCTAATCTATGAATAGTTTTGTAGAGGGCATTTTCGTAATGCTCCCAGTTCCCGCTATTTACAATTATATTTTCAGCTTGCTTATTTCCTTCTTCATTGTTAGAAGCAGCATTTGCCTCTGGAACTTGTGTTGCGATTAAACCGAATGCACAAAATGTTATAAACCATTTTTTCATTTTGTTATTCCTCCTCTCGCAACTAATCATAAGCGAGAAAAGTTGAAAAAAACGGACCATAAGTTGGAAGTAAATCCAATAAAACTTCTTTTCTTTATATCTATGAACTTATTAAACTTTTTTTATCTAAATATTTCCTCTATACGAAACAGTTACTACCAAAATAGTATTGACAAATTTACAACATTGATTTATAGTTCATTTCTTTTACTTTTATTACGTTTAGATTACGTTTATTCCTCTCCGATAACGGCTATATTTTCAACATTTTCACCAATCATCACAATTTTAGAAGGCATTTGAATATATTCAGGCATCCATTGAACTAATCCATATGCATATTGGAAAAGCATCGGATTTTTTACTCCTGCAATCGGTACATACCCTTTCATACGATAAATTGTATTCGGTAAAGAACGTACCCATTGTTCAAATTGCTCTTGTGAGAAGCTTGATTTTAATTCAATTAACCGAGAACTTAAATGTAAATGCGATCCTAGTTTCGCAGAGTTAATATCTCTTTTGGAAATTTGCGCAGATGCTTGCAGTTTTTCAAGTAAATTAAGAGGAACACGTCCATTTGTTGTTTGTAAAATAAATGCATTAGTATTTACATTTTGCATTTCAAAAACTACTTTTGCTTGCTCTACCTCTGTTAACAGATCCATTTTATTAGCAAGTAAAAGATGTGCATGACGAATTTGTTCTAAAAATAAACTGCGAACTTGCGGTGTAAGACTTTCACGATCTAACCAAAATCTGCTGTCTGCAACGGTAACAATCCCTTTTATATTTAACTGCTCAGCAAATAAAGGTGAATATACTGCGTCTAAAGCTTCAACTGGGTGAGCCGCACCTGTTGTTTCAATAATAAGAACATCAAATTGAGAATCTGCTAGAAGCGATTGAATTTGAGCTTCAGTTTTTTCACTGCCAGAACAGCAAATACAGCCCTCCAACATTTCTTTTAAGGGTACATCCTCTTCAACAGCCTGTGAGTCAAATGGAAGCTTTCCTAGTTCATTCATGATTACAGCAGGTTTTAATCCTTTTTCTTTTAATTGTCGAATTACATCGGTTAACATGGAAGTCTTTCCGCTTCCTAAAAAACCGCTAAATAAATATACATCCTTCATTAAATCATTCTCCTTTTTCTTAATTATAGAAGAAAGAGCTACGGCTGTTCAAAATTCGAACAACAGTAGCCCTTTGCAGTATTTTTATTGTCCTTCACTTGCTGATTTTTACTTATTAGCAGATATATCAGTAAGCAGTTCGATTGCTTTTAAAACATGTGGATCTTCTTTATCTATTTTTTCTCTTAAAGCATCCATCAAGGCATAAGTTGTGTCTCCTACAATAGTTCCTGTTTGCTCCAACTCATGTTGTGCTTGGAATTCTTTAACAGCATCTGATGTCGCTTCATCGAACTTATCATCGATTGTTCCAGGGTCATACCCTAATGCAGATAGCATTCGTTCAGCAGAATTTACAGCAGCTGAAGCACTTTCCACTTTTAGCTCCGTTTCTGGATCAATATAAGTCAATGTAGCGTAATCAGGATACTCAACAACTACATCCGGCTTAATACCCTTTTCATTTATCCAATTGCCGTTTGGCGTTAACCATTTACCAGTTGTATATTTTAAATTTGAACCATCTGGCAAGTAGCTTACTGTTTGTACAGTCCCTTTACCGAATGATGTAAGACCTACAATTTTTGCTCCATATGACTCGCTTAACGCACCAGCTAAGATTTCCGAAGCGGATGCACTTCCATTATCAATTAATACAACAACTGGCAGCTTATATTTTTTACCGCCTTCAGCCAGCATTACTTCTGGTCCACCCTCGCGAGATTGCAATTGCACAATTGGTTTACCTTCATCAATAAAAAGATTTGCAATATCAATTGCTGAAGTCAAATAACCGCCAGGATTTTGACGAACATCTAAAATAATACTTTTCATACCTTCTTTTTCGTACTCTTCAAGTATTTTTACGATTTCATTATATGTTTGTTCACTAAAGGATGTAATTTGAATGTGGGCTATTTTATCCTCACCCATTTCACCATAAACCGTTTCGATTGGTATATCATCTCGAATGATTGTCATTTCAATCGGCTCTTTTGAATCCCCTCGTTGAATCGTTAATGTAACTGGTGTACCTTTTTCTCCACGAATCAGTAAGACAGCTTCAGTAGCGCTCATACCTTGGATACTTTCTCCATTAACCGTTAGGATAATATCTTCTGGTAAAATTCCAGCTTTTTCTGCTGGTGAATTTTTTATAGGTGATACAACCACTATATTACCATTGCGTTCTTGAATTTCTGCCCCTATTCCTTGGAAACTAGAGGATAAATCAGAATTAAATTGTTCTGCCTCCATTTCATCCATAAAATCAGAATATGGATCTTCAAGAGCATCAAACATTCCATTAATTGCCCCGGAGATTACAGCATCTTCATCAATTTCAACATAATATTTTTCTTTTAATTCATCATATGCTTCATATAATTTTGAAAATTCTTCTCTTTCAACAGGAGGCGATACTTCAACTACTTTTTCTTCACCAAAAGTTAAAGCAAAGATTGTTAAACCTGCTGTCAGTAGAATTGTTAAGCACATTAGCATAATAAACGTAAAAGGCTTTATACGTATAAACTTTTTAGCTGGTTTTACTTGTTCCTCTTGCTTTTCAATTTGTTCTGTTTGCTCATTTCCTTGTTGGTTTTGATCATCCATTTTATTCACCACTCTCATTTACACTTACTTCAGAAAAGTGTTAGGTGCACTACTTAACCCCACGTCGGTGAAGACATTACATTACATATTGCTGCCAACCGTGACTTCATGTTGCACTTTAAGCTGCTCCTCTGACAAGATGGCATTTCTTAGCAATGGAGCAGACCACAACACGATAGGTTAAATTATGTCTAGACACTCTTCATAACTTTATACTTTCTTATTTAGTAAAAAAGACGTTATTTACATATTAACAGTTTCACAACCAAACGAAAAGAAAAGACTGTCAATAAATAGACAGCCTTTCTAAATGAATATGCAAATTTATTGCTTTTCATTTTTATTTTTGAATAGCTTCTAATGCAACAACAATCATAACGTTAAATGTCTGGAACTGTATGTAAATTTAAGATACTTTAAAAAGCTTGATATTGCAACATTTTTTCGCAATTCAAACTTTATCATGGTATAATTTTATTACCTTTTTTACCTAATTTTAATAATTGTTGAATGAAAGATATAAACGAATTAAATAAACACTTATAACACAATCAACAGACATCTATTTTTCGGAAAATATTACTTTTCCCCCTAAATTTTAGCCATACACTGGAGGAATAAATGATTAAAATAATGACTTTGGAAAATTTAAATGGCAGGAGCGATGTTATTGAATTTATGAAAGGCAAGTTTAAAAATGAACATTGGCACAAATCTTCAATTTTTTTAACAGAAGAAGCTTTTGATTTTTTACATTCACACGTAGAAGATGTTTTACAAAATTTTAATTACTTTGGTCCAAACTCTGTTAGTTATGAGCAATGGAGTCAGATTGCTTTAAATGTACGTTCTTTTAATAATTCGGAAGACATCGAATTCATCCGATTTTTTAACAAGATAGATAATTGGGTACAAAAAAATTTCGAGGAACACACTTGTTTCTCAATTTGTGGCCCGTAGCTATTACATAAAAAATTTTTTATATTCCCCAAAACATAGAAAAACCAGGCTCATGACACGATAACTATGATAAAAATTTAAAAAACTGTATTTAAAATGAAATTTACATGGATCTTAAAGTTATATAAGTATGTCAAATTCGTTAGAGATAGATTATTTTATGACAAAACTTGCCTTCTTTAAACTTTCATGACCAACGACATCCTTACACTTCTATAGTAAGATTAGTAACTTTTAAAATATTCCATGAGCCACTAGGACATTCAAACAGACACACACTTAATACTAAAAGAAAAAACAAGTGACCAATTAAATTGATCACTTGCTCCTATTTCACTTAATTGTGAAGTCTCTAAGATATATATACTGTCTATTCTTGAATAGCAGCTTCTAATGCTACGACGATCATATCGTTAAATGTAGTTTGACGTTCTTCTGATGTAGTTACTTCACCTGTAATAATATGATCTGAAACTGTTAAAACAGAAAGTGCTTTTCGACCAAATTTTGCAGCAAGTGTATATAATGCAGCAGATTCCATTTCAACTGCTAGAACACCATAGCGAGCTAATTTTTCGTTTTGGTTTTCTTCAGAGTAGAACATGTCTGCTGTAAAGATATTTCCTACTTTTAAATTTAATCCAGCATTAACCCCAGCGTTATAGGCTTTTAATAATAAATCAAAATCAGCAGTTGGTGCAAAATCAATTCCGTTAAAAATGATTTCATTCATCTTTGAATCTGTCGAAGCAGATTGAGCTAAAATAACATCACGAACTTTTACATCCTTTTGGATTGCACCACATGTACCTACACGAATTAATTTTTGAACATTATATTCTTCCATTAATTCTGTTGTATAAATTGAGATTGATGGTACACCCATGCCCGTTCCTTGAACAGATACACGTTTACCTTTATATGTACCAGTATACCCGAACATATTTCGCACTTCGTTATAACATGTTACATTTTCTAAAAAGTTTTCAGCTATATATTTTGCACGTAATGGATCTCCAGGTAATAAAATTACTTCTGCAATATCTCCCTGCTTAGCATTAATATGAATACTCATATACAATCCCTCTTTCCTTATTGGTTCAAATTCAAATATACTTGCTTTTCAATTATTGTGCAATGATTTCCCTGTTTATACATTATATTGTACTAGAAAATATTTATCCCAGCTTACTATCGATATTTTGTTTCATATATATCCCATAATTCATCAAATGCTTGTGTTGTCATATGTTCATCTGCCATTGTTTCAATATAGCTTGATAGTTCTTCAAAGGATGTACTTGTTTTAGGAAAGCTATGGTCTAAAAATGCACTTTCAGCAAACCGTGATTTTTTATCATTCCAATCCCCACCTCTAAAAGTGAGTACGAATAAGTAAAAACTTTTTTTCATCTAATCACTCCTTACTATATTTAGTATAAATAACTAGGACTTTTTTCTATCTGAATATGGAAAATTTTTAGAAAATAATGTAAACTTTAAAAATATTGATAGTTTAAGAAAGATGGTGATGGTATTGAGCAATCTTATAAAAGCCTCTAAAAAGAAGAAAATAACAATATCCTCAAAGAAAGAGAAACCACAAAAAACGTCTAAAGGAAATTCTAGGAAAAAAGAATTAGGAAAGTTACGATTTTACCATCTTATACGTGGAAAAGTAATTCTCATATTCAGCATTTTACTTGCAATTATTATTGGGATGCAAACATTATCCTATATTAGCATTTCAAAACTTCAGCAAAATTTAAATACCTTTGCAAACCAGAACCTCCAAGAGCAGATTCAAATTAATAATCTGGCTAGTAATATTTCAAAGCTTTCTAACTACGAGCAAGAATTTATTATACATGGTAATGAAGATACATTGATAAACTATAATACAACAAAAGAAAATGTTGATCGTATTATAAATGAGCTCCAAACTACTTTTGAAAATCGTGAGAAAGAAAAAGAGCTGCTCGCGTTAGTTAACCAATACTATGTAATCTATAATAACTACTCAACCGGCCTTATCGAAACTAGAGAAAAATTTGGTTTTGAAAATGCTCAAAAGATTATGGCTTCAAACGATTCGGAAAATATTAAATCATCCATTGAAAACTACTCTGAAATGTTAATTAATTTATTGGAAACGAAAAATGGTGAAACGATTAAAGAACTAGAATCATTTGCGAAAGCTTCTAAAATTACATTTTTTGCTTTATCCTTCATTGCCATTGTGTTGACAATAACTTTTGGTTATCTGTTATTTAAATCCATTAGAAGAAATACATTTAAAATTAATCAATCAATTTTAGAAATTGCAAAGGCTGGCGGTGATTTAACTCGTCGCGTTGAAGTAAAAACAAAAGATGAATTTGCACTCATTGCCAACTCAACCAATATTCTAATTGAATCCATTTCAAATTTAATTAAACGTGTAACTACTCTCGCAGAAAGCGTTTCGGGCAGTTCACAAGAATTAATGGCATTAGCAGAGGAAAATGCAAGAACAATAGATGAAATTGCAAACAATACACAAAGTATAGCTGCTGACAGCGACATAACACAAACCCGTACAAATGCCGTTATCTTAAAAATGCAAGAGCTCGAACAAGCTATGCACGAGTTGAATATTGAAGCAAACGAAGTACAAGCGTCTGCAGAACAAATGAAAAAAGCTGCCTCCAATGGCAGTCAATCAATGAATCAATCCTCAAATGTTATGATGTCAATCGAAGAAACTATTGCAAATACATCAACAACAGTAGAAGCTTTAGGAAAAAAATCAGATGAAATAACATCTATTATAGGAACCATTACTTCTATTGCGGAGCAGACAAACTTGCTTGCGTTGAATGCAGCAATCGAAGCAGCTCGCGCTGGTGAACACGGCAAAGGATTTGCAGTTGTTGCAAACGAAGTGAAAAAACTTGCTGAGCAATCACAAAGTGCTGCAAAAGAAGTAACACAAATTATTACCTCAATACAACAAGAAGTAAAATCCATTATTGAACAAAATCAAGAAGGTGTTGTAAACGTAATACGTGGTGTAGAGGTAACAAATGAAACAAATTCAATACTGGAAGACATCTTAGCTCAAACTAGCAAAACCACGAGCGTTATTGCATCGATGGCAGAAAAAATTATGTCAACTTTAAATACAAGCCATGAAGTTGCGGCTTCTTTCGTTGAGGTAAATTCAATTGCTGAAAATACAGCTATGCATACAGAAAGGTCTGCTTCAGCAGCACTACAAGGATCTGCCGCAATGCAGGAAATTAATGCTTCTGCAACCGAGCTTGCAAAACAAGCTGATGATTTACGAAGCGTTGTTAATGAATTTAAAATATAAATTTTAAACGTGAAGAAAACAAATTTGTTGTTCTTCACGTTTTTTATTTTGATTAATAATAATTTCAAGTAATTTTGTCAAAAATAAACATAAATTTTTCGATTGTTGAGGGATTATATGAATAAATTCGGGCAAATAAGTATTTTACATGTCTTGTTTTTAGTAATGACCTGCATTGGGTTAAAAAACCACGTTACCATTCTCCCTCCTATTTTAGATCATGTAAAAAGAGATGGGTGGGCATCCGTTATTTTAGCAGCCCTCTTAATATTACCATGGTTATTTTTAATTATTTATATACAAAAAAAATCAAATCGACAGCCATTAAAACATTGGTTGAAAGAAACAATCGGCAATGTTGGTGCTTCAATTATTTTGTATAGTACCGTAATTTTTTTAATTATTTTATCTGCTTTTACTATGCGTGAAACTATTTTATGGATATCTACAACATTTTTAGTGCAAACGCCTCCATTAATCCTTCTTAGCATCTATATAATTCTTTGCTTTTTGCTCGTATCAACGAATATTTTAACCATTGTCATCGTTAATGCTTTTGTTTTATTTTTTGTTGTTGTTTTTGGTTTTTTTGTAGCATTTGCAAATTTACAAGTAAAGGACTATGGATATTTATTCCCTTTATTTGAAAATGGTTTTAAGCCAATTGCAATAGGTACAATTTTTCCTGCTTCAGGCTTTATCGAGTTAATATTGCTGCTTTTTTTACAGCATTATTTTAAGCAGAAAATGAAATGGAATCATCTAGCGGGGATGGTATTTGTTTTAATGGGTTTAACACTAGGACCACTAATAGGTGCAATTACTGCATTTGGTCCAGAGGAGGCAGCAAAACAACGCTACCCTGCTTATGAAGAATGGAGCCTCGTTACGATTGGTGACTTTATTGAACATATGGATTTTTTATCTATTTATCAATGGCTAACAGGAACTTTTATACGAGTTGGGTTATTATTATTCATCGCTGCGGACATATTAGATATTACAGGAAACAGAAAAAAAATATGGTCTTATTTGGTACCTCCCTTTTTCATTTTAAGTTTGATAATTTTTTTATTAGATGACAACTTATTTATAAATTTAAACAGTCATGGTTTTTTAATTGCAACATTAATATTTTGTATTCTTCTGTCGCTTATATTAGGAGCAGTAGCGTTATTCTCTGGAAAAAAACAAAAAAACAGCGTCCAACAACGTCCTAGAATAAATCAAAAAAGAAAGTAGTGAAACATCAATGGACACATCTGGACAACCAACTTCAATTACAGAATTAAAGAAGCTTTTTGAGAAATCAGAAGATATTATTTTTAGCGAATTTACATTTCAACATTCTAAGGTTTTCTTAATTAAATGCGATTCTATGGTCGATGAACAAATGCTATATACTGTAGTTCTTCCAAATATTAAAAGTCTTTATCCTAAAAATCAAATTACTGAAAATCTAATAGAGCAATTGCCTATTCCAGAATTAAAAAAACTTAATAAAAAAAATGACATTATTACAGCAGCCTATAGTGGAAATGTCATAATTTTCTTTGAAGATCCCGGGCTGCTATACTCTTGCAATGTCCCTAAAAAACCAAATCGAAATCCTGAAGAAACAAATATGGAAGTAATGGTAAGAGGAGCCAGAGATAATTTTATCGAGGATCTTCCGACAAATATCGCCCTTATTCGAAAGCGAATTCCATCGAATTCATTATGTGTGGAAAAAATGGAAATAGGCAGACGTTCTAAAACTAAAATTGCTATTCTCTATTTTGATGATATCGCAAATAAAGATATACTTTCGGAACTAAAAAAACAGCTTGAAAAAATCGATACTGATATTATTATTAGCGGTGACTCATTAATGGAATTTGTAAACAAAAAAAATTGGTTATTCCCATCAATAAATTATTCGGGAACGCCAGATTTCGCAATTCAATCATTAGTTCGAGGAAGATTTTTAATTTTAGTGGACGGTGTAGCTTACGGCGTTATAACACCTGTTAACATTTTTTATTTATTAAAAGCGGGAGAAGATTACGAAAGCTCGATTGCTTATAGTACATTCGAAAGATTAATAAGGTTACTTGGCGTAATATTAGGAATTGCCCTGCCTGCATTTTGGCTTGCATTAACACTTTTTCATCAAGATCAATTACCATTGCAATTACTTGCAACAGTTGTTATGACAAATCTAGGCCTGCCATTGCCAGCCGTTTTAGAAATGCTATTAGTTCTTCTTATGTTTGAAATACTGCGTGAAGCAGGCTTGCGTCTTCCTACAAAAATTGGCGGAATAATAGGCATTATTGGAGGACTAATTATTGGCGATGCTGCCATCCGTTCTGGTACTACTAGCCCTGCCATGGTCGTAGTTATTGCAACTTCTACAATTGCATCCTATACCGTAGTAAACCAAACTTTAGAAGCAATTATTAGTATTTTACGTATTTCGTTTATTATTGTTACCGCATTTTTTGGTTTGTTCGGATTTTTCATTTGTCTTTTTCTTCTTATCCTTTATGTCGCCAATATTCGAGTATTTGGTGTCCCATATTTAAATATATCAGCAGATTTAAGCTTAGAAAATCTGAAAAGTACTTTGCTAAGGCCCCCAAAGTATAAATATAAGCAGAGACCAAATTTTTTAGATCCTCAGGATGAATCGCGAAATAATGAGGGAAAATCCAATGATGAATAAATTTCTTATTTTCATATTGTTGCCACTAATATTTTTAACTGGCTGCTGGGATTTAAATGAAAATGAACGCATGTATTATGCTTTTGGTGCAGGAGTCGATTTTAAAGATGGGCAATATGAAGTCACTATTCAAATAATTAGTTTTTCAAGAGTTGCAAAAACCGAACAGTTTAATCAAGATGTAATTCAATCGCAAGTCACATCAGCCACTGGGAATACAATTGATGAAGCATTTTTCGAACTTTATCATGCAATAGATGAGAGGGTTTTTTGGGGACATTTTTCATTATTAATATTTAGTGAAGGAGTCTTAAAACAAGGGGCATTTGATTCTGTAGTGAATACGATAACTCGTTTTAGCGACACTAGATACAGAACTTGGATTTATTGTACAGATGAACCTTTAGATCAATTCTTGCTTGCTCTTCCATTACTAAAAAAATCCATTACACTATCTAAAATAGGGGATCCATTAAATTCATACGAACAAGAATCTTTTATACAACCCATTGATTTAAGAAATTTAATCATTAATCTTAACGAGCCAAGCCACGAAGCAAATATTCCATATATTAAATTAAGGGAAGATTGGAAAACTCAAAAAGAGCCCCTTTCTTCTATAGAATTTGATGGAATCGGGGTTGTTACCCCTAAAGAATTTAAAGGTTTCATTAAGGACGATAAGGCAAATGGTCTCCAATGGATGTCAAATAAAACTATAAGAGCAGAAATTACAACAAGTTACGAAAAAGATAAATATTTTTCCGCTATTCTTAGAAATGTAAATGTAAATATAGTTCCTATTGTTAAAGGAAATGATGTCAGATTTGACATAAATGTTGGCTTGACTGCCTCTTTAGGAAGCTTTGAAGGAGACTTAACATCTGACAAAATTAAAGAGCTAGTAAAACAAACCGTAAAAAAAGAAATTGAACAGACTTATCAAGCTGCGTTAGAAATGAACGCTGATGTATTCCGATTATCAGAGATTTTATATCGAGAAGACTTAAAAAAGTGGAAGGAAATACAAAAGGATGGAAGAATAGAACTAGGTGAAGATTCAATACGCAACATTAATATAAACATTAACAAGTTAACATCTGGAAGGAAATCCTTTAGGGATACAATAGAATAAAAAGAATCCGCTTTGGATACAAGCGGATTCCAGGTTGTTGACAAAAGACCTTCAGAATGGGCTTATTCTGAAGGTCTTTCGTAATTTTAATAGATTATTGGGTATTTAACCGACTTATTTGGGGTAAAAACACTCTTCGAGTATTATATTT
>NZ_RXNR01000062.1 GCF_003966145.1 Lysinibacillus telephonicus
AAGTTGAATAATTTTTAACATAAATTCTTTTGGATACTTATAAAAGGTCATAAAAAAAGCCCCCTATTAGGTAGATGAATTTTTATTTTTTCATCTGTCTACCTAATAGGGAGCATATCAATTTGCTTTTCTGGACAGTCCTCATCTTTTATTCAGTTTTTTTACCAGTAATCATATTTGCGATTTCTTCAATAGTCATTGATGAGTTTAAATTATATTGACCTGTTTGAAGAGATCTTGCATATTCGGGCTGAGCCAAAAACAATTCCATTTCGACACTGTTGTTAATAACACCTAAGTCTTTTATTTTTTTGGCAACCTCAGCAGGTGTCAAGCCTGAATATATGTATAGAGTTCCTGTAACGATATCTTCCGCTGGCTGTTCCTCGATGGCAGTAGACTGATTTGTTTGGTTTTCTTCATTACTGCTCTCTGATTTATTTTCACTTGAAGCAGCTTGTATTTCTTTGGTTTGAGTGTTTAGTTCAAGTGATTTTATTTTTTCTTCTGCTTCTTTTAATTGTAGTTCAAGATTCGTTATTTTTTCTTCGTATTGCTTAATGCTTTTATCACTGTCGTTACTTAGGCCTAAGGGAATGTGAAATAGATTAGAAACTGTAAGCAATGCTCCGATTAAAAAACAAGCAATCCCAAAAGCGCGAACGGATGACCTTTTCATCGATTGCCTCCATTATGTATAATACTTACAACTTGATCTTTTGATAGAGTAGACATTTTACTAATTTTTTCAATTGAATAGCCTTGTCTGTTTAATTCAATTACTTGACTTACTAAAATTTCATTAATTTGCTTCATCTTGACATTACTTGTTTTATTTAATTGTTCTGCAAACACTGTACTTTTAGATTCTATTGGCTGCTTAGTGGCAGCTGGAGATTTGACAGTGAAATTTGGTTCAAGGAACAGTTCTTCTTCTACTACTTTTAATCTTTTCTTTAATGTATTTGTTTCTTGATAAATACTAATAGATAATTCTTCTAAATCTTTTTCCAATTTTTTTGATGAATCTTTTAGGAAAAATGATAGTATGATACAAGCAATGCCGATGATTAATAAAATAGTTGATAATCCCACTTTTGTTCCTCCACATAGAGCTTTTTTACTGATAAACTTTTGAATGATACAAGCCTAAGTCCGCTAGCTTTTTTAGTTGACTATATGTCCCGCGGTCGAAAGCGGAAAATTCAGACCTTCAGAATTTAAAAGACATGTACTAATGCCGACCAGTTAGTAATAATACGATAAAAGTCGTGTTGGCTACTAATGCAGCTAGCAATTTAGCTTAACTTATTTTAACATACGAAAAGTTAATAATAAATGATGCTAGATTTTTTTTCAGATTATGTTATAATGATTTAGTCGTATAAATCATGCTCAAGATTACAATTATCGATATAGAGTGGGAGGGTTAATAATGCGCGTAAACATTACATTAGCTTGCACAGATTGTGGCGAACGTAACTACATTTCTAAAAAGAACAAACGTAACAATCCAGAGCGTCTTGAACTTAAAAAATATTGCTCTCGCGAGAAGAAATATACTCTTCACCGTGAAACTAAGTAAGCATTATTGCCAAAACCACAAGTGGTTTTGGCTTTTTAATTATTGGTTCCATTACCTTTTTACTTATTAATGATTAGGGAATGATTAATGTGGATAAAAAAGAACTGCGTAAAATAGTTAGACAGTATTTAAATAGGATGTCGAATCAACTTTATTATCAATCCTCATTTAATATAAAAAAACAATTATTAAAAGAGCCTTCTATAATAGAAGGAGATACGATTGCTATTACGATTTCCAATAAGCCAGAGGTTGATACAAAAGAGATCATTGAATCCTTATGGAGCAATAATAAAAAAGTTGTCGTTCCAAAGTGTAATCCAAAGGAACGTTCAATGGATTTCTATGCGATACAACATTTTCAACAACTGGAAAGTGTATATATGGATTTGCTAGAACCAATCCCAGAGGTTACAGAACATGTCGCCGCTGAAGAAATTGATTGTATAATCGTGCCAGGAATCGTCTTTGATTGCTATGGATATAGAATTGGTTATGGCGGTGGCTATTATGACCGTTATTTAGAGCAATTTAAAGGTCCTCTTATTTCATTAGCATTTGACATTCAAATAGTTGAATCTATACCTTATGAACCGCATGACTTGCCCATTGATCTAATTATTACTGAAAGCAAACGAATCGATTGTGCTAACAACCGAAAGGAAGTGTAAGAAATGAAATCAATGAAAGATATCTATGACTTATTAAAACAATACGGAACTTACATATATACTAGAGACCGAATAGGAGATCTTATTCTAATGGAAGATGAAATCCGTGAATTATTTAAAGCAAGGGTAATTGATGTGAAGGATTTTCAAATGGCGATACACCTTATAAGACAAGAGGCTTCCAAATTAGAAATGCAGGAAAAAAATGCAGAGTCCTAAAAGTATTAAGCTGGTAAAAATATTTAATTAAAAAGTTATTAATTATAATACGTGGATACAGGAAAAACACAAAAAATTCATTTTGTGTGGGAAGAATGAAGCATTTATTATTAGAAATTGTTTCAATTAGTTGATAAAATTCCCTTGTTCGTATAAAATTTTCAAAAATGTAACATTAACTGATATTGGAAATAGAGCAGTGGACATCTACATCCACTGTTTTCATTTGGGAACCTTTTTGTAAATAAAACGTAAATATATCTAAGGACTAGAAAAGTTTGTAAATTTTATTTCTGTACTGCTAATTTTCTGCATATTTATGTTTTGTTAAGTTTTTATTGCGTGCAGACGGAAAAAGGCTTAAGATATAGTTTGCTTCTTGTTTTAGCATTAATTTACTGTAAATTTAATTGAATTAATTATTTCAACTTTATATTAATTAAGTAGAAAGGGATGTTAGGAATGAAGTCTTTTAAGTGGCCTAAACATTCGATATTAGCTATTGCCATACTCGCGACTTGGATTAAAACAGTGATTGTATATCACACAAGTTTCGAGATGGATATTGAAAATTCAATGCAAGAATTTATTTTAATTATAAACCCATTAAGCTTCCTACTGTTTGTATATGGCTTATCGCTATTTTTTAAATCAGAAAAAGCACGCAACCGATATGTAATATCAATAAGCGTATTTTTATCGATTGTGTTATTTGCGAACGTTGCGTTTTATCGGTTCTATAATGATTTTATAACATTGCCGGTCTTATTCCAAACAAGTAATTTTGGTGAATTAGGCACATCGGTTGGTGCAATTATTACTTGGCTCGATATTTTATATTTTATTGATGTTATCATTTTAATTGCAGCAGTTAAGTTTTTACCAAAAGTAAAAGATCAAATGCCGGTTCGAAAAGAATTTCGTCGTGCTTACTATGTACTTTCAATTGCTGTTTTATTCCTAAATTTAGGATTAGCAGAAACTGAACGCCCACAGCTATTAACACGCAGTTTTGATCGTGAGTTATTAGTGAAAAATATAGGAACGTATAATTATCACTTATATGACATTTATATTCAGTCTAAATCTTCCGCTCAACGTGCATTAGCAGATGGCAGTGAACTTGTAGAGGTTGGCAACTATGTTCAGGCAAACCAAGCATCAGTTAATGAAGAAATGTTTGGCAAATATAAAGGTCGTAATGTAATTGTCATTTCTTTAGAGTCATTACAGAACTTTGTCATAGGCAATACAATGAACGGAGAAGTTATTACACCGTTTTTAAATTCATTAGTTAATGATAAAGATACTTATTATTTCAGTGATTTTTACCATCAAACTGGATTAGGTAAAACATCAGATTCAGAATTTATCGTTGAGAACTCGTTATTTGGTTTAGGACGCGGTGCAGTTTTCTTCACTCATGGTGGAAATACGTATAATTCAATGGCAGAAAAGCTTGGCGAAAATGGCTACTTTACTAATGTAATGCATGCAAATAACAAGTCATTCTGGAACCGTGATATGATTTACCAATCATTGAATATTCAAAAATTCTATGATATCGATTCTTATGATGTGAATGAAGAAAATTCAGTGAACTGGGGATTAAAAGATATTCCATTCTTTGAGCAATCTGCTGAACTAATGACTGAAATGCAACAACCATTCTATTCAAGAATGATCACTCTAACAAATCACTACCCGTTCTATTTAGAAGAAGAAGATATTATGATTCCAGAATACAATTCTAATTCTGGCACATTGAATCGATACTTCCAAACAGTACGCTACTTAGATGAATCAATTAAAGTATTCTTCGAACAGTTAAAAGAAAAAGGCTTATATGATAATTCAATCATTGTTATGTACGGAGATCACTATGGTATTTCAGAAAATCATAATAAAGCGATGGCAATGTATTTAGAAAAAGATGAAATTACAGCTTATGATAGTGCATTACTTCAATCAGTACCATTATTTATCCATATTCCTGGCTCTGGTGAAGGTAAGGTAATGGATGAAGCTGCTGGTCAAATTGATATTAGACCAACAATTTTACACCTTTTAGGGATTGATACATCAAACGATATGCAATTAGGTGCAGATCTTTTCTCTAAAGAGCATGAAGATTTTGTTATCTTCCGTGATGGTCGTTTTGTAACGGATCAATATGTTTATGCTGGTGAAGTATGTTATGATCGTGATACTGGCGAAGAAATCGATATAAAAGCGTGTCAACCGTATATCGACAGAGCAAATGTTGAGCTTGAATATTCAGATGAAATCATTAATGGAGATCTATTGCGTTTCTATGATGATGAATCAATAAATTTAAGTCAGGAACAGAATGCTGTTAAAGAATAAAAAAACGGCGTAGCCAATTGTGCTGCGCCGTTTTTGTTGAATTGCAAGAATGTTTATTAGTAAATAACGAAAAAACGAGATACCATATTGATACCTCGTTTTTTCAATAAAATTAGTGTAATTTTGGTGGATAGCCTTGATTTAAAACTGTCATGACTACGAACCAACCAAAAATAGCAGCAGTAGCAAGACTAAATACTAAAGAAAGAATGTTCTTTTCTTTAATTGCTTGGAATATGTTCACTACTGCAAAAATTGCCACTAAAGCGAAAATAACCATTAATAAGTTCATTAATAAGACACTCCTTTCGACATCAGAAAATGAATGTCGCAAAACAATATTCCTTCTTTATTGTAAAGCACCTTCAACAGTTTGTCGAGAAGAAATAATGGACATTGTTTGAACGTAGAATGTACTTTTCTTCTAATGCATGTATAATATTCAAGAGGTGATAATGGTGTTGAATGTAAAAGTTTTTAGCTTAGGACCAGTACAAACTAACTGCTATATTGTAAGTAATAAACAAAAAGATTGTCTTATTTTTGATCCAGGTGAAGAGGCGTCAAAAATAATTAAAGTAATCCGTTCCAACAATTTAAAGCCAATTGCAATTTTCTTAACTCATGCACATTTTGATCATATTGGTGCCGTTGATGAACTAAGGGAAATATTCAATATTCCTTTATATATTCACGAAAAAGAAGTAGATTGGTTAGGCGACCCGATGAAAAATGGTTCAGGAAGATATGCAGAGCTTCCAAATTATATTGTAACCAAACCGGATGAAGAACATGTAATTAGAAGTGAACAAAAATTTGAGCTTAATGGATTTGCTTTTCAAGTTGTATTTACTCCTGGACATTCTCCTGGCAGTATTTCTTATATTTTTGAGGAGGATGGATTTGCAATTGTAGGGGATACATTATTTGAACAAAGTATCGGCCGAACAGATTTGCTTGGAGGTTCAATGGAAGTTTTACTAAAGTCTATCCATGAAAAGCTTTTAATTTTACCAGAAGAGTTTATTATTTACCCGGGTCACGGTTCTTATACTACTCCTGGAGCAGAAATGGATAGTAATCCGTTTTTAAACGGTTTTTAATTAGTAAGTAAGAGGGCATGCTCATTTTCGAGCATGCTTTTTTACTAAGAAATTACGTTAAAAGTGTGTGTTTTGAGAAAATAAAAAACATCGACTGAATATGCCAGTCGATGTCGTTTATTAATGACCTGCACCAGGTACATGGATAAAAGTAGTATAATACGTAAATCCAGCGAAGAATATAGTTAAATAAGCTCCGAAAATGTACATGTACATGCGTTCTGTTAGGTTTAAAAAGCCTAATAATAAGAATAATACAGTATTACCTACAAATAATAGCGAAACCTCGTACATATCACCTAGATAGAACATAACGGCAAAAATACCTGTCCAGAATGCCATAACTTTATACATGTTACTCATGAAGAATCCCTCCTTTTACCACGCGATACAATAATCTCAACTTTTATTATAAATGATTTTGAACAATAATGTAAACTGCTACTTCAATTTTGTTTGTGACAATCAAGTGGAAATTATTATACATTTATTTTAATATATTAATTTCGTACTTACAAAGGTCACAATCATGAATCATGCTTTCGAATTGGATGAAATCATTTTGTTGAAATAGTGCGTCGATTTGGCCTCTTAAATAAGATTCATGTAGCGAGCAGACAATTTCATTATTTGTAGATATTTGATTTTTAAACGGACAATTATAAATTGTAAATAGAATCTTCTTTCCGTTATTTGTATTTTCGATTTGAGGGATATATCCAATCATCGATGCTGATGAAGATAGTATCGCAAGTTTTTCTTCGAAGTCCATTAAATAATTTACTTTTTGTTCTCTAGCAAGTAAATTTTTCATTTGCTCATATCCATCGTCATAGCTAATTTTTTTTACAGTTTCTATTGCGCTTGGACCAAGTTGTTCGATCAGTTGTAAAGTCCATTTTAATAATTTATGATCTTCTCGTTTTGGAAAGCTTAAAACAACACCTTGCTCAGAAGCTTTATAAACTCTACCTGGGCGGCCGCCTTTACCAGATTTCACAAAATCAGCGGAAATAATATTAATTTCTGACAGCTTAGTTAAGTGTAATCTAGCAACATTTGGATGAATGTTAAATTGATCAGCGATATCCTGAACAGTGAAAGGCTTTTTTTGTTGCAGCATATATTCGTATATCTGATATCTCGTTTCATCTGCTAATGTACTCGTAACTTTTAACGGATGAAGCATTAAAATCACCTCTTATGTTATATTTTGGTACTTTATTTATATTTTAGCTATTCTAGCTTTGAAATGATAGTAGAAATGAAAAAAACTACTTTTAGTTTTTAAACTAATATGGAAATTTTATTTTTCGATTCATAAAAAGCTATTTTCTGCAAATTTGATGGGGAATTTTAAATATTAAAGGGAAAAATGCCTCCAAATAAAAATGTTGGGAAAAGGGGTTTTCCTTTTTAAAAAGGCATTATATACTGTGTTTAATTAATTTGCGGTCACTAATATTACTACAGAGAAGAGGTGTTTTTTATGGACATTGAATCGGTAGTAGAAAATAAAAGTATACAACTTTTATTAAAAGCATTGCATTTCGGTGCATCTGACCTCCATCTATTACCAACAAACGATAACTATGCAATTTATTTTCGAAAATATGGAAAGCTGTTTCCTGCTGGAAATATCCCATTTGAATTAGGAGAAAGAATGATATCTTACTTTAAGTTTTTATCTTCTCTTGATATCAGCGAAAAAAGAAAGCCTCAAAGCGGGTCCTTTCAGAGGGAATTTCTAAAAAGATTATTTGCTTTCCGTGTATCCACACTGCCATCTGTTTTTAGAAGAGAAAGTCTTGTCATTCGCCTCATGCTTCAAAACTCTCGTCATCCTATTTCTTCACTTTGCTATTATCCAAAGTTCTCTGAAAAGTTAATTGGATTAGTATCCAACAAGCAAGGCCTCCTGTTATTTTGTGGTGCTACAGGATCTGGAAAAACGACAAGTCTATATTCACTCGTTCATTATTGCAGTAAAACACTTGCTCGTCATGTTATTTCTTTAGAAGATCCTGTAGAAAGTAATCAATCACATTTATTGCAAATTCAGGTGAATGAAAGGGCAGGGGTAACATACGCTGTCGGTTTAAAAGCAATTTTAAGACATTCGCCAGATGTTATTATGATTGGCGAAATAAGGGATCAAGAAACAGCGAACATTGCAGTCCAAGCAGCCTTAACTGGTCATCTTGTGTTATCAACTGTTCATGCAAAGGACACGGTTAATTGCTTATTCCGATTAATGGATCTTGGTGTCTCGATTGAAGAGATGAGACAAGCACTTCTTGGAATTGTTGCTCAATGTTTAATACAGGTAGGCAATACAGAAGAGAGAAAAGCATTATTTGAAATATTAAGCGATACTTATTTGGAAGAAGCGATAGCTGCCACTATTCAAGGAGAGGAATATGTACTGCCAAGCTTTGAAACATTGTCCCATCAAATGAATCGTATAGAGGTGAATGAGAAACATGTTTCAACTACCTTTTGAGTTGAAAAAAGCCATTCGATTTCGAAAGGGTAATGGGAAAGTCAAACAAATTCCTTCCCTTTTTAATAGAATGAGTTCTTTGTTAGAAGAAGGCTATACATTTTCGGATTCCATTAATATGTTGCTGCCCTACCATGTGGAAAAAGTGGAATTTTGGCGTGGCAAAATTCAGGAAAATCTACGGGAAGGTGCCAATGTAGTAGATATTTTGCAAAGTCTAGCAGTGCCTAACCAATATTTAATGCCAATTAAAATCGCAGAAGAGAATGGAGAAATGGCATTGGCACTAAAAAATGCTGCAATGCAAATGGAGTTTAATGAAAGGATGCGGAAAAAACTAATCAATTTATTAGCTTATCCACTGCTTTTAATAGTCATTTTGACAAGTGTATTTATTGCCTTCCGTAAGTACTTCCTTCCTAATATTACAGAAATAATAACTTCAAATACAAATGAAAATTCATCTAGTATAAATGTATCGATAATTTTTCTTCATTTGCCGGATTTTCTTTTTATCATTGCAGGAATCGCTGTTTCCATTTCAATTATTTTCTCCGTTTATATAAAAATGCAAAGAACACAAAAACAAATAAACATTCTATTAAAAATTCCTATAATAAGTTATTTTTATAAATTACAACTTACGAGACATTTTTCTAGCGTTCTTGGAGGACTTCTTGTTGCAGGCTTTTCACTTCAACAAGCCTTAGCTGTTATTCAAGAACAACAATTGAACAAAACACTTTCATACGTTACAACAGTCATTGAAAAAAATGTGAAGTATGGAGACTCCCTTTCAAATACGGTGTCGATTATGGCTGTGTTCTTTCCAAAATTTGAAGACTTTATAAAACATGGAGAAAAGAGTGGTTATCTTGGACGGGAACTGCTTATTTATTGTGAACTGTTAGATGAGAAACTTCAATCCATTATTAAAACTGCTATTGCATTTGTACAACCACTATTTTTTTTAATTATTGGTATATGTATTGCGGTGGCTTATTTAAGTATTTTGCTGCCAATGTATGAGTTAATCGAAATTATTTAAAAGAGGTGAAGTTTTTGAAAGCAAGTAATGAGGATGGATTTACATTAATAGAGATGCTAATTGTCCTTCTAATCATATCCGTGCTTATTTTAATAACGATTCCGAATGTGACAAGACATTTTGAGTCTATAAATGAAAAAGGTTGTTCCGCACTTGTTCAGATGGTACAAGGACAAGTGGAAGCCTATAAAATCGACTTTAAAACAACGCCTACTATTCAGGATTTAGTCGACAATGAATATTTAAATGATGACAAAACATCATGCCCCAATGGTGATGAGATAGTCATTCAAAGTGATGGAAGTGTGAGTGTCAAATAACAATGACGGAAATAAGGATAAGCAATAAGCGAGTAGGATGTAATACAGCGTGATGAAAGGAATTTTGAAAAATAATAATGGCTATACACTGATAGAAATGTTGATAGTGCTTTTTATCGTAGTGACAATCAGTTCGATTGTGTTTCAATTTACGATTAAATTAACTGAGAAGCGTGTTGTCGAACAATTTTTTAACCAAGTAATGTTAGATTTACAAAGAGTCCAGGCGCTTGCTATTGAGGAGGATAGAACTATTACTTTTGTATTTATAGACACCAATACGTATAAAGCATATTACGAGTTAGGTGGAAATAGTATTTTGGAGAAAAGTTTTCCGAAAGGAATTGAATTAAATATATATAGCAATTTAAAGAAAATCGAATTTTATCCTTCGGGAGAAATCGGGAAATTCGGAACTGTATTATTTAATACCCCATTTGGAGAAAAACGGTTAATTGTCAATATGCAGAAAGGTAGATTAAGACTCAATGAATAGTAAAGGTATTTCATTTGTTGAAACTTTGCTTTCAATCTCTATTTTGTTTATAATAGCAGGATTGCTAATTCCACTTAGTCATAATATGAAAAGTTTATTATACAATAAAAAGCTGGAGCTTCACGCTTCAGAAACTGCATATGAAGCGGCAAAAATAATTCATAATGATTACAAGACAAGTGGCGTCAATGTTATTGATGATGTCGAATATTATTGGTTTTACGACGGAAGGAAAATTTGTATTGAATTTAAAAACTTAAGCGGAGAAAGGAAGAAATGTATCAATCAACAAGGAGAAGTTTAAAAAATTCACAGGGCTATACATTGATGGAAGCCCTTTTTCAAGTTGCGGTGTTTGTATTATTCAGTCATTATTTAATCCTAATATATTTCTGGATTAGCCAAATGAACAATTCACTACTTTCTAATGAGCACGTGGCTTGGGAAGTGTTCGTTCAAGATGTTCAAAAATACTTTCTTAATATTGAAGAAATAACAGTTTCAAAAAGAATGGATGAAGTCGAGATAAAGCAGATTAATTCCACTGATAGAAGACAATTAGATCGTTATGGTGATATTATTAGACTTCAAACAAACAATAAAGGATACATCGCCATGATTATAGGAATAAAGGATGCTAAGTTCGAACTAAATGAGAGTTTTCTTACCATTAAAGTTGAATTCCAAAATGGTTTAAAAAAGGAGAGAACTTTTTTTGTTGAACTATATAAAGAATGAAGAAGGTGCAACGTTTGCGGTTGCAATAATGCTGCTCTTTTTAACTACCATTTTTATTACCTATTATGTTATTTCGTTTGAAGCTCAAATAAAAACATATAATTCATTGGAATTCGCCAATGTTCGTGCTACGATAAACCTACTAGAAGAAATTGGTGGTAAGTAGAAACATTTTTGGTAGTAAAGAAGGTGACAGCATGAGAAAAATATATTTAGTTGGTTTCATGGGATGCGGCAAAAGTGTAATCGGACGTCGATTAAGCTTTTTTTTAAAAATGCCATATTACGATATGGATCATGAAATTGTTCGACAACAAGGAATGTCGATACCGGAAATATTTGAAAAATTCGGTGAACCATATTTTAGAGCGCTGGAAACAGAGTTTCTGCGTAATTTTCGAAATGAGGCATGCATCATCTCGACAGGCGGCGGTGTATCGATGAATGAAGAGAATCGTAAAATTATGCGTCGTACGGGATTAGTGTTTTTTTTAGATGCGACGTTTGAAGATATTTATACTCGAATTAAAAATGATAAAAATCGCCCTATTGTTCAACGTTCTACTAAAGAGGAGTTAGAACAGTTGTTTCATTCAAGAAGGAAGTTTTACCGAGCAGCAGGTCATATTCGAGTATTAACAGAAGGGCGTCCAATTAGACAAATAGTTGAATATATTGCTTTTCAAGTAAATCGACTAAAAGGCGAACAATCTGTTAGATAAAAGTTTTATCATTCGTGTATAGGTTAATTTAAAAAAAAGATTGCCTTTTCATTATGTTCAATGTTAGGATATGGCTAAGAGCAGACTTATTTGTACATTGAATTTTGAATCATGAGCGGATGATTGTACGGGGAGAGAACGTGAAAAGCGTCGCCGAAGGAGCAAGTAGTAAACCACTATGAATCTCTCAGGCAAAAAGACTCGTACAGGACGCATCTCTGGAGAGTGCTGTAATTATTACTTCATCAAGCTGATTGAAGTGTCGTTTTATAATTTACAGCCACCAAAGGGGAAAGCCGATTTTCGATGTTGCGTATTATAACAAATGAATCGGTGTAACTTTCAGGTGCAAGGACAGAGGATTCCTCAAATTTGAGGGATTCTTCTGTCCTTTTTTATGTCTTAGTTATGAATTACTGAGTCAGAGATCCCTTGCTTTTTGATTTCAGTAATGCACTTGTATGAATGACAATGTTTAATTAAGAAGATTTGCTTTAAAGGAGGAGTATGTGTTGGGTACTGAATTAAAACGAACGCCTTTATTTGAAGAATATGCAAAATATGGAGGCAAAACGATTGATTTTGGTGGTTGGGAATTACCTGTTCAATTTTCTTCCATTAAAGAAGAACATGATGCAGTTCGCCACCGTGCAGGGCTTTTTGACGTATCACATATGGGTGAAATTTTTGTAACAGGCAGTGATTCATTACAATACTTACAAAAGCTATTAACAAATGACATTTCTAAAATTGCCATTGGTGGTGCGCAGTATAACGCAATGTGCTATGAAAATGGTGGAGTTGTAGATGATCTTCTTGTTTATTATCTTAAAGAAAATCATTACCTCCTATGCGTAAATGCAGCAAATATTGAAAAAGACTTTGAATGGATGAAAACCCATATTGAAGGCGATGTTACCGTAACTAATAAATCAAACGAATTCGCTCAAATTGCACTGCAAGGTCCACTTTCTGAAGAAGTTCTTCAAACCTTAACAGAATTTAATTTATCGCAATTGAAATACTTTAGATTCGAACAAGATGTTCCAGTTGCAGGTCAATCTGTATTAGTTTCACGTACTGGTTATACGGGTGAGGATGGTTTTGAAATTTACGGTGAGCCTTCCGCAATTATTGTTATCTGGACAAAAATTCTTGAGGCAGGGAAAGAAAAAGGTGTTGTCCCAGCTGGGTTGGGAGCCCGTGATACACTGAGATTTGAAGCATGTCTTCCACTATATGGCCAAGAATTATCAAAGGATATCTCGCCGCTTGAAGCTGGCATTGGCTTTGCTGTGAAATTACAAAAAGAGAGCGATTTTATTGGTAAGGCAGCATTAATTTCTCAAAAAGAAAGTGGCTTACCTCGACAATTAGTTGGTGTCGAAATGGTCGATAAAGGTATACCTCGACATGGCTATAAAGTATATAAAGATGGTGTTGAAATAGGAGAAATCACAACTGGTACACAATCACCATTAACAAAACGCAACATTGGTTTAGCTCTAATTGATTCAAAATTCAAAGAATTAGGTACAGAAGTAGAAGTTGAAATTCGCAATAAAAAAATAAAAGCCTTGACAGTAGCAACACCTTTTTATAAACGTTCAAAATAAACCGGGAAAGAGGGTTACTAAGAAATGAAACATCGTTATCTTCCTATGACGGAACAAGACAAAAAAGAAATGCTTGCCACGATTGGTGTTGAAAGCGTTGATGAATTATTTTCAGATATTCCTGAAAGTGTACGATTTAACGGCTTGTATAATATTAAAGAAGCAAAATCTGAATCGAGCTTATTAAAAGAATTAAAACAGCTTGCTGCGAAAAATCAAGATACAGAAGCAAATGTATCCTTTTTAGGAGCAGGTGTTTACAACCATTATAGACCTGTTATTGTTGATCATGTCATTTCTCGCTCAGAGTTTTATACAGCTTACACGCCTTATCAACCTGAAATTTCCCAAGGTGAGCTGCAAGCAATTTTTGAATTCCAAACAATGATTGCGGAGTTAACAGGAATGGATTTAGCGAACTCTTCGATGTATGATGGCGGTACTTCATTAGCTGAAGCTGGAATGCTCGCAGCAGGTCACACTCGTCGGAAAAAAATCTTTGTTTCTGAAGCAATTCATCCGGAATATAGAGATGTTGTTGCAACGTATGCTTATGGACAATCAATTGAAATTATCCAAATACCGACAAAAGATGGCGCCACAGACATTGAGGCTTTGAAAAATTTGGTGGATGACGAGACTGCGGCTGTAATGGTGCAATATCCAAACTTCTTCGGTCAAATTGAGGATTTAAAAGCAATCGCGGATGTCACTCATGAAGCAAAAGGGTTATTCATTGTTTCTGCTAACCCGTTAGCACTTGGCATTTTAACTCCCCCTGGAAAATTAGGTGCTGATATAACAGTAGGGGATGCACAAGTATTTGGTATACCGGAAAGCTTTGGGGGGCCATATTGCGGATATTTCGCTACAACAACGAAATTAATGCGCAAAGTTCCTGGACGTTTAGTTGGTGAGACAGTCGACCAAGAAGGACGCCGTGGATATGTATTAACTTTACAAGCACGTGAACAGCATATTCGCCGTGAAAAGGCGACTTCTAACATTTGTTCAAATCAAGCTTTATTAGCTCTTGCTGCATCGGTAGCAATGACTGCCTTAGGAAAACAAGGAATTCAAGAGATGGCAAAGCAAAACATCGTAAAAACACGTTATGCAAAAAATGCTTTTGAAACAGCTGGTTTTGTTATTCCGTTCCAAGGTGCACATTTTAACGAAATCGTAGTAAAAACAAATAAATCTGTAACTGAAATAAATAAAAGATTGCTAGAAAAAGGGATTATTGGTGGGTTTGATTTAGGACGACTATATCCTGAACTTGAAAACCATGCATTAATCGCTGTAACAGAGTTACGCACTAGAGAAGAAATTGACGCATTCGTTGCAGAAATGGGGGCTTACAATGCATAACGAAAACCAATCACTCATTTTCGAATTATCAAAAGAAGGTCGTGTAGGATATAGTTTACCGGATTTAGATGTACCGGATTTTGATTTATCTGAACTATTGCCAGAAGGGTATGTACGTGAAGAAGCGGCACAACTTCCGGAAGTTGCAGAACTAGATATTATGCGTCATTATACTGCGTTGTCTCGTCGTAATCATGGAGTTGATTCAGGCTTTTATCCTCTAGGTTCATGTACGATGAAATACAATCCAAAAATTAATGAAGCGGCTACTCGACTTTCTGGATTTGCAAACATCCATCCGTTGCAGGATGAATCTACTGTTCAAGGTGCGATGGAGCTTCTTTACGACTTGCAAACTTCTTTAGTTGAAATTACTGGAATGGATGAAGTAACACTTCAGCCTGCTGCTGGAGCCCATGGGGAATGGACGGCATTAATGATGATTCGTGCCTTCCACGAAGCAAATGGCGAAGGTCACCGTAATAAAGTTATCGTTCCTGACTCTGCTCACGGTACAAACCCCGCATCAGCTACTGTAGCCGGATTTGAAACGATTACAGTTAAATCAAATGATGATGGTTTAGTAGACTTAGAGGATTTGCGTCGTGTTGTAGGTGAAGATACAGCTGCGTTAATGTTAACAAACCCAAATACTTTAGGTTTATTTGAAGAAAATATTTTAGAAATGGCCGAGATTATTCATGGGGTAGGCGGAAAGCTTTACTATGACGGAGCAAATTTAAATGCGGTAATGTCAAAAGCTCGTCCAGGTGATATGGGCTTTGACTGTGTCCACTTAAATTTACACAAAACGTTTACGGGTCCTCATGGTGGCGGTGGCCCAGGTTCTGGTCCTGTAGGGGTAAAAGCGGATTTAATTCCATTCTTGCCGAAGCCGGTATTAGTGAAAAAAGAAGATGGCACATTCCACTTTGATTATAATCGCCCACAATCAATTGGTCGTGTAAAACCTTATTACGGAAATTTTGGAATCAATGTTCGTGCATACACATATATTCGCTCAATGGGTCCAGATGGTTTAAAAGCAGTTACTGAATATGCTGTTTTAAATGCAAATTATATGATGCGCCGCCTGGAACCATATTATGATCTTCCATATAACCGTCATTGTAAGCATGAATTTGTATTGTCAGGCCGCCGTCAAAAGAAACTCGGCGTTCGTACATTAGATATTGCAAAACGTCTATTAGACTTTGGCTATCATCCACCAACAATCTACTTCCCTCTGAATGTAGAAGAAGGAATGATGATTGAGCCGACGGAAACAGAATCGAAAGAAACGCTGGATGCCTTCTGTGACGCAATGATTCAAATTGCAAAAGAAGCTGAAGAAAATCCTTCAATCGTTCAAGACGCTCCTCATACAACCGTTGTAAGCCGTTTAGATGAAACTCGTGCAGCCCGTACACCGGTATTGCGTTATAAAAAAGAAGAATCGTTAGTATAAAGCAAAAAGAATCTATGGGCGTAAACCATGGATTCTTTTTTTTTAAAATATTCAAATAATAATAAATAATTTTATAAAAAGATAATATTTTTATTTAAAGTAAAGAAGTATTATAATGAAAACTTAAAATTATAGTAGGATACTATAATTTTTACATATGAGTTTCTACTATAGAATAGTAAAAAAGGATAATACTAAACTAAAAAAAAGTCCTTAAGTTGCTAAATAAAAATAACTTAAGGAACTTTTTTATGATTGTTAGGACAAATGTAGTAATTTTAAGAAACAATAAATGATAATTATTTTTTAACTCACTATATCTGCTTTTACTTAATACAGACTATAGTAAGAAAATTATTTTCATCATCCTACGCTTTTGTTTTTATTTTACCTGTCCAAGTTTTGAATCCGCCTTGTAATTGGTAAAGCTGATTGTAGCCTTTTTTCTTTAGGAAAAGTGCAGCACGTGCGCTGCGCCCTGAATTTTGGCAGTATAAATATACTGGCAAATCAGGTCGAATTTCTTTATAGCGTTGGCGGAGCTGTGTGGAAGGAATGTTGCGTGCTCCTAAAATATGCCCTGCTTCAAATTCTTTTACTTCTCGGACATCGATTAGTTGGGCTTTTCGGTACCCTTGAATAAATTGATCTTGAGTTAAATTTGACACTGCTTTTTTAAGTCGCAGTGTATTTACTAGAATGTATACGATAATAACTCCTAGTATAATCGCAATTGTAATAAGTACAGACGACATTGCATATTTCTCCTTTCATTCTACGTATTCCATTATAAAAGAGAAAGTAGCGATAGTCCAATCAGTTTGATAAAATGATATTCAGTGTGAGGAGATGAGATCATGAAATCAAAATGGTATTTTATTAATTCTGGACCGTGCAGTCCTTCTTATAATATGGCGCTGGATGAAGCGTTGCTTGATTTACATAGTGCAGGTGAAATTCCACCTGTTATACGTTTTTATGAGTGGAATCCAGCAACACTATCAATAGGTTATTTCCAAAGTGCTGAAAAAGATGTGAACATTCAAGCGATAAAGGAACAAAATCTCGGCTTTGTTCGACGACCTACTGGTGGACGAGCAGTGTTGCATGAAAGTGAATTAACTTATAGCATCATCGTATCGGAACAATATCCAAATATGCCAGCAACAGTGACAGAGGCATATCGAGTATTGAGTGAAGGTTTACTAATCGGGTTTCAAAATCTAGGTCTGAATGCGTATTTTAGCATTCCAGATACGGAAGAAAAGCTTGCTGATTTAAAGAAACCAAAAAGCGCAGTTTGCTTTGATGCTCCTAGCTGGTATGAACTCGTTGTGGAGGGGAAAAAGGTAGCTGGTAGTGCCCAAACACGTCAAAAAGGTGTTATTTTACAGCATGGTGCGATTTTGCTTGATCTTGATGAAGATAAACTATTATCAGTTTTTAATTTTTCATCAGCAGAAGCAAAAGAGAGAATGCGAAAAAAATTGCCGGAAAAAGCAGTTGCAATAAATCAATTAACTGACCGTCAAATTACAATTCCACAATGTGTAGATAGCTTTAAAGCTGGATTTGAAAAAGCGCTGGATATTGAATTAGTACCGTATGAATTAACAGAAAAACAACAACAATATGTGAAAATGCTAGAAGAAACAAAATATTTAAATGATGAATGGAATTTTAGAAAATAGTAATAAGAACGTTTGTTTCTTTTGTTCGAAAAAATTTTTTAAATTGTAGAAAGCTAGTAACCAAGCTATTTGGAGTAAATTTAAAAAAAATCAACCCTTGCATTGATAATTTTTATGAGGTAATCTTTTCTAGTGAATATAAGAAAACAACATCTAGTACTATTTATATTACTGATACACAATATGTTGTGTGTGTCGGTAGAATGAATAGTACTAGGTGTTATCAAAGAATAATATTAGCAAGGGAGGCTGGCAGATGGTAATGGCTAGCGGAACACAAACAACCATCCTCATAGAACAGCTTAATCAAGATATTGAAAAATTTCCTCAAGTACATCCAGTTACACCTGATATGCATATCACACATAAAGGTGTTTCCAGATTAGTAATGATTGACCGATATTCATTTAAGGATACGGAAAAGAAAACATTAAAGCCTGGAGATTTTGTTGTACTAACAATTAAGGAAGATCCAAAATTTCCTGCTCGAGGCTTAGGATTTATTCAATCAATTGATATGGAAGCAAAAAAAGCGGAAATTTTAATTGAAGAAGAATACCGCCATGTATTAGAAAATCCAACAGAACAAGAAACAGGTGTTATTGTTCGTTCCTTAGATGTAATCGAAAAACCTCTTGAAGTTTTTTATGAGCAAATTGCAAAACGCAACGCTTTTGGATTGGCTGCTGTTGAAGAAACAGAAGAAAATAGACAAAAGTGGTTTAATAAATTTTATGAACAACTCGTATCTTTAAAATTTATTCCAGCTGGACGTGTACTTTATGGAGCAGGTTCCCAAACAGATGTAACGTTCTTTAACTGTTACGTAATGCCATTTGTACCTGACAGTCGTGAGGGCATTAGTGATCATCGTAAGCAAGTAATGGAAATTATGAGCCGCGGTGGTGGTGTTGGTACGAATGGTTCAACGCTGCGTCCTCGAAACACACTTGCGCGTGGTGTTAATGGAAAATCAAGTGGTTCTGTATCGTGGCTTGATGATATTGCTAAGCTAACACATCTTGTAGAGCAAGGTGGAAGCCGCCGTGGAGCACAAATGATCATGTTGGCTGACTGGCATCCCGATATTGTAGAATTCATTATTTCAAAGATGCAAAACCCGCGTATTCTTCGTTATTTAATCGAGAATACAAACGATGAGTCAATTATTCGACTAGCTCAAGAAAAGTTAAAATTTAAGCCTTTAACAACTCAAGAAGAAGCAATGTATCAAGGCATTGTAAATTATAAAAACATACCTGGACTAGGTGGCTTTAACGAAGCAATTATTAAAGAAGCTGAATCAAAACTTCGTGACGGCGGGACATATAGCGTCCATAATCCAGAGTTCTTAACTGGTGCCAATATTTCCGTAACATTAACAAAGGAATTTATGGCAGCAGTAGAAAATGATGAAGACTATGAATTGCGTTTCCCAGATGTTGCAAACTATACTCCTGAAGAAATGGCTATTTACAACGAAAAATGGCATGAAGTAGGGGATGTACGAGAATGGGAAGCAATGGGCTATAGAGTCCGTACGTATCGCAAAATTAAAGCAAAAGAATTATGGAACCTAATTAATGTATGTGCAACTTATGCAGCTGAACCAGGTATTTTCTTTATCGACAATGCAAACGATATGACAAATGCTCGTGCATATGGACAAAAAGTAGTTGCTACAAACCCATGTGGTGAACAGCCGCTTGCACCATTCTCAGTTTGTAACTTAGCTGCAGTGAATTTAGCTCAATTTGCAGAGAAGGATACGAAGACAATCAACTTCGATGCTCTTCGTGAAACGGTACGCATTGGAGTTCGTATGCAGGATAACGTAATTAATGCAACTCCATATTTCTTAGAAGAAAACCGTAAACAAGCTTTAGGCGAGCGTCGTGTTGGTCTTGGTGTAATGGGACTAGCGGATTTACTAATATATTGCGAAAAAGAATATGGATCAGAAGAAGGAAATATTCTTGTTGATAAAATCTTTGAAACAATTGCTGTAACAGCATATGAAGCATCAATTGAACTTGGAAAAGAACGAGGCAGCTTCCCATTCCTTCAAGGCGAAACAGAAGAAGAAACAAGACGTCTTCGTAAAGCCTTCATTAATACAGGTTACATGAAAAAGATGCCTGAACATGTTCGTCTCGGTGTTCTAGAAAATGGTATCCGTAATTCACATCTATTAACAGTTGCACCAACTGGATCAACTGGAACAATGGTAGGTGTTGCAACAGGTCTTGAACCATATTTCTCATTCACATATTACCGCTCAGGCCGCCTTGGTAAATTTATCGAGGTGAAAGCAGAAATTGTACAGGAGTATTTAAATGCCCATCCAGAAGCGGATGAAAACAATTTACCGCACTGGTTCATCTCTTCAATGGAATTAACGCCAGAGGCACACGCGGATGTACAATGTGTAATACAACGTTGGGTAGATTCATCGATTTCTAAAACGGTAAACGCACCAAAAGGCTACACTGTAGAACAAGTACAACAAGTATATGAGCGTCTATATAAAGGTGGAGCAAAAGGTGGTACGGTTTACGTAGATGGAAGCCGTGACTCTCAAGTATTAACATTAAAAGCTGAATCTTCCCATGATGAGCAATTAGCATTTGATGAAGTGTTAGAAGATAAAGTTAATGAAAAACAACCAGTAGTGTTGGTGGATACAATTGCACCGCTTACAACAACAAATGTTACAATTGGCTCAGAAGTAGGGAATACTTGCCCAGTTTGCCGACAAGGTACAGTTGAAGAATTAGGCGGCTGTAATACTTGTACAAGCTGTGGAGCTCAGTTAAAATGCGGATTATAATTAAATAAACAAAAAAGGGGACTGTCCAGAAAGTAAATTTTCTGAACAGTCCCTTTCCTATTTATGTGGGTATACTTAAACTATCAGTTACAGTTGTGGCTAAAGTCCACTACTACGCAGGAAAACGGGCTGAAATCCCAATTAACTTTTTAGTGAATTAAGAAAAGAAGTAATCATAAATATTTTTTGCTATCAGTACAGATGTCATTATAATAAATAATAATCTGACAAATTTAGTCCCTCTATTTAAGGCGAATTTAGTTCAAAAAAAGCTCCAGCAATCATGGAAAACCCCATAATTAAACCGTATGTAAAAACAACCTCTCCTAAAATTAAAAACATGATGAGTGCAGCGATATTGCTCGCAAAGTTAAGCAGTTTTGCATTACCTGCCGCCTGTAAAAAATCAAATCCCATTATTAAAAAAACAAAAATAATAAATGAGCCAGTTCCTGGACCGAAAAACCCGTCATAAAAGCCTAACATTACCAGACTGCCAAAAAACAGAATTCCCCGCTTCCAAGTCAATGTTTTTCGTTCTTCAAGCTTTCCCCAATCTTTATTGACTAACGTATAAATTAAAACGATGATTAACATGACAATAATTAATGGTGTAAGCAACTCTGAATCCATTAGATGAACTGTCCATGCCCCTAACATTGAAAAGGCAAAAACAACAGGTAAAATTGGACCTAAAAGTTTAATATCTATTTTTCCGGCTTTTAAAAACGTAAGAGAGCTTGTTAAATTGCCCATAGAAGCTGCTAGTTTATTTGTCGCTATAGCTGCAGAAGGGGGAAGACCGACAGATAGAAGCGCTGGTAAAGTAATTAAACCGCCGCCGCCCACTGTAGCATTGATGAAGGCTCCGACAAAGCCAAAAAATATTAGTAAAATAACTTTAAAAATATCAAGTTCCATATGTTGAAAGACTCCTAGATTATTATTATGGCAATATTATCGAAATTGTCGATGAATGTAAATGTTTACCGATAAAATAATTTTTAGAAGCTATAAGAGAAAAGATAAAAAATAGTATTCAGGGATACGAAACCAGCTTGAAAAATGAAAGGGCTGTCCAGAATTTTGAACTGCTCCCCGTCAAGTAGACAGTATAAATAATAAAAAGATTTTAAGCGGCTTGAGCTCGGAATTCTAAAGGGCTTAAGCCGTTTAATTTTTTTGTGTAACGATAATGATTATAAAAA
>NZ_RXNR01000063.1 GCF_003966145.1 Lysinibacillus telephonicus
TGAACACTTTAAAGCGAAAATTTTATTAAATAATTTATATAAGAAAATTGGGGTTCATTTAGGATAATCGGGGTGCCGTGTAATATCACTTCACCCCAACATTTGACATAGAACCTTATTTTATTAATAAGTATTTGGATAAATGTATAAACCTTACTACCTTAAACACCACTATCTTTTCAAAAAATGTAAGCCAAATTATGGACGTCACCTTCACTTTTAAATACTTCTTTTGTACAAAATTAAGCCCATTTGCATATGATAGATTTTAGAATAACCTTCGACAAAAGTATCGAAGAAAGGAGTATCATATGCGTCCTCAAAGTTTTAGACCACCAATGCCACAAGGTCGTCCATTTAATAGTTTCCCTGGTCCGATGCAAAACTTTGGATATCAACAGCCTCCTCAGTTTCCACCAAATATGGGTCCAGGAATAATGCAGGGTGTAACACAAGGTATGCAGGGAATACAAGGCATGCAAGGTATGACGCAAGGCGGATTACCTACCAGAGGCTCTACACCTAAACTTGACTCATTTATGGAAACGGCTAATCGATTTTTATCAACTGCACAAAGCTTTCAACCATTAATTCAACAGGCAACACCAATGTTCAGGAATTTACCTGCTATATGGAAGTTATATAAAGGTTTTCAAAGTTTACCTAAATCACAAGGCAGTCAAGAACCATCTAGGAAAAGCGAAAAGACTTCTACATCAGTAAAATCAAAAGATAAATATAGACCTGAACCACTCACTACACGTCCTTCAGTTCCACGTATTTATCAACCACCTTATAATTTTGATTAATGCTTTTAGTGAAAAATTAGTAGGAAGTTTTGTATAAACCGTGTCGCTCCGTTATAATAAATTTATGTAACCGCAAAAGGAGTTGACATGATGCAAGTCATTAAGATAAATCCAAGAGGCTATTGCTATGGAGTAGTCGATGCAATGGTGATTGCACGCAATGCCTCATTAGATAAAACATTGCCAAGGCCTATTTATATATTAGGAATGATTGTACACAATAAGCATGTTACGGATGCTTTTGAAAAGGAAGGAATCATCACATTAGATGGTTCTGACCGTAAACAAATTATTGAGCAAGTTGACAAAGGTACTGTAATTTTTACAGCCCATGGAGTTTCACCTGAAATTCGTGAAATTGCTAGAAAGAAAGGGCTTGTTTCAATAGATGCCACTTGTCCAGATGTTACAGTAACTCATGATTTAATTCGTGAAAAGTCTGCTGAAGGTTATGACATCATTTACATCGGTAAAAAAGGGCACCCAGAACCAGAAGGGGCAATAGGTGTTGCGCCAGACCATGTTTTTCTAGTTCAAAACATGGATGATGTAGATGCACTAGAATTAAAGAATGATAAATTATTAGTGACGAACCAAACTACGATGAGCCAATGGGATGTAAAGCATATAATGGATAGCTTAAAGGAGAAGTTTCCACATATCGAAGTTCATGAAGAAATTTGTCTTGCAACCCAAGTTCGTCAAGAAGCCGTTGCTAATCAAGCTGGCTCAGCAGATTTATTAATCGTTGTAGGGGATCCAAGATCAAATAATTCAAATCGATTAACTCAAGTGTCTGAAGAAATTGCCAATACACCTTCTCACCGTATTGCAGATTTATCTGAACTAAAATTAGAATGGCTAGAAGGGGTTGAAACAGTTGCTGTAACTGCAGGAGCTTCAACACCAACGCCAATTGTAAAAGAAGTCATTTCGTTTTTAGAAAAATACGATCCAAAAGATCCATCAACACATGAAATCAACAGAACAGTTACATTAGACAAAATCCTACCGAAAATTAAAGAACCAAAGCCGGTAGAGAAGATTATGCCTTATTAATTTAATTATCCGAAAGTACAATTCAACAGCTAGATTGAATTGTACTTTTTTGTTTTAATAAATTACATTGGAGTATTTATAATTATAATGATTTATAGTGTAGGGATGTGAGCGGGCTAAGCACATAAGCCGCAGCGCCACGTTGTATCTGTACGACTTGTTTTTGTGCTTTGTGTAATGCCTGCTCACCAAATTAGCCGTGCTTCTAATTCTTCTAATATAATTCGCAGCTCACAGTGGGATGCTGCGTTTACTTATATTTCTTAAAACTACTTTGACAAAAGAAATAACATTTTGTTTAAAAATATATGTTAGATGCCTTTTCCTATTTCGATAATTTCAACTGAAAATGTATTAAGACCATTTTCTTTTGAAATTGTATTAATAATGTCGTTAATTTTAAGTATATTTTTATCATCAATGTCTTTGCTTGGTAATGAAATTGTAAGGACTTTTTCATCAGAGGAGTAAACTGTATACTGTATTCTTCTTTGTGGAGAGTAACCGCTTTTTATTAACTCATAAATTATTTTCTTAGTTAATTTAACTTCTTCAATTTTCGTGTATATTTCTTCAATTTCCTTTAATTCCTCAGCAGTAGCGTAAGAAGGGAGATTCTCATTTTTTTGATCGTAAGGGAAATTTAATAAAATAATAATGCCGATAATAATTAAAAAGGCTAATAATATGTAATATCTTCTCGTTTTAATTCCTCCTTCTTTAAAAAGTATGATAATAAGTTTTTTTATAAAACATTTTTTTATAAAACAATATTTTAATTGCAACTTCACTCTCTTCAATAAGGTATATTTTGCATAACCTGAATTAATTAAATATTCTAAAAGCCTTGCGTTTATTGGGCTTCGGCAGTGGATTTGTTGTGCTTTATATTACCAAGATGATACAATATGAAGCATATTAGGAGGTACGAAATATGTCGAAATATACGGATTATGATTTTAAGCCATTTTTAAGAGATGCAATAGCGAAACTTGGCTTTACAGAACCCACCCCTATTCAAAAGGAAATGATTCCGCTTATTTTAAGAGGAAAAAGTGCGATTGGACAGGCACATACGGGAACAGGTAAAACACATAGCTTTTTATTGCCAATCGTGCAACGTATTAACGAAGAGAAACAAGAAGTACAAGCAGTGATTACATCACCAACTCGTGAATTGGCTCAACAAATATTTGATGCATTAAGTCAGCTAATTGAAGAAACAAACATCCAAGCGAAATTATTAATTGGTGGTACGGACAAACAACGAACAATCGATAAATTAAAAACACAGCCACAAATTGTTGTTGGAACACCTGGACGTATTCGTGATTTAGTTGCTGAAGGAGCATTGCTTGTCCATACGGCGCCAATTCTAGTTGTAGATGAGGCAGACTTAGCATTTGATATGGGTTTCATCGAGGATATTGATGGATTTGCTTCACATATGCCTGAGAATCTTGAAATGTTTGTATTCTCTGCAACGATTCCAGTTAAATTACAGCCGTTCTTAAAAAAATATATGGAATCTCCAATTCATATTCATATGAATGATAAAAAACCAGTGGCAGAAAACATTGATTTTGTATTAGTTCCAGTTCGCTCGAAATCACGCAATCGTAGGTTATTGGACGTCATTGAGGCGATTAATCCTTATCTTGCTGTAATCTTCTGCAACACGAGAAAAACAGCAGAATCAGTAGCTGGATTTTTAGCAGAACAAGGAATTCGAGCTGGTCAAATACATGGTGATTTAAGTCCGCGTGACCGTAAAAAAATGATGAAACAAATAAGAGATCTAGAGTTTCAATATATCGTTGCAACGGATTTAGCAGCACGCGGTATTGATATACAAGGGATTTCTCATGTTATCAATTATGAAATTCCAGATGATCTTGAATTTTTCATTCACCGTGTGGGTCGGACAGCTCGTGCTGGCAATAGAGGAACTGCCATTACTCTTTTCCAGCCAGAGGATGAAGATGCATTAATTCGAGTTGAAAAAATGGGTATACCATTCGAACAAAAAGACGTAAAAAATGGTGAATGGATTGAATTAAAAGAACGCCACGCCCGAAAAAATCGAGAAAAACATGAAAACGAGATAGACGTTATTGCAAAGGCAAAAGTTCGTAAACCAAAAAAGGTAAAACCTGGTTATAAACGAAATATGCGTTGGGAAATGGAAAAAATTAAAAAGAAAGAACGTAAAAAAAGAAATCGTATGAAATAAAAGCTTTGAGGATGCTTAAGGCCTAATATCAAAAAAGCATACGAAGATAATGGGAGGAAACTTGAGAATGTTGATTGGTTCACACGTTTCGATGAGTGGGAAAGAAATGCTTCTTGCTTCAAGTAAAGAAGCAGCTTCATACGGTGCATCTACATTTATGATTTATACCGGTGCGCCGCAAAATACTCGTCGTAAACCTATTGAAGAATTAAATATTGAAGCAGGCCTTGCGCATATGAAGGAGCATGGGCTTTCAAATATTGTAGTACATGCACCATATATTATTAATATTGCGAATACAACAAAGCCAGAAACATTTGCACTTGGCGTTGATTTTTTACAAAAAGAGATTGAACGTACAGCAGCAATTGGCGCAACACAAATAGTATTACACCCAGGAGCCCATGTTGGAGCAGGGGTTGATGCAGGTATTGCGAAAATAATTGAAGGCTTAAATGAAGTGTTAGCTACGAATCATCCTGTACAAATTGCACTAGAAACGATGGCGGGAAAAGGCTCTGAAATTGGGAGAACATTTGAGGAATTAGCACAGATTATTGATGGTGTAAAAAATAATGAACGTTTATCCGTTTGCTTTGATACATGTCATACACACGATGCTGGTTATGATATTATTAACGATTTTGATGGAGTATTAGAGCAATTTGATAAACTAATAGGGATAGACCGCATTAAAGTAGTTCATGTAAATGATAGTAAAAATGTTTGTGGTGCTGCAAAAGACCGCCATGAAAACATTGGGTTTGGACATATTGGATTTGAAGCATTATATAATATCGTTCATCATGAACAGTTTAAGGAAATCCCTAAAATTCTAGAAACACCTTGGGTTGGAACTGACTCAAAAAATAAAAAAGCACCTTATAAATATGAAATTGCCATGCTTCGTACAGGCAACTATAAACCTGAAGAAATTGAAGCATTAACTGTTTAACAAAAAATGCACTGAGCAAACTAAGCTTAGTGCATTTTTTTATTAGAAAAGCGTAAGCGCCCCGTAAGCCCCGTGCCGCCTCTTGTCGCGTCCATGCGACAGGCGGCATGATTCACATCGTGTGAACCTCAAGCGCTGGCCGACAAAAACGCCACATCGTGTGGCATTGTCGGCACTTGCACATCCGTGTGCTTCGGAGGGCCCTCTGTCGAAAGCATCTTTTTAGCTTTCGACAGAGGGGCAGACCGCGACCTCGAGGGGCTGGGCGCTGGAGCTAGACCTTACTCAGGAGGATTAGGTGAAAAAGAAATTAGTCGTCATTTTACTTCTAACACTTTTACTTATTAATCATGACAAGATTGTTTCTGCAAATTCGAACTTAGAAAACATCGTTCAATCACAACTCGGGAATGACAATATTAGTGTTTCTGTAAGAAGTTTAGAAACAGGGGAAGTCATATATATGAAAAATGGAGATGTTGGAATGAAACCTGCTTCTACTTTAAAGCTTCTTACTGCAGCGGCAGCACTTAATGTTCTTGGTTCCAACTATCGCTTCGATACGATGGTTTATATCGATGGTTTGGTTGTGGATGGTGTATTAAGAGGAGACGTTTATATAAAAGGAGGAGGCGATCCAACTTTACAAAAGAAAGATTTTGTTGCCTTTGCAGACACGTTAATGCATCAAGGTATAAAAATGATTGATGGAAATTTATATGGGGATGATACTTTGTTTTCAGGCCCACAACTAACTCCAGGTGTAGCAAGTGCGGATGAAAGTTATTATTTTGCATCAAGAACAGCAGCATTAACGATGTCGCCTGACAATGATTATGATGCTGGTACAATAATAATTGATGTATCTCCGTCTTCAGTAGGAAGGCAGCCTATAATAAGTGCTAGGCCGAATGAAAGCGGGATGATCATTCAAAACAATGCGGTAACTGTAAATGCGAACCAGTCAAACACAATACAAATTGAGAGGCAATACCGAACAAATACTATAGTTGTTACTGGGAATATACCGATTGGCAGCTCCTTTAAAGACTGGGTAACACTTTATGATCCAACGATTAATACTCTTCATGCGATTAAAAATACATTTAGACAACGTGGCATCGATTTTTTAGGTAATTCAGCAGTAGATCGAAAAGAAGTGCCTGCTGATGCTTCAATGATTTATACTAAGCATTCTTTACCGCTAAAGGTTTTGATTAATCCATTTTTAAAGCTTAGTAACAATAGTATTGCAGATATATTAATAAAGACTCTGGGCAAAGAAGCTTCTGGAAAAGGTACGACTGAAGCTGGAGTAAGTGTTTTAAAAGATTATGGAATAATGCTGGGTCTGGATGCAAATCAATGGTCGCTCGAGGACGGATCGGGAATCTCACATAATAATCGAGTCACTGCAAATGAGCTAACAAAGCTTTTATTTAAAATGCAGGGGGAACCCAACTATAAAGAGTTTTATGCAGCTTTGCCAATAGGAGGAGAGAAAGATCGTTTACAAGGTGGTTCACTTAGTAAACGATTTAATTCAAAGCCTTATACAGAGCGAGTTGTTGCGAAAACAGGGAGTATTTCCGGAGTATATACGTTGGCAGGCTATGTAAAAGCAGCTAGTGGGCAAACCTATGCATTTGCAATTATGACACAAAATCAGTCTTCAATAGCAATCCCTTCAATTGATGAAGTTGTAAAATATATGATTAATTCGTACTAAATTAAGTAAAGAGTGAGTAAAGTCGTTATTAAAATGACTTTTCTCACTTTATTTTTTAAAATATTTTAAGCACTACACCTAAATCTTAACAGTTATTTGCGTTTCGAAATTAGGAAGCTGCGTTTTCACAAAGGTAGTTGTAGTTTTATAAAAGAAATTAATCATTTAAAACAAAATTAGATTAAAAATATAGAGTTTTTTCTTATTTCACAAACATCCAGACATCTCTGTGCACTTAGTGAATCTGGACTCGTCTAGGTGAAAACATGCTAGTCGGCGAAAATATAAGCTTCGGCAGCATCCATTCCAAAATCTAGATCATTAGCAGGAGTTTTTCTATAGTGTCTGGTATGAAAGAATTCAATGCCTTGGATTATTATTTACATAAATTGCAAGGAAAAGTCTGATATTGTGACGAAATAGATTACTACGGAAAAGAAGTACTTATTACAAAAATATAGTAGGAGGAATTGAAGTGTCCGAAAACAAAGTAACAAACGGTATGACAACTAACGTAGAAGGGCGAGTTCTTGTCATAGAACGAGTCTTCAACGCGCCACGAGATCAAGTATTTAAAGCGTTTTCGGAACCTGAACGCTTGGAGAGCTGGTGGGGTCCAAAAGGATGGCAAACGGAAAATCGCAAATTTGATTTTAAACCTGAAGGCGTATGGCACTATTGCATGCGTTGTACAGATGAGAACCAAGGTGAGTTTTTTGGCCAAGAATCATGGGGGAAATTTGTCTATCAAGAGATCATTGCACCTGAGAAGATTGTCTATACAGATGTTTTTGCAGATCAAGAAGGTAATGCTGTCGATGGTATGCCAGAGATGCTAATTACGGTGGATTTTGTTGAACATGAAGGAAAGACAACACTTATTACACGTTCTCAATTCGCGTCAATCGAGGCTCTTCAGCAGGTAATGGATATGGGTGTAGTCCAAGGTATGGCCTCACAATTTGACCGCCTCGATGATCTTCTAAAAGAGCTACAGTAGATAAGATAACAAGTATTAGGAGTTGTTAAGTCAACTCCTTTATTATTTTTCTAAAAGGTTTAAATAAGAATAAAAGTTTTATAGAGACATTGATCTTCAACAACAAGGCGCATTTGTGCAGCAACAGCATATTAAATGATCCAATTTTAAAAATCTCATATATAAGTAAAATAAAAAACTCCATTTTGATCAATCTTTTATCAAAATGGAGTTTGCATTTACTGTTAAATAAGAATTGAATAGCATTTTTAAGCAAATTTTATTCCAAGCCAACTGCAGTCTGTTGCCTTTCTTCTAATGTTTTAAAAATAGTAGTCTATTAATTATGTTAAAAATATGCTATAAGAGTAAATGATAGCATTTTTATAATAAACTGATAGTTATTAATAGCTATATTGGAGGCATCTATGAAGAACAAAATATTCACATACATATTAATTTTTACTCTTATTGTTAGTAATTTTATATTTTTACATTCAGCCTCAGCAGCATCAAGCCTGGATCAAACAGTACAATCCCAATTAGGAAATTCGAATATTGGTGTGTCATTAAGGTCATTAACAACAGGTAAAGTGTTATATGAAAAAAACGGGGACATTGGAAGAAAACCCGCATCCACTTTAAAGCTATTAACAGCATCAGCAGCACTAGACGTTCTTGGTCCAGACTTCCGTTTTGAAACACAAATATATATTGATGGGGATATACAAAACAACATATTATATGGTGATTTATACATAAAAGGTAAAGGCGATCCAACACTTAATAAAAATAATTTCTTAACTTTTGCAAAAGTTTTAAAACGTAATGGCATTCATAAAATAACAGGAAATATTTATGGAGACGATACTGCATTTTCAGGTTCTCAGCTTACTCCAGGTATAGCTGTTGAAGATGAAAGTTTTTATTATGCAGCACGAACAACTGCTTTAACTATGTCGCCAAACAGCGACTATGATGCAGGGACAATGATTGTTAATGTTAAACCGACAAAAGTAGGGCGCTCCCCACAAATAAATGCTGAGCCTAATACGAGTGGAATGCGTATTCAAAATCGCGCAAAAACAGTAAGTAAAGGTCAGAGGAATACAATTAATATTGTACGAAGATATAATACGAATCAAATTATTATTACCGGTAATATTCCAATTGGAAGCTCAGCGAAAGAATGGGTAACATTATTTGATCCAACAATTAATACGCTGCATGCATTAAAATTAACGCTTGCCGGTACTGGTTTAAAATTTCCTTCTACATCTACAGTTAAACGGAAAAAGGTTCCAGAAAGCGCTGAGCTTATATATACTAATCAATCCATCCCATTGAAGACCCTTATGAACACTTTTGTAAAATTAAGCAATAATAGCATTGCAGATATTTTAGTTAAAACAATGGGTAAAGAGGTATATGGCAATGGCCATATAAATGAGGGATTGAAAGTAATAAACGAATATGGTGAATCACTAGGATTACATATGGATCAGTGGAGCTTTGAAGATGGCTCTGGGATGTCTCATAAAAATCGTGTTACTCCAAATGAGCTAACTTACTTGTTATTAAATGTAAGAAACGAACCAAATTATCGTATTCTATATTCAAGTTTACCAATCGGTGGTCAGCAAGATCGCTTAATAGGTGGTTCTCTTAGAAAAAGATTTACCTCAACAGCGCTGCAAAACCGTGTTGTCGCAAAAACAGGTAGTATTACTGGAGTCTATACATTAGCGGGATATGTAACAGCAAAAAGTGGAAGAACATACACCTTCGCGATTATGACGCAAAATCAAACATCAAATAAAGTGGACGAAATCGATCAAGTTGTCAAAAAAATTATAAATGACTATTAATAATTTATAGGCTTCAAAAAATAGAAAAAGAACATGTCTTGAATATTAAGACATGCTCTTTTTAATTTAATAAAAACTAAGAATTTGCTAATTTCTATTTTTATACTTTAGAATACTGGACCATATTACATATATAATAATAGTATCTAATATCAAATACAAAACATTAAATAAAATACCCTGTATTCCGATTTCAAAAACTTTTAGAAAACTGATTCCTTCACCTTTATATTGAATCCATTTTAAAGGTAATCCTAAAATAAATGCTATTATAAAACTGGCTAAAATCCTTGTATTTTTAGTCATCATATTCCCCTAATAACAGTTTATATTCATTGCCACAATTTAAATATTTATTTTGAGGAGCATATTATTTTAATGAATTACTAATATTCCTAAAAAGAAAAGTTTAGAAAAATTTATATATAGTATTGAACATTTTAACTGATTACGCAATTAATTCCTTTTTGTATTTTGACTCTAAAGTTTGTTGAGTAGTTCATTAGTTACAACCCAAATAATAGATATAAACTATTAAGAAAGATAGTCTATTGTGTATATGAATCATAAAGTTTCAGTAGCTTCTTTAACTTTTTCTTACCAATAATTTTTTCAACTTCTTTTAAAAATGCTTTAGGTATACCTGTTATAATCCAAGTAAAAGAAGCTTTATCTACTAGTGGACGCAATTTTCGAACTTCATCAATAGATAAATCAACATCGTATTGCTTTGCATATTGAATAATTTCCTTATCCGATTTTGATAAGAACGCTTCAATAAATTCAATCTGTTTCAATAAATCATCCTTTCAATACTAATCAATTAAGAATTCTTCCACACCCAAGATTTCAAGCTTGCTCACTTTACATTTTGCTATGAATCAACTATACTAACAAGTTGTAAATCGTAATGATTATGAATTAGAAAGAAGAGAAAAAATGAGCGAAACAATAATCGAAATGAAAAATGTATCTTTTCAATATGAATATACACAAGTATTGAATGATATTTCCTTTCAAGTTAAAGAAGGAGATTTTCTTGCCATCCTTGGCCCTAATGGCTCTGGAAAATCTACCCTTCTAAAATTATTACTTGGTATAATTAAACCGATGGCTGGAGAAATCAAATTGTTCGGTCAGCCTAATGATTCATTTCGTGAGAGGGAATGGATCGGCTATGTTTCTCAAAAGTCCAATGCTTTTAATTCAGGTTTTCCTGCTACTGTCGAAGAAGTAGTGAAAAGTGGATTATCAAAGAAAGTTGGTTTATTTAAACGAATGCCAAAGGATGCAAAAGAAAGAGTACATCAAACATTAAAATCAGTAGGAATGGAAAAGTTCAGCGACCGCAATATTGGCCAGCTTTCCGGCGGGCAGCAGCAGCGTGTTTTTATCGCACGGGCACTTATTTCAGAACCTAAAGTTTTAATTTTAGATGAACCTACTGTTGGTATTGACCATGAAAATGTTCAATCATTTTATGATATGTTAGCAACATTAAACAAGGAACAAAATATAACAATTATTTTAGTAACACACGACGTTGATACTGTGTCAAATCGAATTAGCCATGTTGCTTGTTTAAATCAAACGATTCATTTCCATGGATATAAGGAAGATTTCGATTCAATATCACAAGAACAGCTCGACAAGTGGCAAGGCCATGCAGTAAGAAAGATTCATTAAAGAGGAGAAGGCATAAATGATCGCAGCTATATTAAATTATGAATTTTTACAAAATGCCTTTTACTCAGGGCTTATCATTGGTGTGATTGCACCTGTTTTAGGGGTATTTATCGTTGTTAGGAGAATGTCTCTAATCGCCGATGCACTTTCTCATGTTACGTTGGCTGGTATTGCAGGAAGCTTATATTTAAGTCAATCGATTTCTTCACTTGCATTATTAAATCCAATCTACCTTGGAATTGCTGCTTCAGTTAGCGGCTCAATATTGATCGAACGCTTAAGGAGCCTGTATAAGCACTATGAAGAACTGGCGATTCCAATCATTATGAGCGGTGGTATTGGACTGAGTGCGATTTTTATCTCGTTGGCAAGTGGATTTAATACTGATATGATGAGTTATTTATTTGGCTCTGTTTCTGCAGTATCAAGGCATGATTTGTGGATTGTTATTTTTATCGCAATTGTTGTTTTTGTATTTCTATTTACATTTTTCAAGGAAATGTTTGTATTATCATTTGATGAAGAATATGCAAAGGCAAGTGGATTGCCTGCAAAATGGATTCATTTGCTATTTATGATTGTAGTCGCATTAGTTATTGCAGCAAGTATGCGTATTGTCGGCATTTTATTAGTTTCTTCTTTAATTACGCTTCCTGTTGCAGCAAGTATGCGTATAGCAAAAGGGTTTAAGCAAACGATATTTTATTCGATTTTATTCGGGGAAGCAGCAGTCATCATTGGATTGGTGAGTGCGTTTTATCTTAATCTAGCTCCAGGTGGTACAATAGTCGTAACATCAATTATCATTTTATTTTTAGTTATCATCGGTAAAAAGAGCGTATTAAAAATAAAGGCGGAAAGGGGTTAGTTTTTTGTGAATCTTTCGCGAGCTTGGGAAAAATTAAAAGAAAACGGTTATAAAAAAACAGATAAACGAGAGCTTATCTTAAATATGTTTGAAGAAACTGATAAATATTTAACTGCCAGGGACCTATTGACAGTTTTGAAAAAAGATTTTCCTGGAATGAGCTTCGATACAATTTATCGTAATTTAGCAACATTTGTTGACTTAGGAATATTAGAAGAAACAGAGCTCAATGGTGAAAGAAACTTTAGAATGCAGTGTGAATCAGAACACCACCATCACCACTTTATATGTATGGAATGTGGAAAAGTAAAAGAAATACCTATTTGTCCAATGGAAATGATTAACGAAAAGTTGCCAGATTGTACAATTGAATCTCATAAATTTGAAATTTACGGTAAATGTGCAAATTGTAAATAATACTTTTATTTTGTTGCAAACTACTAGTAGCCAAAAATAACTATTCAATTATTGAGGGCAGTATGGTACATTGCATATTAAGTGAATAAGTTTGCAGGGAAAAGACGCGCAAAAAACGCTAAATTGGGAATTCGGTTAAAGGCCGAAGCTGTGTCCGCAACTGTAAGTGTAGTTTTTAAGGGTGTGCTCTTAGTCAAATTAGAAATCATCTATTAGAAAAACACACAAGCCAGGAGACCAGTCTTTTTCTGATCGTAACAAACCTCTTCGGAACTAAAGAGAATGTACGGCAAAATTTGTTGAATATCCATGTGAATATTCTGTAAGTTAATGCCATCCATTCTCGGATGGCTTTTTTATTGTAGAAGGCTCTTTAACGACAAAGAAATGAGGAAGTAAGATGAAATATTTTAAAAATTTATGGTTTGCACTACTTGTAATATCATTATTATTAGTTGGGTGTGCATCTAATGAAGAAACAACGACTACACAAAAAGATAGCAAAAATGAACAACAACAGTCTTATACTGTGGTTGATGATCGAGGTATTGAACTAACATTCGATAAAGTACCTGAAAAAGTAGTATCGTTATTGCCAAGTAATACAGAAATTTTATTTGAACTAGGTGCTGGGGACAAAGTTATCGGTGTAACACAAAATGATACATATCCCGAAGAAGTACTTGAAATTGAGCAAGTAGCTGATTTTGAAACAGTGAATGCCGAGCGAATTGTAGAAATGAATCCGGATATTATCTTTGCATCTAGCAGTAATGAAGGACAAATTGAGCAATTAGAAAGTACAGGGCTTAAAGTATTCGTCATCGAATCTGCCCTTACAATTGAAGATGTTTATGGAGATATTCAACAAATCGCACAAGTTATGGACGTAGAAGAACAAGGACAACAAATTGTAGAGACGATAAAATCACAAATTGCCGCGGTACAAGAAAAAACTGCAACTATTGAAACAAAGAAAAAAGTATACTTTGAAATTTCACCAGCTCCAGAAGTATGGTCAGTTGGTTCTAATACATTCCAACAAGAGTTGATGGATGCTGCTGGTATTGAAAATGTATTTTCAGAGCAAGAAGGTTGGTTTTCAGTTACAGAGGAAGATATCATTAATGTAAATCCGGAAGTAATTCTTACTACAGTAAATTATGCAGAAAACCCAGAAGCTGAAATATTATCACGTGCAGGCTGGTCAACAATAACAGCAATCCAAAATAAACAAGTTTATTTAATAGACCCTGATATTGTTAATCGCCAAGGTCCACGAATTGGTGAAGCAATTGAGTTAATGGCAAAAACCGTATATCCGGAATTATTTAAATAATCATTTGATGGTGAGCAGAGCCGTTTCAATAAACTGAGACGGCTTCTTAATTACGTCTAAAGGACAATCCTAATTAGTCCATAACGCAGGATCTTGAATAGGAGATTTTCCATGGGAAGAGTACTTTTTATTACAGGTGGTGTTCGAAGTGGTAAAAGTGCATTTGCAGAATACTATGCTAAAGAATTATATACAAAATATAACAGCAGCCATTTAATTTATATTGCGTCTGGTGTTGCATTCGATGAGGAAATGAAAAGTCGTATTACAAGACATAAGCAAGATCGTGAAGTTTCAGAAATAGAGTGGATAACAGTGGAACTTGCTGATGAAGTTCCAACAAAACTCGACAAGTTTCAAAATAATTCTATCGTTTTATGGGATTGTATTACAACATGGTTATCCAATGTTCTATATAAAACACAAGGTTTAAATAAAATAAATCGTTTAAATCAAATAGAACACCATTTAAATGAATTTAAACAACAAATTATATCATGGAAAGGCCAAGATATAGTTGTAATTTTGGTGTCAAACGAGGTGTTGGATGAACAGCTTTCCGACTTTTCTGAAGTGAATTTATATCGACAAATTTTAGGTGATTTACATCAATGGATTGTAGCAATTAGTGATGAAACTTACGAAATAGATTACAGTTTAAAACGACAGTGGAAATAGCAGGAGAAAATTCAAACAACGGGGAGGCAGCTTTTTGAAAAACAGTTTAAATGGTCTTTTATTATCCTTTCAATTTTTTACATCCCTTCCGATTCAAAAGCAACTCCCGATGAATAAAAAATCTGTGACGGCAATGTATGTAACAATGCCCATATTAGGTTTATTAATGGGTAGTACAATTGCTATTATTATTTTTATAAATGAACATTTTCTGCAGTTTTCCAGTTTATTATTAGCAGTTTGTATCGTTGTAGCAAATATCGTTATGACTGGCGGCCTTCATTTGGATGGTTGGATGGATATGGGGGATGCCTATTTTTCATATCAAGCCAAAGAAAGACGACTGGAAATTTTAGAAGATTCACGGATAGGTGCATTTGGTGCAATTTCCTTAGTTGTGCTTGTCCTATTAAAGATTGCTTTTATTTATGAAGTGTTAAACAAGTTGGAATCCGTCTCCTATCTATTTTTTATTTGTATTCCATTTTTAAGTCGTATTGCAGTACTCATCTATTTTCTCAGTACTGGACCTGTAAAAGAAAAAGGGCTGGCCGCATATTTTAAAGCACAAGTAATACATAGGAGAGTATGGATTTCGATTGCCATTTATATTTTATTGTTAATTCTTGCATCCTATTTTTTTTCTACTAGCTGTTTACTTATCCTCTTTGGTGCTATGCTATTCTTCATATATTTATATCGACAGTGGACAAACAGAAATTTTGGTGGTATGACAGGGGACTTAATTGGTGCACTTTATGAGGGGGCTGAATTGTTTTTATGGGGCATTCTGTTACTGTGCATTTAATTCGACACGAAAAAACAGCTGCAAATATAGAAAGAAAATATATTGGCTGGACAGATGAATCAATTGTTATAAATAAATGTGAATATCAGCTTCCAATACAGCCTGCAAATGTATATGGAAGCGATTTAAAGCGTTGCAAGGAAACTGCCAAGCTTTATTTCCCAACAGCTTATTTTCATCCATTGGAAAAGTTTAGAGAAATAAATTTTGGCGATTTTGAAATGAAGACATATGAACAATTAAAAGAAAACCCGATGTATCGTCAATGGATTGATTCTCCGGAGACAGTCATCCCCCCTAACGGAGAATCATTTGCTAATTTTACCGAAAGAATAGTTCATCAATTTCGTCAAATTGTATCAGCAGCTGGCGACTATTGTTTTATTGTTCATGGAGGTGTGATTCGAGTTTTACTTTCAATGATCGGTCCAAAAGAAGAGTCTTTTCAACAAATTGATGTCCAGCATCGTTTGATTTATACATTACAATGGTCAACTTGGGCAAATTTCGAAGGGGGAGCAAGATGCGAGTCATTATCGGTGGAGCCTATAATGGAAAAAGAAAATTTGTAAAAGAATATTTGGATAAGTTAAACGTAAAAAATCGATATGTTTTTGAAGGCGAAATACCAGTTTCAACCTTTTCGCAAGAAGATTATGTTATCATAGGGAACTTTGAAAAAATAATTTTACAATCAATTGAGCTAGATGAAGAGGAACATGCTGCAAAAATTTTCGATAAACTATCAATATTAGATAAACAAACAAATGTCATTTGTATTTGTACGGATATTGGAAGAGGTATTGTACCCCTTGAAAAGGAAAATAGAAAACTTAGAGATACATGCGGAAGATTGTATCAAAAATTATTTGCTGAAAGTGAACAGGTTATTAGAATTTGGTATGGGCTTCCTGAAATACTAAAAGGTGGGGAATAAGATGAAAAAAAATAATTTAAGATTCATTACGCTTACTGCTTTAATTTCAGCAATATGTGTAATCGGGAGCTTTATTAAAGTTCCAGGCTTCATCACAACAGCAGCTTTAGATTCTGCACCTGCATTTTTAAGCGTTGCCTTTTTACCGCCTCTTTTTTCCGGTATTGCAGGTGGACTAGGTCATCTTGCCAGTGCTTTAACTTCAGGTTTTCCTTCAGGTCCACTTCATATCATAATCGCCATTGAGATGTTTATTATCGTCTTTATTTTTAATATGTTACATAAAAAAGGCTTCAATATTATAAAATGGTTGTTTCTAATTGTGGCAAATGGAATACTGTCCGCTATCCCATTTTATTTTATAATATCACCTGCATTTTTTATCGGTGCAGTTCCAAATTTGTTGGTTGCAACAGTCATTAATGCTGTTATCTCAATGCTAGCAATGCCGATTATTGCTAAAGTTTTTAATGAACGAAAGGTTTCGAATGTATGAGAAATGCCATCAAAATTGATCATAACACGGTTGTAACAATTGATAATGCAGGATGTATTGGTGAGAAAGAATTTGATATTGTTAATGTGTCTAATAGTTTGACTGCTTATTATACTGCGCGTGTAGCAATACTAGAGCAATGGTGCGCGGGAGCACATCCTACTCATATTTTTTTATCAAACTTTACAGGTGATGCTGCATGGAGTGATTATGAGAAGGGAATTCAACAAGTATTTGAGGAAATTGGGGAGAACTTGCCGCCTATAAAAGGCTCAACTGAGTCTAATTTTGAATCAATGCAATCAGCCTTAAGCATTATGATGATTGGAAAAGTTGCATTTGAAGTGAGTACAAATCATCTCTATCACTGGTTTGTAGTAGGGAAGCCATTAGTAGGTCAAGAGGTAGTGGAGCAAGCACAGCATGTAGCTAAGTTGCACGAGTTATATAAACTATTAAAATTAGGTATTGCAAAACAAATATGGCCAGTTGGATCAAAAGGTATCGCTGCAGAATGTGAAAGAATTTTCGAAGGAAAACATTTCTCCTGTAAGTTGCCTTTAGAGAAGACAAGTGGACCTTCAACCTCTGTAATCGTCGCCGTAGATAAAGAACAAGTTCATCTATTCAAAGAAATAATGACTGTACATTATGAAGCAATCCATATAAAACTCTAATATTTATATGAAATGCTAGTTTTTTCTTGTTAAGTTTAATTCAATATGATAATATGATGACATATACAATATATAGTGTTTTGTTTATATTGGTTCTACTATATGTAGATTAAAAGGGAAATCAGTGAAAATCTGATGCTGTCCCCGCAACTGTAAATGTGAACGAAAGTCGGATACCACTGTGCTGCCAGCATGGGAAGGTGATGAGTAGGAAGAAGCATAAGCCAGGAGACCTGCCAAATAAACAAATTCTACATTTCTTCGGGGACTGGGAAATGGAGGCAAGCTGGGTATAAATAGTACCCGTCTGTTTCCGTTTACATAAAAAGCTATCCCTAGTCAATTAGGGGTAGCTTTTCTATTTATATAAGAAAGGGAGAACATAGATGAAATTATATACAAAAACAATTTGTCCTAAATGCATGTTAATGAAATTCGAACTAAATAAAGCTGGTTTTGAAGGGGATTATGAAATCATTAATATCGAACAAAACGAGCAAGCTAAAAATAAATTAGTAGAAGCTGGTATTCTATCAGTTCCAGTATTAGAGATTAATGGACGACTAATTCAAGACATAACTGAAATGAAAGATGCCATCAGCAGGATTTTAGTATGATAGCATTCGCAAGTCGAACAGGCAATGTTAGGTATATTATAAGTAAATTAGGTTTGCCCAACATTGAAATTTCACAAGGGTTAGTAGTCAATCAACCTTTTTTGCTTTTTACCTATACAGATGGGTTAGGTCAAACACCTAATATTGTTGAACAGTTTCTTTTACATAATTCTCAATTGTGTAAAGGAGTTATCGCAAGTGGGAATTCAAATTTTGGACAAGCAGTCTTTTGTAAACCAGCAAATACAATTAGTGAAAAGTATAATATACCAATTGTACGAAAAATTGAATTGCGGGGATTCCAAAGTGATTATGATGCAATAATTGAATTCTATAACAAAGTTATTGGATTGGTGGGAGTTTAGAAATGAATGAATACTTAAACTTGAACAATAAAGTTTTAAATACGTATAGCACTACAGGCGTGCTAGATTTAGAGCAAGATAGAGAAGCTACCCGCAAATATTTCTTGCATAGCATCAATGTGCGAATGCACAACTTTAATGATTTAGAAGAAAAAATAAACTATTTAATTAATGAAGGCTATTATGAAAAAGAATTCCTAAGCTTATATACGATGGATTTTATTAAAAAAATATATAAAATCGCTTATTCATATAAATTCCGTTTTCCTTCCTTTATGAGTGCAAGTAAATTCTATGAGGGGTATGCGCTGAAAAGCCGCGATGGAAAGGAAATTCTTGAGAGATATGAGGATCGAATTGCAATTATTGCACTTTATCTTGCACAAGGTGATACAAATTTAGCAGAAAGTGCTGTTCGCCATATGATGGAAGCCTACCAACCAGCAACTCCAACTGCTTTAAATAGCGGAAAGAAAGCTCGAGGAGAATTAGTAAGCTGCTTCAAGCTTTCAATGGATGATTCAATGAATTCCATTGCAGAAAATATCGGCTATTGCTTAGAATTATCTCGGCTAGGAGGAGGGGTAGGAACATTACTTACAGACATAAGACCTTTAGGAGATCCTATTAAAGGCATATTAAACCGTGCAAGCGGCGTTATGCCAGTTGCAAAGTTACTTGAAAATGCATTTTCTTATTCTAATCAGCTCGGTCAACGTAATGGCTCAGGTGTTGTCTATTTAAATATTTTCCATGCAGATATTGAAGAATTTATTTCCTCAAAAAAGCCGAATGCAGATGAAAAAATTCGACTAGCTACTCTCTCAACCGGCATTATTATCCCTGATATTTTCTTCGGGTTAATGAGAAAAAATGAAGATATTGTATTGTTTAGCCCTTATGATATTTACAAAGAATATGGACTGCGAATGTCAGAAATTAGCATGACAGAAATGTATTACGAGCTATTAGATAACCCAAATATTCGTAAATTGAAGAAAATAAATGCACGAAAATTATACACAGAAATAAAGAAAACTCAATTCGAATCAGGCTATCCATTTGAGATTTTTGACGATAATGTAAATAATCATCATTCACTAAAGGGCGTAGGCAGAGTTAAAATGTCTAACCTTTGTACAGAAATTTTACAAGTTCAAACAACAAGCAATATTACTGATATGGACCAGCCAAACGAGTATGGCTTAGACGTTTCCTGTAATTTAGGGTCTCTTGATATTCATCGTGCAACAAAATCAACTAGCTTTGAAGATCTTGTAGATACTTCAATGCGCTTGTTAACGAGTGTTTCCGAAATGACAAACATCGTTAACGTTCCATCTGTTGTAAAAGCAAATAATCTTATGCATTCAGTTGGATTAGGTGTCATGAATTTGCATGGCCATTTAGTAACAGAAAACGTTGTTTACGGGTCACCTGAATCAATCGAATTTATTGACGCCTTCATGGAGGCTTTAAATTATTATTCATTAAAAACATCCATGACTATTGCAAAAGAAAAAGGGATTTGTTTTGAAGGATTTGAAAAAAGTGAATATGCAAATGGAAATTACTTTGAAAAATATGTTCAAAAATCTAATACAACACCTTCCGATAAAGTAAAAAAAGCATTAGGAAACGTACCAATTATTACTGCAGCCATGTGGAGTCAATTAAAAGAAGATGTAATGAAATATGGAGTTTACAATGCATATCGATTAGCGATTGCGCCAACTGGCAGCATTTCTTATATCAGATCATGTACTGCCTCTATTCAGCCGATCACAGAACGTGTAGAAATTCGTGACTATGCGGATAGTAGAACAATTTATCCAATGCCATTCCTTAATAATGACAATATGCATTTATATGAGGAAGCATATAATATCGATCCATATAAATTAATAGATTTGTATGCAGCTGCACAGAAGCATGTCGATCAAGGAATATCTATGACATTATATGTGACAAATAATTGGACTACTGAAAACTTGGCGAAAATTTATATTTACGCTTGGATGCGCGGAATCAAGTCTGTTTATTATGTTCGTCAACGTTTACAATCATTGGAGGATTGTGTATCATGCTCAATTTAAAACAATTTGAAGCAATCAATTGGAATAAACCAACTAGTGAATTAGCAAAAATTTTTTGGGACCAGCAATGGAAGCAAATGTGGTTTCCAGAAGAAATTGCAGTAAGTAAAGATATTAAGCAATGGAAAGAGTTTGAACATCAAAATACTTATAAAAGAGTGTTTGGTGGACTTACATTACTTGACACGATTCAAACAAATATTGGCATGAATGAAATTGCTAAATATAATCCAGACCTTCAGGAAAAGGCGGTACTTACTGTATTTGGTGCATTTGAGGCTATTCATGCAAAATCCTATTCCTATATTTTTACGACACTATGTAACAATGATGAAATCGATGAAATATTTGAATGGGTAAAAACAAATGAATTTCTTCAATTTAAAGCAAATCGCATAAGCGAGATATACGAAGGTATACAAGAAAATGACGAAGAATCATTGTGGAAAGCGATGTTTGCTTCTGTTATGCTAGAATCCTTTTTATTCTATTCCGGATTTTTCTATCCATTATATTTAGGTGGTCAAGGTATTTTAAGAAATAGTGCTGAAGTAATATCGCTTATTTTAAGAGATGAATCCATACATGGAGTAGCAACCGGCTTCTTTGCACAAAATCTCTTTAAAAAGCTGTCAGGGGAAAAGCAGGAAAAATGCAAAATTTGGGGCTATGAACTTTTATTAGAACTTTATGAAAATGAAATGAACTATACGGACGATCTATATGCAGACACTGGCTTAAGTTCGGAAGTTAAAGCATATGTCCGCTATAATGCCAATAAAGCATTAATGAATTTAGGGCTAGATACGATGTTCCCAGAGGAAGAAATTAATCCAATCGTCATGAACGGTATACGTAATGAAGGTTCAACCTATGATTTCTTTTCACAAAAAGGCTCGACATATACACTTGCGAAGGTAGAACCAATTACAGATGATACGTTTAATTTCAGTCAAATTCTATCCTTTAAAGATGACTCAAAGTAATGATTTGATGTAAGTAATAAAAAATCCGCAATAGTGCGGATTTTTTTTATAGGCGTGCGCCCGGCATGCGTATGAACTATAGGGTGCAAGTCCCGAACTCCGAAGACAGAAGTAGAGGTTAGCTAAGAGCAAGGGTGTCCGTGGCGACGCGGAATCTGAAGGAAGCTGGAGGCAAAACACCGGTCCGAGGAACACGAATCTCATATAAGGCTAGGTATGA
>NZ_RXNR01000064.1 GCF_003966145.1 Lysinibacillus telephonicus
CTTCCTCCAGCCCTTATCTCGCGATAAGTACCTTGCGCTTCCTTAGTGGTTGGTCGATGTGTACCTCCACAGTGGACTTTCACCACCTAGATAGTTGCCATGCCTGGCACACATAAAAAAAAAAAAGCATGTTTTTAACAAACACGCTGCTTAAATAAATATTCATGAATAATAGCAAATCTTTTCCAACATTTTATATTCTTCCGCTTATATAATATAAAAAGTTAGCAGCGTATTTTTCAATATGCGCCACTAACTTTGAACTTCAAATATATTTAACCATTCCTTTATCCTGCAATTACTTCTTTAATTAAAGTTGGAGCTTCCACTTTATCTTGAACAATTTCAATATGTTTGTAAAGTTTATCTACCACTTCTGAAACATCTTCCCTATTTGCATGAATCGTAACAAGAGTTTCACCCTCTTGAACGGCATCTCCCACTTTTTTATGAAGAACAAGACCTACAGATAAATCGATAGTAGATTCTTTTGTAGCACGGCCTGCACCTAGCAACATTGCAGCCACCCCAATATCATCAGCTTCGATTTTAGCAACATAACCAGATTTTTTTGCAGGTAATTCAATTTGATATTTTGCTTGTGGTAGTAGTGAAGGATTGTCTACTACTGAAGCATCTCCGCCTTGTGCAGTGACAAACTTCTTAAACACTTCTAATGCTTGGCCGTTTGCAATGACTTCTTCCAGTTTTACACGGGCCTCGTCTATTGAATTTGCTTTTCCACCTAACACGACCATTTGAGAACCTAATGTATAGCATAGCTCCATTAAATCTTCAGGTCCATTCCCCTTTAATGTATCAATAGCTTCCTTTACCTCTAAAGCATTGCCAATTGCAAAGCCTAATGGTTGACTCATGTCCGAAATAATTGCCATCGTATTTCGACCAACATTATTGCCGATTTGCACCATGGCATGGGCTAAACTTTTAGCATCTTCAAATGTTTTCATAAATGCCCCATCGCCTGTTTTGACATCTAACACAATAGCGTCAGCTCCAGCAGCAATTTTTTTCGACATAATGGAGCTTGCAATTAAAGGAATACTCGGAACTGTTCCTGTTACATCACGCAAAGCATAAAGTTTTTTATCAGCAGGAGTTAAATTGCCACTTTGGCCAATTACCGCTGTGCCAATATCGTTTACTTGTTTTGTAAACTGTTCATTGGATAATTCAACATGAAACCCTTTAATAGACTCTAATTTATCGATTGTGCCACCAGTATGACCTAATCCACGACCACTCATTTTGGCAACAGGGACACCACAAGCAGCAACCATTGCAGCAAGTGATAAAGTTGTCGTATCTCCTACACCCCCGGTTGAGTGTTTGTCAACCTTGATTCCCTGAATTCCTGATAAATCAATTTGATCTCCCGATTCAACCATTGCCATTGTTAAATCAGCTCTTTCACGATCATTCATATCTTGGAAATAAATAGCCATCATTAAACTACTTACTTGATAATCGGGAATCGTACCTTCTGTATAGCCATTAACAAAAAAACGAATCTCTTCAGTTGTTAGTTCTTCACCATTTCGTTTTTTTTCAATAATATCAACCATTCTCATTATGTTGTCCCCCTATTTCAAGTTAGATAAAAAACTTGTACCAAATGGTGGTGCAGTTACATTAAAGTTTTCCGCAATCGTTGCTGCAATATCCGCAAATGTTTCACGTAGTGGTAGTTCACTGCCTTTTTTAAATCTTGGTGAATAAACAAGCAATGGAACATATTCACGTGTATGGTCTGTTCCAGGAAATGTTGGATCATTTCCATGGTCTGCAGTTATAATTAATAAATCTTCTTCATCTAGTGCAGTTAACACTTCTGGCAAGCGACGGTCAAATTCTTCAAGCGCTTCTCCATAACCGATTGGATCGCGGCGATGTCCATAGTTGGCATCAAAGTCAACTAAATTTAAGAAACTGATGCCATTAAATTCACGTTTTACTACTTCCGCAAATCGATCCATTCCGTCCATATTATTTTTTGTACGAATCGCCTCAGTAACACCTTCTCCATTATAAATATCTGAAATTTTACCGATTGCAATTACATCATATTCAGCATCTTTTAATTCATTCATTGTTGTTCGACCAAAAGGCTTTAGTGCGTAATCATGTCTGTTTGAAGTTCGTGTAAAATTACCTGGCGTGCCAATAAAAGGCCGCGCAATAACTCGACCAACTAAAAACTCAGGTTCAAGTGTAATTTCCCGAGCAATCTCACAGATTTTATAAAGTTCTTCCAACGGTACAATTTCTTCATGTGCAGCAATTTGTAGAACCGGATCAGCAGATGTATAGACGATGATTGCACCTGTTTCCATATGCTCTTTTCCTAATTCCTCAATAATTTCGGTACCACTAGCAGGCTTATTACCAATTACTTTTCTGCCCGTTTTAGCTTCTAATTGTTCAATTAATTCATTTGGAAACCCTTCAGGATAAACTTTAAACGGTTTATCAATATTTAACCCCATAATTTCCCAATGCCCAGTCATCGTATCTTTCCCTACAGATGCTTCTTGCATTTTTCCATAGAATGCTCTCGGTTCTTCGACTTTAGCAATGCCCTTTAATTCACGTATATTTGATAGACCAAGCAACTGCATATTAGGCATTGTTAATCCATTCATTTCTTGTGCGATATGCCCTAGTGTATCTGCACCTTCATCTCCAAATTTGTGTGAATCAGGTGCTTCTCCAATCCCTACAGAATCAAGAACAACTACATGTATTTTTTTAAAAGGTTTCATAAATACGTCCTCCTCTTTCAACTATATATTAACTAAATTACCATAAGAAATAAAGGTCAGACATCTAACCATTTTAATAAAATTTTTAAGCGCTTACTTTTCAACATACTTTTAGAGCAGCTTGATTCATTTTAAATTTTTATTTTCCTTCTTTTTGCTTTTTATACTTGTTCGGATGCTTACGCTCTTGGATGGAATTGTTTATATACTTCTGATAATCTCGTTTTACTAATATGTGTATAAATTTGAGTTGTAGAAATGTCTGCATGCCCTAACATTTCTTGTACTGCACGAAGATCTGCACCATTTTCAATTAAATGTGTAGCAAAACTATGTCTTAAAGTATGTGGTGTTATTTCTTTTTTGATGTTGGCTTTTGCAGCATGCTCTTTTAATAATTTCCAACATCCTTGCCGAGTTAAACGTTTTCCTCGTTGATTAATAAAAAAAGCATCTGTTTTTGGATACTTCCCTTGCAATTTTGCTCTGGCATTTTGCAAATAGTTTTCGCAAGCTCTAATTGCAGTCTTTCCAAGTGGAATAATCCGTTCTTTGCCTCCTTTACCAAATACCCGAACAAATCCCATTGTTAAATGAACGTCATTTAGATTTAGACCGATGCATTCGCTTATTCGCATCCCTGAACCATATAAAAGTTCAAGCATCGCAGCATCACGCACCCCCTGTGGTTTCATCTGGTCTGGTGCTGAAATTAACAAGTCAATTTCTTCAATTGATAAAACTTTAGGAAGTTTTTGTTCTATCTGCGGCATTTCTAAATGAACAGTTGGGTCATTTTCTGTAATTTTTTCACGCAACAAAAATTGATGAAATGAACGAATTGAAGAAATATGACGTGCAATTGTTCTTGATGAAATTCCTTGTCCGCGAAGGTTTTCTAAATGAAAAAGAATATGAGAACGTTCTACTTCATTCAAATTCGTTAATCCTTGATTGTTATGTATATGTTCAACATAGCTTTCTAAATCCCGTCGATATGAAGCCAACGTATTATGTGAAAGCTGTCTTTCAACCTGTAAAAAATGAAGATAATCTAAAATGGCTTCTTTTGCATCGTTCATCATTATCACCTGTCCTTCATATTTCCAATGATAGTTTTTTTCAAGAAAGTGTACAAGTATCCACTAACAGTCCGTATTTTGTGGACAAAAAAGAAAAAATGTACAACTCGCCAAATTTGCGAATCGTACATCCTTTCAAGTTATTTTTCTTCATTTTCCTTATCGTGACAACGATGGCATATTCCGTGGAATGTTAATCTATGATCTTTAATAATAAAATTCCAACGTTTTTCTACAACTGCTTCAACATCATCCAACAAATCTTCCTGAATTTCGTCAACTGCACCACATTCAATACAAACAAGATGATGATGGAAATGTTTTGCACCTTCTTGTCGAAGATCATACCGTGATACGCCATCCCCGAAATTAATTTTATCGACAATTTTTAGTTCAGTTAATAATTCTAATGTTCGATAAACGGTAGCTAAACCAATTTCCGGTGCTTTATCTTTTACTAGTAAATATACATCTTCAGCACTTAAGTGGTCTTCTTCATGTTCTAATAGTACCGCAACTGTCGCTTCACGCTGAGGCGTCAGTTTGTAGCCAGCACTATGTAGTTGCTTTTTTATACGATCAATACGGCTTTCCATAAGACGCCCTCCTAAACTCATTCCATTATACCAAATGAGTAAAACTTATTACAAGAGAGGGATTAATTATAAAATGTAAGAAATTGCAAAGATCTCTCCTACACAAATAATAGTAAGAGTTATGATAATGGTAACGAATAATTTTTGAGAAAATAAATTTTTACGAGTAGTACCAATTTTTTTCGTTGAATTAACTGAGCATAAGATAAAGAGTAAAAAACAATAAATTAATTGAAATGGGAACCACCAAACACTATAAGTTATCAAAGATTCTTGTTGAGTTAGTAGAAAAACAGAACTAAACCCAAAAAACGTTATCTTTACTGCAACGATAAATTTTGCTAATACGTGCAAAAAAGGATGCGTTGCAAAAAATAATACAAGGACAACCCAAGCAGCAAGCGGCAAAATCGTATTCCAAATTGATATGTCTGTTAAATCAAGAACTCTCGGATCAATATACTCTATTAACTTCATTGACTTGTCCAAAGAAAAAATTTGAAAACAAACTACACCGCTTACGAAGCTAATTGCTAGAATTACTGCATATTGAATAAATAGAACAGAACGAAACATAAGCATTCTCCTTTCGTTGATACAGCTTATGCTCGTCCTCTATCAATATACCCTTAATCTATGTTCGAATTTCGGTATAATCTATCAAATTTTCGTTGACAAAATTTTATTATTTTTGAGATAATCTCATCCATAATACTGCAAATGCAGTTTTTGCATCATAAATTCGTTGATCCTTTACCATTTCTTCTGCTTCCTCTATTGTAACTTCTAAAAGCTCGACAAACTCATCTTCATCAAGCTCTGCTTTTTCTTCTATTTTATACAAATTTTCTGCAACAAATAAATGTATAATTTCATCTGCAAAGCCAGGGGATGTAGAAAAGCTTTGTAAATAAGTTAACTTATGACAGCCATAACCTGTTTCTTCTTCTAATTCTCTTCTTGCAGTAACAGCAGGCTCTTCTCCAGGCTCTAATTTTCCAGCAGGTATTTCTATAATTGAACGTTCCAGCGCCTTTCGATATTGTTCAACAAGTACAATTTTCCCTTCATCCGTAATGGCAATAATTGCAACGGCCCCTGGGTGATTAATTATTTCTCGTTTTCCCTCTTTGCCATTTGGCAATATTACATCTTCTACTTTTAAAGAGATTACCTTCCCTTTAAATAGCTGTTTTGAATGAGTGGTTTTTTCTTCAAATTTTTTCATTTATAAAATGCCCTCACTTGTAGAGTTTATTAGTTTCATTGTACCATTAGTTATAGAATTTGTTTGGAAGAAAGTAGGGGAAAAAATGAAAAAAAGAACACTTGGAAAAAGTTCAATTCAAATTACAGAAATAAGTTTTGGCTGTATGTCGCTGCCGACAGATATAAATGAGTCAAAACTAATTGTAGAAGCAGCGATAGAAAATGGCATAAATTATTTTGACACTGCTGATTTGTATGATAAAGGTATAAATGAAGAAATTGTCGGCGAAATTTTAAAACCACATCGTCAACAAGTAATAATTGCAACAAAGGTGGGAAATCGCTGGAATGAAAATGAGGATGGCTGGCACTGGGACCCCTCCCCTGCACATATAGAAAGTGGACTTAAAGAGAGCCTTCGTCGGTTAAAAACAGATTATATTGATGTTTATCAACTTCACGGCGGTACAATAGAAGACCCTTGGGATGAAATTATTGATACATTTGAACGATTAAAAAGGGAAGGGCTTATTCGTGAATATGGCATTTCGTCCATTCGACCAAATGTTTTCAAACCTTTTTTACAAAATAGCAATGCAGTTTCTAATATGATGCAATATAGTATTTTAGATCGCCGTGCAGAGGAATGGTTTGATCTTATTGATAATACTGGAGCATCGGTTGTAACACGCGGTTCAATTGCTAAAGGAATCCTGACAAATGATTGGAATAATAGATTAACAAAATTAGAAAAATATATGAATTATTCAAAAGCAGAATTAGCAAACGTGTTAACCAATTTACAAAATGAATTTGGCGATATCCACGCGCTTGCACTTGCGTTTAACTTAAGCCACCCGGTAATTGCTTCTACTGTTATTGGAGCGCGTTCAAAACAGCAGCTTATTGAAAATATAAAGGCATACGAAAAAGCACAAACGATTGATAACATTACATTAGTAAATGACATAACAAAACGAGATGTGTACACAGAACATCGATGAAGAAATATATTTTTCTAATTATTGGCGTTCTACTCGTGTTAACTTATTTATCAAATATGCCCTATCAACAGCAAACGATTATTCCAGAATTAAGAGAAGTACTTAAGGAGCAGCCTTTTTATGAATTATTAAGTAAAATCGAAGTAACATATTGGGGAAAGACCATTTCAGTTGAAACACGAGGATATTATTATTTTGTAGAATTTTTAATTAGAAAAGGGTTCCATTTTGTTGGATATGGTTTCATCTCCATAGTATTTTACTTGTTTTATCGAAGGTTCAAGCGTAAATATCCTGTAATTTATGCTGTATTCACGACATTTATCATCGCTTGTTTAGATGAACTACATCAACGATACATAGCAGGTAGAACAGGCGTATTTGATGATGTCCTTTTAGATACAGCTGGAGCAATTATATTTGTTTTTTTATTTAAAATAGGTTTGACCATATTTCAAAAAGTAGGGAAAAGGAAAAAACATTAAACAATAATTGTTTAAAACAATTCATCACTTACTAGAGATTTATTAATTCGAGTAGTGATATTTGCACAACCTACTACCTATGTATAACAATAAGCAATACATTTAATAATCCAATCAAAAATTCTGAGCCTTACTACATAAAAATGATTAATAAGGCTCAGAATTTTTTTATTTTGAGGGATAATAAACTATTCAAGCTCAGCACAATGGCTCAATGATTCATTGCATTTAGTATTAAGCATATCAATTATCTATTACAAATAATGATTTATTATAAAAATCGACAGTATACAACTCTTCCTCTCACATCTTCTTTCTCATTCAGCTTTATTACAATGTAATTATTTTCCACGTTTTTCATATTATTGAACGAATAGCATAGATTATCAGTGGTTTATTATTATATAATTTAGCTATCAATGTTTAGGAGGAACCAGTTAAATGAAGAAAAGGTTCATTGGATTTTTTAGTACCGTTTTATTTGGTACGTTGTTATTAGTAGGATGCGGCTCAAAAGAAGCTGATACTACTCAGGAGGAACAAGAACAAGAGGTCGAAGCGCCAACAAATGAGGGCAGCGAACAACAACAATCAAGTGAAGACGAGACTATTGAAACTTCTCAATCAAGTGTAAATGAAGAAAATAATGAAGTGATAAGCACAAGTTTCGAGGGTGTTTCTTTTAATATCCCTAACTATGCTGAAAAATTGGATTTAGGCGAACAGCAATTACCAGTTGATGCTTATATGCTTGACTCTTCCACTGGCACTAGTTTCAATATTGTATTAGAGCCATTAGCGGAACCTTTAAGTCTAGAAGAATATATGAAATATGCAACCGCAAATACAGGTTTTGAATATTTAAGTGATGAATATTACACTTCAAATGACATTGAATGGAATGAAGTAGTGAGTTTAAATCACACTGAACAAGGTACCCTTAAATTAAATCAAAGAACTTTTATAATTGATAATCAAGTCTTTATCTTCACATATGCAAGTACACCTGAAAGTTACGACCAACTTCTTCAAGACTTCAATGCCATTACCGAATCTGTAAAGGTAAGTAATTAATTATTTTAAGAGAACTAACAGAAACCATTTTGAAACAATGGAAAAAATGGTTTCTGTTTTTCTTTATTTAGTCACTTCCTACATTACTTAAAAAACATGATGATCTTGTTTCTTTAATTAAAAGCAGGATAGGGTTTCTAACTTTCTTGATGAATAGTTAAATCTGAACTACCCCCTAATTGTTAGGCAATTAACAATCGGAGATGCAGTTCAATTTACCGTAACATCTTGTCCTTCTTTTATAAATAATTAATCATATCATCAAAATTTCACGAATATCCTCTTCAGTCAATGCAGCTGAAGTATTTTCTTCTTCATTCAAAATGTCTGAAATAAGGTTTTTCTTTTTTTCTTGTAGTGCATTTATTCTTTCCTCTATCGTACCCCGAGCAACAAGCTTAATTACTTGGACTGTATTTTTTTGGCCTATTCGATATGCACGATCTGCTGCTTGTGCCTCTACTGCCGGATTCCACCAAAGATCATATAAAATAACAGTATCCGCACCCGTAAGGTTGAGACCTGTACCTCCTGCTTTTAAGGAAATCAAAAACAAATCCCGCTCCCCATCATTAAATCGATTACAAAGATCTAGTCGCTTTTCAGAAGGGGTATTTCCATCAAGATAGAAATAGGTGTGACCGCGCATTGTCAACTCTCTCCCAATCAGCTCTAGCATTTTTGTAAATTGAGAGAATATTAACACCCTTCTGCCAGAAAGCCTTGATTCCTCAACTAATCGCAGTAATTGTTCAAATTTTGCTGAGCTTCCACTATACCCTTCGATGAACAAAGAGGGGTGACAACATATTTGCCTTAATCTTGTCAGACCAGCTAATATTCGAATACGATTTTTCTGATACGTTTCTTTATCGAGATGTTTCAATGTATCATGTCGGAGCTTTGCTAATAAAGCCAAATAGAGCTTTTTCTGTTCAGGTAACAGCTCTGATAATTCGAGAAACTCCTGTTTTTGAGGCAATTCAGTAAGGACATCCGCCTTTACACGACGAAGTAAAAATGGACGAACCCTTCTAGCAATTGCTTTTCTTGTCAAATGGCTGTATTCCTCCAGCCCTTGAAATAAGTGCGGAAAGACTACATGATAAATAGACCACAATTCCTCAAGTGAATTTTCAATTGGAGTTCCTGTTAAACCAAAGCGATTTTTTGCTTGAATTTTTTTAACAGCTCTTGAAGTTTGGGTAATCGGATTTTTAAATGCTTGTGCCTCATCAAAGAAAACCGTATGAAAGATTTGTTTCTCATACCATTTCAAATCGCGTCGCAGTAATGGATAAGACGTAATGATTACATCAATGTCTTCTAAACTTTGTTGTATCTTTTGACGTTCTGCTTGATTCCCATCAATAACAATTGCTTGAAGCTCTGGAGCAAACGTCATTATTTCTTGCAGCCAGTTATATGTTAAAGATGAAGGACAAACAATTAATACTGGATGCTTGTCACGGCGAATCGTAGATAATTCAGAAACAATAAAAGCAATACTTTGCAATGTTTTCCCAAGCCCCATATCATCTGCTAAAACTCCGCCGACCCCATAAGTTGCAAGGGCCTTCATCCATTTATAGCCTTGTTTTTGGTACTCTCTTAAAATGTCATTTAACTGTTCAGGTACCACAAAATCTAAATTCTTTGGTTCTAATAGTTGATGTACAAACTGTTGGAATGATTCCTCTACAGTAAAAATTTGTTCATCCTCTAGTAAATCAAGAAATCTTAAACTTTCTTTAATTGGCATATTTAATGTAGCCTCATAATGATCATCCTGTATCGGTATTGCATTTAGAAAACGATGTATTTCTTCCATTTCCTTTGTCTCAAGTGATAAAAGTGAGCCATTTGGGAGACGATAATATTTCTGCTTTAATTGTAGTGCAGCAAGTATCTCCTTAATTTGTTTGTCAGGAATTCCATCCATTTCAAATTTAAATTCAAGCCAATCGGTTCGTTCTTTTGGAACTTTTATTCGGATTCTCGGAGTTGCATTTTCTCTCATGATGCGAGTTCGGACAGCGGTTGTTGCATATATTTGTGCAAGTTGCTGAAGATTTGGAAGTTGATGATATAAAAAATCATACTCCAATTCTTCATTTTGCATATAATAGCCGCCTTCTGTAATTGTAAAACCGCTTTGTTCCATTAGCTCAAGGATTTCATTTTCTTTTTCAAGATCTCGTATAATCATTGGTCCTTTTGGAATGTCACGACTTTCTAATGGTTGTATTACTATATTTTCATAATGAAATTCAAGGCCAGCAAGAAGCCTATTTTTTAAACGGTCTAGATAAATTTTTGCAACTAATGGAGTTCGCATAAAGTTTTGAGTTAATTCATCTGAAACTTGAACAGTGCCAATCCTTTTCAAGCCAGGTACCACTTTTTTTAGAAAAAAGTCAATTTGTTCGTGTTGAATAGGAATTTGAGCTGCACTTAATCCTTGAAGCATTTGCTTCAATTGCATCAAACGTTCAAAATCTTGTCCTTCTAACTGAAATATTTCCCCATTTTTAATAACTGAATGATAGGCACTTAGAGGAATTAATTGATCTAATCCCTTTACAGTTAATCGATAGTTATTTACCTTACCCTTCTCCAAATAGAAGTGAAGTGGAGGAGGACCAACCTGAATGTGAAGGCCATGAAGGATTTGATTATTTTCCTCTTCAAGCTTAATGAATGGCACTTTTGTAAGCATTGGAAGTAAACTTAGCCATGCTGTGGGAGAGATGAGTAAAGTTTGATTTCGATTTGTATACTCATGTCGATTAGGTATTGCCTCAATATAAGCTTTTTCATCTAGAACAACATGAATGAGCTGATGAATTAATGCATCGGTTTCCTCTGTAAAACAATGTAGGTTCGGATCATACTCCAATACAGAAAATATGTTACTCGATTTCCCTTCGCTTACATCCTGAAGAAACTCTCGAATCATTGGTACCTGCGTTTGAGCAATCTCTAGTTCAATACCAAACAAATATTCATCAGTCGCAATTAAAATCGGTTTTAACGTAAAGTGAACATCAATTATCTCTCGCTTTTCAAAGTGAAGCTGGTGACCGCTTGTCTGTCTCTTACTTTCTGAAAAGAGTGTCATAAAGGTATCTGTAAAATTGTGATTGTTAGATGGTTGAACTTGAGAAGTAATGTTTCCTTGTTTCTTATGCTCATAAATAGCAATCAATACAGCAGCAGTATGTTGGCAACAATATTTAAAATTTGGTAAAGAAGGACAGGTACAGGCCGTCTTGATGCCACCAGAATCTTCTTTTCTAATTGTGACATGATAGTCTTCTGTTCCATGAACTATCGCTTTACAAAACTCTTCGTTATGTTGGAGTAATGACACTTTCCCCGCACGATAAAAAGAGTCTCCTCTTTTAAAGGAGACAGTACCGCACATTTCTTTAATGATTTTCTGGTTCAGTTTTATGTTCATGTTTGACTGCTCCTTTTCGTTGTATAGGGGAGTAATTGATTTATAATTTCAGTAATGGTCCTAACTATATTTTATCACGGTTTAATTAAGCCTTCGAGAAAAGCAATAAGAAAAAAGAAGGTTTGTAAGAGAAATTCGCCAATCTTATAGATCATTTTCCTTATATGCGTAAAATGCTTTATAACCTTTCACCGATATTCTTGTAGTAAATTTTCAGCAACCTCATCATTATTTTGATTCATATTTTTTTAATCCCTTTAATGCTAGATTTCACTTACATTTATCTATTAGGAACAGAAATTTGCTTTCCTAGGATAATAAATTACTATCAAAGTCTTGCTTATCTTTTACAACACTGATACTATTTTTAAATATTACAAAACAATTAAGTGAGTAGATTATGCATCTATTGGTTATGGTTTTGTTTTGTATCAATACAATAGCGGTGATTGCTATGGGGGCACTATAGCAGGAGCAATTTCTGGAGAGATCGCATTTTGCGACGCCGAAGGGTTCACAATCTCAGGCAAAAGGACAGAAAAGTAACAGATAAATTTATGCCTTAAAATTACGCCTTTGCGTAATTGCATCCGGATTTCGGACTCGTCTAAACATGAGTCAACTTCTTTATGTAATCCGTGACATCTGTCAGAGGCTTTATCATCATTCAGTTTTTACTGAATGAAAGTAAATTTGTTATTTTTTTATTGTCTAATGAGATGGGCTCGTACCATCTCATTTTTTATTTTTTTAAGTCTTAGTTAACTGTCATTTTTTGATTCATTCATTACAGAAGTTATTTAACTCTCTGCATAATCGATTAACATTAGAGGAAATTGATTTTGCAGCTTTAGATTTTGAATTGTACCAGTACATTTAAAATTTGACATCACTAAAGACTTATCTTCATTCAACTGGCTTATAATAACATTGAAATTGTACTTCATGGCCGACGCTTCGCCATCAAGCCGGTCTTTGCTTGCGTACACTAAAACTTAATGAATGAAGATGAATTAGAAGAGCCTGAATGGACCCCCTTTCCGTTCAACCGCAAAACAAAATTTTAGGGGGCATTCAAGTGGAACAACAAGAATTAAAACGAGATTTAAAAAACAGACATGTGCAATTGATCGCAATAGGCGGAACAATTGGGACTGGGTTATTTTTAGGATCTGGAGCGGCAATTGAAAAAGCAGGTCCCTCTATACTACTCGTTTATTTAATTATTGGGACTGCATTATTTTTTGTCATGCGTGCTTTAGGTGAATTATTGTTATCAAATGCTGGCTACCAATCATTCACTGATTTTGCAGTAGATTATGTTGGACCATGGGCAGGCTTTGTCACAGGATGGACATATTGGTTTTGTTGGATTATGACAGCAATGGCCGATATTATAGCCGTTGGTGTCTACGTTCGGTATTGGTTCGATATACCTCAATGGATACCTGCATTAGTATGTTTGGTGCTTTTACTTGGCTTAAATTTGCTAACAGTAAAACTGTTTGGTGAATTAGAATTTTGGTTTGCATTAATCAAAGTAATTACCATTATTGCATTAATTATTATTGGGATAATAATGATTATAATCGGATTCGAAACAAACAGTGGTACAGTTTCTGCAGCAAATCTGTGGAATCATGGTGGAATTTTCCCTAATGGCTTTACCGGCTTTTTATTTGCATTCCAAATGGTTGTTTTTTCATTTGTTGGTGTTGAATTAGTTGGCGTTTCTGCTGCTGAAACATCAAATCCACAAAAAAACATACCGTCTGCAATTAATAAAATTCCAGTTCGAATATTACTGTTTTATGTAGGGGCTATTTTTGTTATTTTATGTATTAATCCTTGGACTTCATTAAGTGCAAGCAGCAGTCCATTTGTACAAGTATTTTCTCTAGTTGGCATACCCGTTGCAGCTGGTATTATTAATTTTGTCGTACTAACATCTGCTGCATCTGCTTGTAACAGTGGATTGTTTTCAACTAGCCGTATTATGTTTAATTTAAGTAAAAATAAACAAGGCTCCTCAACATTTTCAAAATTAAATAAAAACCATGTACCAAGTAATGCATTGATTGTTTCAACAATCGTTATTTCAATTGGTGCGTTGTTAAGTTATGTGATTCCTGATACTGCATTTAGTATTGTCACTACAATTAGTGCAATTTGTTTTATCTGGGTATGGAGCATTATTTTAATCTCACATATCCGTTATAAGAAAATGCGTCGAGATTTACATGAAAAATCAACATTTAAAGCTCCATTTACACCATTTATTAATTATGTGGTACTAGTACTTTTTGCAGCAATTTTAGTCATTATGTTTATTTCTGCAGAAACGAGAACCGCTTTATTATTAACGCCTATTTGGTTTATTATATTATTAATTACGTACAGGTATAGAAAAAGCGCAAGGCAATCTTAATTGATTGCTTTGCCCTTTTTTCTTATCTGCATAAGCCAAGTTTTCTAATGCTTGGCGGAATTATTGCCAATTTTGGCGGATATTTTGCTGAAATTGGCGGATAAATTGACCATTTCGGCGGATAAAATTTGGATTGTTTTTTCAAAGTAAATTTTTAAAACTTTGAACCTTTATCTCCATATTTCTCAAGCAATTCTTCAAAACTCATATTTTTCTCTCGTTGCTTACGTTCAAAAGCTAATCTTGCTTGTCTTTCCTCTTCTTTTGCTTGTTCTTCAGCTACTAGACTCTGCTTTGCGGCTTTGAGTTTTGCTAGAATATCTCCATCCAGCTGATCCTTTAATGTAAGTGCATCATCGCTCGTTGATGCTTGGCTATTTAATTGTTTTTTCTTTTTTGACATCATGTATCACCTACTCAAAATTAATCATTCTTAATTAGTTTATCATGATTTGCAAAAACTCTCTTGAAAAACAGTTTGTATTATGAACTTAACTCATTCTAAAGACGTAATATAAGAATAATCACTGCACTTCGACAGTATCATAATCACTCTCTCCTCTCTATCTTCTATAACTACCTTAAAATCAATTTAATGGCGAAGTGAATAGTCCGAAGGTGAAATTTCAATACTAAAAATGAATCGAGGTGTTTTTAATGAAACGAAAATTTTTCTGGCTATCAAGTATTATTACAACTATTCTTTCATCGGCAACTGCAATTTTTGGCTTCGTTGCGACAAATCGCCTTATGTATATTAAAAATAAAGATGCTAATTTTATTTATGATCGTGAATTAAAAGCACAACGTTTTGATGAAGCATGGTTCCATAATTGTCCGAAAGAAGAGTTAAGTATTGATTCCCCAAACGGATATCCTATAAAAGGTATTTTCTTTATGCCTCTTCAAACCAAAAATACAATTATCATTTGTCATGGTGTAACAGAAAACAAAATTAATTCTGTAAAATATGCACGTATGTTTGAGCGGCTCGGTTTCAACTCATTTGTTTTCGATCATAGACGCCATGGTGAATCAGGCGGGAAAACGACAAGCTATGGCTATTATGAAAAATTTGATATTGCAGCAGTTGTCAAAACCGTTAAATCAATTGTCGGTGAAGATGCGATAGTCGGTATTCATGGTGAGTCGATGGGTGCAGCGAGTATGATCTTATATGCTGGGTTAATTGAAGACGGTGCTCACTTTTATATTGCAGACTGTGGATTTTCGAATTTTGCAGAGCTAATTTCTTATATTGTAAAAAAGGAAACAATACTACGAACAAAACTCCCCTTACATTTAGCTGATATTTTCCTACGATTACGAGATGGCTATTCCTTAAAAAGTGTGACGCCAAAAGAGGCTATAAATAATATTAAATCACCGATGTTGTTTATTCATAGTTTAGAAGATGATTTTATACTTCCTTATATGACAAAGGAAATGTTTGAAGTAAAAAGCGAACCAAAGATGCTAAAGCTTTTCGAAAAAGGTGCACATGCTCAATCGTTTAATCAAAATACAGTTGAATATGAAAATACAGTGTCCGAGTTTTTACAAAGATATATTTTTACAGATGAATCAAGCTCCCCTGCTGAAAAGGAAATATCATAAAGAAAAGGCCTTAGCATGCAATCGATTAAAGCTTAAGCGCATATCTAATCGATATGGCTAACTATTTTCCCCTAACCAGAAGGGGACTTTTATCAATATGATCCTCGAGGAGCTTGATATCTTATGCTAAACATTAAAGAAAGAGCGCTCCCTGGCAGGAACGCTCTTTCATTTTACCTTAAAAAAGTAAAACAACAGTTTGACCTATGTAAACTGTTGTTATGATTATTATTTACTTTGTAATTTGTTCATTTGAGCCATCATTTGACGAACTTGTTTTTCAGATGGTTTACGACCCATTTGAGCCATCATTACACGAATCATTTGTTCATTAATTGGTGGGTTTTCTTTTAAATATTTCATCATATATTGACGTGCTAAATAAAAACCAAGTGCAACGCCCCCAGCTAGAGCGACTATTACAATAATAATCCAAATCCAAGTTTCCATTGTGCCTACCTCCTCCACTTGCGAATTACTCCGAGATAAACTCTCCATGAAGGATTATACACTATTAACTGCATTGTTACTAGCTTTTCAATAGTTTTTTCTAGCAACAACACTTTTTTATAATAATTTTTAATTTAATAAGAAGCGTGTTTTATTGGTTTTAACCACCCACACTCTGATTCCTCTTTATTAAATGCAAGAAATGAATCATTCATTTGACTTAAGCTATGGAATAAATCTAGGTCCAACATACGCGATCCCTCGCAAATTGCTTCAATATAGTATGTGTAAACTTTTATTTTAAGCCCACCTTTTAATTGGTGTTCAAAACTTAAATAATCATCTACCCGTTCGATTGTTGGAAAACTTTTTTGTAAATGTTCATATATAATTCCTTGTACCAAATATCCTTCAATTGGTTCACAGAGATAGCTTAGCTGCTTGCTAATGGAGGACTCGAGAGTTTGCTCTTTTGCCGATACCATTTCAAGAAGCAATCTTTCTCTCCCAAATATAAAAGATTGGTACTGTTTTTTAATATTAAATATTGAATACGTTCTCATAGTTTGTCCTCCTCTCTTTAACCACATTATAATAGAACTCATTTAAAATTTTTGTCAGTTAGTGTCATGGTGCTCCTTCTATTTTTGTCAAAATACCATGAAAAGCTAAATTCATACAGTTTTCCTAGAAGTGTTCAGACTCAAGACCTAGTTCAAAATGCAATTGTAGGCTGTTTTAAGAAATTAAGTTGAGAGATAACATAAAGGTACAAACGAAAGGAGCAAAAGTAAATGAAAAAATTATTAATCTTATTGGTAGGAGTCATAGCAGCTATTGTTGCACTTTGTATGACAGGACCACTAATTGGGCTTGCTTTTTCAGCATTACTTATTTACTTAGGAATGCATTATTACGTTAAAGCAAAATCAGTCTTTACGAAAGTTTTATGGGTTGTAATTGGTTTAATTGGTGTATTTTCTGCCATTTCAAACGTTCCAGCTTTAGTCGGTCTTGCAGCATTAATTCTTCTATATGTCCTTTATAAAAAATGGAACAACGAAGAAGTATCATTTAGCACTTTAAAAGTTAAAGAAAATGACCCGTTTACTAACTTTGAAAATGAATGGGCAAAACTAACAAAATAAGGGGAGATTAACATGACAAGTTTATTAAAAAGATTTAAGTATTCAATAGAGGCGGATTTACATGAATTATTTGATAAAAAAGAGAGCAAAAATCCAATCGCAATGTTAAATCAATATATTCGCGAAGCCGAGAAACAAACTGAGCAAACTGGGAAATTACTTCAAAGACATTCTCAATTGAAAGAACAATTACAACTCGAATTAAAAGAAACAACGAATATGCTGGAAAAAAGAACAACCCAGCTTCAGCTCGCGCAACAAAGTGGTGAGGAAGATTTAATACAATTCGCATTACAAGAGGTTGAAAATTACAATACTCGTCAATTAACGCTTACCAACAGTATCGAGCATATAAATAAAGAGTTAATTCAACTAGAAAATAAATTTGAAACAATGAAACATAAAATTAAAGATATGAAAGTTCGTCAATTACAACTGATGGGTAAAGAAAACGTCAGCAGAGCTCACCATAAAATGGATCACATTTTACAGTCAAACAACGAAACAAACTTTGATGAGCTATCTTCTTATATTGACAATATTGCAAATAAAATAGAAAAAGATTACAAAAAAACTCAATTAGAGGCTAGATTAACTCAATTAGAAAATAAAAATACAACAATAGCTTTAAAAGAAGAAAACCAATCTAACGAAACACATTAATCATGTTATAATTACCAATTAGGAGAAGGCTTTATATAAAGGTCTTCTCCTATGGTGTTGTAAATAAATAGATTTTGCCCTTCATCTATGACAAACTTGTGAAAAGGAGAAACCATTTTGAACAGATTTAGTACGAACCAACTAACTTTAATCACAATTGTCGTATTATTAATTGTGTTCATGGAGCTCACAATTTTTAATAATGGTGGCGCCTTTTTACTTATTATTGGGGCGCTTTCACTCTATTATAGTTTTTCAAAAAAAATGAAAAGCTTATTTTGGACTGGATGTTTTTTTATTTTTTTAGCAATCTTAACAGTATGGAGCCTACGTTTGCTCATTGTTTGTGTTCTTATTTATATATTATATAAACATATAACAAAGGAACAAAAAATTGTTACGATTGATACTCAATCTTTTGAAACTGGCACTATTAGAAAAAATAATTTAATTGGCAGCTCATCTACACCCCTTGAAAATTACAAATGGCAAGATGTTAATATTCAGCAATTTATTGGTGATATTACAATTGATGTAACCGAAACAATTCTACCCGCTGGCACTTCTGTTATTACAGTTCGCCAGTCTATTGGTAAAGTGACAATTATTTTACCGTATGAAGTACCTTTCCGTCTTCAATATTCAACTGTTCTTGGTGAAGCGAAACTTTTAGGAAATTCCTCTAAACGTTTATTGAATGAACAGCTTATTTATGAAGATGGAAATCCAGACGACGTAAAACGAAACCTTGTCATCCATGTGGCAACTTGGCTTGGTGATGTGGAGGTGATTCGAAAATGATTTCTTTCGTCTTTCGCACCTTCACTATATTTCTGCTACTAAGTGGAATGATGTTTAGCTTTATCTTTTTATTTTTTGGTGAACCTAACGAAGATAACTGGAGTATATTATGGGAGCAGCAATATGAGCAATTACCTTTATTTGTAATCGTTATTATAATGCTATTATTCGTTGCTATTATTATAAGTATTTGGGTAAGTATTGCTGCAAAAACCAGAGAAAATGCTGCAACACGCTATGTGAAAAAATTAGTAGAACCCGACTTTTCATTAAAGAAAAAACATGTTCCACATGCTCTAAAAAAGGCTCTCCTCCAAACGAATAACTTAATTGAAACACAAAGGAAAAGCTTGCAGCGTTTATCAAATGAAAAAGCAGAAGCAAGCGATAAAATAATTCAAGAACGAATTGTTGCCGAACGTCAAAGACTTGCTCGTGAGTTACATGATTCAGTGTCGCAGCAGCTTTTTGCAGCATCTATGCTGCTATCCTCAGTAACTGAACAAGAAAATGAACAGGATCGTTCAAAAAATACATTAATGCAGGTTGAAAAAATTGTGCAACAAGCGCAATTAGAAATGCGTGCATTATTATTGCATCTACGACCTATTGCATTGCGAAACAATACCCTCGCACAAGGTTTGAGGGAGTTAATACTTGAACTTCAACAGAAGGTCTATTTTAATATTGACTATCAAATAGAAGAGATTGAGTTATCGAAGGCAGAGGAAGATCATTTATTCCGTATTGCCCAAGAAGCACTATCCAATACTTTACGCCATGCAAAGGCATCAGAAGTAGAGTTGTTATTAATTAATAGAAATAATTTTGCAATATTGCGTGTTCAAGATAACGGCAAAGGATTTAAAATAGAAGATGATAAATCCACTTCATATGGCTTGAAAAATATTGCAGAACGTGCAGTTGAAATAGGCTGTACGTATAAAATCGTTTCAGTGCCAGGTGAAGGAACAATTGTAGAGGTAAAAGTACCATTAACAAATAATTCTAATTCTACTGATATGAAAAATGAGCAGTTAAAAGAATCGGTAGAGGGTACAAAGTTGGAGTTAAATAGAACAAATTCTAATGAGGAATCTCATTGAGGTGATAAGATGATAAAAGTACTAATTGCGGATGATCATGAAATGGTACGGATTGGGGTTTCCGCCTATCTTTCTGCCCAGCAGGATATTGAAGTTGTTGGTGAAGCGGAAAACGGTGCTGAAGCCGTTGAGCAAGCACTTGCTTTAAAACCAGATATTATATTAATGGATAATGTTATGCCTGTTATGAATGGTGCTGAGGCAACTGCGCAAATTTTAAAAAAGTGGCCTGAAGCAAAAATTATGATGGTTACAAGTTTTCTAGATGATGATAAAGTATATCCTGCACTTGAAGCAGGTGCCATCAGTTATATTTTAAAGACATCCAACGCAAAACAAATTGCAGAAGCGATTCGGAAAACTGTTAACGGTGAGACAGTGTTAGAGCCTGAGGTTACAACGAAAATGGTAAGCAGAATGCGCAATGGAAATAGCTCCTCCCCTCACGAGCAACTAACAGAAAGAGAAATGGAAGTTCTCCTATTAGTTGCACAAGGGAAAACAAATCAAGAAATTGCAGATGAATTATTCATCGCCTTAAAAACAGTAAAAACTCATGTCAGTAATATTTTAGCTAAACTAGAAGTTCAAGATCGAACACAGGCCGTTGTCTATGCATTTCAAAATGGACTTGTGAAATAGAATAAGTAATTCTTAGAGTATTACAGAAAGATCTGTTTATCTTGATATGAACTTTCCCTAAATGAAAAGGCGTATTCGGCATACCGAATATGCTTTTTATTTAGGGAGCAGATAAATAAAATTCCACTCTCGTATTAACTCTTCAATCTTTAAATTTTTAGCGTCAATTCTAATAATGGATGGTTGCATAGGATGTCTCATAAAGATAATTTATATCTCCTAGCTAGCATGATGATTAGTCACTTTTTAATAACTTCTATGAAATGTTTTAAGATTCTAGCTGTTAATCCCCAAATTGTATATTTCTCATAATCATAAAACCATTCTTCCATTACGCGAGCTCCCCATTGATACTGTTCACCATTCATAATTTTTTCAAATGGAAAGTCTGATGAAGGCATTGGCTGGACAGATACCAAATGCATATACGGTTTATAGTTTAATAGCCATTCAACTGGCACTGTAAATACCTCTTCCACTTCTTCTTTGTTGTATGAATGAATCATCTGATTATAATCAATGGTTGCTATAAACGGGTAAACGACAAACGCTGGAGAAGCAATATAGGGACTTAATTCTCCAATAATAGTAACCTTTTTTGGATCAACACCTAATTCCTCATAAGTTTCTCGTAAAGCGGCATCCATTGGAGATGCATCGGTTGAGTCAATTCGACCACCAGGAAAGCTAATATCCCCTGGCTGTTTTCTCATATTAAAAGAACGTACCTCAAAAAGGACATGCCATTCTCCTTCTACTTGAACTAATGGAATCAAAACAGCAGAACGAAAAGCCGTTTCCTCCCCTATAAATAGGGATTGGTTTTGATTGAACTGTAATTTTAGTCTATCTAAGAACATTAATCTTTTTCACCTCAATAATTTGTTATTTTAATGGTATCATTAAAAGTTCTATGGATAAAGAATATCCAAAGTAATCCTAAATGAATTAATACGGCTTTGAAATCCTCAAAAGTAAGAAGTAATATATCCCTACTATAATAAGTAAAATAACTATGTATTAATTACTTCAGTTAAAGGTGGGGTCCCTATTATTATCGTTACTACCGAAAATATTACTAACTATAAAGTGACAGAAGTTTTAGGTCCTAGATGTAGTATAGATTTATGGACACAACTAGGTTAAGTCATTAATATTGAACTAACGAAAGGTCGTGTCCGAATTATGAGTCAAAAACGTTATAATCAAGAATTTAAACAAACAGTGGCC
>NZ_RXNR01000065.1 GCF_003966145.1 Lysinibacillus telephonicus
TCATACCTAGCCTTATATGAGATTCGTGTTCCTCGGACCGGTGTTTTGCCTCCAGCTTCCTTCAGATTCCGCGTCGCCACGGACACCCTTGCTCTTAGCTAACCTCTACTTCTGTCTTCGGGGTTCGGGACTTGCACCCTATAGTTCATACGCATGCCGGGCGCACGTTAAAGGGGACGTCTCATAAGGGTTTGAGACGTCCCCTTCCTACGACGAAAGGTAAAGCCAGCAGTCGCAATCTATCTGTACCGAAAGCACAGCGGCAGGTACAATCTATCTGTACCGAAAGCGAAGAAGCAGGTATAAAAACTTGATATAAAAGTATTCTCATATCAAGAAAACTATCCCACAGCCCATTTCAAGATATTGATAAAAGCTTTCTTACTTCGTTAATACATGCAGCTATTTATAGAGCGAAAAAAGCGTAGAAATGTAAATTTTACCTCTATACACTGTTATTTTACCTATTCCGCTTTTAATTCCACTACAACAATCTCTGGTAAATTAAATATCCGATAAGGCACTCCGCTATTTCCTAAACCACGGCTAACATTCATTGTCGTTTGCCCGTCCTCATATAAGCCAGCTGTATATTTCGGGAAGAATCCCTGCCCTGGCGCAACTAGGCCACCTAATCCAGGGAAGCGAATTTGCCCACCATGTGCATGGCCAGCAAATACAAGATCAATGCCATTTGCTACATAAGTATTAAATTTCTCTGGTCGATGTGCTAAAAGAATCATAAGCCTCTCTTTATCTACTTTCGACATCGCCCAATTTAACATTTCCTGTGTTTCATGACCATTAAGTGGATCTTCAATACCGATAAGAGAAATGCTTTCCCCGCCCTTATGTTTTAAAGTAACAGAGGTATTAGGCATGACATGAACACCTATTTCCCTCATAGCTTCATAAATTTCATCTACCTGATTAATAGCAACCTCATGATTGCCGATAACATAGTAAACTTCTGCTATATCCACCAGCTGACGAACAGCAACTAAACTTTGCTCAAGGTTATACCGATTACTGTCAATTACGTCACCAGTAATAAATATTACATTCGGATGGGTTTTACGAACCTTTTCCACAAGACGCTCTTGGTTATTACCAAAAACAGCATCATGCAGATCAGATATTTGGGTAATACGAAATCCATCAAAGCTTTCAGGTACTTTTTCCGATTCATAGATATGTTCTGTCGTAACAATCCAATTATTATTCACATATAAAAAAATATAAATCCCTAATATAAGGAAACCTAATTTTAATAATTTTTTCAAAACAACTCGCCCGATCCATTCATTAAGTTAATAGGCACATTCTTAGCCCATCTTTAAATAATAGTAACATGCTTTGTATCATTCAAGTAGGAATAAATAGACCTATAATGTAATTGTAATATTTTCCTTACCGCAACGAGTTTTTCTTAAAAAATTATCCACAGTTTCACTCTTTAAAAATCACTTATTCAACTTTCTCCACAGCTTTATCCTCAACCTTCTCATTTGTCCACAAGTTCACTTAAATTTGACCTTAATATCCTTAAAAACTTATCCACAATTCATAAAAAGGAACTGTCCAGAGAATAAAACTTTCTGAACAGTTCCTTTCTTATTGGGGATAACTTTCTTTATTTAAACTCTCATCAGTATTAATTATTACCGAATCTCCCCCATATAAGGCAGGCTTTAGCTCATCACTACCAGAGCCCTCTGCTAATGGAACTCGTGAACGATAGGCTGCTCGACAAATTAAATGTCCTGCCACAGGTGAAGTAATGAAAACAAATATAATCCCTAAAATTAGTCGGATACTAACATATCCATCATGGAACCAAAAATAGATAAATGCCCCTAACAAACTTAAGAAAACTGCCAAAGTTGAACTTTTTGATGCAGCATGTGATCTCGTATAAACATCAGGAAGCCTAATTAGACCAAGAGCACTTATGACACTAACAATGGAGCCAAGTAAAATTAATAATATAGCAACCCACTCAAGAATCTCCTTTACGCTCAACGATGACACCCCTTTCGATATATTTCGAAAAGGCAATAGTTCCGATAAATGCTAATATACCTAATATTAGAATCGCTTCCAGGAAGGCCTTCGTCTTTAACATTATTGAGACGATGGCAATTGCTGAAATCAAATTCACACCGATTGTATCAAGCGCAATAGCTCTGTCTGGCATAGAAGGGCCTACGATGACACGGTATAAAAGAATTGCAATGGCCACCATAAACAATGTTAATGCAATTAATAAAATAGTCTCCTTCATTTATCGTGTTACCTCCAAAATCGCTTTCTCAAATTTCCCTATTGACCGAATAACCTCTTCTTTTGATTGTTCAATATCCATCGCATGGATATAAAATAAATTACCTTCCTCCGACACTTCCATTACAACCGAACCAGGGGTAAGTGTTAATAGAAGTGCCAATACAGTCACTTCCCACTCTCCCTTTAAGCTCGTTTTATATGTAAAAATACCAGGAGTAATTTCCAATTTTGGTGTGAGGATATATCTCATTACTGAATAGCTGGAACTGATTAGCTCCTTAATAAATAACAAAATGAGATATATAATTTTAGTCACTCTTCTTAAATAAAATTGTGTTCCAAAAAAGCGATGCATCACATATAAAATGCCTATTCCTACTACAAACCCTGTAAAGAAGGTTGTTATTTGCGGAATTGGTTCATCTGCTAACAATAGCCATAATAGTGCAATGAACAGATTTAAAATAAACTGGCCTAACATCAACTCACCCCTTTAATATCGCATCTATATAAATAGAAGGATTTATTAAAGTTCTTGCCGCATCCTTTACATAAACTGAAATTGCTTCAGCTCCTACACCAATGTAAACAATTGAAATTGCTAATAAAATAAACGACATTGTTGCGCCTTTCGGAATAGGCTTTCTATCTTCGAAGCTTATCGTTGTTTCTCCAAAAAATGAGGCTAGGAAGATCCTTAATAAAGAATATAAAACGATAATGCTAGATCCAAAGCCAATTCCAAGCAATACATAGGAACCCTCTTCAATAGCACCTTGGCCAATTAAAACTTTCCCAACAAAGCCACTTAATGGTGGAATGCCTGCCAACGCTAACATAACGATAAAGAATATCCAACCAAATAATGGATAATTGCGGATTAACCCGCTTATTTTTTTAACAACGGTTTCACCCGTTAAATAAATCATCATACCAATTAATAAAAATAATAACGCCTTTGCTATCATGTCATGAATTAAATAGTAGATAGCACCTGTAATTGCTGTTTCCGTACCAACTGCAAGACCGATTAAAATAAAACCAACCCCAATGATGACGTTGTATGTTGCTATTGTATAAACATCTCTGCCCGACAAAGCTCCCATACAACCCGCAATAATCGTTAATCCAGCCATTACTCCGATAATAGTATGTGTCACCTCTTGATTTAAAGGGAACATTAAAGTAAATAAGCGGATAAGTGCATAAATCCCAACCTTCGTTAATAATGCAGCAAACAAAGCTTGCACTGCGGTTGGCGGCACGCTATATGAACCTGGCAACCAAAAGAACAGAAGTAATCCAGCTTTTAAACTAAATACAACTAAAAATAAAATTGCTACAGTTGTTAGCATTGGATCTTGCCCAACTTCCGAAACTCGCATTGCAATATGGGCCATATTTAGTGTTTTTAATGTGCCATACAAATATGCAAGCGCCACTAGAAACATCCAGGAAGCCACTACATTTATAAGTACGTATTTTAATGACTCACGTAATTGAATCCGTTCTCCACCAAGGGCAACTAATACATAGGAAGCTAACAACATTACTTCAAAACATACAAAAAGATTAAAAATATCTCCCGTTAGAAATGATCCATTGACTCCTGCAATTAAAAACAGCACAAACGGGTAAAAAAACATATGTTCATGGCGATTACCTATCGTGGAAAACGCATAAATTAAACAAATCGTCGTTACTATACTCGCAGTTAAAACAAGTAATAATGAAAATGAATCAGCAACGAATAGAATACCGAAAGGAGGGAGCCATCCGCTAAAATCTAGTCTTAGAATCCCTTCTATTTGTATTAGTTCCAGCAGCACATATGATATTAAGGATAGAAACAGCATTGTAACAAGGCTTATAATCCGTTGGAGCATTATGTGACTGCGCAAAAAAACAAGCAATACTGCCGTTATTATTGGAATAATAATCGGCAAAACAAGTAAATTATTCATCAGACATTCCTCTCAATTCACGAAAATCCGCTGAACCATTTTTTTTGTAAGCCCGATACGCCAACACTAGAAGAAATGCAGTAGTTGCAAAGCTAATAACTATTGCTGTTAATATTAATGCTTGAGGCAAAGCATCTGTAAATGGTCCATCCGATTGACTTAGTAATGGAACGCCACCTGTTTTAAGTCCTCCAACAGTCAAAATTAGCAGATGAACTGCATGTGACAAAATAGCTGTTCCCAAAATTACACGAATAATATGTCTAGATAAAATTAAATAGGTTCCTATTGATACAAGAATCCCAACTAATACAACCATTAAAGATTCCATATTATTCATCCTCACTTATGCTTAAAATAATCGTTACAAGCGTTCCAATAACAGTTAATGCTACGCCTGCCTCAAAAATTGTTACTGTTGTTAAATGTTTTTCCCCTAGAATTGGGATGTTGAAATAAGCATCCGTCTGTGATAGAAACGGTGCGTCAAAGTAGAGAGAACCAATTGCAGAACCAGTAGCTAATAAAACTCCGAATGCTGCAACTTTTTTAAAATCAAAAGGCATTTTTTTATGAACTGTCTCAAGATCATAGGTTATATAAAGAAGTACAATCCCCGAACCTAAAACAAGTCCTCCTATAAATCCTCCACCAGGTGCATTATGTCCAGAAAAAAACAAGTAAACACCTAGGGTTAGAATAATGAATACTACACCCTTAACGACCGTTCTTAAAATTACATCATTAATTTTCACTATCTGCATCCTCCCTTTTCGCTTTCAACTTAATGAGCGTATATACTCCTAAGCCGGCTATAAAGAGAACAACAACTTCCAGCATCGTATCAAAAGCGCGGAAATCTCCTAAAATTGTATTAACAATATTCTTTCCACCTGCTAAATGATAGGAATCCTCAAAGTATGTCGAGATTGATTTAAACTTATCGTAATTAATTACTGCTAGACCAATTATTGAAACGGTAGCTCCTACCAAAATAGAGACAAATCCCTTTGACATTATGGAGCGTTTTGAATCGTTTTCTGGTGTTAAGTCAGGCAAGTACTTAAAACAGAGCAGGAATAATGCTGTTGTTACAGATTCGACAACGAGCTGCGTCAATGCCAAATCTGGCGCACGGAAAATAACAAATAGGAATGCAACAGAATAGCCAAGCACCCCATTTAATAACACCATCGATATTCGTCCTTTTACAAAGATTATCGCTACGGATGCGAATATCATAATAAACACTAAGAGCAACTCATAACTCTCGATGGCGGCATCCTTCGACGGATCCCACTCAAAAGCTCCGGTATAAAGAAAAACGCCCGCTACGATTGCGATGAAAAGCATATAGATATAAATAAAATAATAGGTTAAATCACCATTCATATAGCGCTTGGTAACGGTTTCTGAAGTATTTTCGCTAAATGTGATAACCCTCTCATAAATGGCATTGAACGTCCATTGTTGTGGGAAAATGCGGTAAATCCTTTTCCAATATTTAACCGTTATAAATAAAATAATCCCTACTATAACAACACCTATAGTCAACTGCAGTTCCGTATTAAACCCATGCCATGCCGAGACATGAGGTGCAATTTCTTCAGCGGAAGAATATGCTGGGAAAATACTTAACATTGCGGGCTTTAAAATATTGTTGCCTAGTAAATTTGGGAAGAAGAAAATAACTACAACAAGTCCAATAAGAATAAATGGTGGAACTAGCATTCCAAATGGCGGCTCATGTGGATTTTTCTCTAAAATATCAGGCTTAATTTTTCCGAAAAACGTTTTACTAACGATAATTAGGCAATATACAAATGTGAAAACACTTGCTATCCAAGCGATAATAGGGATGAACCATGCAATACTTTGGATGGAGGAAATATTTAATTCTGTAATTGTTAATACTGCTGTGAAAAACATTTCTTTACTCAAAAAACCATTAAATGGCGGTAATCCAGCCATAGAAAAGCATCCAATTAATGCAATTGTAAAGGTAAATGGCAGGAATGACATTAGCCCACCTAAACGTCTTATATCCCGAGTCCCTATCTCATGATCGACAATACCGACCATCATGAACAGGGCACCTTTAAAGGTTGAATGATTAATTAAATGGAAAAGTGCAGCAAATGAGGCCTGTGTATAAATAATGCTTTCTTTCGTAGAGCCTAAATATATAGCAATAGATCCTAATCCGAGCAAGCTCATAATTAAGCCAAGCTGACTAACTGTAGAAAAGGCTAAAATTGCTTTTAAATCAACCTGGCGAACTGCATTAAAGGATCCCCAGAATAACGTAATTAATCCAACACCTGTTACAGCCCAAAACCATACAAGCTCTCCGCCAAAGATAGGTGTAAAACGAGCTACCAAATAAATACCAGCCTTTACCATAGTTGCAGAGTGTAAATATGCACTAACTGGTGTAGGTGCTTCCATTGCATCTGGCAGCCAAATATGAAATGGGAATTGTGCAGACTTCGTAAATGCACCGAAAAGAACTAATATAAGTGCTGGAACAAATAATGATTGTTCACTAATCACATTTATATTCGCAATAATTTCTCGAATACTAAATGTCCCTGATATCTGGTATAGCATTAAGAAACCAATTAACATCGCAATGCCGCCTGAAACCGTAATAGTCATTGATTTCCGCGCACCTGCTCTAGACGCTTTCCGGTGATGCCAAAAAGCAATCAATAGAAAAGATGAAACGCTGGTTAACTCCCAAAATGCGTATAACACCATTAAATGATCTGAAAAAACGAGACCAAGCATTGCACCCATGAATAGTAATAAATATAAATAAAAGTGATGCAAAGATTCTTTCATTGATAAATAAAAATTGGAGTATAAGATGACTAAACTGCCTACACCTGTAATAAGTAAGCCAAATATTAAGCTTAGTCCATCGATATAAGTTGTGAAATTTAAATCAAAAGAGGGAATCCACTCATATGTATGAGTAATCGTTTCACCGTTTACTATACGAGGGATATATGTAGTCAATAAAATGAATAGACTAATCGGGATAGTTAGGACTATCCAACCAATATATTTCTTTTTCAGTCGCCTATAAAAAATAAGCATAAGTGCTGCCATAAAAAAAGGAAGTATAATAATGGCAAAATCAAGCGTCACAAGCTAAAACCTCCTAACTCTATCTTTATATTTACTTGACTTCCCAGTATGCTCTCTTCATAATATTGTGTCATATAGGGAAATCATTTATTTCAAACCACCTTATAAAAATAAGTAATTTATTACAAATTAATAATATTTTACTAAAAATACATTAAATATTACAATTTCAGTATACAATAGAAATGTCATAGATGCACTTAATACACATTCACTTCTGCTTATTTATACTTTTATTTTCTAAAAAATATTATGATATATTTTTATACTGGACTAATTTTAAGAGGAGCAAACGATAATGAAGCATGTGAAAATAACGGATGAGAGTATTTTAGTTTGTGTATATTATGGACTTAACGGTGAACGTCTTATTCGTCGTGGACATAAGCTTGCGACGTTGCTAGATTGCCCACTTTATATATTAACTGTAGATACAAAACCACTTGATGCTTTCGATGCAGAAAAATCCGGATATATAGAAAAATGGACACAATTAGCTGAAGAGCTTGAGGTTGAAAAATTTATCATTCGTGATAATGAAAAACGTCCGATTCAAAAAGTAATTTCTGAAGTTGCAAAGGAAAACAATATTACTCAAATTATTGTTGGCCAAAGCGCACAAAGTAGATGGGAGGAAATTACAAAGGGTTCTTTCTTAAACGTTTTGCTAAAAGAAGTTCCTTTTGTTGATTTCCACATCGTATCTGTAAATCGTCCGATAGAAGACGAAGCATACGGCACATATGAAAAGGGTGTCCGCGCCTATGTTATTAGAGATATTGAAAACTATAAAATTGTGTTTACTTGTCCAAAATCTGAATCATTGGAAGGCATCTTTTTCAAGGAAATTGGAACAGATTTTGATAATGGTATTTTTAAATTTTCGTTTGCAAATAAAATGCATGAAATTACTATAAAAGAAGGATTCGTTAGCAATCCACACCTTATCCATGCCATTTTAAGTCCTGCTCAATAATCAAAAAGGCTATTTTCGTTTTCATTAAACGGAAATAGCCTTTTTTGTATACAGTACAACGTTTTAGCCCATGCTAGGTAAAGGATTGAAAGGAGTTTCTAAAATGGAAGCATTTACAGAGGTAAACATTTTTGAAATGATATTTCGTACAACCGTTGCCTTTACTACCATCTTAATTTTGGCAAGAATTATAGGAAAAAAACAGCTAAGTCAATTTACATTTTTCCATTATGTAACTGGGATTACTTTTGGTTCTATTGCCGCTGAAATTTCATCCAAGGCAGATGGGGTGTTTATAGATGGTCTAATTGGGCTCATATGGTGGACGGTTTTAACTTTATTAGTAAGCTTTATTACATTGCATTCAACAAAAGCCCGTGTTTTAATCGATGACAAGCCTATGATTTTAGTTAAAAACGGCGTCATTATGAATCAAGCGTTAAAAAAAGCCAGACTTCATACAGATGAGTTAACGATGTTATTAAGAGAACAGGGTATTTTTTCTGTCGACGAAGTACATTATGCTCTTTTTGAAACAAATGGGGAATTGAGTGTAATAAAAAAACCAGCACACAGTCCTGCAACAAAGCCAGATGTAAAAGCAGATATTACAATACCACCTTTTGTACCTACAGAAGTTATTGCAAATGGCAAAATCCATTCAAAAAATTTGTTGGAACTGGATTTAACAGAAGAGTGGCTGCGGAATAAACTTCGAAAGAAAAAAATACAAAATATTGAAGATGTTTATTATGCTCAAGTTTTAGAAAATGGGTCTTTATATGTTAGTTTAAAAAATAGTAATGGTAATTCTAGTTCTTAGAATTACCATTACTTTTTATAATTTATAACCAATCTTTTATTTCATCATAATGTGGTAGTGCTGTTAGGGCGCCGGGTTTTGTAGCAGCAAAGGCACCTAGTTTATTGCCAAAACTTACGCACTTTACTAATTCTTCGGCAGTTGTAGGCAAACCATTGAAATGAACAAATCGTAAAACCCCCGCCATAAATGCGTCACCTGCTCCTGTTGTATCAACCGCTTCAACCTTTTCTGACGGTACATGGATGATGTCTCCATTAAGCAAAGCATAAGCTCCATTTGCACCTACTGTAATTAGTATAATCGGTACTAAAAATTGATTGATAACTTCAATTCCATCTTTTAAGTTATCTGTTTGCGTTAAGAAATATAATTCTTCATCAGTCAATTTAAGAATGTGCGCATCCTCGAAAAAAGATGTTATTGTTTCCCTGCATACTTCTTCACTGTCCCAACGCAACGGACGAATATTTGCATCAATAGCAATGATAGTCCCCTTATCTTTTGCCATTTCAATCCCTTTTCTTGTTGTAGCAAGGGCTGTGGGATGAAACATTGTTCCTGAGCATACATTGAAAACCGATGCCTTTTTAAAAGCATCTTCATTTAATTGTTCGGGCAATACTTGCAAGTCTGGCGTTTCATCTACATAATCTTTAAAAATTCGTTCACACTCTTGTGTTAGATGAACATAGACACCACTTACCCGTTTTTCTGGCATTAAAATTGAATACTCCATATTAACGCCTTCTTTATCTAGCTCTGCACGGACAAATTGTGACGTCTTATCATCACCTGTAATTGTCACTAATGCAGATGGGGCACCAATTCTGCTTATTCCAGCGGCAACATTAACTGTTGCACCACCTAAATAAGTTGTGAATGATGTATTCGTCATATCATTCGCTATATAATCAACAAAAGCATCTCCGTAAACTAATACGAAACCTTTATTTGACTGCTCCATGGGTTGTCCAACCTCCGAATAGTTACTCTATTAAGATTATCATAAAAATAGCATAAAATTAAAGTTTTATACTATTCAGATAGTTAATAAGAACCCTTTATTCTAGAGGGAATTACGTATTTTACATATAAGCAAGTCCTATAGCACCAAATCAATATATGATTAAGCAAAAAAATCACAAAAGTGGCGTCTAGCACTTTTGTGACTATGAATATCTAGGAGCTATTTTGCTGCTTTCATCAAGCTTGATGTTAAATCAAAAATTAATTGCACGCCCCAATTTTTATGTATACAAATTTTGTGAAAGTTTCTTCCAGTGCACAAATCCAACAATAATGACATTCTATTATTATTAGGAAGTCTACTATTCAAAAAATTAAGCATTCATATTTAATTTGGAGTGCGGTTTTTATAGTTTAAACTTATACATATTCTCAAATAATTTACTTGAAATTTCCGAAAGCTCATCTGACTGGTTTTGCAATGATTTCAGCAGATCAAATAAGGTAATCGTAATATCTGTTGTAGATTCTGAACGGTTATCTGATATTTGGCGAATTTCTTCAGTTTTTAACAAGATATGCTCAATATCATCTTTATTTGGAAGATTTTTTATTTTTTCTTCTACAAGTTCTAAAAAATCCGAGATGTTATAAGCATCTTCTCGAGCCTTTGAAGTAAGGTCAATTGATAAATCATAAACTTTTTCAACAGATTCATCCGCTTCTTCTTTTAAGCCCAAGGACATTCTTTGAACTTTAGAAGCTTCTTTTGTTGTTTCTCTTAATACTTTATTTAAAGTTTCTGTCATATGGTTTGTACTTGCGGAAAGATCAGCTAACTCGCCTTTTCCTTTTACTTCACTTCGGGAAGTAAAATCGCCCAATTCAAGCTTCTTAATTTGTGAAATGATAACTTGAATATTTTTATATATCGAGTTGAAAAATTGGGTTGATAGTATAAACATAGCTAATAAGCTGATAAAGCTAGTAATAAGCAGAAATGTTGAAATTTTTTTAACAGGTAAAATCATTGCAGTATAATCTAAGGCGACAAAAATAACTTTCCCATTATCCATTGGGATAAACATTTTATAAATCTTTCTAGAATCAATTTCTGTGATATAAGCCGTCTCCTTTGGCTCTTTAGCTATTGAGGCTAAAATATCCTCATCTTTTCGATCAGCTAAATTAAATTCCCCATATACAACTTTTTGTAAAGGAGGATACAACTTTTCAGCTAAAGAAGGGTCTGCGTATACATTAGGGTCCAGTACAGCTACTTCTTTTGCTAATGAATTAGTTTTCAGCACTTTTTCTATCCAATTATTAGGACCAACCTTTTGTGTAAACTGATAAACTTCATTCGCTTCTATATAAAGGTTTATTACATAGTCCTGCCCCTCCCCATGATAATAAGCGTATTTGTAAAGTGAAGTTTCGTCCTGATTTGAGCCTGATTGAGTAGTATAAAGAATGATAGTGTTTTGGTCAACATAGCTCTCAGTACTCTGAGTAATTTCTTTGCCGTTTAATAAATTACTAATCCCAATAAACGCTTCGTTTTCAGGGCCCAGAGTTTTTTTAAAGCTAAATCCTATATCGCTTGGTGCTGTTGATTTTACCCCTACAATATCATCTTCCTGCTGTGCGAAAATGGTAATACCCGCAATATCAAATTCCTCACTAATTGCCTTAAGTTCTTCATTTGTAATATTATCTATCGTTTTTGTCCCTAAACGATCGCTTACTCGTTGTGCAATTACTTTTAATCTTAAATCTAGCTGATTTTCAATTGCCCTTGAAGCAGAATTAGTTTCATGAATTCCTTGTTCAATACTATAAGCAATTTTTATTGCTTCTCCTTTTACATTATGGTCAATTTGATTGCCGAGGTAATAATATTGAAAGACAGCTGACAGTCCTGAAATGGTTAACAAAACAATAAGCATCCGAAAAACAAATTGTTGCCTTAACGTATTTTTTCTTTCTTTTCTATCTTCTACTTTTGTCATTTTTCTTCCCTCAAATAATTAAACATAGATTTTAATGCTATTTTATCAACTTTACCTTGTCTAATAGGTAATTCTTTAATAAATACAACCTTATCAGGTATTTTATAAGCAGCGATTTTTCCTTTACAATGTGAGCGAATATCGATGGATGTCAGCTTGTTTGCTACGATGAAGGCTATAACCTGTTCACCATAGACATTATGTGGGGCTCCCAACACACACACTCGCTTCACCCCTTCTAACGAAGAAATTACTAGTTCCACCTCGCTAGGTATCACTTGCTGACCACCTTTTTTAATCAAATCTTTTTTTCTTCCTATGATTTTAAAAGTCGTTTCATTTACGAATTCAACTAAATCTCCAGTTTTGTACCAACCATTCTCAAATACTTTATCCGTTAATTCTGGGCTATTATAGTATTCTGTAAAAAGTGCCCCCGTTTTTACATATAATTCTCCATCTACCACCTTGCTTTCCGCTCCATCAACCAACTCATACTCATCAGTATTTAGGAGATTGGCATTCGCAATAGCCCCTGTTTCAGAGCTTCCATACTGCGAATTAAATCGAGCATTTTTTAATAATGGGAATGATGCTGTAAAGTTTTCTGGAATGTATTCACCAATTAAACAAACTAATTCTATGTGCTCCATCACATCGGGTTTTAATTGCTTCGAAAACGAATAGATGGCTTTTAGGATTGAAGGAGTAGTTACAATTTTATTGCACTTCTTTTCACTCATTAAACCTATAATCTTTTGTAAGTCAAATTCATTCGGAATAATGGCATGTGCCCCTCCATGAATTACAATATTCATTGCAAGCACTCCAAATATTGTACTTGTCGAGGTATATATCATAACTGTATCAGCAGCTTTAAGTTCAAAGAATTCTGAAATATGTCTAAAGGAATAGTCAAATGATTGATCATCAAACACCAAGCCTTTTGGGGTACCTGTACTTCCCGAAGTACAAAAAATATAGCTTTTTTTAAGATCAACTTCTACTAACTTTTCGTTTCCATCCACCACACTAGTTTCCCAGTCAACACAATCAGTAGAAGTAAAGAATACAGTATGCCCTTTCTTTTCACTCGCCCACTCTTTAATGAGTTTCAAAAAGTTAAACCCGCTATAATGGACAACTGAAAAAATAATATGAGGATTAGTAAGGTTTAAAACATTTGTTAAATCCGCTTGTCTAAATTGGCCATTTAAAGGGATAACTGTACCATCCAAATGGTTAATTGTATGTACTAAAGGAATAAACTCTTCAATGCTAGGTACAAGTAGAGCAACACGTTTTCCGCTTATATTAAGCGGGGTTAACAAGTGTTCATATTTTTTTACTCGATGTAGTAACTGATTAGCTGTATAACAACCTTTAAATGTTGTTAAGGATACGGTATCTAGGCTTAAGTTTGAAAACACTCGTTCAAGTAGTTTCATAATTACCCACACTTTCCACTATTTCAAAAAGCCCTCCAACAGTTTGGATTTTGTCGGTATTTTGGATAAATACCTCGAATGGAATATTAAATTGCTCTGCGACAGCAATTACTAGGTTAACTAATTGAAGGGAGTCAATCTCTAATTCTTCTTTAAATTTAGTAGTTTCCGATACTGAAATAGGCTCCATATCTATTATTTCAAACAATGTTTTAGAAAAGTCTTTAAACACCATTGATATTTTCCCCTTTAAGCCAATTTATTGACCTTTGTCTTAATTCCGGCAATTTAAAATTACAGCAGTGCCCCTCATCCTCATAAGTGATAAGGCGTTTTTCAGGAGAAAGCTGGTCGTAAAGGTTAAATAGCTCCTGACTATCCATCATGACGTCCTGCAATCCATGAAATACGATTATGTTATTGACTAATTGTAATTCTTTGAAATCAGGTAAAAAACCCTTATCAACATCTTCTAAAACGTTAGACATACGGCTCTTGAAATAATCGGGAAGATTAATGCCAGCTCCCGGCGGTGGACTTACAGAAACTATTTTTGATACGAATGGATTTTTGCCAGCTTCAATCGCCCAAGCACCACCAGAACTAGTACCAAACAAATTGATTGGCAGTCCTGGAAATGCCTTGTTTGCAAATTTAATAACACCACTTAAGAAAGATGACCAATTCTCTTTGTTAGCTTTATGCTTATGGATTAATAGTGTCTCACCTTGACCAGGGCCATCAAAGTTAAGTACGATAAAACCCGCTTCAGCAAAATCAGTCTCATATGTGTATAATTCTTCTTTATTGGAGTCAATTGGGTTGACTATAATAACTATTGCAGATTGCTCCCTAAGGGGCTTCCTAATTCTGCCGATGTATTCTTTATCGTCAACTTTTAATGTATATTTTATAATATCATCCTTAGACTGCTTATCTGCCTTTTTGAAAGCTTCTAAGCACTCGTTGTACCAGCTCATTTTCCTATTATTCGGCTCAGGTAATATCCATTGAATTAAGTTGTAATATTGACCTGACAGACGATAGCATTGTTCAGCTTTGGCACGGTTTTGATTGTCGGTATATTTTACGGCTTGTAATGTTAGATTTTTTGCTTCTTTTTGAAACACATTAATCCATCCGTCTAGACTTGCGAGATTCGAAAGGTTATTGTTAATAACATCTTTTTGCAATCCATGTGCAATCCATCTACTCCAAAAGCCTTCTTGTAAAACACTCGATAGTATTGTCTTTTGAATCGTTTTATCGCTATTCAAATCCATCGTTTTCACCCGTTTCATTTTCGAATACTAAAACAACCGTTGAACCTTCCTTAGATGTTTTAAGCAATACGCGGTTTGCAAGCTTCATCATTAATGTAAATCCTTGTCCTAATGATTTTTTTGTAGAGTAGCCTTCAGTTAAAACTGTATAAGGTAAAATGTTTAAAGGAAATCCAGTACCTTTATCTTCAATAATCACATTTAAAGATTGCTTTGTTTGTATCAAAATGAGCCTACCATCTCTTGCATGCTTAAGTACGTTTGTTATCCCTTCTGAAATAAGTAATACATAGCTTGAAATTTTACTTTGCGACAATCCTAAACATTGCAAAACATCCTTTGCTTTATTTCTTGCCTTTGGAATATCTTGTTTTTCAATAACAGGCTCTATGCATAAAACTTGTCCATTTTTATATACCTCTAGTTCCTCTTCCTTTATTAGAAGGAATTTCCTTTGACTTGCTGCGTGCATAACATCTCTATAAATTCTCCATATTTGTTCCTCTGCACAAATTTCTTTTCCTTCGAGATCTTTTTTATTAAAATAAATCGATTCATCAGTTTTTACGATTTCATATATTTCAAGCAGACTTTTATGGTATTTTGCCTCAAGCTCCAACATCTGAATATTAAAATAAACGTCCTCCCCATTTTCTATCCAAGAGACAAGCTGGTCAGCAAGATAAAAAAGATAATCCTCTTGTTTGTCCAAATTTAAATTCTTCAACTCTTTATTTAATGCCTCGATTATTAATCTGCCGCTATTACAACTCTCTACATCGACAAGCTGACCTAGCTTATTTGCAATCCATCCAACAATCGATACTCTTTGATGTAGCTGTAAAGAATCAATAGTGGCTAATGTTTGGGGCTGTTGAACATTCTTCGGTTCTTCCCCCCCTAGTAGTCTTCTGAGAAGCGGATTCATTTTCAATACCACTCCCCGCTTAAAGTATGCCTAATGGCGGCATTATAGTAATTTCATCAATTACTGCACCATCTGGTTGGCATAAGATTGCCGCAATATGCTTAGCAATTGTTTCTTGAGGAATCATTTTAGATTTTTCTGGATGGTTTTCGATGTGATCCCAAAATTGTGTATTAGTAGATCCAGGAAGTACAGATGTTACATATACCCCTTGCTTTCTTAACTCTAGTTGCATTACTCTTGATAATCCAAGCAACCCAAATTTAGATGCAGAGTACCCTGCATTCCCTTCAAGAGTTGCAGTTCCCGCAATAGAATTAATATTATTAATTTGACCTCGTTTGTTTTTTATCATATGCTTGGCAAAATATTGTGAAGCTAAAAAAGATCCTCTTAAATTAACTGAAATCATGCGATCAAATTCTTCTATTGGTAATTCCAAGAAGGAGCTAAATGATCCATATCCCGCACAGTTAACTAAAGCATCTATTTTCCCAAATTTTAATACCCCTTCATTAAGAAAGTTGGTTATTGAACGTTCATCTTCAATATTAAGTTGTTGCGGAATTACCTTAGTTGGTAATATAGCGGATAATTCTTCTAATTCTTTAACACTTCTCGACCCAATTAATAGATTTGCACCTTTTGATGAAAGAAGGATGGCAGTAGCTCTACCAATCCCTTTTGTAGCACCGGTTATTGCGACATTTTTACCTTTTAAGATATTGCAGTCAAATAGCATAATCACCCTCACCTAAATATTCAAAATAATTTTTATCAGTTTCCCAAATTCCTACTTTATGAAGATTAGGAATATGCGACTTTAATATTTTGTAGATCACCATTGCGACAGCTTCTGAAGTAGGATTTAACTCCTTAAATTCTTCTGTATCTAAATTTAAATTCATATGATCGAATCTATCGATTATCTCACGTTCAACGATTTCATCTAAATCAGCCAAATTTATTATCATCCCTGTTTCTTTTGAAGGCTCTCCCTTTACTTGTATATCAACATAATAGTTGTGACCATGTCCATTAGGATTGTTGCACTTTCCAAATAACTTTTTATTTTCTTCATCAGATAAATAAATGCTATGTAGTCTATGCGCCGCAGAGAAATGATATTGTCTCGTTAAATATGTCATACTATCGATCTTCCTTTCAGCCGATAAATAATGATTTTCATAAAGTCTTAAACGATAAAGTTCACATCCTTTAAACTGCGGTTTTAACGACTCCCAAATATAATTCACAATATTCTCTGTAGTAGGGATATTTTTTATAAAAAAAGGATGCTCTCTATCTAAAAATTTCCCATCAAGTTCTTCTGCTAAAAAATGATTGACAATTTGCTTAATATCCGCTGTATTTACAACAATGCCAGAAGACAGATTTAACGTTCCTCTAACCATTACTTCCAATTTATAATCATGCCCATGTCCATTTGGATTGTTGCATTTGCCAAATATCTTTCTATTTTTTTCTTTATTCCACCGCGGATTATTGTACGTATGAGTAGCTGAAAATTCCGATTTTCTAGATAAATACAGCATTTTGCTCCCTCCAAACTTCAGACTCTTTCCAATTGATCTCTCTATTTATAATTTCTTATAAAGAACAACATTTCTGAAAAACAATTCCCTTTTGAACTGTTTACACAAAGTTTATATTTCCAGCACACAAACTCTTGTAGTCGTCGAGATGTCAATTTTACTGTTCTAGCAATTTCCGGAAAAACTACGACAAAATTATTATTTGCATCATGAAATAAAATTTTTCAGCTTTTACTGATTACTCTAATCTCAATAAGTATCCCTCCGGAATTATTATTATCAATTGAATATACACATATCACTTTTTACCTTTTAATAGAGATAATAACAAGGGTATATAAACCTATAATATAAATATTTATATATATTTAAAATTACTTTTTGATTACAAAATATTCTATTTTCTATAAATTTTAAGATTTAAGTATTAAAAATTATATAAAAATACCATTATATTCATTAATAATCAAATTTATCTTTCACATGTTTAAAATGGTAGGAAAATGATTTTTCTAAAATTTTCAAAAATGTCCTATAAATATTTTCGTGTTCCTTGATTTCAATTCCTTCTTTAACATAAATAATTCCTAAATTCTGTAGAAATTGGACATTTATCGATAAACTGTTTTATCATACGGTTAGTAAATTAAATAGAAATGCAGGTTAATACATCATGAAATTTCAACTACTATATCCACTGCTAATCATTATTGCATCGAGCAGCTACGGTATTTTATCAACAATTATTAAGGTTGCCATGGGACAAGGCTTTACATCCGGTGAAGCTGTCACAAGCCAATACATGGTTGGTTTTTTTCTAGCGCTAATTTTGTTTGTTATTACACAAAGAAGCTTGCCTCGTTTAAATAAAACTGGGTTACTTACGATTGTTTGTGCAGGTATTTTTACTGCAACAACTGGAATCATTTACGGAAAATCATTAGAGTACTTGACTGCATCCCTTGCTGTCGTATTGTTTTTTCAATTTACTTGGATTGGGATGTTTATTGATTGCATCTTACATAAAAGGTTTCCAAGCCGGCCTGAAATAATCTCCCTTGTTTTTTTATTAGCCGGAACTATTTTAGCTGCGGGTATTCTTGATACCGATTTATCAGCTATTGCTTGGCAAGGATGGGTTTACGGATTACTTGCAGCAACTAGCTTTGCAATATTTATTCAAATTAATTCAAGAAAGGTGGAAGGAATATCAATAATTTCTCGTACACTTCTCATGTCATTTGTTGCACTGATTGTTATTAGCATCTTCTTATCCCCTGAAATTCTTTGGAATGGCACATTAGTAAATAGTCCCTTGTGGATTTTTGGACTTATTTTAGGGGTGTTTGGTATTATTTTGCCAATTTTATTATTCTCCATTGCAGCTCCAAAAGTAGGTGGCAGTCTTTCATCTATTTTAAGTGCAATGGAATTACCTGTAGCAATCCTAGCCTCAGTTGCTGTACTACATGAAAAATTAACTATTATACAGGTATTTGGCATTGTAATAGTACTAATTGGTATGGTATTACCAACTGTTATAGCCCAAAGAAAAAATTCAGTTTAACATTTAATATGAATGAGTTAATTTGTTTGTTGATTTCATAGTTAAAAGATATTGGAATATTATAGGTAATTCTTTGTGGGGTGATTCTATATGTTTCAAGATTATAAAAGCCGTATTAATGAAATTGAGGGCAATCAGTTCCCTTCTACTAGTTATCGTCAAATGGTACTACAGCCAGCATATGAAGAAGCTAAAAAACATTTTTTGAAGTTGATGGTGCAAATACATATTGCCCATTTAAAGATGCTTGAAGAACAACAACTTGTTACAAAAGAAGAGGCGAAACTCATTGGGCAGGCCATTACGAAACTAGATTTGGACTACTATGAGCATCGAGATTACAACCCACAATTTGAAGATTTATTTTTCCGAATTGAAAATAAACTAATCGAGCTAGCTGGAGATGTCGCAGGTAATTTGCATATTGGGCGAAGTCGAAATGATATGGGAATTGCTATCTACCGTATGACTTTACGTAAAAGACTACTTTCACTCATGGAGGAACTGTTATCCTTTAGGTCTTCTTTAATAGCTTTTGCAGAAGAGCATGTTGACACTATCATGCTTGGCTATACCCATACACAACAAGCACAGCCTACAACCTTTGCACACTATTTGAAAGCGGTAATTGACCAGCTTACTCGTGATTTTAAACGAATGCAAGGTGCTTACAAAACAATTAACCAAAGTAGTATGGGGGCTGCTGCCTTAACTACTACAGGTTTTAATATTAACCGAGAACGCATGAGAGATCTTCTTGGATTCGACGATATTATAGAAAATGCCTGGGATGCAGTTGCAGGAGCAGATTATATCGGGGAAGCAGCAAGCGTCGTCCAACTTGCAGCACTTAATCTTGGGAGAACTTCACAAGACTTTCTACTGTGGGCGACACAAGAATTCAATGCATTTAGTTTAGCAAGCCCATATGTTCAAGTTAGCTCAATTATGCCACAAAAACGAAATCCAGTTTCGATAGAGCATACGCGCTCCCTGCTATCATCTGTTGTAGGAGATGCTTCAACCGTATTACAAATGATTCATAATACGCCTTTTGGGGATATTGTCGATACAGAAGATGATATGCAGCCATACCTATGGCGAGCAATGGAAAAATTAAAAGGAATTTATAAACTATTCGGCAGCTTAATAGTTACAATGGAAGTTAATAAAGAAAAATTATTAACTCGAGCCAAAAACAGCTTTGCTAACGTAACTGAGCTTGCCGATTCCCTTGTTCGCTCTGAAAAAATTTCGTTTCGACAAGCACATAAAATCGTTAGCAGTTGTATAAAAGCTTTATTAACTAAAAAACAGGAATCACTTGAGAGCCTAACTTGGGAACTTGCAAATGAAAAAGCATTAGAAATAATTCAAAAGCCTTTAACAATCTCAAAAGAAGAGTTCTATAAAGCTTTAAAACCTGAATTTTTTGTTCAAGTCCGTACATTAGCTGGCGGCCCTGCACCGGAGACAATGCGTAGTTCACTCCTTCAGGCACAAGCAGTATCACCCTTGTTAGAAAACTGGGTAAAAGAAAAAATTGATACCATACGTAAATGTGAAGAACAGTTAAATCAATTCCTTGAAGGTTGGAACAAGGAATGAAAGAGAAAATTATTTTAGCAGTCGATGGAGGAGCTACAAAAACCACTCTATCAATACGCTCTGAACACGGGGAATGTTATTTTGAAAAAACTTCTACTGGCTCAAATGCTCAAACAATAGGAGCTCATGCTGTTAAGGAAGTTTTAAATGAATTACTTTGGGATGCATATCAATCTACAAATTTAGAAAAGATAGACGTCGCAGCATTTGCTATAGCTGGAATTGATAGCGCTTCTGATTTGAAATTAGTTAGTGAAGTCATTGAATTCTGCTGTCAAAAGGTGCCTTTTAAAATAGAAAAGATAATTATTGAAAATGATGTACACTCAGCATTACTTGGCTTAGTCGGTTTGAAAAATCCTGGTGCCCTAATTATTTCTGGAACTGGTTCGATTTGCATGGCTACTGATGGAAATGGATACATTGTACGTACAGGAGGATGGGGACACCGCGCTGGTGACGAAGGCAGTGGATATTGGATCGGGAAAGAAATTCTAAGCATTGTATTTAGAATGGAAGATGGACGTTTAGAAAAAACATCCGTCTTAAAGGAACATCTTTATAAAAAATTGCACATTGAAACAACTGAGCAGCTTATAACATGGCTATATCAGCCTAACTATACAAATGCCCAAATCGCAAGTATAAGTTCAATCTTACAAGATGCTGTTATACTTGGAGATGAGCAGGCAATTGCAATAGCCCGGCAAGCAGCAAAAGAACTTTATTTTTTAGTAAAATCAGCACTGCAGAAAATCAATTATGTGAAAAAACCATTAACTCTTTATGTAAATGGCGGGGTTCTACAACATAATCCTATTATCTTAAACTTACTACAGCAATATACAGTACAAACTTATCCGGACATAACTTTTACAGTTTGCGACAAAAGTCCAATCGAATATATTTTTAAAAGAGCATTGTTTAGTTTATAAAAAACATACTAACATTAGTAGTACAAACTGGATCTACGTCAAGTTTTTGGACACAAAAAGATTAAGTTTTTTTGCACAACAACCATTCATGGATTGTTCCACATCCCAAGTAGATTGTCAAAGTGAAAAGAGCCTTTGACAATCTACTT
>NZ_RXNR01000066.1 GCF_003966145.1 Lysinibacillus telephonicus
AAGCTTCTCATCAGTTCGCTCGACTTGCATGTATTAGGCACGCCGCCAGCGTTCGTCCTGAGCCAGGATCAAACTCTCCATAAAAGAAAATTTGATATAGCTCAAATTTTTGCTGGCATCAATGTTTGATGTCCAAAATCTTGTTTCGTTCACCGACGAGGGTCAGTTACTAAAAACTATATTTCATTAACGTTTTGTTGTTCAGTTTTCAAGGTTCATATAATGCCGTTGCATTTAACAGCAACTTTTAAAGTTTAACACATCCAACTAAGGATGTCAACAACTTTATTTACTATTATTTCAGCAACTTAATTAGTATAACATTTCACTTCGAGTTAGTCAATAACTTTTTTCAAAAACTATTAACTTACTGACAGCTTATTTATTATATCACTTCTTTAAAATAACGTCAACAATTATTATTGATTTTCGATATTTTTTTGATGTGCAGAAGCGACGTTTATTAATATATCACTATATTTTATATAATGCAAGGGTTTTATTGAAAAATTGTTATCACACCTATACAAAGCACCCCCGGTAAACCTAAAACCGTTATTGTCAGCGCAGAAAATAAATTAACAGGTACAATGATATCGTAGCCATCAACAATAATATGGGCTATGTATAACAACGCAAAAGAGCAAGCTAACTTAAACCATAAAATTGCTAACTTTTCAAAGATAACACCAAAACCTATTTTCTTTCCTATTAAAACACCAAAAAAGAGCAGCGCACAAATAACACCTACTGCAACGTAAGTTATCAAACATATCTCCTTTCGATAACGTATTCATAGGAGCATATGCTGTTGTGGCTACTCTTATTATGTTCATTTAATTAAAATTTTTCGAATTCGGGCTTCTTTGAATAAATAGAAATGTATGCTCTCAGCTATTTTCCGACGTGCTATTACATCTAAATCATAATCATCTAACAGTCCTTCAATTACTTTCGCATTATTCCAATCATCCTTAGTCTCTTTTATAAGATGAATTAATTTGTCATCGAATTCTCTTTTTAATTTCCCTTTACGACTAAACATCATACAATGCCACTCACCTTATAGCGATTTAACAATTTAAAATATCTAATTTCAAACGAATTACAATAGTAGAGTCAGTTAGCAGTTAATAAAACCACAAATAATTTGTGGCAAAAGCGTTAGAAATTTTTATAATTCTCGACGTCCTTCTAACGCTTTGGATAACGTTACTTCATCGGCATATTCTAAATCGCCGCCAACTGGTAAACCGTGTGCAATTCGTGTTGTACGAATACCAGAAGGCTTTACAAGACGTGAAATATACATTGCAGTTGCTTCCCCTTCAATTGTAGGGTTAGTCGCTAAAATCAATTCTTGTACTTGTTCATCTTGTAAGCGTGTAATCAGTGAGGCTACATTGATATCCTCTGGACCAATACCGTCCATTGGCGAAATAGCCCCATGTAAAACGTGGTAGAGACCTTGATAATCGCGCATTTTTTCCATTGCAATGACATCTTTTGGATCTTGAACAACACAGATTGTCGATGCATCACGTTGTTTATCAGAACAAATTTGACACGGATCTATATCGGTAATATGTCCGCATACCGAACAATATGTTAAGTTGCGTTTTGCATCTACTAATGCTTTTGCGAAAGATAAAACTGTATCTTCCTTCATTGTTAAAACGAAAAATGCCAGTCGAGCCGCAGTTTTCGGACCGATACCTGGCAATTTCATAAAGCTATCAATTAGCTTTGATATTGGTTCAGGGTAGTACATCCATTTTACCTCCTAGAATGGAAGGTTTAAGCCTTGAGTGAATTTACCCATTGTTGCATTAGTCGTTTCTTCTACTTTCTTTAATGCCTCATTAGTTGCAACAATGATTAAATCTTCTAACATTTCCACATCTTCAGGGTCAACTACAGAAGGGTCTAAACTTACTCCAAGTACCTCGCGTTGGCCGTTCATCGTAATTTTCACCATGCCGCCGCCTGCAGTACCTTCAAATTCCTTTGCATTTAGCTCTTCCTGTGCTTGCATCATTTCCTTTTGCATTTTTTGCATTTTTTTCATCATGCCTTGCATATTGCCCATTCCTCGCATAATTGAGTTCCTCCTAAGTATTATTTATGTCGCCTTATCCATCATAACAGGGAGATTCAGCTTAATGAAAATCATTAATCCTCAACAATCTCAACAAAGTCTTTACCAAAAATCTTCTCCGCCTCTGTTACTAAAGGATCTTCAGAAGCAATTTCTTGCACATCGTCAATAAATGGCTGTTCATTTACTGTTTCCGAAATTCCAATGCCATCATCTTGCTCAGAAGCATCTTTTTTCTGATTTAAACCATTTTCTCGGATAAAGTTTTGGCGCAATGTAATCCATTCATTTTCTGGAATACATAATATTTCATACATAGTACCCGTTATTTGGGATAGTATTTGAGAAAACATGGATATTAACTCTCTATTTTCGGCAACCATTCGACAATGAATATCATACTTGAATTTTACCACAAATGCACTATTCGATGCGGCAACAGGTTCAGCTTCTGCCAACAATGCTGATTGTGATTTTTGAAGCTGGCTTAAGCTTTGCGCCCATGCATTTTTAATTTGATGAATATCTTGTTTGGTTGCACCTTTTAATACCTCTCGAATTCGTCCTGTTGGTGCATTATAGCCGCTTTGGGATTTTACACGTGGACGTGGTGCTTCTTTTTGATGCTGTACATTATTTTGTACTTGAACACCGTCTTGTATTTGTTGAGACAATTGATGTACCAATCTCTCAAGATTTGCAACTTTATCATTCAGTTCAGGGTCAATGCTTGCCGTGTTTTGAGAAACAGCGGCACCACTATTTGGTACTTGCGCCATCTTCAATAAAGCTGTTTCTAAGTAAATTTTTGTATGATGGGAAAAACGCATTTCTTGTTGCGTTTTAGCTAGTATATCGATATATCTGTAAAGTGTATCGGCGCTAAATTCATGTGCAAGCTGCAGAAACTTTTCTTCAGGTGTTACAAGTTCCAACAATTCTTCCAGTTCACTGCTTGTTTGTAATAATAATAAGTCACGGAAGAATGTAATTAAATCTTCTGCTAAACGCAAAGGATCCTTACCATCGGCGATTAGCCCCTCTATCGAAGTTAAAACTTGCGCAATTTCTTTATCTTTTAAAGCGCCTACTACATTATAAAAGACATCTTGGCCAATTGAACCACTTACAAGTAATGCATTGTCTAAAGTAAGCGTATCACCGCTGAACGATACAACCTGGTCCAGCAAACTTAACGCATCACGCATTCCACCTGCTGCTGCCTGTGCTATGACTTTTAGGGCTTGTTCTTCAAATGGCAAGTCGATATCTTCTAATATAATTTTCATTCGCTCTAAAATATCATTTGAAGATAATCGTTTGAAATCAAAGCGTTGACAGCGCGAAATAATTGTTGCGGGCAATTTATGAGGCTCTGTAGTAGCCAAAATAAATACAGCATGAGGTGGTGGTTCCTCTAATGTTTTTAATAAAGCGTTAAATGCGCTCGTTGAAAGCATATGAACTTCATCAATAATATACACTTTGAAACGTGCATTTGCAGGAGCGAATCTTACTTTTTCAATGATATCACGCATCTCTTCAACACGTGAATTAGAAGCAGCATCAAATTCGATAACATCTGGATGCGAACCTTCAGTAATACTTAAACATGTCGGGCATTCATTACACGGTTCATTCGTGGGTGCTTTCTCGCAGTTTAATGCTTTAGCAAAAATTTTCGCTGTACTTGTTTTCCCTGTCCCTCTTGGACCTGAAAAAAGATACGCATGTGTTGTTTTATTTGCTGTAAGAGCATTTTGAAGGGTTCTTTTCACGTGTGTTTGACCAGACATCTCTCGGAAACTTTGCGGCCTATACACACGGTAAAATGCTTGATAAGTCAACTTTTTCCTCCCCTTCTCTTTAGTCGTTTTTAATAGCCTTATTATAACACAAGTAAGACAAGCATTTCTTTCCCTACGTTATAAGTAACTTGCAAAAACAACAAAGGGATTTCCCAAGTGTCACGTCTTATACAAAGACTTTCCAGCATCAACATCATCAAAATTTTAATTATACCGCATCTATTAATGCTTTAATCGAAAGCCATTCTCCTCGTGTACCTAAGTTGATTTGGCCATTTTCAAACAAGACATTCCCTCGCGCAATAGTTTGCTTAATTCGGCATGGAAATGTATGACCAACATAAATACTTAGTTTATGTTTAGAAAACAACTCACTCTCATCGACTTTAAACGGTTCCATCGATACTATTACTAAATCAGCATCTTTCTCAACCTCAATTTTCCCTTTACCCTTCAATTTAAATCGATGTGCCGGATTTGTTGAAGTATATTTTGCAACTTGAAGTAAAGACATATTATTTTGTAGCACTAATTCAATAGTAGAAAGCAAAGTAAATTGCCCCCCACTAATACCGCCCCAAGCAGTAAATATATTGTGCATTTTGGAATCCTTCATATCTGGTGTACATGGGGAATGATCAGATGAAATCATATCAAATTTCCCTTCAACAAATAATGATACAAGTTGTTGCTTCACTTCCTCCTCTCTTAATGGCGGTGCACATTTCGCAATTGCTCCTTTTTCTATCAAATCATCGTGGTTAAATAATAAATAATGAGGGCAAGTTTCTAATGTAATATCCATTCCGTTTAGTTTAGCCTTTTGAATGGCTAGAACAGCATCAGGACTACTAATGTGAACAAAATGCAGAGGACAGTTTGTAATTTGTGCATATGCAATCGCACGATTAACAGCTTCAAACTCTGCGATAGCAGGTCTTGATGCTAAATAATCATCTGCTGATAACTGCCCAAACTTTATTTTTCTATTTTGCAGCCATGAAGTAATCGGTGCACTTTCTGCATGCAATGCAAGAACTTTCCCTAACTTTGAAATCTCCTGCATACCATATAAAAGTGTTAAATCATCAACGTTTTGAAATTCTTCATTACCCGTCTCCGATAAAAAAGCTTTAAAACCGACTACACCTAATTCCGCAAGCTCCTTTAAATTCTCTACATTCCCAGGAACCAAACCACCCCACAAACCAAAATCAACGCACGATTTTACTTCACCAATTGAAGCTTTATCTAATAGCGCTTTTTTATTAATAGTCGAAGGTATCCCATTTAGCGGCATATCAAAATAAGTAGTGCAGCCACCAGCAGCCATCATTTGTGATCCCGTAGAAAAACCTTCCCAAAATTCTCGTCCCGGCTCACTGAAATGAGCATGCACATCAATAACACCAGGGAAAATGTATTGATTTAATGCATCAATTTCCCTTTTTGCTGTTCCCTCTACACAATCTTGAATAGCTGAGATTTTTCCATTCCGTATTCCAATATCCATTTTTCTTATTTCTTTTTCTAAAACAATAAAGCCATTTTTTATAATTAAGTCGAATTCAATCATCTTCATTCACTCCATTCTTCGAAAGAAATAGGGGGCATCCTGAATAAATAAATTGGATTGCCCCCTAACTTGAAGTCTTATTTTATATTTTATTCTGCTACTTCAGATTTTACCAAATCTGGATTTACCTCTTTTAATAAAGTAAGATCTATATAGTCTGTTTTTTCAGGAACACTTGAAATATTCCCTGTTTCCAGCAAGTAATCTGTTACAACCGAACCGTTGCTTTGATTCGTAAACGTCTCATCTACAGTCATATCATAAACATTTCGGTTCATGATTTCTGCCACCTCTTCTTCGGTTAAATGAAGCTCGGGAGCTAATATTTTAATAGCTTCTTCACGATTTTCATTAATATAATTAGTTGCTTTCTCTAAAGCACGGATAACAGCTTTTATCGTATTAGGATTTTCCTCTAAATAATCATCTGTCACTTGTAATGTTGAATGAACACTCATCCATTCAACAGGCAAGGCTTCACCTTCAATTGCATAGCTTGTTCCACTAAACAAAAATTTACCACCATTAGCAACCGCTTTTGTAATAAATGGTTCCCACGCTGCCATCGCATCAATATTCCCACTTTGCAATGCAGTTAGTGCATCACTCGGCGCAAGGTTTGCAACTTCTACTTTTGATAAATCTACATTGTATTCTTCAGCCATTTTATTTATTGCAATTTGCACATCGGCACCAGCAGGAATACCAATTGTCTTACCTTCAAAATCTTTTGGCGAATTGATATTTGCTTCCGGACCAGCTACTACCGCTTGAGTACCAGCAATTTGTGCAACTGGTGCTACAATTTTCACACCAACACCTGAAGAAGCTAAAATAATATCCATGAAATTCGTTTGTAAACTAATCGGCGCACTTCCACCAGCTACCATTGGAGCGATATCCGGACCACTTTCAATTAGAGTATTCGTTACTATTAATCCTTCTTCTTTAAAATAGCCTAATTTATCAGCAATAATTTGTTGTGAAGAAATTTGTGCATCACGAACACCGACAATTTCAATTTCAGTTTGTTCTAAATCGTTGCTTTCAGGGCTGGCAAATTCATCGGAATCAGCAGTGTTAGTTGGAGCACTCTCCTCTCCTCCATTACAAGCAGATAAAATTATTATCAAAGCTGCTACAAAAAACATTAACCATTTTTTCATACTCATTTCCCTCCTATTATTTTTCTATCGCATCTGCAAAGCCGCCTTTTCTCCATGAAAGCATTTTTCTTTCAACAAGCTTTAATGTATAGGAAAATAAGCTGTACTCAATACCAATAACAATAATTGCTACATACATATTTGAAAGCTTGAAATAGTTTCGAGCATCTACAATGATATATCCCAATCCAGAAGTAGCACCCATCATTTCTGAGACAACAAGGGCAGAAAAAGCCAGCCCTAAACTTATTTGACAGCCTGCTAATATATTTGGCAAAACGGACGGCAGAATTACCTTTTTGTAAATCTGCTGATCTGATGCACCTAAACTTAGCGCTGAACGAATTAATACCGGTCTTACAGATTTAATTCCTTCAATCGTATTTGTTAATACAGGGAAGAATACAGTCCATGCAATCAAAATAATCTTTGGAATTTCACCAATCCCAAACCAAATGATAAACAATGGCAATATAGCAAGGGATGGTATAGGTCCCAGCATATTTAAAATAGGGGAGGCCCAATAATCTATTAATTTTGATTTCCCTATAATGAGGGCAAGGACAACACCCGCTAAAATTCCGATCACAGTTCCAACAAAAACTCTTATCGTGCTAGAAATAATACTATCAGTCAAAACTCCTGTTTGAATTAATTGCCATCCTTGAACCGCAATAATACTTGGAGGTGGAAAGAAATTTGAATTAACCAATTCAAAGGTAATATTTAATCTTGTAAGACATTCCCAAAGCACAAAAAATGAAATAATCGGTATATATTTTTTTATCGTGAGATTTAATTTCGTACTATTTAAATTCCGTTTTTGATTACTCTTGGCCGCAGAGGGTTCTGTAATTTTATCAACTTGATTTACATTCATTTTCCTTCCCTCCTTTAATTAACCAATACCTGTTCTAATTCAAAGACTAGATCACCAAATCGCTCTTGATGGTATTTCCTAGGCCGCGGTAAATCGATATGCAAATCTTTAGCGATTGAGCCGTTTTTCATTACGATAACCCGATCCGCTAAATAAACCGCTTCAGAAATATCATGAGTTATAAAAATAATGGTAGTTTTTAGTTCCATCCATATTTCAATCAATTCTTTCCGCAAGCTTTCTTTAGTAAATACGTCCAATGCGCCAAACGGTTCATCCATTAGAAGAAGCTTTGGTTCAGCTGCAAGTGCACGCGCAATGCCTACACGTTGTTTCATTCCTCCTGATAATTCCTCAGGATAATGATTTGCATATTTTTCAAGACCAACCTTTCGTAAGTGTGTTTGGGCTATTTCAACAGCCTTCTTCTCGTCCACACCTTGTACAACGGGGCCAAATGTAACATTTTTTAAAACTGAGTACCATGGAAACAAAGCATGTTCTTGAAAAACAACACCTCGCTCCTTGGATGGACCTGTTATCATTTGACCATCAACATATATAGAACCTTCATCAGGTTGTATAAATCCTGCTATTAAATTAAGCATTGTTGACTTGCCGCAGCCACTATGGCCTAAGATACAAATGAACTCGTGAGTTTTTATTTTTAAATTAATATCTTTTATAATCGGATGATCGTTGTAACTTTTTTTAACACCATTTAAAGTTAATTCCATATTAATCACCCTTCCATGTTATTTTTTATTACATTTATAATACTATTTCAAATTTTCAAATAAGTCATTGGTTACTTTTTTCAAAAATATTAGGTTCAATTGGTTACTTTGAATAAAGGAGGAGATAAATTATGTTATAAAAATTGACGTAAAATGACGGAGAATATATCTTGTGTTTAATTAGATTCGAGGTAAAAACTCTTAAAATATACCATAAGGGACTACCCAATTGGATAGTCCCTTAAATTTAAAAATTATCTTTTCTTCATTCCCTTTAAAATCTGGGCGACATTCGTCTCTTCTTCTATAATTTGCCCGTCATTTGCAGATTTTTTTGGCTTTCCAACAGCTTGGAAGAAGCCCCAACCAAAACGTCTTAAAGTGATGTCGATAAAGAATAACAGCATACTTGCCAACACAAGCCATGTTGCAATACTTTGCCGTTCAGCACCTTTTACTGTAAATTCGCGAAATGCCTCAGCTGGTTCCTCAATAATTTTTCCACCTGTTCGGTCTACAATTTGCGTAAGCAATGTTTCATTCGGCGGTTGCAATTCATATTCCGCGCTATATGGTATCGTAAGTCCTGCTTGGTAAATAGAACCATCACCACTATTTATTCTAAAGAATACTAGCCCGGGATCAGCCTCTACATTTACACGCAATTTGCTTGCTGAAATTGGTTCAAGCTGTACTTCCAGCTCTTCTCCTAATTCATTAACAACTGCTACATCTAGAAATGCGGCTTTATTTGAAGGGTCAGTAATAGTAAATACACCGTCTGCATCTAAACGTATATCGTAAGCAATATCATTATAGGTTGGCAGCATTCTTGAGATTGCTGTATTCCAGAAGTTAGTCCACTCATTCCAGCGAGCCCAATCTCCAGTCCAAGCACCTGTTGAGTCAGAGGTAAATGCTATCGTTTTTCCTAATCCGTATTGCCATTCTGCTAATACAGGGTCTTCCTTTTCACTTTCTGCAACTACGACTGCGGTTTGCTTCGCTGTCGTTCCAATATATGCATTCATTTGTGGAACGCCTTGTTCAAACAAATGATTCCATCCTTCCGCGTTATATACAATCGGGTAGAACGGATTGTCTTCAATGTACGTTCTTGAAATCATTGCAGTCTCACGCGATAAAATTGAAGGAATCGTCGTTTCATCAAGTACATTATAAAAACGTCCACTGCCAAGCTCACTTAACATCTCAAGCAAACCAGCATCAGCATCAGATCCAATTGCAACCGTAGAAAGAGTTATATTACTCTCTTTTCCCTCTTCTATTAAATCTTCATAACTGCTATTTGTATAGGACTGTCCATCTGTTAGCAAGATAATGTGTTTTCGCTGCAATTGTAAATCAGCCAAATTTTCATACGCCATCGCCAATGACGAATAAATTTCGGTTCCACCGCCAGGAGCAATTGATAAAATTGTATTTACTGCTTCCTCTTTATTATCTAGCGGTTTGGTTTCAATAATTTCCCACGGCCGATCATCGAAGGCAATAAATCCAAGTGTATCACCATCTCGTAGTAACTCTACTGATCGGGCAGCCGCCTCTTTCGCCAGCTCAATTTTTGGTCCCATCATACTGCCAGAGCGGTCAAGCACAATGACAAGCCCAAGTGACGGTAATTGTTGTTTCCCTTTCACTTCCATCTCTACCGGCAGCAGCTCTTCGATAGGAGTTTTAAAGTATCCTCCCAGCCCGAAACTATTTTCACCACCGACCATCATAAAGCCTAAACCAAAATTCTTCACTGCCTGCTCAATAATTCCCATCTTTTCCTCACCAACAAGATGTCCAGGGATATTATCAAAAATAATCGCATTGTAATGTAAATAGCTTGATAGTGAACTCGGCAATTCACTTGGCCCTATTACATCATGAGCAATAGCATTTGGTCCAAGAGCCGCTGAAATCGGGGAGCCCTTTTCATTATCACTGACGATTAATAACCTTGGAGAACTTTGCACCATCGTAATACTCGTCAACTTGTTATTTTCAATGATCGCATCGTTATCAGTTTGAACGAGCGCTTCATATTTTACTAAGCCCTCTGCATTTCCAATATGAGGATACGTAAAAACATTCGAACCTTCCTCTAATTGAACTGTTTCTTGGTGAATAAGCTGGTCGTTTTCATATAAATACAGTTCTCCTTGGGCAGCAGTTGTCGCTTCAATTTCTGTAACGAGCTGTTGCTGTTCCCCTGCAAAAGCAACTTGAGGCGTAGTAAAGCTCTGAATAGAAATATCTGCTTCTACATCTTTACTTAGCTCTACAATATCAATTGAAACGTTGCTGCCTGTCATTTTTGTCAGCTGTTCAGAAACATCCCCTTTTGTTTCCAATCCATCTGTTAACAACACAATTCGGGTTGCTTTTTCACGGTCAACGATACCTGTCGCCAATTGCAATGCTTGTGCAATATTTGTTGCACTCTCACCGGTAATTTCACTTAACGAAGGAACATGCTCTAACTTATCAGATAAAATGGATTCCGTTTGAAGATTAGAAGCAAATGAATAAATTCCAACAAGGTGAGAATCTTTTTTTGCTTTTAAGCTTTCTTCAATAAAAGCAACTGTCTGCTCTTCAGTCCCCTCAACAGAAGCTGAACGGTCAATTAAAAAAACAACCTGTTCTTCTTTAACCGGCAGTAATAAATATGGGGATGCTATAGCAAATACAAGTAATACAACAGCACATATCCGAATAACAAAAACCACAAGCTGATTCTTTTTCAATTGAGACCGATGATGCCACCATGTCCATATTAAATAGGCAATTGACGGAATAAGTAATAATAAGGCGAGTGGGTAATCAATTCGCAAATCCACGTCTTCTTTGCACCTCCCACTCAATGACTAGCAATAATAAAATAGGCAACAACAGCCATATTAACAGTGATGTTTTTGATGTTTCCTCTTCACCACTATTTTCAAGTGTACCCAGCTCAAAACTTGTTCCTTCTTGTATAGAACGCTCTTGTGCTGGAAGTTGAACAATGAACGGCTTTTCTTCTTCCTGAGATTTCACTGTATATAACCCAGGTTCAGTAGGTGCTTTAAACTGACGAGCGTTTTCAAAGGAAGAAATATATTCATCATTTGATGCATAAATTGACCAATCCCCAGGAATCAGCGAAATAGCCCGACTTTCATTTGGGGAGAAAGTACCTAAAGAAGTTGTTCCCGCCATGAGCTCATTTTGTACGCTCCATAAAAATAGAGGAAATGATGGATGAAGCGGCCAATCAGTTGATTGAATATCCGCTAAAACAATAATATCTCCGCTTGAGGAACGTTGAATAAATGGTTTACCACCAATCGTTGCAATTGTTTCATAATCATCAAACGATGGATATATTGAGTTTACATACACATCCTCTAATGAGCTAAATGCAAATAACGGGTCCTCTGATACATCTACTAAGTTATTCACTTCAACCGCTGTCTCATCATTACGACCAATTAGCATAATAGGTGTATTCGTTTTTCCGAGAAGCTCCGTTTGATTCGTAATAATCATTGCTTCATTTGCCATTGATACAAGCTGATTTGATGGCACAATTTTTACATCTGTGTCTAAAGACTGAAAACCTTTTTGTACAAGTTGATGCATTTGTTGATCAATAACGATTTGAGACATACCGTTTCCAACAAGAGTGACCATTGAGTTATCAGACTCATAGTCATCTTCAACTTGAAGATTTGCTGACAAAACAGCTGTTATAGGCAGCTCTTCAAATGTTTTTGTAAGCTCTTCTTCACTCCCTAATGCCAACTGTTCCTCGATAAGTACCTCCCCAGCTTCGTTGCTTAATGAAAGTTGGACATTAAGCTCTCTCTTTGTTTCATTTTTTAATTGAATAAGTGGAAGCGTATGCTCCCCGTTAGCGGTTGCAGCAAAACGAGTAATTGCAGCATTCTCTAACTCTTTATTTGCTCCTTTGACTATCCATTTAACATGCTCATTTTCAATAGGCAGTTCTCCACGGTCCACAGCATCGGTAAATAAATAGATAGAAGTAGAAGTATCACCAATAAAAGCCTGCGCCATATCAATAGCTTTAGGTAATTGCTCCTCCTCATAAGTGACTTCTAAACTATCAATTGCTTTATGTATAGCAGCCGACTCTGTTTCTTGTCGAACGATTGTTTTCGGTTCATCACCCGTTGAAATAATCGTGAGCGGACGTCCACTTAACTCTGATACGAGAGATTTCATCGTCTCCTTATGCTGATCAAAAGTAGTTGTATTATCTTTTCCAGCTAGCATTGTGGCAGATGTATCAACAATCCAAATCGCTTGCTCACCCGACATCTCAGTGGATTTCACAAAAGGATTTAACAAGGCTAAAACAAATAATATAAGCGACAGCAGTTGTAAATACAGCAGCATATTTTTTTGTAAATGCTTTAAGTATGGTGAAGCTTTTGTTTCTTGCATGGCTTCTGCCCAAAAAATCGTTGAGGAAACATGCTGGTCTTTATATTTTTTACGGAAGAAGTAATAAATCAAAACGATTATTGGCAAAATGGCAGTCCATAAAAATACTAGATTACTAAATCCCAAAAAACTTCACCTCACTGTACCCAACGTGACTTCAATAGTTTATTAAAAAGTGCATTTTGCAAACCATCCTCAACAATCAGCTGAGTCTTCCGAATGCCAAAACGGTTAACAAGCGCATCAAATTGCGCCTCATGTTCTAATCGAGTCTTTTCATAATTAGCAAGTACTCTATTTGAAACGGATACATTCACATCACTTGCCGTTTCTGAATCAATTAGTCGAATATCTCCTGAAAAAGATGGATTCAGCTCTTCCTCCGTTACTATTTGAATACAACGGACATCCCCTGAAAACCGAGGCAATCGCTTTAGAAATTGCTCCCAGTTTGCCATTGGCTCTAATCCATCAGTTACAATAAATAGAACTGTACTATCCTTCGGCAGCACTTTTATTCCATCCTGCGTAAAACTTCCAACACCACGCGCATCCTCAAGACTTGAAACGACTTGTAAAAAAGGCTTCCGGTATGTTGCCCCCTTTTTCCTAAACGGCATTGCATGAGTTTCTCCTACATACGAAAAAGACAAACGATCATCTCGGTTTAACACCATTAATCCTAATGCAGCTGCAACTTGTCGTGCAAATAGCCATTTCTTCTCTTCACCCATTGAACGGGTTGCATCAAGTAATATATGGACACGCATTTCTTGTTCATCTAAAAATCGTTTAATAAAAAATTTTTCCGTGCGCGCAAAAACATTCCAATCGACTTGCCTTACATCATCGCCCAATGTATATTCTCGAAAGTCAGAGAAATCAAGCGAGGCGCCAAATCGCTGGGACCGGTGCGAACCTTTATGCTGGCCGCGTAATTTTGATGAAGTAGCGATAGATAAACGGCTGATTTTTGAAATCCAGTCATCTGGTAAAATTAATCCGGTTTGCTTCATAGCCGTGCGCCTTGTTTAATAGATAATAGTTCTTCAATTAAATCATCAACCGTCTTTCCAGATGCTTCACCTTCATAATTCAACATCATGCGGTGACGAAGTGCTGGCTTTGCAACCGACTTAATATCTGCAATCGAAACGTGGAATCGACCATTCATAACAGCACGAGCTTTTGCCAATTTAATAATACTTTGCAATCCACGAGGTCCACTGCCATACATAACATAATCCTTCACTTCCGGCAATGCGTCTTCTCCGCCTGGATGTGTAGCTACTACGATGCTTACTGCATATTCCATCATTTCATCTGCTACTAAAACTTCCTTTACCATTTGCTGCACAAGAATTAGCCTTTCACTATTCATTATCTTCTCTAATGCTATTTCTTCAGCACCGGTAGTCCGTTTCATAATTTCGATTAATTCTGTCTTAGATGGATATGGTACTAATATTTTGCATAAGAAGCGGTCCATTTGCGCTTCTGGCAATGGATACGTCCCTTCCATTTCAATTGGATTCTGAGTTGCCAAAACAAAGAAAGGTCTAGCCATTTTCTTTGTATCGCCTAAAATCGTTACAGTCTTCTCACCCATTGCTTCAAGTAAAGCACTTTGAGTCTTTGGCGTAGCACGGTTTATTTCATCTGCTAAAACCATTTGGCTAAAAATAGGGCCTTGCTGGAATACAAACTGCTGTTTTCCATTTTCAGCTCGTTCGATAATATTTGTTCCAGTTATATCTGTAGGCATTAAATCGGGTGTAAACTGAATTCGCGAAAAGGACAAGTCTAGCACCTCTGAGACTGTCCTGATTAACATTGTTTTCCCTAAACCCGGCAATCCTTCTAGCAATGCATGCCCATCAGCTAAAATAGAATATAAAATATATTCAACTGCTTCTTCCTGTCCCACGATAAACTTACTAATTTCCTTTTTTACCAATTGCAATTCTTCACTTATTTCATAATACTGCTGTTCACTAAAAGCCACTTCCTCATCTCCCTACTCATTCGACTCTATAGAAGAAAAATATGATTGCACAATATCCTGCAAATCTTTCGGTAGTTGTATACGTTCAGAACTTTCTAAATAACTTTCTTTATATTGACCAATTACTTCTTCATAAGGTCGAATTGTTCCTTTTGTAACAGGTACTGAACCTTTTTGTTCTCCAACAGGTTCGCCTTCATTAAGCGGACCTCCATCTACTGTTGTATCATTATTTCCACCGATACGCCCCGGAATTGAAAGCAAGTCGCGGCTTCCTTGACCTAAACCGGCACCACTTCCACCCCTACCCTGACCATTACCTTGGCCCGATCCATTGCCTTGACCATTGCCTTGACCATTGCCTTGGCCATTACCTTGACCTGAGCTGCCATTGTTTCCCTGACCTTGTTGATTTGAATTTTGCCCATTACCTTGATTTTGTGAGCTGCTCTGATTACCATTTTGATTATTCGAATTGGAGCTTCCGTTATTATTTGCCTCATTTTTTGACTCTGAGCCTAATTCACTGGCAATAGCATTCTGTAAATCAAAGCTAATTGGTTTTCCAAGCTTACTTAACGCAGATTGTGTATTATTTGCTGTGCTAGCAAGCTCATTTTGCAGCTCCATAAGTTCTTTTAACTGCTCTTGTTCTTCTGCAGTTAACCCATCAGAGGTTTTCGCTTCACCTTGCTCTACTGAAGTCTCTTTTTCTTTCAGTTTTTGCTCCTGAAGCTTTAATTCCTTCTGCTTTTTCACCACTTCACGCAATGCTTCTTCAGATGCTTCCATTTCCTTTAATTTATTTGTAAGTTCCTGCAATTGTTTTTTTACATTATCTGTTTTCGTCTTTTTTTCTAACTTCGCTACTTCTTCCTCTAGCTCCTCAATGACATTTTGTTCTTTTTCAATAACATGTGCCTCTTGCTGTGTTGCCGAAGGAAAAATTGATAATATCCCAATAACTATTGTCATCAGAAGGATGCCGATAAGCACTCTTGCTTTCCATAGCTCTTTTTTGCGTTTTTTAAAACGCTCATAAGCTGCTGATGATTCTTTTTTTGCTTTTTCTAATAATGAATTCACCAACGGGTTCTCTGAATCGTTGAATGATAATACTGTAACTAGCTCATTATGAGGATAAAAAGCATCTAACCGGTGTAATGCGTCCCTTTCACGGACATGTTTCCACCAAATAAAGAATATAGTTGCAATGAGTACAGCAATGCCAACTACAATGGCAACCTCATCATAATGCGGAAAAACAAACAGCCTAGAAACAATTAGGATCACCGTACTCATACTAAGCCCAAGTAAAATTCCAAATTGCAATCTCGGCAGCATGTATTCAAAATTTAAGCTTCTTTTTGCTTTCCGCACAAATTGCCTTAATATTTTCCTCTGATCCATTATTGCTTCTCCTATCTGTTCGTTTTCATATTAGCGCGCAGCTTACGAATTGCTATTGCTAAGCAGCCTACTGTTATTAATAAATAAAAAATCAAATAAACAACCCAAATAGGGAAAGATATGCCGACTAAAGAATCAATAGTATTCGTTATTTCAGGATAAAGGATTGACAGCATCAATGCCCCTGGATTTATGCTAACCCAGAAATAAGTAATAGGTGAAAACGGCATTAAATTCTGTGTTCCAGCATATCCAGTCGCCATTTGATCCATTGAAACACCGATAAAGAAGAAGAAAGCTGTAATGCCTCCTAAAAATATCATTGCCCCATAAGTTGCAATCATCGATACAATTGTTTTCTTTGTAATAGTTGAGAACATAATTCCGATACTACCAATTGCAATCAAAGTTACTAGGTAGAAAAGGAAAATTGTTACGTATTGAGAAGGTGATACACCACCAAATAAAAATACAAGACTATATAGCGGCAACCCTGCAACTAACATTAGAATTAAAAACACTACAGATGATACGAGTTTTCCTACAATTATTTGTGTAGAGCTTTGTGTTGTAGTTAATAATATATTTAGTGTTTGCTTTTCTCGTTCCGTACTAATAGCACCCGCTGTTAAACCCGGTGTTATAAACATAACAAGAGCCATCTGAAGTACACTTAGAACAGAAAACATTGTAAAGCTGTCACTTGGTCTAAAAAAGGCTGTTCCTGAAAATTGCGTATAAATCATTAAAAAGCCTACGACGAAAATACATAAAACAGCCAAATAAAACATTAACCCTGAAAAGCTTTTAAAGGCGCGGAAACGCAATTTTAATTCTTTCATTAATACCGGGTTTGAAAAACGATTCATCATTTAACATCCGCTCCTTTCGTAATCGCCATAAAGACATCCTCTAAATCCTTTTCTTCCTCTGTTAATGAATAGATTGGAATGTCTGCTAGCATCGCTTTACGTAGAAGGTTCACCTGGTCCTCTGTAGTACCCCGATAATTAAAGGCGATTTCACCTTTTTCATCTGCAACTTCTATGGAAGAAATATGTGGATTTTCCTCAAAAAATACACGTGCCTTTTCCAATTGATGCACCACTTTTACAATAATTCGTTTTTCGCCCTGCAATTGTTCTTGAATTGTTTGTACATTACCATGGGCAATCAATTTTCCATTATCAATAACACCAATTTCATCACACATTTCTGCAAGCTCTGGTAGAATATGCGATGAAATCAAAATAGTTTTGCCCATCGATTTTAAATGCTTAAGTATATCTCGCATTTCCACTCTGGCACGTGGATCTAAACCTGATGCAGGTTCATCTAAAATTAATACCTTCGGATCATGAATGAGAGAACGCGCTAGGCATAGGCGCTGCTTCATTCCCCGGGAAAGTAAATCTACGTATTCATAACGTTTATGCGTCAAGTTAACAAGCTCCAATAACTGTGGGATTAATACTTGTCGTTCTGAATAAGATATTCCATAACTTGCACCATAAAAATCTAAATATTCATCTGCTTTTAATTGGTCATAGACACCGAAAAAGTCTGGCATATAACCGAGCTGTTTGCGGACCTCTTTAGGTTCCCGCACCACGCTTTTACCGTTAATGAACGCATCTCCTGAAGTAGGAGAAAGAAGAGTGGCCAATATTGAAAAGGTTGTAGATTTTCCAGCACCGTTTGCCCCTACAAAACCGAACACAACCCCCTCATCTAACGATAAATTCAAATTATCTAAAGCTGTAAAAGAACCGTACTTTTTTGTTAGTCCTTGAATTTCAATCATCATTATTTTGCCACCCCCTTAATTTCAACATCAGGCAGTCTGACTTGAGTGCCCATATCATTATTCGTTAAACGTACAAGCACTTTCAACTGGCCATCCTCTGAAATATATTGATCCAAATTTGTTGTAAATGATTTATTGTTTTCACTGATTTCTTCATATTGAGACGTATTTATATTCCAAATAGCCATTTCAATACGATTAGAATCCTTATTTGAAATATTAATTTCTGTCCAAGATGACTCTTCTAGAAGTTCTTCAGGTAGATAAACCAAATAATCATATTCTCCTTTGTCTAAATACCATTCATTAGTCGCTTCATTGATTAATTCCATATAACCCGATGACACTGGCTCTACATATTCTTGTAATGCATCTTTATCTAATGTAAATTCCCCTGATAGTTCCATACTAGGTTTAAATGTTTGAATTAAATATGCTACAGGCGATACTTCCGCATTCCCGTCTAGTTCAATTCCTACAAGGGCTTCTTCTGTCCAGGCAACAATTGCAGGTAGACGTTCGCCTTCTGTTAAGCCTGCTGCACCATACTTTAATTTCTCTAAGCGCATCGGCAGAATGTCTTCTTTTGATTGTGGTGTAGAGTAATTATAGTTTGAAGTGGAAGGCGCTAGAAGGACCGATCCTTTCACCTCTTCTGAGACCTCTAATGTACTATTTGGCTCGATATCTCCTAATTGAATTTCACGTGAACCAGACCAAATTGCCACATCATTTAATTTAAATGGGAAGTTATTTGTTACCGTACCTTCCACTTTTCCATTTGTTAACTTTAATTGAATATCCATATTTCCCGCATCTTTAATTTGTGATTGCCCAACAATCGATTGAACAGACCAATAGTTTAAATTTTGCAGATTAATAGTTGAATTATTTGCATGCTGTTTTACGTAGGACTTCTCGTGCAATACAGCAGTGGATTCACCCATATAGTTTCTATTGCGTGTTGCAACAGCAGTTGTATTTTCATCTGTTGTAAAAGTAAAGTCGCCACTACGGTTAGTTAGGATCGTTTCAATATAGTTACCCGACAAATTGGTACCTTCCACTTTATAAAAAGCAGATTGCTGTATTTGTGATTGCATTAAACGATCTTTTGCCCCGAAAATAAACATACATAGTGATAAAGAAATCGAAACAACTGGAATTAGCCACCATGCATGCTCCCGTTTATCCATCCGTTTTAAAACAAGATAAAGAATTGGGCCAATAAATAAGATATAAATAATAACGATAATAACTAGCACTGTTGTTGAAACTTCAAAGGAAGGAAACAACTCATTGACGCTGCCAACCTCATAAGGTAAATAATCGTTATAGTTGCCATAGTAAGCTCCATACGATGGCATTTGCAGTGTTTGTAAGCTTAAAATGTTGGTCATTAACTTTGAGTATCCATCCATTGCAGATAAAGGCTGGTCTCCCAAAGAAAACGTTGTTTGAATAATACGACCGCTTCCTAGCTCTGTTGCTGATGCAAGAATTGTTTCACCATCTGCCAAGATTCGAACACTGTCCTCTTTTTCCTGAGCTCGATATACTTCAATTCCTTGTGTAAAGATTCCGTCATTTGATAATGTTCTTAAGCTTTCTTTAGATACTCCTACCCTCTCTGTCGAAAGCGATAACGGTAGATGCTCTTTAAAAATTCCAGATGAAGCCTCTACTTGATCTGATGCACCAATTAAAAGTGTTCCACCTTGTTCAACCCAGCTTAAAATTGCTTTTTGTTGCTCTTCTGAAAAATCCGCTAAACTTATTTCATCTACTGCTAAAACATTCGCAATTTCCAACCCTTTAGCATCTGAAGGAAATTCAAAATCTTTAATTTGATTTAAATGGAAAACTTCAACATTGTATGTAGCATTTTGTCTTAAACGTAAAAATGCGGCTAAACGGTCGCTATTTTCAGTTAATGTATAGATAAATGTTGATTCCATCTCATAAAATTGCGGTCTTACTGATTTATCTCCAGAAAAACCAATAGCTTTCCCTTCCTCAATGCCGCCTTCATAGAAGTAAAATAAATTTGGTTGTTGAACTCCTGAGTACATAAAATCATCTGAAAGTCCATTTAAGTAAAGCTGAACGGTTTTCGTTTCACCTTCTGCAATATCAAGTGGATACACTAGTCCGGATCCAACTGCATAGGATTCAGCCGCATCAATGACTAAGTCTCCCGAAAACGCCGATCCATTATTAGTAATTGTCAGCTTTAATGGCAACGGTGTATAATACTTTACTTTATTTGATATTCCGACTTCGGCTTTTACGTCTAGCTTTGGTGCTGCACTGGCAGTTTCAATATGAATAAAACAGCCGATAAAAGCTATTAAAAAAGCAATGATTAAATTTCTTTTAAACAAAATCTCAACCCCTTCAAATTTCCGCTTTATAATTGGTACGTTTTTATGCCAATTAAGTTCCAATTTTACCAAATAATAAGGATTTCTTCAGAAAGTGTTCGTGCTGTTCGTATAAAGCTTCTAAACAAAGATGTTGAACAAGGTTTTTAACATCACTATCTTCTTTATAACTTTTAATAAAAAAGAATACACATTTTGATTGGCACAAAAGATTTTACCATAAAAAACCAAGTTTAAAGAGCAATACTTTACTTAATCAAAAATTGCTGTAACAATTTTTCGTGGGAGAAAATCCAATAATAATCCAAAATCTAAAACTGAATAGTATACCGCATTTTAAAGTGGATGAAATTTGAAAGCAAAAATTCTTTAGTTTTAAAAAGAGAAAAAAATCGGCTTATGTAAACTAAGGGGGTGATTATTTTAGTAAAAAACCGCCTAGCTATTATTAATGTATAGGGGAAAGGCTAGCTTATTCTCGGAGGTATGTAGGGAAGAATTAGTTCAATTGTTTTAATTTATATCTCAAAAATGCTAAAGTACCTTACTAAAAATTTTAAAGACAAATATTAAATTAAAACTCAAAGTTTAAAACAACCAAAATTAATTATAAAGGTTCTATGTCAAATGTTGGGGTGAAGTGATATTACACGGCACCCCGATTATCCTAAATGAACCCCAATTTTCTTATATAAATTATTTAATAAAATTTTCGCTTTAAAGTGTTCAT
>NZ_RXNR01000067.1 GCF_003966145.1 Lysinibacillus telephonicus
TTTGTATTTACGTTAATTTGCATATACATAACATCCCACCTCAGGAATATTATGTATCTTATTGTCGAAACTGTACATACTTAAACAATCAATACTGTACATTCTTAAGTTAGCATTTATACAAATAAATAGTTTTTTAAGAAAGTTAAAATCTAAAAACCTCTTACGAAAATTGCATCGTAAGGGGTTTTATTTTAGAACAAGTATAAAAAGATAAAAAGTATTTCATAATCTAGGAGATTATAAAATATATATTAAAAATGGAATAATTTTTATGTACTGTAGAGTAAGAATTGGTAAAAAAGGAGGGTATGGTTTGGAGCGGATATTAGAGATAGAAAATATATCTTTACAATTTGGAGGTGTAAAGGCATTAGATAATGTCACCTACCATATAAACAAAGGTGAAATTTTTTCATTAATCGGGCCAAATGGTGCAGGAAAAACAAGTATGTTAAATTGCATTAGTGGATTATATCATCCAACAAGTGGTTCTATTCTTTATAAAGGCAAAGATATTACAAAGATGAAGCCGTATGAAAGAACTTCATTAGGTATTGCACGGGCATTCCAAAATATCGCGCTTTTTGCTCATATGTCTGTGTTGGATAATTTAAAACTCGGAAAGCATTCATTAATGAAATCAGGGGTGTTTAGTGGAGGACTATATATAGGAAAAGCATCCAAGGAAGAAATTGAACACCGTCAAAAAGTTGAAGAGGTAATTGAGTTTTTAGAATTACAAGATATTCGTCATACTCCTGTTGGTACACTTCCATATGGCTTGCAAAAACGTGTGGAGGTAGGCCGCGCATTAGCATTAAGACCGGAATTAATTCTACTAGATGAACCAATGGCAGGTATGAACAATGCAGAAAAAGAATTAATGTCTCGTTTTATATTGGATATGCATGAAATGATGGATACAACGGTCGTGTTAATTGAACACGATTTAGGTGTTGTCATGAGTTTGTCTGATCATATTGCCGTGCTGGATTTTGGAAAACGAATTGGATTCGGGACACCAAAAGAAATTCAACAAAATCCGGATGTAATAAAAGCATATATCGGTGAAGAGACAGTTATGTAGAGGGAGGCGAACTATGGTAATAGAAAAAACTTTACCTACTTTACTAGCGGAACGTGCGAAAAGTGAAGCAAATACAGTTGCATTAAGACAGAAACATCTTGGGATTTGGAACGAAATTTCATGGGGGCAATATTTAGAAAATGTTGAAAAATTGGCAGTTTCACTATCTGAACAATATGATTTTAGAAGTGGTGAAACGGTAGCAATCATAGGAGAAAACCGACCCCAGTGGCTCTACGCTCATATGGCTGTACAAAGCATAGGCGGGGTTGTAGTAGGTGTTTATCAAGAGTCGTTGCCAGATCAAATAAAGTTTTATTTGAATGATTGCAAAGCAAGAATTGTCATTGTAGAAGATCAAGAACAAGTTGATAAGCTGCTAGAAGTTGAAAATGAACTGCCTTTAGTAGAACATATTATTTACTATAATAAACAAGGTCTACGTCATTATCAGCATACTAAACTAACTTATATGGGGCAGCTACTAAAGAATGGCGAGGATTTACTTAAACAAAAAACAGATTTTTTAGCAAACCAATTGAAATTGTTGCATAGTGAAATGCCTGCAATTATTTCATACAGTGCAGCAACAAGCGGGCGACCTAAAGGAGTAATTTTAACCCATCATAACTTAATTGAATCAGCTAAAAACTTATCACAAGTTGATGAAATGAAAAAAGCAGATGATTATATTTCATTTTTACCGCTTTCTTGGGTTCATGAGCATGTGATGAGTATCATCATACCTTTAATAGTTGGTATGGTTGTTAATTTCCCAGAAAGACCGCATACCGTCATTGGTGATTTAAGAGAAATTGGTCCGCATACTCTATTGGCTACACCCCGTGTTTTCCAATCATTAATGGCGAACTTCCAAATTCGAATGGAAGGAGCCAGCTGGTTTAAACGAAAGCTATACAATTTTTTTAAAAAGTACGGTGATAAACAAGCTCTATTTAAATTAGACAAAAAGCAGCTTTCCTTATTCGATAAAATGATGTATACACTTGGAGATATAATTATGTTTAGTGCAATTCGGGATCATTTGGGGCTTGCTCGAATAAAAAGGGCATATATAGCTGGAGCAGCTATTCAAACTGATGCTTTCCACTTTTACCATAGTATCGGGGTAAATTTGAAGCAGACCTATGGTGGGACAGAAGTAAGTGGCATTGCATTTGTTCAATATGATTCTGCAATTAAAGCAGGAAGTTCAGGTGTACCAATACCAAATACAAAAGTAAGAATTGGTGATGATGGAACAGTATATTTAAAAAATAATGCTATTTTTTCGGAGTATTTGAACGAAGAAGACAAAAAAATAATGAATGATGGTTGGCTTTCTCTAGGGGATAAAGGATATTTGGATGATGACGGTCATTTGTTCATTTTAGATCGACAAGAGAATGTTATTACTAGTTCAGAGGGAGAACAAATTTATCCTCAATTAATTGAAAATAAACTGAAATCCAGTCCCTATATACAAGAGGCAATATGTTTTGGAAAAAATAAACCGTATTTAACAGCAATTTTAAATATTGACATAAATAGTGTTGGTCGATGGGCAGATAAAAACCAGATAATATATACTGAATATTCTGAATTATCAGTAAAATCGGAAATCCTTAATTTAGTTGAGGGAGAAGTTAGAAAATTAATGAATGAACTTCCTTCTAATGAAAGGATAAAGAAATTTGTAATTTTAAATAAACAATTTACTGCTGATCAAGGGGAATTAACAAGAACATTCAAAGTTAGAAGGAACTTTGTTGAAAAGAAATATGAAAAAATAATTAAAGCGATGTACTCTACAACATTAGAAGTTCCTTTAAGTGCTTCTCATAATAATGTACCAAATGAAATCAGTAGTTTACAAATAGTTCAACTATCAAGTGGTGAGGAGGTAGCTTTCGCTAATGATATTCTTCTTCCAAATGCTCATTAATGGTATTGTCGTCGGAAGTATTTACGGACTTGTAGCTTTAGGATTTGTTTTAATTTATCGTGCAAGCGGTGCATTGAATCTTGCGAATGGAGAGTTTGTCATTTTTGGTCCATATATTTGTTTAATGCTCATGACTGCACTACAAGTTCCATTTTTAGTTGCATTACTCATTACATTGATATTTAGTGCCATTCTTGGGCTTGCTGTGGAGCGTATCGTTGTGCGACCATTGCAAAATGCACCTGTTATTTCAGTTATTATGGCGACTATTGGATTATCAAGCTTACTGGCAGGTGCTGTTCATATGATTTGGGGCCATTCTACGAAAACGTTTCCACCAGTATTCCCACAAACACCGTTAAATATTGGTGGAATTATTGTTACACCGGTTTATTTATGGTCTTTCATTGTCGTTTTAGTGTTATTAATTATTTTCTCTATATTCTTTAAGTATTCCAAAATTGGTCTTGCCATCCGTGCAGTTGCAGATGATCAACAAGCCGCTTCATCAATGGGGATGAGTGTAAAATTTGTTTATGCAGCAACTTGGACGATTGCAGCAATTGTTGCAGCAATTGGTGGAGTATTAATTGGAAATATCAACGGTGTTAATCCAACAATGGCATCGATTGGATTAACCGTATTACCTGTTGTAATTCTGGGCGGTTTGGATAGCGTAATTGGGGCTATTATTGGCGGTTTTGCAATTGGAATATTGCAAAATATGGCGGGTGGTTATTTAGATCCGCTAGTAGGTGGGGGCTTAAAGGATGTAGTTCCATTTATTATTGTACTTTTAATATTAATGCTAAGACCACATGGCCTATTTGGCAGCCGTGGGATTGAGAGGGTGTGACGGTGTGAGAAATTTAGTTGTTAGAGATTGTGGAAAATATAAAACGTCTTATAAAGATGACATGAAATTATTCAAAACTACTGGTGACAAAGTAAAATGGTTGGCGTTAATTCTACTAATACTAGCATTACCTCTCTTTGTATCAAACTATTGGATTGGGTTATTTACACTTTGTGCAATTTCAGCAATTGGTGCAATAGGGTTAAATATTTTAACAGGTTTCACAGGACAAATTTCTATTGGAGTTGGTGCATTCCTAGGTGTTGGAGGGTATACAACTGCGATATTAACATCCACATATGGATTAAGTTTTTGGGTATCACTTCCTATTGCCGGAATCGTAACTGCCTTTGTAGGTGGCGTATTTGGTATTCCAGCTTTACGTCTTAAAGGGCTGTATTTAGCTATTGCCACGTTGGCAGCGCAAGTCATCATTTTATTTGTCATTAGCCGCTGGGACAGTGTGACTGGCGGTACTGCGGGAATGGTATTAAGTCGTCCGGCAATTGGAGACTTTTTACTTTCAACAAATACATCATACTACTATTTAAGTATAGTCATCTTGTTAGTTACAGTGCTGTATGCGGTAAATTTATTAAGGACACGGGTTGGGCGTGCATTTTTAGCTGTGCGTGATAGAGATATTGCCGCACAAATCATGGGGATAAACTTATTTTACTATAAAGTATTAGCCTTTATTGTTAGCTCTTTCTTTGTTGGAATTGCCGGAGCATTGCTGGCACACTATACGATGATTGTGAGTCCAGAACTATATAATACTCACGTATCAATTCAATATTTAGCAATGGTACTAATTGGGGGACTAGGCAGCGTTTTTGGGTCAATTTTAGGAGCAGTATTTATTACGTTATTACCTGTTGGGCTGAGTGCTATCATCGATTTTTTAACTGTATTCATGCCAGAAATGTATCAGCTATTATCAGCGTTTAAAGAGTTTGTATTTGGTATTGTCATAATCCTGTTTTTAATTTTCGAACCAGGAGGCTTAGCTCATATATGGCTGAACATGAAGAAATATTTTAAGCTATGGCCATTTTCTTACTAAAAACCTGGAGAGAAATTAAATAAGAAAATTTATAAGAAATAAGGGGGATTTTAAAGTGGGAAAAAAGGGGAAAATTTTGTGGGGGTTCATAGGAATTATGTTGTTATTTTTATTAGCAGCATGCGCGGAAGACTCGACAACAAGTGCACCAGCTAATGACACATCCGACGATTCAGCAACTGTACCGACAGCTGCAGATCCAGATAATCGTACAGTTGTAGTTGGTGGGTTATATGATATTACAGGAGGCACTGGTGATGTAGGAACACCTTATGCAGAAGGGGAACAAGCATACTTTGAATATTTAGAAACTAAAGGTGGAGTAGAAGGTTTAAACCTTGTGTTAACAGGTAAAGATTATGCGTACTCAATTCCTGAAGCACAAAAAATTTATCAAGAATTAAGAGATAAGGAAAAAGCTGCTGCAATTTTAGGTTGGGGTACTGGTGATACAGAGGCACTTCGCCAACAAGTAGCGACAGATCAATTACCATTTTTCTCAGCTTCTTATTCTGAAAGTTTGAAGAATACAAAAGAAAGTCCATATAATTTCTTAATAGCAGCTTCTTATTCCGACCAAGGTCGCGCGGTCTTAAAATGGATTAAAGAAAATCATGAAGGAGATAGTCCAACTGTTGCGTTACTCTATAATGATACTGCATTTGGTCGTTCACCAATTGAAGATATAAAAGCATACGGCAAAGAAATTGGGGTTGAAGTTGTAGACGAGCAAGTAATTGATGTACAGGCAACTGAAGCGCAATCCCAATTATTAAACATGGAAAAGAAGAATCCGGATTATGCAATTATTCAACAAACATGGGCAGCAACGTCTACAATTTTACGTGACGCAAAGACGTTGGGCATAGATACTCAATTTATCGGATTGAATTGGGCTTCTGGTGAAGGAATTATTGATATCGTAGGAGCTGATATTGCAGAAGGCTATATAGGTATTTTATCGCATGCATTCCCATATGAAGAACAACCAGGAATGGCAGAAATTAAAGAATATTTAGATTCAAAAGGTATGACAATTGATGATATTGATCAAAAATTTGTTCAAGGTTGGAGTGCTGCGAAAATTATGGTAGCTGGAATTCAAGCGGCTGCAGAAAAATATCCCGAAGGTGATCTTACTGGACCTCAAATTCGAGAAGGAATTGAGTCCTTGCAAAACTTTGATTTAGGCGGTCTAGGTGCAAATGTATCATTTAGTGCTGACAATCATGCAGGTACTGAAATGACTCGTTTAGGTATTGTAAAAGATGGTAAATGGGAGCAACTAACTGATTATTTTAGCTATTAAGATTAATAGGAAAATATGGTTTGGTAGAATCTCCAATCCCGTCAGCTAGTATTTCTTACTAGTACTTGAATGACAAGAAGAGGTAGTTTGTTGAGCAATAAACAAGCAAGTGGATATAGAACCTAAAAATTCCCTACATGGACAATAAAAGAAGGCTATTCCATTAGTATTTTTGGGGTAGTCTTCAAATTATAAAAATAATTTTTATAAACTTTGTAGAGGATAAAAATAATAGAAAGTTTTGAGAATCTCCTAAAATCTATATATCTAATAGAAAGGAGTTTTGTAACATGCTCCGTATCAATAACTTAGAAGTGGTATACCAAAAAATTATTATTGCTCTAAGAGGAATATCTTTGGATGTTCCTGAAGGGAAGATTGTAGCGCTATTAGGAAGTAATGGTGCTGGAAAGTCGACTACTTTAAAAGCCGTTTCTGGTTTGCTAGCAGGTGATGGTGGCCAAATTATAGATGGCAGCATCGAGTTTCAAGGAGAAGTAATTGATGGTATTACACCAGATGCACTAGTTCGGAAAGGTATATTTCTAAGTATGGAAGGCCGGCGTATATTTAAAGGTTTAACAGTTGAAGAAAATTTAACTGCGGGGGCATATACAAGAAAAGATCGTTTAAACATTAAAGGGGATATTGAGAAAATATATGAATACTTCCCGAAGTTAAAAGTGCTTAATAATCGAAAAGCAGGATTTTTATCTGGTGGAGAGCAACAAATGCTGGCCATTGGGAGAGGGTTAATGGCAAAGCCGAAGCTGCTATTATTAGATGAACCATCATTAGGAATTGCACCGTTACTTGTAAAAGAGATTTTCCAAAATATAAAAAAGATTAAACAAGAAGAAGGTATGTCAATTCTTGTAGTGGAACAGAATGCAAATGTCGCCCTTTCTATTGCAGATTATGGATATATTATGGAAAATGGACGTGTCGTTATGCACGGGGAGTCGGCAGAAATTTTAGCAAATAAAGATATTAGTGAACATTACTTAGGAATAGGTAATGAAAATAGTGGGAAAGAAAAGGCTTTTCGCCGCCGTCAACGAGTTGTATGGTGAGGTAACTTACTAGAGATTATGTAATAAGTTACCATAACTCCAACTTGGAAGTTTAAACCAAGCATAGGATAAGCCCCCAAACCTATAAAAATTATGGGGAAAGTCTACGGTAAACTAGATAGATGAAATTCGTAGGAATGCCTAATTTCCTAAATGAGTATTTCAACATTTGGAGACGAAAAAAGTGAGGTTTCTTTAGCAGTACATTTAGGGTAAAATGTGGATAGATGTTAATCATATTTTATCCTAATAATTTTTTATAAATAAATATAAAATTAACTGAGGAGAAGTATGAGAAAAACAGAAAAATTGTAAATCCAAATGGTATAAAATTAAGAGGGAAATATAATAGAATTGCATTAAAAAATTTTCTCGAAAAGTAGTTGCAAATTTTTAAAATAAGTGTTAATATAATTATTGTCTGATTGAGACGATGCATTTTGGCCCGTTGGTCAAGTGGTTAAGACACCGCCCTTTCACGGCGGTAACACGGGTTCGAATCCCGTACGGGTCACCAATTATAACTAAGACACAAAAAGACAAGATAACACTTACATAATAATGGAGGATTAGCTCAGCTGGGAGAGCACCTGCCTTACAAGCAGGGGGTCGGCGGTTCGAGCCCGTCATCCTCCACCATAAGTGTTAATCTGGAGGGGTAGCGAAGTGGCTAAACGCGGCGGACTGTAAATCCGCTCCTTCGGGTTCGGCGGTTCGAATCCGTCCCCCTCCACCATTTATTGGGGTATAGCCAAGCGGTAAGGCAACGGATTTTGATTCCGTCATGCCCAGGTTCGAATCCTGGTACCCCAGCCATTTTTTATTTTTGGGGTCATTAGCTTAGTTGGTAGAGCATCTGACTCTTAATCAGAGGGTCGTAGGTTCGAGTCCTACATGGCCCATCATAAAAGCTTTTTATAATAATTTAATTTCAATCCTTTACTTAAATAAGTAAAGGATTTTTTATTTGTTATCTTCTTTTCCCCATCAAGAAAATATCTCATAAGTCCATGCGCATCTTTTAGGAATAAAACACATTAGAAGGTAAGCCCACAATTACAAAAAGCACAATCATAGTACTTGAAATTTGAATAATTATGCATACTCTTGTCAGGTTGAGCCACCCATGTATTACCATGTAAAATAAAGGGACAACAAGGGGGTATTTTCATGGATAATAAAAAAATTTCGGTTATTGGAGTTCCTTCTGATTACGGTCAACATCGTCGTGGGGTAGATATGGGGCCAAGTGCCATCCGTTATGCAGGAGTAATAGAGAGATTAGAAAATATAGGATATGAAGTTAAAGATGAAGGGGATATTTTAGTTAAAAGAAAGGTAAATGCACAACAGGATCCAGCATTATTAAATTTGGGTGAGGTTATTGAAGTTAGTATACAACTATCAAATAAAATAGAGGAAGTAATAAAAGATGAAAGATTTCCTCTAATTCTTGGCGGAGATCATAGTATTTCAATTGGTACATTTGCTGGCTTAGCCACTCGTTATAAAAACTTAGGAGTTATCTGGTATGATGCACATGCAGATATAAATACACCAGAGACTTCGCCTTCTGGAAATATTCACGGAATGCCGCTAGCCATTAGTATTGGGCTAGGGAATGAACGTTTAGTAAATATAAATGGTATAGCTCCAAAAATAAAACCAGAAAATATTATTATAATTGGTGCTCGCTCTGTAGACCCAGGAGAGCGTGAAATAATAAAAAAACTTGGAATTAAAGTTTATACAATGCATGAAATCGACCGTTTAGGAATGGCTGAGGTAATTGAACGTTCTATTGCATATTTAAAGGAGCAAAAGGTAGATGGCGTTCATTTATCCCTAGATTTAGATGGAATTGACCCTTTATATACACCAGGAGTGGGGACTCCTGTTCCTGGGGGGATTACTTATCGTGAAAGTCATTTAGCTATGGAAATGTTAGAAGAGGTTGGATTCATAACTTCAGCGGAGTTTGTTGAAGTAAATCCAATTTTAGATGAACGTAATAAAACTGCGGATGCAGCAGTTGCTTTGATGGGTTCGTTATTTGGTGAGAAATTAGTATAAAATAGTGTTTTTGTCTCATGAATAAATTGGGTATAAATACTAATTTAGACTTTTTTCGGAATAAAATATTTTTGATATAATAACGACTTAAATGAAACTTTTAATGAAATTTGACGTAAATAATAATGAGCCGAAAAGGTGGAGAGGAAACACAAATGGATGCGTTAGTGAACAAAAGAATAAAGCAAGTGCTAAAAGGTGATCAAAACGCATTTTCAGATATTGTGAGCCTCTACCAGCACAAGCTATACCAAATATGTTACCGTATGCTAGGTAACAAACAAGAGGCAGAAGATATTGCTCAGGAAGCATTTGTGCGAGCGTATATAAATCTTCATTCCTTTGATCAAAAAAGAAAATTTTCAACATGGCTATATCGGATTGCAACAAATCTTTGTATTGATAGAATTCGCAAAAAGAAGCCTGATTACTATTTAGATGCCGAAGTTGCTGGTACAGATGGACTTGATATGTATTCACATATCGCTGCAGATGAACAATTACCAGAAGAGGCGGTAGAACAAATGGAACTGCAGGATCGAATTCAATACGAAATAAGCAGATTGCCAGATAAATATCGATCAGTTATCGTGTTAAAATATATAGAAGAATTATCGCTTCAGGAAATTAGTGAAATTCTTGATATGCCTTTAGGAACTGTAAAAACAAGAATTCATAGAGGGCGTGAAGCTCTAAGAAAGCAATTAAACAATTTGTAGGAGGAGTTATGCATGAGTACGTGTCCACAACACATTGTTGACTATATGCACGAATACTTTGATGGCGATATTAGCCGTGAACATGAACAACAGCTGAAGAAACATCTGCAAGTGTGCTCTGACTGTCAACAACATATGCATCAGTTAAGTGACACGATTGCTTTTGTTAAGAGTGCAGCGCATATCACAGCACCCCCACATTTTGAGGAACAAGTTATGAAACGTCTACCTAAAGGAAAGAATCGCGTAGGCTTACAAAAGTGGTTTAGAAGACATCCGATTATTGTTGCGGCAGCAGTGTTCTTTTTATTTATGAGTGCAACGCTGCTAAGCAGTTATCCAAATGATGAATTTTCAGTTACTAAACAGCCAAATTTAATCGTAGATGGGCAAACGGTGATTGTACCAGAGGGAGAAGTAGTTAAAGGTGATATTGTCGTGAAAAATGGTGATATTGTAATCGAAGGGGAAGTAGATGGCAATGTAACGGTCATTAATGGCCAATACATGGCTTCGACAGCTGTAGTAACAGGGCAAATCGAGGAAATCGACGAAACGTTTGAATGGCTTTGGTATGAAATAAAAGACTTAGCAAATGATTTTGTTGATTTATTTGAATAAGAAGTAAAAATGTTACATTAAACAAATACTAAATGACTTAGTCTGCTCAAATGAGTAGACTATTTTCTTGATGAAAGCTTTACTTATTCAAGATGTGATATACTATCTTTAATATTATATAAATTTTTTGAAATATGTAACTTAACTTATTCTCTAGGAAAATTGAAATAATTCATAAACAAAAGCGAATTAAACGTAATAACACCAAGATGTAATCGATATAAATGAAATAGCAAGAAAAAAGTGGGGGATGCCACGTGCAAATTATTGAAAACTTTACAGACTTAACGCCTGTAAATGTTATTGTTAGCATTTTAGACGTACTCCTTGTTTGGTACGTTATTTATAAATTATTAACCCTCATTAAAGGAACGAAAGCGGTTCAGTTATTGAAAGGGCTATTTGTCATTATTGTCGCGAGATTCGCAACTGTAGTGTTTGGCCTAGATACCCTTGGTTGGATGCTTCAAGAAGTAATTGACTGGGGATTTTTAGCCATCATTATTATCTTTACCCCTGAAATTCGTCGTGCGTTGGAACAACTAGGAAGAGGAAAAATATTTCAGCGTTCCACTAGCCAATTAGAAGATGAACGATTGCGGTTGGTAGAAGCGATGAAAAAAGCGGTCAGCTATATGGCAAAACGAAGAATCGGAGCACTTATCTCCATTGAGAGTGAAACGGGTTTAAATGAATATATTGAAACCGGTATCAAACTAAATGCAGAAATTTCATCGGAATTATTAATTAATATTTTTATTCCAAATACACCACTTCATGACGGTGCTGTAATTGTACAAAAAGATAAAATAACAGCTGCAGCTTGTTATTTGCCGTTGTCTGAAAGTACATTTATTTCAAAAGAACTTGGTACAAGGCACCGTGCGGCTTTAGGGCTAAGTGAAGTAACAGATGCCATTACTATTGTTGTATCAGAGGAAACTGGAGGCATAAGCTTAACGAAAAACGGAAATTTATACCGAAATCTTTCAATAGATGAATTCGAAGCACATTTAAAAACAATGTGGTTTGGTCCTGAACAAGATTCGGATTCAGCCTCTAAGTGGACTTGGAGGGGGAAAAAGAATGGATAAACTATTTGATAGTTACTGGGTATTAAGAGTTACTGCATTAGTCCTGGCTTTTTTACTATTCTTTTATGTGAAAACACTAACGGATGATACTCAAAGTACTGGTGCAGGTTCAGAAATGGATATAATTACCGATGTTCCGTTAGAAGCATATTACGATTCAGAAAACTTAATTGTTACAGGTTTGCCTGAAACTGTTGATGTCACGATTAGTGGCCCTATGCAATTGGTACTTTCAGCAAAATTGAAGAAAGACTTTAAAGTATTTGTCGACTTAAATTCATTGTTAATTGGTGAACATAGCGTTGAAATTCAATACGAAAACTTTTCAGAAAAACTAGAAGTTTCGATTGAACCAAAAACGGTAGATATAGTAATTGAAGAAAAGGTTACTAAGGAATTGCGCATCGACCCTGAAATGAATAAAAGTCAAATCTCAGAAGGCTTTGAATTAGTCGGGATGACAGCCGAACCAAAAACTGTTTTCGTGACAGGTGCAAAAAGTGTGGTAGAAAGTATTAGCTATGTAAAAGCAACGGTTACTGGTGAAGATGGAATCAATTCATCATTTAAACAAGAAGCCGATGTAAAAGTGTTAGATAATAATTTGAACAAGCTTGATGTAATCATTGAGCCAGAGACTGTAGTTGTAAACGTTGATATAAGGGAATACAGTAGAGAAATTCCGCTATCGATAAGGCGAACAGGAACGCCAAAGGAAGGTATTACAGTCAATAATATAAGGCCTGATACCGAATCAATCGTCGTATACGGTCCAAAATCTATTATTGACTCGATAACAGAACTAGTCGTAGAATTTGACATATCAGAAATTGAAGAGTCTGGTGTTTATGAAGTTAATTTGGAATTGCCAAACGGAGCAACGAGACTATCATCTAAGACGATTGGAATAGAAGCTGATATTACACAAGAGTCAACAACGGAAACGCCCCCAGAGGGAACTACAGAAGAAGTTAATGACAAAGAAACAGATACTGAAGAAGTTATAACTGAAGAATCAAACACAGACCAACCAAACACAGACCAACCAAATACTGAAGAAAATACTACAGAATAATCGTAATAAAGGTTCAAACTATTTGAATCAATCATTCGTTCCACAGATGAAATTGTAATATTCGCAATGATGAAGCATGGAATGTCTAGCATTGAAGGAGAGAAAAGTAATGGGAAAATATTTCGGAACTGATGGCGTCCGTGGTGTCGCAAATTCAGAATTGACGCCAGAGCTCGCATTTAAGCTTGGACGTGTCGGGGGATACGTGCTGACAAAACATACAAAAGAACGCCCAAAAGTAATAATTGGACGAGATACTCGTATTTCAGGCCATATGTTAGAAGGCGCACTAGTAGCTGGGCTGCTATCAATTGGTGTTGAAGTAATGCGATTAGGAGTTATTAGTACACCAGGTGTGGCTTACCTAACTCGTGTAATGAATGCAGATGCGGGTGTTATGATTTCTGCTTCACACAATCCTGTTGCAGATAACGGAATTAAATTTTTCGGTCCAGATGGCTTCAAATTAACAGATGCACAAGAAGCAGAAATAGAAGGCTACCTTGATTTAGAAGCTGACACATTACCACGCCCAATCGGAGGAGATGTTGGATCAGTAAGTGATTATTTCGAGGGTGGACAAAAATATCTTTCATACTTAAAACAAACAGTAGAAGAAGATTTCTTAGGTATCCATGTTGCTCTTGATTGTGCACATGGTGCAACTTCACAACTAGCAACTCATTTATTTGCTGATTTAGAGGCCGATATTTCGTCAATGGGCTCATCACCAGATGGTTTAAATATTAATGAAGGTGTAGGTTCTACCCATCCGGAAAAACTAGCAGCCTTCGTTTTAGAACGCGGCGCTGATGTTGGATTAGCCTTTGATGGTGATGGTGACCGTCTAATTGCAGTTGATGAAAAAGGCCAAATCGTTGATGGCGATCAAATAATGTTCATCATCGGCAAGTATTTAAACAGCAAAGGGCGCTTAAAGAAAAACACAGTTGTATCTACTGTTATGAGTAATCTAGGCTTTTATAAAGCATTAGAAGAAAACGGAATGACAAGTGTTCAAACAGCTGTTGGAGATCGTTACGTAGTAGAAGAAATGCGTACGAACGACTACAACGTTGGGGGTGAGCAGTCTGGTCATATCGTATTCCTTGACTATAATACAACTGGCGACGGTTTATTAACTGCTATTCAATTAGTTAATATTATGAAAGCAACGGATAAACGTTTATCTGAGCTTGCATCAGAAATGACTATTTTCCCACAACGTTTAGTAAACGTACGAGTTACCGATAAACATGCGGTTGCACAAAATGAAAAAGTTGCTGCTGCTATTTCAGAAGTTGAAGCTGCAATGGCTGGCAACGGACGTGTATTAGTTCGCCCTTCAGGTACAGAACCGCTTGTACGTGTTATGGTAGAGGCAGCAACAGAGGAAGAGTGTGAAAGCTACGTAAACAGAATTGCTAACGTAGTTCGAGAAGAATTAGGGCTAGCAGAGTAACAGATAATATGAATCCAGTGGACAACTAATTAAATTAGTTAATTCCACTGGATTTATTTTTTCGTTTATTTGTTATACAAAAGGGCAATAGTAAAAATGTAGAATTGTAAAAAGGAGTGTTTCAAATGGCAAAGGTTGCAACATTAATTACTGATATGTTTGAGGATATTGAATTTACAAGTCCGAAAGAAGCGTTAGAGGAGGCAGGCCATACTGTTGTAACAATAGATAAAGAAGGAAACAAAACAATAAGAGGAAAACAAGGAGAAGCAAAAGTAGAAATTGACCACGGGATAGATGAAGTAAATCCCGATGATTTTGATGCACTGTTTATTCCGGGAGGCTTTTCACCTGATTTACTACGGGATGATGATCGAGTTGTTGCCTTCGCTAAGAAATTTATGAGTGATATGAAGCCTGTATTTGCGATTTGTCATGGACCGCAACTTCTTATTACTGCAAGAGCATTAGAAGGCAGAGATATTACAGGATATAAATCAATTAGAGTTGATCTAGAATATGCTGGGGCAAAGTTTCATGATGAAGAAGTATTCGTTTGTCAAAAACAACTTGTATCTAGCCGTACTCCAAAAGATTTACCTGCATTTAACCGGGAAATTGTTAACTTGTTAAAAGAAAAAGAGTTATAATTATGGTAGTGTAAAGGCATAGTCAATAAAAGTTGTTGTATAAATATGGAATTACAACTTCCGTTCACTTATAATCAACATAAGTGAACGGATTTTTTTGGGGAGGGAATTAATTGTTATATAGTCCTAAATGGAGTAAAGCAAAAAAGCATTTAAAAAGTTTTATTTGCGATTCTTTACAATCAAGAATTGATTTTCAAGTAATTAATTATAGAAGAGCACATGATCAGCTAGGCAGAGCTGTCATTACTGTAGATAAAATAGAAAAACTTAGTATGTGTACAATTACAGCAGAGCGAGAAGAGTTTCGAAGAACTTGGGATAAAAGAATTGAAATGGAAGACTTCGATTTTGATGATGTAGAAATGAATCGATCCCTTCAAGACCAGTCACATGAACAATTGAAAAAAGATGGCATCTATGGTCAATATGATTTTTTTGATGCTTTAGAAAAATATTTTAACGCACCAATTAAAGACTCTTTAAAGTCCACAGATATATTAATTAAAATTTTATGTCTATTAGACCGTCGTGTTGGAAAAAGAACTTTACTTAAAATGAAGGAAACTATTTTAACTGAGCATGTTTTAGTACAAGACTTTTATAAACTACGTTGCGAAGCAGAAAATATTCTTGTTGCTGTTTAGTCAATTTAAGATTTCATTTATAACCTACTGACATACGGATTATCATAAATGCATCTTAAGAAAATATTCCTCGCAAAAATTAACCACTAGAGATTATAAACTAGTGGAATTTTTTTGAACAAAAATAAGCCTAAATTAGTACTAAATGTACAAAAGATTGACGGCGTGTTGCATATTCTGTATGATGAAGGTGCTTTAAAAAAATAAAGCAAGGTTGCTTTGTTATTTTTAAAGCGAGCGCATGAAAGGAGAGAAAACGAGCGCTTTATAAGTAAAAGGAAAACAATAATAGCGCCTGAGCTAAGGAAATCGAACGGTCACAATCCTTAGTTGACGAGGTGGAGGATTATCGAATTTTCGGCGGATACCTCCCGATCGCATGCCCGATTGTAAATTTCGTTTTTAAAACAAAAAAGTGATTTTTTGGACAGAAAAACGAAAAGGCAAATACATTTCAAAGCAATATCAATCTCAAGTGCTTTTTGTTTGCAGCAAGTGAATTAGACAGAATTCATGCGCAAAATAAAAGCAATTGTTTTTACATTGTCTTATTAGGCATTTCCTGATGTTGCTTATGACGGAGGATAAATAATATGTGTGGAATCGTTGGATATAACGGTGAATTAGATTCAAAGGAAATTTTATTAAAAGGATTAGAAAAATTAGAGTACCGCGGTTATGATTCTGCGGGTATCGCTGTTCGTAATGAAGAAGGAATTACAGTTTTTAAAGAAAAAGGCCGCATTGCGGATTTACGTACAGCAGTAGATGATGAAGTATCTGCAAATATTGGAATTGGTCATACACGCTGGGCTACTCACGGTGTGCCAAATAAATTAAATGCACACCCTCATCAAAGTGCAACTGGACGCTATACTCTTGTGCACAACGGTGTAATCGAAAACTATCATTTATTGCAAAAAGCTTACCTAAAAGGTATCCAAATGCAATCAGATACAGATACAGAAGTAATCGTACAACTTGTTGAGTTATTTGCAAAAGAAGGTTTATCAACAGTTGAAGCATTCCGTAAAACACTATCTTTATTACACGGCTCTTATGCGATTGCGCTACTCGACCAAGAGGATGAAGACACTATTTATGTAGCAAAAAATAAATCACCTCTTTTAGTAGGTGTTGGCGACGGTTTTAACGTTGTTGCTTCTGATGCAATGGCAATGCTGCAAGTAACTGATCAATTTATTGAGTTACGAGATAAAGAGGTTGTATTAGTTCATAAAAATAAAGTAGAAATTTCTACATTAGATGGCCGTGAAGTTGAGCGTAAACCTTTTAAAGCAGAACTTGATGCAAGTGATATTGAAAAAGGTACGTACCCTCACTACATGCTAAAAGAAATGGATGAGCAGCCAAGTGTTGTTCGAAAAATCATTCAAGCATATAGCGATGCTGAGGGTGAATTAGCAATTGATGATAATATTTTAGAGGCTTTGAAACAAGCTGACCGTTTATATATTATTGCTGCAGGAACTAGCTACCATGCAGGATTAATTGGAAAACAATATTTCGAGAAGATTGCTGGCATCCCAGTAGAAGTCCATATTTCTAGTGAATTTGGCTACAATATGCCGCTTTTATCTGAAAAGCCTTTATTCATCTTCATTTCTCAATCTGGTGAAACTGCAGATAGCCGTCAAGTGCTTGTAAAAGTGAAAGAAGAACTGGGCTACCCAGCATTAACAATTACGAATGTACCTGGCTCTACACTTTCACGTGAAGCAGACTACACGTTATTATTACATGCAGGTCCAGAGATTGCGGTTGCATCTACAAAAGCATATGTTGCGCAAGTAGCAGTATTAGCAGTTGCCGCTTATGTAGCAGGCAAAGCGACAGGAAAAGACCTTGATATTGATTTAAAACAAGAGCTAGCAATTGCAGCCAACGCTATTCAAACAATAGTAGATTCTAAAAATGAGTTGGAGCAAATTGCAGAGGATTACTTAAAAATCGCACGCAATGCGTTCTTTATCGGACGCAACCTTGATTTCTACGTAAGTATGGAAGGTGCGTTAAAACTAAAAGAAATCTCTTATATCCAAGCTGAAGGTTTCGCTGGTGGAGAATTAAAACATGGTACAATCGCGTTAATCGAAGATGGCACGCCTGTATTTGCTTTAGCAACTCAAGAGCAAGTTGCACTAAACATTCGAGGTAACGTGAAGGAAGTAGTTGCGCGCGGAGCTAACGCATGCATCATTTCAATGGAAGGACTAAATGAGGAAACAGACCGTCTAGTTATTCCAAAAGTACATCAATTACTAACACCACTTGTGTCAGTAGTACCATTACAATTAATCAGCTATTACGCTGCTCTACACCGCCGCTGCGACGTAGATAAACCTCGTAATCTAGCAAAATCGGTAACGGTTGAGTAAAATAGATATAAAGTTAATCTTGTGAGTTATAATTAATACTGTCACATTTTATAACTATATTTGTCATAGATTTATAAGATGTAGTGACATCAAAAGCTAACCTTGGTACAGTGCAATCGTTACTGTACCAAGGTTTTTTGATTTTTTTCTAAAATGTTGTTTAATTATTGTTCAAATACATATACAGTTAAATATTATAACTGTACTTATAATTAATATTGTCACTTATTAGATAGCAACAATTAGGTTTTAGAAAAAGTTTCATTAAAAAATCCAGTGTCTATCTCAGATAATAAAATTATTAAATTTACAAAACATTCAGCAAAAACGTTAGTAATTTATTTAACAAACGGACCATATTGTTGAGAAAAATAAACATATATTTATTTATAATACAATTAAGATTGTGAAGGATTACACTCAAACTAACAGTCAGTTTAGTTTAAGCACAACCTTACATAAAGTTACAAAAAAGCCGAACTCCACTTTGGAAATCGACTTTTTTTCTTTTTATTAGCTTTTAGTTATAATTGATTTAATGGACTCCTTATTTCAAATCTTTTAAATACCACGCATCCATAGCAGAGTGTTCAGAACCTGGCAGGGGTTCTTGTAAAAGTGCAAATCCAAATTTTTTATATAATATACATGCTGTTTTTAATTCATGCTTTGTTTCTAAATAGCACTTTTCATAATGTTTAGAGGCAAATGATAAAGCTGTTTCCATTAGTTTCTTGGAAAGTCCTAAACCTTGTGCTTTTGGACTTAAGTATAGCTTTTGTAATTCGCAAACTTTATACTGTTCGCTGAACGGTGCTATACCAATTCCACCAACAACTTCCCCATCTAATTCTACTACCCAATAATTCGCATGTTTTAAATTATTATAATATTGGTGAAGGTCGTTAAGTTGAGGATCAAAGTAGGCAGATCCAGGAACCGCTAATCCAAGTGATTTTAATGAATCTTGTATAATTTCTTTTACTTTTGCATTGTCTTCTTTTTTAATTTCTCTAATAATCATATACGATCTCCTTCAATTAGATCTTAATAAAGAATGCCACAGGTTTTGAAAATAGTATTCTAAAATGTTGACTTTGTCCACATTTTAGAGATACATTTATATTAATATTAAATGTGGACTAAGTCAACTAAAGGAGAACGTATGGATAAAGAAATTATTTATGAAATCAGACAATTTAATCGCTTTTATACAAAGGTACTTGGTTTATTTAATAATCAAATTCTAGATACAGACTATTCATTAACCGAAGCACGAATACTATTTGAAATAAGCGAGAGAACTGAGTGTATTGCAAATAATCTCGTGCAAGAACTTAATATTGATAGAAGCTATATGAGCAGAATTTTACGTAAATTTGAGAGGGAAGGATTAATAGAGAAAAAAAACTCACCAATAGACAGTAGAAAAAATCTCCTATTTTTAACGAGAAAAGGGGAAGAACTACTAGATAAAATTAACAATCAGTCAGATGAACAAGTAAATCAATTGTTTAATGGACTAACTAATAGTGAGATCATTGAAATTCGTAATTCAATGATGGTAATAAAAGAAAAATTAGATAATAATAAACTTTAAAGATTATCTTGAAATCGAGTCTTCTGTTAAAGGACGTAATTCCTTAATTAGAGGGCACTGCAAAAAAAAATACTACAAAAAAGTCTCTAGTAATTTAAATTTTTTATTACCAGAGACTTTATTGTCATTATTGCCTATAAAAAGCCCTTAGTGGGTTGGTAACTGACCATCATTTTTGAGACAATAAGAAAACACCCTACTTTACAGTTAGTTGACGGTATTTTACCGGCGATTGGCTGTTTAGTTTCGTTTGAATACGGATATTGTTATAATAATTTATATAGTTTTCGACGATTTGGATCACATGCGCATTCGTTGTGCGATTGATTCCGTCGAGATAGAACGTTTCAGACTTTAGCGAGGAGTGAAACGTTTCAATTGGAGAATTATCAGCGGGCGTGCCTTTACGAGACATGCTCATGGTAATTCTTTTTTCTTTTACTGCCTTTTGATAGTCATAGGACGTATATACAGAACCTTGATCGCTATGCAGGATACAGCCTTCAGGTAATTCTGGCAGCTGATTTAATGTATCTAAAACAAACTCTGTATCTTGAGTAAATCCGATTGTACGCGCTACAATCTCGCCATTAAAGACATCTAGAATACTTGAAAGATACATCATTTATTGACCAAAAGGCAAGTAGGTAATATCTGTTACTAACTTTTCAAATGGTGCTTCCGCTGTAAATTCACGATTTAATAAATTCGGTGCGACATATGCTGGTTGTCCAGTGCTTTTACGTTTCTTCACTTTTACTCGACACTGCCAATTATATTTTTGCATTACTTACTGTATTTTCACTTATCGGTTCTCCATAAATGCTTGTGATTTTTCGGTATCCGTATCGATATTTATGAAGTTTACACAACTCACCAATTCTCTTATCCCGAATATCTTTCTTTGTTTCAACGTTATTATTCTTTTTCCAA
>NZ_RXNR01000068.1 GCF_003966145.1 Lysinibacillus telephonicus
TTTAGAACGTTACTTAGAAGTTCACACTGTGATATAAATTGAAACGCCGTATACGAGACCCGTACGTACGGTGTTGTGAGAGGGGCGAAAATAAGTCAACTTATTTTTCCTCTACTCGATTCAAGGTAGATGTATTCGAGTTTAATGTATACGTTATTAATAATATTATAATGATTTTAAGTTTTTTCATAATATTATTGACATTAATGTATACGTTAATATAAACTTTAGACAATAGTTGGAAACTTCAATCATATGTTAGGGAGGTAATTTTATGAGAATTTTAGAGATTAGAGAGAAAGCCGTACCAATTAAATCTAGCATTAGTAATGCATACATTGACTTTACTAAAATGACGGCTTCCATAGTTGCTATCGTAACGGATGTAGTTAAGAATGGAAAAAGAGTAGTAGGATATGGTTTTAATTCAAATGGCCGCTACGCACCAAGTGGAATTCTTCGTGAACGTTTTATCCCACGCTTATTAGAGGCCGAGCCTAACGATTACTTAAATGAGGAAGGAACTAACTTAGATCCTCATAAAATTTGGGATATTTTAATGACTGGCGAAAAACCTGGCGGCCATGGAGAAAGGTCTGTTGCTGTGGGGACTCTCGATATGGCTGTTTGGGATGCCATAGCAAAAATTGAAGAAAAGCCGCTATATCAACTTCTTGCTGAACGATATAGAGGTGAACAGCCCGATGACAAAGTATTCGTTTACGCAGCAGGTGGCTATTACCAACCTGGAAAAGGATATAAAGAACTTCAGAATGAAATGCAAGGATATCTAAATTTAGGCTATTCGGTTGTTAAGATGAAAATTGGGAACTCTTTAGAGGAAGATCTTCGAAGAATTGAAGCAGTGTTAGAAGTAGTTCCGTCAGGTCAATCCCTTGCAGTTGACGCAAATGGTCGATTCGATTTAGAAACGGCAATTAAATATGCGGAAGCACTAGAACCTTACAATCTGTTTTGGTATGAAGAAGCAGGAGATCCACTAGATTATGAGCTTCAAGCTGAGCTTTCTAAACACTATAAAAATCCAATGGCAACTGGCGAAAATCTATTCTCTATGCAAGATGCCCGCAACCTCATTCGCTATGGAGGAATGAAATCTGACCGAGATTATTTACAATTCGACTGTGCACTAAGCTATGGTTTAGTCGAATATATGAGAATTTTAGATATGTTAAAGGAATATGGCTGGTCTCCACGCCGTTGTATTCCACATGGTGGACATCAAATGTCTTTAAATATTGCTGCTGGCTTAGGATTAGGAGGAAACGAATCTTACCCGGGTGTGTTTGAACCATTTGGAGGCTTCGCTGATCACATTCCTGTTGAAAACGGCTATGTTGGTTTACCTGATGTTCCAGGTATCGGCTTTGAAACAAAAGCTCCATTAATCAAGCTGCTTCGCTCATTAGCAGAATAACAATAAAGGAAGTGCCTAAAAATGCTTATTTAATGCATTCTTGGGCACCTTCTTTTTAAATATTCTAAAAGCTGAAGTTAGCGTCTATTGACTAATGGCTAATGTTTTATTAATGAAATTAATTACTTCCGCTTTTCTTCGCCTTTTTTTTGGAGAATAATTTTTTGATATTTACAATTATATTTAAGATGAATGGATAGACAAATACTAAACAGAATGCAATTTCTCCAAAAAGATAAGTCATTTCTTCAACTTGTGTTCGAGTTCTTATAAACAAAGATCCAATAAAAACGATGGCTGCGAAAATAATGATAAACTTTTTTTCGGTTATATTAATCATTCGAGTTAAGCCACGGTAAGCAGACCATGCGTATAGACAGAGATTTGGTAAAATAATAAGCATCCAAAAACAAATCGTAAGAAGTTCAATTCTTTCAAAGAAGGGAAGATGAACAATACTAAACAAAGTTAATGTTGCCCATACGGCTCTCTCAAGTTGCTCCCCACTAAAGAAAGTTAGGGAAATTAACATAACGAAAAGATAAATCGACAAGGTTGATAATAATCCTAAATGAACATATTTTTTTGCTTTATTTTTTTCCTTAACGTATGGGTAAAGCACGTTAAATACTTCAAATCCTACGATTGTAAACGTCATGGAATAAGCACCTTTTAGTATGCTAATAAAGTCATTATCAAATACTGGCAAAAGGTAGTTGACGTTAGAATATTCTAAAGGATATAAGAGTACAATTAGAATCCAAAGTGGAAGAATGTAGCTAAAGAAACAAATGCCAATCATAACCCTAAGCCCACCAGTAAAAGTATAAATTACGAGAATGAGTAATGTAATAGTAATAAATGATGGACTTAAAAAAGGGAATACCCATGTATTAATTACTTCCGTATAATTTTCGATAATGGCAAAATAAACCAAAAAACAATAAATAATCAAGATTAAATTAATTAAATTACCGATATACTTACCAAATACGTCTAGATGTATCCCATAAATATCATCTGAATCATACATCTCTAACGTTTTAAACATAACAAAAACCACAATATGTGCAGCAAGAAAACTTAAAATAATGGATATCCATGCATCTTGTTTTGCATCTTTAAAAATGATGCTCTGAAATCCATGGACTTCTACGCCAATTTGAACAGCAGTTGTTATAAAAAAGAGAAGTGAAGCGTTAAACATTTGACTACGATCAATTTGTAATTTTTTCACTATTTCACCATCTCTTCAGCTTTAAGCATTAAAATTTTGTATTTTACGACCTTCTTCATATCTCATTCCAAAGGGAATTTATATTTTACATAGTTTCCACCATTTATAAATTTATTCTGTAAATATGTAATATTGAAAGTTAATTATTAGAGGAGAATTTCTAGAGTTAGATAAGGTAAAGAATGAGATGATGATTATGTTTAATAGTCAATTATTTCTTCTTAGGATTTCTTAGTTTTCTCAATTTATTAAGACTTTAAACGTAAAAGGGCGTCCATTACTTTGGTATGACGAGGGGATGTATAATCCACAAGCTTAAGGCATTTCAATTGCGAAGAGGTGTGATTATGCAGAGGACGTGATTATGTAAGAAGGTTGTCCAGAAATTTTTACTTTTTGGACAGCCTTCTTTCATAATTTAATTGGGGAGCTATGGTCATCGGAATTGTTAGTTGTTTTGTTTGAAAGTACTATATTAGAGCTATCGGGCATGTTCTAGTAAATAAGTTAATGCTATATTTAATTCTTCTAAAGAAGCATAGGCATAGGAAAGACGTATATGATGTAAATCACCTGAATCATAAATATACCCAGGATTAATTAAAACGTTCTGATTAAGTAGGTCCAGAAATAATCTCTTATTTACAATAGGTTCATTAAATCTTAGCCATATATAGAAACCACCCTCTGACTTTCTCCAAGTAGCGATTTCTTTGAATTGTTGGTCCAGTATATTCTCAACGAATATAGCCCGTCTTTTCAATTGTTCCCGAAGTGTAACTAGGTGTCTTTCATATAAACCAGTTGAGATCCAATGTGCCACTATTTCTTGGGAAAAGGCACTGGAACCATAATCCGTTTGCATCTTTATGTCAGCTAACCGTTCAATTACAGGTGAAGGAGCTACAATCCAGCCGATACGCAACCCAGGACTTAGTGTTTTAGATACACTCCCAATATAAAGTACTTGTCCTGATGCATCAAACGACTTTATGGCTGGTGAAGTAGGTTCAAATAATAGTTCGTGGTATACATCATCTTCTATAATCGGTATTTGCAACTCATTGCACACATTATATAAATTTTTCTTTTCTTCTAATGACCAGTTATACCCGGTTGGATTGTGCAATGTTGGTACACAGTAATATAAAGATTGTCTTTTTCTTTTTAAAGTTCTCATGTTGTCGCTTAAATTTGGATTACGTGAAACCGGAATCATATGCATTCCTGCCGACTGAAATGGATGGACAGAATTTAAATAGGATGGCTGTTCATGGAATACTACTGAGCCTTCTTCTAATAGTCCCATTGCAATTAATTGAAGTGCTTGAAGCGCACCTGAAACGATAAGGATGTTCTCCGGGGACGTTTGGATATCACGTTTTTTTAAATAATTGCATAATATTTCCCTTAGTTTTAAACTTCCTTGTGGTGAAGAATAGCCGATAGACTTTGCGTCAAGAGAAATTACTTTTAATGACTGTTCAATTTGCTTTGTTGGAAGTAGTTCTGGCGATAGTTCACCTGTTCCTAGACGTATGACATGGTCATATTGCTCATATTCATTAATGAGTTGAATCGTACGGTAGTTTGGTTTATAAATACTTGATTCAATATGCTGCTGCCAGTTAGGCTGAGATCTATCCAATAGTACATTCCAAGAATTGTTGGCGACAAATACACCAGAACCCATTTTAGATTCGAGCATACCATCCGCTTTTAATTCTTCAATTGCAAGTTGCACGGTGCTCCTATTCACATTAAATTGCGCTGCTAGTTGGCGCTGTGTTGGAATCTTTGTTCCAACAGTCCAATCCCCACATTCTATACGAGATTTTATCCAATCAACAATTTGTTCTTGAATAGTTAAATGAGAAAGACGACTCGGTTTCCACTTCATTTAATCTTCTCCTAAATTGGATGGATTAAAAACCATCCAATTGGTTGTTTTCTTTTAGTTGTATCATAGTACGATAGTAATTAAAAGGGAGTTGATAATATGGATGCCATTCTTCATGGGATAATCCTAGCATTTGGCCTTATTTTGCCTTTGGGAGTACAAAATGTATTTGTTTTTTCACAAGGAGCTACACAGCCTAAACTACTTCAAGCTTTTCCTGCGACTATAACAGCTGCACTGTGCGATACACTGTTAATCCTCCTAGCCGTCTTTGGGTTGTCAATTATCGTACTGCAATTTGAATGGCTGCGACTTGGCCTAATCATTGCCGGAATATTATTTTTACTTTACATGGGCTATGCCATTTGGCGATCTGAACCAACAACAGAAACGAAAAAAGCATTGCCAATCCAGCAGCAAATTATTTTTGCATTATCGGTTTCATTTTTAAATCCTCATGCGATTTTAGATACTGTTGGTGTTATTGGGACAAGTGCATTAAAATATGTCGGAGTTGAACAAATACTATTTACCGTTGCTTGTATTGCAGTATCTTGGATTTGGTTTTTTGGTTTAACGCTCGTGGGTGCTGTTATGAAGAAGTTAGATGGTAAAGGCGGATTAATGAAACTTTTCAACAAATGCTCCGCCTTATTTATTTGGGGAACAGCTATATATCTATTTATTGGCTTAGTTAAATAACATGAAACAGCTCTTTATACGAAAGCTTTTGAATACATAGATATTAGTAAAAAGAGGTTGTTTATTATCTATGAGCAACTTCTTTTTATATAATGTCCGAAGTTGGAGATATTGTTAAAATCGTATGTACATTAAGTTGTTTAAACTTTTCTAATCATTGGCGAAAAAAGTGATTGCTGTATTTTAAAAATTATATATCTAACTTTAATAAATTTCTGAATTGATTAGCTGATTTACTTTCTGGTAAAAAACCGCTCTGAGGATTTTCAGTAAAAGTAATCCATTGCCAGTCTTCACCACCGACAAAAGCAATTCTTGACCATTTGTCTATAAAATCGATGAAATTATCTCCTAATTTAAAACCATGTCCTTCACCATCTCCATAGCTTAAATAGACGACTGGGGCATCATCACAGTGATCTATTAAATCAAAGGCTATGCAGTCTCCATCGCCGACCTCATAGAAAGCTAATTTGTTATGCCATACTTTATCGTACGGATCATCTGGATTTGAAAAAAGTCCTTCAACGCTAAGGTTTTTACCATCATTAATTTGTTTTAAAAAATCCAGACTCCAGCTAGGTGTTCCACAAAAAATTTCGCTAAATTCACCTTCAAGTTTGTAGTTTTCAGGGAAGAACCAACGAAAGTTAAATTCTGATGAAAACTCCAAAAGAACTTTCTTAAAACTTTTGGGTAAAATTAAGTCTAATTGTCTTTCACACTTTTCAATTTTTTCTTGTGATGCAGGTGGTCCAATGGTTAACTCTGAGATTTCTCCACCTATGTCACGTATTCGTTCAACTATTGTTTCAATTCTCTTATTAAACAATTTGTAGTCCATTTAAACATCCTCTCTTTTTGTCAAATTATATGGATCAGACTAAAGGGTGGGTATAGATAGTTAGGATTAAAAACATTAAGTGTGATGTGTAAAAAATAAGTATGAAAAGATATAGAAAATTGGTGCTTAAGAAGCAATGAAATATATCTATTATTAGTTAAGATGAAAATTATTGTTGAAATACATATGATAACCAACAAAAGTTCGAGCATAATTCCCAAAGAACTAGTATCGGATATCAAATCTATTAAGTCATTAAAATAAGACATGATAAATCCCTACTAAAAATAAATATAGTTACTACTTATTTTACCATATATGTAAATGTATAAGAGGTTTGAATTTCAGGTAAAGAGATAACCTCTATAATAAAATAATAATTCACTTCCCGTGCTATTTTAGTTATGTAGATACATGTAGCAATCATCCGATTAAAAAAACATTTATTTTTATATGTATAGTGAGCTGTATTTAGACGTTCTGTGGCTTACTAGACTTAAACTAGATAATGCTTCATATACGAGCATTAATCTAAAAAAACAAGGGTAAAATAAATTATCCTAATTGATTTGGAGTGAACGTGTTTGAAAAAGGAAGAGAGATTACATGAGGTTAATGACCAGGCAGCATTAAATAATAATTTGGATGCAGCCACTTTACAAATGAATACGACAATTGCAAAACAACATGAAAAACCAAAGGCTAATAAACAAATTTCGCAAAAGAATAATGAAAAGAATATTCATTAAGTTAAAATAGAGGCTGGGACAAAACTAAAAGACGCCATTTTTCTTGATGAGAAAAATGACGTTTTTTTGCTAAGTGGAAAACTGATTTCCGTTCCGGGGACGCGCATCCAGGGCTGGCCCAGAGCCTCCTCGTCGCTACGCTCCTGCGGGGTCTCGAGTCACGGGCTGTTCCCGCAGGAAGCTTTGTACCTGACGCTTCGCTTTCGGTACAGAAAAACATTGCTCTGTAGCGAAAGGCGCAGCCGGCAGCTACACTCGCCCCTTCACTCCAATCAATTTTCAAAAAATATCAAATTATTATTAATGATAAAAGCGAATTCTTACAAAAAATCCACTTATGTCCCAGCCCCTTCTTTTTCTTATTCCTCTTGTATAAACCTAACCTCATCATAACCGCATTCTTTACAGACCATTAAGTGCGGGCAAATTTGATCCTTTGCAGTATTAGGATAGCCATCACCCATTTTTACTGTTTCCTCATCATTATAATGACCATAAGGATCTAAAAAGTCGGATACCTTTCCTGAATCTTCAAGTCGTGTATGACAATTTGGACAATTAATTTCCAGCACTTTTAATGAATTACATAAAGGACATACTGCCAAATCCAAATCACTCCTTTTATCTTAAAGTTAGTATTGGATTTTTTAGCAAAGCTATGTTAATAAAATAAGGAAAGTTTAGAAAAGGACCTTTTAGAAGGTCTACTAAACAAATTATTAATAAAAAAGCTGTCCAGAAATTGAACTTTCTGAACAGCAACAAATTCAAAAATATTAACTTATAACATGAAAGACGAAATTAAAAAGAAATAGACCAGCGATTACATACATTGGAAGTGTAATTTCTTTCGCCTTACCAATTGCAATTTTTAAAATTGGATATAGGATAAAACCTACTGCAATTCCATCTGCAATACTGTAAGTAAAAGGAATTAGAGCAATGATGAAAATGGCCGGAAAGCTTTCACTTAAGTCTTCCAAATTTAAATGACGGATATTTTGTAGCATTAATCCTCCGATAATAATTAATATCGGTGCAATCGCACTATTAGGAATAAGCTTAATAATCGGGATGCAAAACGCAGAAAGTAAAAATAAAAGTCCCGTTGTAACTGCTGTTAAACCGGTCTTTCCGCCTGCTGCCATACTTGCTGTACTTTCAACTGCTGAAACGGTTGGACTTGTCCCAAATAAACCAGAAAGCATGGACGACACGGAAGTAGCTTGAAAAGCACGTGGGAATTTTTCCGAACGATTGATAAACGATACATGCCCTGATACAAGTCCAATGTTTTCAAAGACAAGTACCATGGTTAGAGAAAAGACGGCAGTCCAAAAAGTTAATGATAGGATACTATCAAATGACATCGCACCGAAAACACCCATATAATCAGACAATGAGAATGTCTCTTCTTGCGTTTGTTGGAAGTTTACCAAACCAAATAGCCATGCAATGAAAGTACCCACAATCACAGTAATCAAAAAGTTACCTGGAGTGTTGCGAATAAACAAGAAAATGGCAATAAGGAAAGTTAAAATGGTTGCAATTACTTGGGGTTCCCCTAAATTACCAAGAGCAATAATCGAGTTTGTCCCCTTGACAACAATTCCACCCTTTTCAAGTCCGATTAACATTAAAAATAGTCCAAGCCCCACTGTAATGGCCTCTTTTAAGGACTGGGGAATTGAATTACTTAAGACAGTCGAAAACCGAGAAAACGCGATAAACATAAAAATTAAACCTGAAACAAAAACAACAGCCAATGCTTCCTGCCAAGTCATGCCCATAGATTGAACAATGGTATAGGAGAATAAAGCATTAATCCCCATACCTGGCACAATAAGAATTGGGACATTAGCCCAAAATCCCATAATTAAACAGCCAACGACGGACGAGACAATTGTCGCTATAATAGCTGCTTCTAGTGGAATTCCAGCTTCCGATAAAATCAATGAATTTACGGCAATAATATAAACGATTGTAAAAAATCCGATTATCCCCGCTAATACTTCACGTTTCATGGTTGTCGCATTTTGCTCAAGTTGAAACAGTTTGTTAAACCAGTTTCCTTTCATGATGCTACTACCTAACTATTCAATTAGCCCTCTCCCTACCCGCTTTCCCTGAAAAATCAGGTAAGCCACAGAAAAGATATTAACATAATTTTTTTACCTCGCCAATAGATTGGGCATTTTGAGGTATTCTTGAACCGCAAAGTAGGACCTTCCTTTTAGAAGAACCAAACGTTATTTAGAATTGTCTCATTTTAATTATAAAATATTCAACTACTCAATTAAAATTCAATCATTTCCTGTTTTCTTACAAGTTTTGTTTGTGCTTGCTCTATCATATCGATAAATTTCTCTATATCATCGTTATAATGCATGGCATAAATTTTTCTACGAAGATTTTCTGGGTAATAGTCAAGCACTTCCTGCAATGTCGCATGTGCACCGTTAAAAGTAAAGCTCACATCTTGGAATATGGCAGCCGTGTTTTGATCGACTTGTCCAAGGAGATTCGCATCCTGTAATCGCTTTACATCTCCTGAAAAGACAATATTTAAATCCTTCCAAGCTAGTTTAAAGCCAAAACTTAGCATACCTTCAACATGTGCATTACTTGTGTCAAAAATCGAAAATGCATAATCTCCAATTTTGTAAGTTTCGTTGTCATTTAAACAAATAAAATTACAAAAATCATCTACAGTACGCCCTTGATTTTCTAATCCGTTTCGCAATAATGCTCTTAAAGAAGGAAGTAATTTTTTATGAACGATGACAGTTGTTTTTTTCGGTGCATGCTTGCCCTCTTCAAACTGCCAATAACGCTGCAGCACTAATTCCTCTAGACCTCCTACATGGTCAAAATGAAGGTGTGAAATAAAGACAAAATGTATATCACTATAATTAAATCCAGCTTCAAATAAGCTGTAACGCAAAGTAGTCCCTGCATCGATTAACATGTATTTTTCGTCTAAATGAATGATATAGTTATTATGATAATTGCTTTTCGTAAAAGCGCCACCAACACCTAAGGGATAAATTTTCATATTAAGTACTCCTTATTAAATTTGTTTTCATATCGTAAAATAATGGTAAGATTAATGCGAAATCAGAGTTGTCATTGAATAATTATTTTATTATATGCATTTCTTTAATTGTATCAAACTAATTTGGGGGAATAAAAATGAACGTTGCCATTTACTGCGGTTCACAAACAGGAAAAGATAAAATCTATATAGAAAAAGCAAAAGAATTAGGGGAACAATTAGCGAAAGCTTCTATTGGTATTGTATATGGCGGTTCAAATGTAGGCCTAATGGGCGCTGTTGCAGATGCAGCATTAGAACATAATGGAAAAGTAATTGGAATTATGCCAGAGCATTTACAAAAGCGTGAAATTGCTCATTTGAATTTAACAGAAATTCATTTTGTTGATTCAATGCATGTTCGAAAAAAGAAGATGATTGATTTATCAAATGCATTTATTGCGTTGCCGGGTGGCTGCGGTACACTGGATGAATATTTCGAAGTGTTTACATGGGCACAGATTGGCTTACATAGTAATCCAGTGATTTTATATAATATTAATGGATTTTATGATGCAATCATTGCTCATTTCGAAAAAATGTTTGACGAAGGTTTTATTAGACCGGAGCAAAAAGATATTTTACAAATCGCTACAAAGCCTGATGAGATTTTATCCATTTTGAAGAAAAGTTAATGAAATTAATTTTAAGTAAAAAGTTAGTTGATGATTTCCCACCTTCTAACTTTTTTCGTTCAAGGGTTATAAAAAATAATAAAAAATTTCAAAACATTAAAAACATAGTTGACTAATCGGAAAAGTGAGATTAAGATATTATTAATTTAATAAATAATAGTTGATTGGAAAAACCAAAGACTACAATTTTTCTCTTTTTTAAAAGAAAGGGGATTATTGTGGTCTTTTATTTTTTAGTGTTAGTGCAAGATACAGTCCCTCTAGGTCGCGGTCTGTCTTCGATAGAAAGCTGAAAGGATACTTTCTATCCGGGTCTTCTGATTTACAGAATCTGACTGCTGCCTGTTGCAAGGACGAAGCACAGGGGCGCTTCCACTTTTCTTAATTAGGAGGATAAAAAATGAAAGACTACAGTTATGTTTCACATTTAGAATGTCCAAAGTGCGGTGAAAGATATGAGGAAAATAAAGTACAACAATTATGTAAATGTGGTTCACCATTATTAGTTCGTTATGATTTAGAAAAAGTTAAAGCAAATGTAACGCGTGAAGATATAGCAAAACGTCCAAATAGTTTATGGCGCTATCACGAGTTGCTGCCTGTTCATGATGAAGAGAATGTAGTAACACTTGGTGAAGGTATGACACCATTTGAAAAGCTTCTATCACTAGGAGCAGAGTACGGATTAAAAAATTTATATATCAAAGATGAAGGTATTATTCCAACTGGATCTTTTAAAACTCGCGGAGCTAGTGTCGGAATTTCAAAAGCTAAAGAGCTAGGTGTGAAGCAACTGGCGATGCCGACAAATGGCAATGCAGGTGCTGCATGGGCCTTATACGCTGCAAAAGCAAATATTAAGGCAACGATTGTTATGCCTTTAGATGCGCCACAAATTACTCGAAAAGAAGTATATGTTGCTGGTGGTGACTTACATCTAATCAATGGGTTAATTAGTGATGCAGGTAAGGTAGTAGCTAACCTGGTTCAAAACCAAGGAGTATATGATGCTTCTACACTTAAAGAGCCATACCGTATTGAAGGTAAAAAGACGATGGGCTATGAAATTGTTGAACAATTTGGATGGAAAGTTCCAGATGTTATTTTATACCCTACTGGCGGTGGTGTAGGCATCATCGGTATTTATAAAGCAATTCTAGAAATGCAGGAATTAGGATGGATTGAAAAAGGAAAATTCCCTCGCTTAGTTGCTGTTCAAGCTGAAGGCTGTGCACCAATCGTAGAGGCATGGAAAAAAGGTGAAAAGGAATCTACTTTCTTTGAAAATTCGACAACATGTGCATTTGGAATTAATGTACCTAAAGCATTGGGAGATTTCTTAGTCCTTGAAGGAGTTTATGAAACGAATGGCTGTGCCATTGCAATTTCAGAAGAGGATTTATTACAAGCACAAAAACAAGTGGCGGCATTAGAAGGAAACTTTATTTGTCCAGAAGGTGCAGCAACATTTGCAGCTGCAAAAATTTTACGTGAACAAGGCTGGATACAAGAAGATGAACATGTCGTATGTCTTAATACAGGATTGGGCTTAAAATATCCTGAAACCGTTGAAATCGAGGGTGTTCAAACACTTCAACCTGGACAAAACTTTTTCGTAAATAATTAATTGTTAGCTGGTGGGAAAATTGACGATAGATTGGCAATACTTTGTAGAGGTTTTACCGCACTATAAAACAGCGCTATGGCTAACGGTGAAGCTTGCAGCGATTGGAATCTTGTTTGCTATAGTAGTCGGAATGATTTGTAGTGTTATTCAGTATTTCAAGGTTAAGGTTCTTAATCAAATTGTACAGGTGTATTTAGAAGTTGCTCGCAACACACCGCTATTAATACAATTATTCTTTTTATACTATGGCTTGCCGAAAATCGGGATCACTTTAAGTGGTGAGCTTTGTGGGATTATCGGGCTTACGTTTCTAGGTGGGAGTTATATGGCTGAAGTTTTCCGGGCTGGAATGGAGGCTGTTTCCAAATCCCAAATAGAAACAGGGAAAGCAATTGGTCTTAGCAATCTACAATTAATGCGCTATGTCATTATCCCACAAGCATTTTCCTATAGTGTTCCTGGATTTGGTGCAAACTGTATCTTTCTTATAAAAGAAACTTCTGTTTTTAGTGGTATTGCAATTTTAGAGCTTACAAACACAACGAAAAACCTAATGGGGATCTATTATAAAACGAATGAAGCGTTATTAATGCTTGTTATTGGTTACTTAATCATTTTACTCCCTTTAACATTGTTCTTAACTTGGCTAGAAAGGAGAGTTAGACATGCTGAATTCGGGAATTAGTGTCCTGTTTGAGGGTACAAATTTCCTTCGATTATTAGAAGGACTTTTCGAAACTTTACGTGTCGCGCTCATAGCAGTTGTTATTTCAATCGTTATGGGAATCATTATTGGAATTATTAGAACATCAAAAAATAAGCTAGTTCAAATTCCATTTAGAATTTATCTAGAATTGTTCCGAATCATCCCAATTCTAGTTTGGTTATTTGTTATTTATTATATTGTTCCAGCAAATTTTGGCCTGGAATTAAGTTCAGAATTAGTTGCACTTATTGTATTTAGCTTATGGGGGGCAGCGGAAATTAGCGATATTGTACGTGGTGCAATTATTTCACTGCCAAAGCATCAAGTAGAATCAAGCAAGGCGCTTGGGCTCGGTGTAGTTCAAATGTATCGCTACGTGCTCATCCCGCAAGCAACGAAGCGTTCCATACCACCTATGATTAATTTAATAACACGAATGATCAAAACGACTGCTCTTTTAACAATGATTGGGTTCGTGGAAGTTATTAAAGTAGGTCAGCAAATTATTAATGTAAATAATTTAGAGCATCCAACCGTTTCATTTTGGATATATGGTTTTATCTTTTTCTTATATTTTTGCATTTGTTTCCCATTATCCCGTTTTTCAAGAAAGCTGGAGCAAAAATGGGCAACTTAAGGAGTTGTAAGTAAAATGGCTGAACAGGTTCCTATTTTACAAGTAAAGGGTCTCGTGAAAAAATACGGCGATAAAGTCGTTTTAAATGGTGTTGATTTACAGGTTGAAAAGGGAAAGGTTATTGCAATATTAGGACCCTCTGGCTGTGGAAAAAGTACGTTCCTGCGTTGTCTTAACGGCTTGGAAGAAGTGCAGGGTGGAGATATTTTATTAGAAAACAAAAGTCTTATTAGTAAAACCACTAAATGGCGGGATGTACGTCAAAAAATCGGAATGGTTTTTCAAAGTTACGATTTATTCCCTAACTTAACCGTAATGGAGAATATTTTATTATCTCCGTTGAAAGTGCAAAAACGTCAGCGTGAAGAAGTTGAAGCACAAGCAAAAGAATTACTTGCACGTGTCGGTTTAGCTGATAGAGCAAATGATTATCCTAGACAGCTATCTGGTGGGCAAAAGCAACGTATTGCTATTGTCAGAGCCTTGTGCATCAATCCAGACATTATGCTGTTTGACGAAGTAACAGCCTCACTAGACCCAGAGATGGTTCGAGAAGTATTGGATGTAATTGCTCAATTAGCAGATCAAGGCATGACGATGCTTATTGTAACGCATGAAATGAACTTCGCTAAATTGGTGGCTGATGAAGTTATATTTATGGATAAAGGAAGCATACATGAGAAAGCCCCTGCACAGCAATTCTTTTCAAATCCACAAACTGAACGTGCACAGCAGTTTCTAAATATATTACAATTTTAGGAGAGAAAAGTATGAAGAAAAATTATTTATTATTATTATTTCTAGCTGTTTTAACTCTAGCTTTGGCAGCTTGCGGAAGCAGCGAATCAAATTCCGGTGATTCACAATCAGATACGACTTCATCAATTGATGAAATTAAAGAACGAGGTACATTGCGCGTTGCTGTATTTAGCGATAAACCACCATTTGGTTATGTTGATTCAAACGGTGAAAATCAAGGGTATGATATTGTACTTGCTAAGCGTCTTGCAAAGGATTTATTAGGCGATGAGTCAAAAATAGAGTATGTTATAACAGAACCTCAAGCACGTGTAGATTTATTAAAATCAGATAAAGTTGATATTGTGTTAGCGAATTTTACTGTAACACCAGAACGTCAAGAGCAAGTTGATTTTGCAAATCCGTACATGAAGGTAGCAGTTGGCGTTGTTTCGCCAAATTCAGCGCCAATTGAATCGGTAGAACAATTAAAAGGGAAGAAGTTAATAGTTCCAAAAGGTACAACTGCAGAAACTTATTTTATGAAGAACCACCCAGATATTGAACTTGTAAAATATGATCAAATTACAGAAGCTTTTGAAGCATTAAAAGATGGACGCGGCGATGCAATGGCTCAAGATAATGCATTATTATTTGGTTGGGCTAATGAAAACCCAGGTTTCTCAGTTGCATTGCCAACACTAGGAGAACAGGATTACATTGCACCTGCTGTAAAAAAAGGGAATACAGAATTACTTGAATGGCTAAATACTGAACTTGAAGCTTTAGGTAAGGAACAATTCTTCCATAAAGCCTACGATGAAACTTTAAAACCAGCATTTGGCGAAAACATTGTTGCGGATGATGTAGTTGTAGAAGGTAAAGTAGAGGAATAGTAACGATAGAATAATGAACTAAATATTAAGAACAAAGGATGAAATCAAAATGGTTTCATCCTTTTTTATATGTACCTTTAATTGCCTTATGGGATTAAAGAAAAAAGTCTATATTTATATTTTTGAAGTGAATGAACTCAAGACCAAGTTGAGCAAATACCGGACTGATACATTAATTACAAATATTTATACTATTTCCAAAATTGTTATTGTATTTTTTTAGATCATATTCTAAAATCATTGATAATGATAATTATTATCAATTAGTTAATCCGGTTTGTAAATTGGGGGCGTGTTCTTGAAAAGTAAAGAAATTGGGAGAACGGGTAACATCTACTATGTTGTTATCTTTCTATTAATAGGTGCCATTATTTTATCAGCAGTTTATTCCGTATCAATCGGACAAGTGAATATTCCCTTTAAGCAAACTATGGATATATTATTGCATTCCTTAACAAATGGTAGATTGGGGTCGCTCGATCAAGTAGAAAGCGAATCCTATCTTAATATTATTTTACAAGTAAGGATGCCTAGGGTTATTTATGCACTTTTAATAGGGATGGGGCTTTCACTCTGTGGAACTGTTATGCAAGCAGTTGTACAAAATCCACTCGCTGATCCATATATTCTTGGTATTTCGTCAGGGGCTTCTTTAGGAGCCACATTTGCTATCTTAGTTGGGTTTGGAAGTGGGGCATTTTTATCTCAGTTTGGAGTAGCATTCGGAGCATTTGTTGGTGCCATTTTCGCTTCGATTGCAGTTCTAGTTTTATCTAGCATAGGCGGCAAGGCAACATCAGTGAAGCTCGTTTTATCGGGGGTTGTACTTGGAGCATTATGCAGTTCTTTCTCGAGTCTGATTATCTTTTTTGCCAATAATGCTGAGGGAATAAAAAGCGTTACTTTCTGGTCAATGGGAAGCTTAGCATCATCAAGCTGGGATCGAACGCCTATTATGGCGGTTATTGTTCTCCTTGGATGCGGCATGTTTCTATTTCAACATCGAGTATTGAACACGATGCTGCTAGGGGATGAATCCGCGATTACGCTTGGTATTAACTTAAGTGCTTTTCGTAAACTTTATATGGTTATTACAGCCCTTATTACAGGTACAATGGTTGCCTACGCGGGGATGATTGGCTTTGTTGGTCTTATAATCCCACATATTTCAAGAGGCATTTTTGGGGCTGATCATAAACGATTAGTGCCAGGAGCACTTCTTCTAGGAGGTCTATTTTTAATTTGGGCTGATATTTTGTCTAGGATATTAATACATAATGTAGAATTGCCTATTGGGATTATTACATCTGTAATTGGCTCACCTTTATTTATCTACATGATAGTTAAAAAAGGCTACAACTTTGGAGGGTAAAAATGGAACTTGTTGCAAAAGAAATGGAAATCAGGATTGGAAAAAAAGAAATTATAAAAAACATGTCCATTCACGTAAAAAAACAACAATTTGTAGGTTTAATAGGACCAAATGGGTGTGGAAAGTCAACTTTGTTGAAAAGTATTTATAAAAGCTTAACTCCTCATAAGGGCAGCGTCTTTTTAGATGAGGTTGATGTGTTGAAAACTTCTGAAAAAAAAGTTTCACAGCGTTTAGGAGTCGTAGGTCAATTCAATGAAATGAATTTTGACTTGACTGTACAGCAAATGGTCATGTTAGGAAGAACCCCTCATAAAAAAATGTTGGAGTCAGATAACCAGGAGGATTTTCAAATTGTGGAGGAAGCTTTAGTAAGAACTAATTTAATTGATTATAAAAATCGTAGTTTCCTATCGTTATCTGGCGGTGAGAAGCAAAGAGTAATTTTAGCAAGGACCATTGCACAACAGCCTAAATTTATGATTTTGGATGAACCGACTAATCACTTGGATATTCGTTATCAAATTGAAATTTTATCTTGTGTGAAGAGCTTAAATATTGGAGTATTGGCAGCTCTACATGATTTAGAAATGGCCGCACATTACTGTGACTATATTTATGCAATTAAAAATGGAGAAGTGTATGCCCATGGTACACCCAACGAGGTGCTTACGTCGGAAACGATTGAAGCATTGTATCAAATTAAATGTCAAACATATATCAATCCAGTAACGAAGAATTTAGGCTTTGCCTTTGGACTTTAATAAGGAGGAAAAGAAATTGAAAAGAAAATTATTGTTTGGCTTCAGTATAGCAGCAATCTTAATTCTTACCGCGTGTGGAAGCACAAGTAATACGAGTTCAACAGAAGCTTCAAAATCGAAAGAACATTATCCGCTAACGATTCAAAATTATACAAAAGCTGAAGGCAGCACTACATGGGAAGAAAAAGATCAGGTGTTCGAAAAAGCACCAGAGAGAATTATGGCAAATACTAGACCAGCAGCAGAATTATTATTGCGTTTAGGTTTAGGAGATAAAATTGTTGGGGTTGCTGCAGACTTTGGGGCACCGGACAAAACAGTAGAAAAAGAATATGCAAAATTAAATATCTTAAGTGATGGCTATGTTGGAAAAGAAGTAACATTAGGAACTAACCCGGATCTAGTTTTCGGTAGAGGGGGATTGTTTGAGAATGAAGATTGGGGAGTCGGGACAGTAGACTCGCTGAATGAAATGGGAGTTAAAACATATGTCCTTGAATCTTCTGTACCTGGGGGAACATACGATTCTGTCTATAAAGATATCGAAAATTTAGGGGAAATCTTTAATGTACAAGATCAAGCAGAAAAATTTATTGAAGAATTGAAGGGACGACAAGAAGCTATTACTACTAAGTTATCAAGTATTAAAGAGGAAAGAACATTTGCTTATTTACATATAAGTGATCCAAATGAAATAAATGTTTACGCAGCCCAAGATGAAACATTCTTTAATGATGTGTTTAATATGGTGAAGCTAGATAATATATTTAAGGATGCAACGGGAGAGGTAAACATTGAAATGCTTATTCAGGCTGATCCAGATGTCTTAATCATTCCGGATTGGACTTCGCACGATAATTTAAGTGCAGAAGAGTTAAAAGAAGCCCTTTATTCTAATCCAAAGCTATCTAGTATGAAGGCAATCAAAAACAAACAAATTTATGCAGTAGATTACAACTATATGTTTGGATATGGATACAACATGATTGAGGGGATGGAAATCTTAGCGAAGGAAATGTATCCTGATTTATTCAAATAATAGCTGGAGTTATAAATGTAAATATAAAATGAAAAAGCATTAATGGTTAATACCCCTGTCAGGTGAGAAATAAATCTATACAGGGGTATAAATAAATTTAATTTAAAATAATAGCTACTAGTAATGGAATCGTCATTAAAAGCAATACTCCGAAGCTCCATAATATTTGTTTTGTAGTAGACATATTTTTAGGTCGAATGCTGATTGTATCATACAAATCATTTACCGCTCGCTGTTCTTTTTTATATAGCATTTTTTGAAATTTATCATAATCTTCTATATAGGAATATGGCGATTCTAACCCAAACCGAATGGCGCGAACATCATCTGTAACATCTTGATTATCATGGAAATAAAGAATAGTTGGGGCGAGCCCGCCTGTTGATTTCGCAATAACTTCGATATCATATGTTGCCATTTTATATCCTATTTCACCATTTTCTTTCTGGTACTGTGTAATTAGTCGATTGAATTTCATCAATGTCACTCCTCATCTTTAATGTAAAATAATTTTTTTGTAGAAGAGCCTTTTCTATAACGACATTGTAACCATTTCATTTATTTTTAATCGTAATATAAAAGCTTGAAAATCGAGAATTATAAATCAAATAATAAAAACCTATTTAACTTATTTTATTATTCATATATTATCTAAATTATTACAATATTAAGAATTAAGGGGTGTGAATATGGCAACAATTCAAGAACGTTTTTTTGCTTTACCAACAACAGCAATATCTGATGCAACAGGTGGACATACAAATATTGATTCAAGTATAAAACCTCTCTCAGATCATTTTAAAGTTGCTGGACGAGCTGTTACGGTTCGATTGCCTGATGGGGAAAACGGTGCAGTGCTAGAAGCGATAAGTAAAGCGCAAAAAGGTGATATATTAGTCATTGATGCAAAAGGTAATAAAAACAGAGCGGTAGCGGGGGATTTTGTTATTTCTCTTGCTAAGGGATTAGGTGTACAAGGCTTTGTTGTAGATGGAGTAATTCGTGATATTGCAGCAATTCGAAAGCTTGATTACCCAGTGTTTTCATTAGGCACAACAGTTGCTGCAGGACATAAACATGGTGGCGGTGTTGTAGGTGTACCGATTTCAGTTGGCGGTGTAACAGTTCACCCAGGAGATTTTATTATTGGTGATATAGATGGAGTCGTTGTCGTACAGCAGGAGGAAGCTGAGCAAATAGCTGAAGCTGCTGAGGCAAAATTAACAAAAGATGAAGCACGAGAAAAAGAAGCACTTGCAAACGGAGAAGAATCTATTCGAGCCTACTTAGCAAAGGTATTGGCTAAATAAAAGAAGAGCCGCGAAAACATTTCGCGGCTTTAAAAATATTTATCAGTTTCCTAATGAATTAATTGAATTTGTAGATTTACTTTTTCAATTTTTTTATTTATGACCTATAATCTCTAATAAGAATTATTAGGGAAAATAAAACGCGCTTTAACTAGTATTGTTTAAAGTACCTTCAGCATTGTATAATAAGCTTTTAAAAATAAAAAAACGTTACAGAATAAACGTAACGAGTGCGTTAAATGTATTAAAATAAAAATGGCGGAGGAAGAGGGATTCGAACCCCCGCGCGGTTTAACCCGCCTGTCGGTTTTCAAGACCGATCCCTTCAGCCGGACTTGGGTATTCCTCCGTTTCGACAAAAAATAATATAACATGTAATCTAAAGTAGGTCAATAAAAAAGCTAAAATAGACGGTACTGACCATCATTTTTGAGACAATAAGAAAACACCCTACTTTACAGTTAGTTGACGGTATTTTACCGGCGATTGGCTGTTTAGTTTCGTTTGAATACGGATATTGTTATAATAATTTATAT
>NZ_RXNR01000069.1 GCF_003966145.1 Lysinibacillus telephonicus
AAAAGTCTGAAAGTTCGTTACGAAACTTTGCGTTATTCATCTTAATTGAACCGCCGTATACGGAACCGTACGTACGGTGGTGTGAGAGGTCGGGAGTTAATCACTCCCTCCTACTCGATTATCTTTCAAACTTTATATAAAAGAGGTGGTAATCAATTTACTCTTACATTTGATTCCTTATAATATTTGTTTAAAGTCATCAGCGCACTGCCAATTCTTTCATCCTGGGGAACTAGCATTCTATTGACTCCTTGCTCTTTCAATGCATTACCTGTTACTTTCCCTATTGGGAGTGCAATTACATTATTTTCAAATGCGCTTAGTAGTTCATATTTTAAATTGCGTTGTTTTGCATATTTGAATAAAAACTGAACTTGTTGAATACTTGTAAAACTTACTGCATCTAGTTTTTTGTTAATCACTTCATTCAATAGTTGTTCTAAAACATCTTTGTCGGGTGAGATATGTTGATATGGAATAATTTCTTGGTAATTTGCTTCTTGCACCTTGAGCCAATTGATTAATTCAACTGAAGGAGCTCCATATAATTGGACCGCAACGGATTGATTTTTCAAATTATGCCCGGCAAATGCTCGAATTAGTCCAGCAATACTCCCATCATCATCCCGTACTATAGGTGTTAATCCTCTACTTTTCAAGGAATTCATCGCTTTATAGCCTCGTACTGCTATGTTCATATTAGAAAGTGCTAATTGCAGATCCTGTTCATAGTCCATTTCGTTTGCAATCTCAAATAATTTTTCTATTCCAATACCAGTTGTAAAAATTATCCATTGAAAACTCCCGTTAATCATCTCCTTAATTTCAGTTCCGATAAAGCTAGAATCGAAGAAAACTGTACCTTGGGCAGGACGATGTACGGCAGTTCCCCCAAGCTGTCGGATGATATTTACTTGTTCCTCGATTTTTCTTGTTCCTAATAATGCAATGCATTTATTATCTAATCCACCCATTTGAGCTCCTCCTTAATAATTGTTACCTCTATTTTAACAGAAATGAAGATAAAAGATGTTTTATGTTAGAAAAAATAACATAAATAACATTAAAAATTGCGAAAAGTTTGAAAAAACGACTAAAGTGAAACCGTTTACTTTAAAAAGACGAAAAAAGATGCTTTACAAATACATCTTATGTGATATTATCTGACATATGGAGTTTTGAATTTTCAGTCAATTTAAATTAGAGGGGGATTACGATGAGTAAAAAGCGATTAGTTCTTGTAGGCAATGGAATGGCAGGAGTAAAAACGATAGAAGAAGTGCTAGAAATCTCAAAAGATTTGTTTGATATTACGATTATTGGAGAAGAGCCATATCCAAATTACAATCGAATTTTATTATCAAAAGTACTACAGGGTGATACTACGGTAGAAGATATAACGTTAAACGACTGGTCTTGGTACAAAGACAATAATATTCAATTATATACAAATGAAAAAGCGGTTCAAATTGATATAGAGAAGCGAGTAGTAGTTACAAATACTGGGACATTGATCTCATACGACAAACTAATTTTAGCAACAGGATCAAGGCCTTTCATTTTGCCAATCCCAGGGACTGACAAAGAAGGCGTTACAACATTTCGCGACATAAAGGATACAGATGAAATGCTTGCAGCTTCCAAACTTTATCATAAAGCAGCGGTAATTGGTGGTGGTTTGTTAGGATTGGAAGCTGCAAGAGGGTTATTGAATTTAGGAATGGATGTTACGGTTGTGCATTTAGGGAGCAGTTTAATGGATCGACAGCTAGATGAAACGGCAGCAGCTTTATTAAAAGCAGAATTAGAAAATCAAGGGATGAAATTTTTACTTCAAAAAAATACAACTGAAATACTTGGTGATGAACGAGTTAAACGGTTAAAATTCTCAGATGGCGATGAGTTGGATTGTGATTTAGTCGTTATGTCGGTCGGTATATTACCTAATATCGAGCTAGCAAAAAATACCGGTCTAGCTGCAAATCGAGGAATTATTGTAAATGATTTTTTACAAACGAGCGAACCTAATATTTATGCAGTTGGCGAGTGTGCGGAACATCAAGGAATTGCTTATGGTTTAGTTGCTCCCCTTTTTGAACAAGCAAAAGTGCTTGCTAAAGATATTTGTGGACTCGAAACCGAACCGTATAAAGGGTCTATAGTATCTACTCAATTAAAAGTGTCGGGTGTTGAAGTTTTCTCTGCAGGTGAATTTATAGAAGATGGGAACAAAAAAGCTCTACGTGTATTTGATGAACAAGATGGTATTTATAAGAAAATGGTATTCTACGAAAAGAAATTGGTTGGGGCTGTGTTGTTTGGTGATAGTAGAGAAGGAAATCGTCTGTTTTCAATGATTAAAAAACGAGCAGATATTTCGGATACAGTAAAGGTGAGCTTGCTTCAGCCAGTTAGTGGAGAAACGGGTGAAAGTATTGTTTCTTCAATGGCTTCAGATGAAATCATTTGTGGTTGTAATGGAGTATCCAAAGGTAAAATCGTTCAAGCAATCCACGAACAAGGTTGTACATCGGTAGAAAGCATTAAAGCATGCACAAGTGCTTGTAGATCATGTGGCGGTTGTAAATCAATGATTTCAGAACTACTTGAAATAACACTCGGCGACAACTTTGATGCTAGCGCACATAAAGAGACGTTATGCGGCTGTACGACTTTATCTCGTGACGAAGTAGTTGAAGAGATTCGAGAGAAAAAGTTAATGCACACTCGAGAAGTAATGAACGTATTAGGATGGAAAACGAGTGATGGCTGCTCAAAATGCCGTCCCGCACTGAATTATTATTTAGGAATGATTCATCCGTTGGAATATGAAGATGAAAATGAGTCGCGATATGTAAATGAGCGTTTGCATGCAAATATACAAAAAGACGGATCGTTCGGAGTAGTACCACGTATGTATGGCGGTGTTACAAGTTCAGATCAATTACGAAAAATTGCAGACGTTGCTGATAAGTATAATGCGAAACTACTTAAAATTACAGGAGGTCAACGGATTGATATTTTCGGAATAGAAAAAGACGATTTACCAAAAGTTTGGGAAGAACTTGATATGCCTTCTGGGTACGCTTATGGAAAAACACTTCGTACTGTAAAAACATGTGTTGGTGAAACGTTCTGCCGCTTTGGTACACAAGATTCTATGAGTTTAGGAATTGCTTTGGAGAAGCGTTTAGAACGTGTTGGTTCTCCTCACAAATTCAAAATGGCAGTTTCAGCCTGTCCGCGTAATTGTGCTGAATCTGGGATTAAAGACTTTGGTGTTGTTGGTGTTGAAGGTGGCTTTGAAATGTATGTTGGCGGAAATGGTGGTACACATCTTCGTGCTGCGGACTTACTTGGCAAAGTAAAATCAGCTGAAGAAGTCATTGAATATGCATCAGCATACTTCCAATATTATCGTGAAACAGGCATTTATTTAGAACGAACTTCAAAATGGTTAGAGCGCATGGGCTTAGAAAATATTAAAGCAATTATTGAGGACCAAAAACAACGAAAAGAATTAAATGAGCGTTTGGAACTGGCTTTATCAGTTCAGGAAGATCCATGGAAAAAGATTATTCGAAGTGAAAAGTTAAAAAATGAACTGTTTGAAAGAGTAACAGTACAACAATAACAAATTGGAGGGAAAGCGATGAAACAAGTTGCAGAACGTGTAAAGCTAGTTAAAGTTGAGGATATTGCAAAGGATTTTGGAAAGACAGTTAGAATTGGTGAATTAGAAATCGCATTATTTCGTTTAAAAAACGGTGAGTTTTATGCGATTGAAAACCGCTGTCCGCATAGAGGCGGTGTACTAGTAGAAGGTTTAATTAGTGGTCAGCATGTCTTCTGTCCAATGCATGATTGGAAAATTGATATTACAACAGGAAAAGTACAAGAACCGGATCATGGATGTGTAAAAACCTTTGAAGTCGAAGTTGATGGCGATGATGTTTACTTACTTCTTCCTTAAACAGAACAGGAAGATAATCCCGAATATTTAAATGAACCCGTTTAGGAGGATGCACATATGTCATATGTAAAACCAAAGCAAGTAATAGAAAATATGATTCAGGCTGGAATTGACAAGGCGAAATTACCTGTTAAAGATATGGTAATTCGGGGAATTTTATCTGGTGCATTATTAGGGTTTGGAACCACATTAGCATTTACAGCTGAAATGCAAACAAAACTGGGGATAGTGGGGGCGCTTCTGTTTCCAACTGCCTTTGTCATTATTATTTTATTAGGACTTGAACTAGTTACAGGAAATTTTGCATTAATACCACTTGCTGTACTAGAGAAAAAAGCAACGGTAAAAGAAATGTTTAGTAATTGGTTTTGGGTTATTGTTGGCCATTTAATCGGAGGTTTTATTTACTCAATATTATTTGTTATTTCAATTACTAATTTTGGCGCTACTACAGACAGTGTTGTAGCCCAAAAGATCATTGCTGTAGCTGAAGCTAAAACGCTTCATTACCAAGCGCTAGGTGCTTCAGGGTTTATCGTTGTTTTTATAAAAGCAATCCTATGTAATTGGATGGTGACACTTGGTGCAGTTATGGCGATGACTTCACAATCGACTATTGGAAAAATTGCTGCCATGTGGCTGCCGATTTTAATCTTTTTTGCTCAAGGATTTGAACATGCTGTAGTGAATATGTTTGTGATTCCAGCAGGCATGCTGCTTGGTGCTAATGTTAATGTTTTTGACTGGTGGATATGGAATCAGATTCCGGTGCTATTTGGAAATATTGTTGGGGGACTTATTTTTACAGGTTTAGCACTATATTCAACGTATCAAACATTACCAAAGAACCAACTAGAGCTTGCAAAACTAAAGCATAAAAATAATATAAGCGAAGTGGAGGGTGTCTAGTATGGGAATCGTTTATATTGTTGGTGCTGGTCCTGGAGATATAGATCTCATTACGATGAAAGGGCTAAAATGTATTGAGCAAGCAGATATTCTTTTATATGATCGCTTAGTTAATAAGGAACTGTTGAAATATGCAAAACCAGGAGCCGAATTAATTTCATGTGGGAAGCTGCCGAACTGTCATACGATGCAGCAAAATACGATTAATCTTGAGTTAGTTAAGTACGCAAAGCAAGGTAAAATTGTTACTCGCTTAAAAGGTGGAGATCCATTTATTTTCGGACGCGGTGGAGAAGAAGCTGCTGCATGCCAGGAGGCCGGAGTTCCTTTTGAATTAGTACCGGGAATCACTTCTGGCATTGCGGCTCCGGCTTATGCAGGAATCCCTATTACCCATCGAGATTATAGTTCATCCTTTGCTATGATTACTGGACACCGAAAGGAAGGGTTAGAGGATAATACGGATTGGGAGTCTTTAGCTAAAGGTATAGATACATTAGTAATCTATATGGGAATAAAAAATTTGAAATATATTACACAACAACTAATCACTTCTGGAAAAAGTAAAAACACACCTGTCGCTCTTATTCATTATGGAACGACAATAAATCAACGTACTATTACTGCTACTTTAGAGACAATTTATGAAGCGGCCGAACATGAACAAGTGAAAAACCCGAGTATAATTATCATCGGAGAGGTAGTTCGTCTAAGGGAACAGTTAAAGTGGTTTGAACAAGACAAAGATTTACTTGCAGCAGGTGGAATGTAATGGAGGCGGTACTTTATATTTGCCATGGCAGCCGCATTAAAAGTGCGGTTTCTCAGGCGATTGAATTTGTTGAAAGTTGTAAAAGCTTAAGAAATGAACCAATTCAGCAATATTGTTTTTTAGAACTATCACAACCAACAATAGCTCAAGCACTTGAGAAATGTGTGGCTCTTGGAGCAACACAAATTCGTGCAATCCCAGTTCTACTATTAACAGCTGCTCATGCAAAGATCGATATTCCGTTAGAGTTAGAAAAAGCAATGCAATACTATCCGCAAGTAAAGTTGCAATTAGGTAAACCAATTGGGGTAAACAATGAATTAACAAATCTTTTATATGAAAGAATTCAGCAAACATATCAACCGATTACTGCAAATTCTAAAATACTGCTGGTAGGGAGAGGTTCTTCTGATTTAGATGTGAAAAGGGATTTATCACTCATTGGAAAGCTATTAGAACAAAAAATAAATCACCCTGTTCATATTTGTTTTTTGACAGGGTGTAAACCTTATTTCAGAGAACTAATCGCGGAACTTAACGATTCAGAAATAGACCGTATATTTATAGTTCCTTATTTTTTATTTACGGGCTTATTAATAAACGGAATAAGAAAAACTGTTAAAGAATACTCACAAAAAAATAATACCAAATATGTTCTTTGCGATTATTTAGGAAATGCATCGGTTGTAGTACATGCACTAAATAATCGAATTAACGAAATTAGTTTTAATAAAGTATTGTCATAGAGCTGGTTTTTGATTTCTATTGTAAGGTTTATATAAATGCGGAGTAGAAGCTAAAATGCTTTTTCTCCGTATTTTTTGTCAATAACTACTTTGTTTAATTATTGGGGGTCTTAAAATGGAATCAATTAGTTTTTTGAAAAATGTAGAAAAAAATGTAATATTCGAAGAAAAATGAGAAAAAATAGAATTTGTCTATTGTGTGAACTTTTTTCATACTCTATAATAAAGACAAATAGTTCGATTTTGGGGAGGGGTTAAGATGTTCAAGTTTTTTACAAACATTTCTATAGTGCTTTGTATTTTAGGTATCATTCTTTTCACTTCAAGCTTTTTTGTAAACGTTTCCATGTGGTATGGAGTTGAAATAATTAAAGCTGCGGGGTGCCTATTCATCTTTGGTCTCTTTATACGCTTAACCGACAAAAATTTAGTGAATTCCAGTAATAATTTAAACAACTTTTAATAAAAAGAAAAAGCTTGAGAGGTTACTCTCAAGCTTTTTTGTTACTACATATCCCAAATCAGTATCAATAATGAACCGAATACAGTTACAACTGCGATAATGACACCGTAAAGGATATTTGTATATATCGCTGTACCTTCTTTTGATTCACCGGCATGCATGAATACAACAAGCTGTAAAAATGCTTGTATAAAAGCGGTAACTAACAAGATTGTCATACCGACTGCGAATGACATATCTGTGTAGTAAACTAACAGGGCAATAACAGTTAGAATTAATGAAAAGACAAAGCCCATCACCTGTTTAGCAGGAAATAATTCTTTCATATTACATCATTCCTTTCAGATAGATGAAGCTAAAGATAAAGATCCAAACTACATCTAAGAAATGCCAGTAAAGAGAGAAGATAAATGCTTTATTCGCTGTTTGTGGCGTTAACCCACGTTTAATTACCTGGATGATAATAAATGTTCCCCAGAATAAACCTAGTGTAACGTGGCCACCGTGTGTTCCTAATGTTGTCATTAGGGCAGCTGTAAAGGCACTTGTTTGATAAGTTGCACCAACATGGTAGTAGTGCATGAATTCAAAAACCTCTACTCCAAGGAAAACTAACCCAAGAAGAAGGGTAATCGCAAAGAAAGAAACCATCGCATTTTTACGACCAAGTCTCATTGCATGAATCCCTAGACCAATTGTAAAACTACTTGTTAAAAGCACGAATGTTTCAATAAGAACAGGCGTGATTTCAAAAATTTCCGCTGGAGTTGGTCCACTACCTGTACGGTGTGATAGCGTGAAATATGCTGTAAAAAGTGTTGCAAACAGCATAATTTCGGCCCCAAGGAAAATCCAAAAACCTAAAATATTTAACTGATTTTGATCAGTACTATACTCGAGTGGTTGTGCGTGGTCGATCTTCACTGTTTAGCACCTCCCCATATTTTGCTTCTGTTTCTTTAATTTCTTTCACATGAATATGGTATCCGTGATCTTGTTCGAACGAACGAAGAGTCATACATACGAAAACGCCGATTAAAGCGATTACTGCTGGAACCCATAACGCAAAGACAAATGAGAATCCTACGATGAAGAAAATAATACCCATTACGAACGGTACTCCGCTCTTATTTGGCATATGGATGTCTTCAATTTCACCTTTAAATAATGCATGACCATTTTTCTTTGAATCCCAGAAAGTTTGGCTTGAGCTAATTTGTGGAACTCTAGCAAAATTGTATTCTGGTACTGGTGTATGAGTAGCCCATTCTAATGAGCGAGCATCCCAAGGGTCACTACCAATATTTCTTGGTGAATTTTTGAAACTATAGTAAATGTTATAGACGATTGTAACAAAACCAATGGCCATTAATGCTGCACCGACAAACGACACCATGTTTAATGGTCCAAATCCAGTTGCTTCAGAATAAGTGTACATACGACGTGCTTGACCGTCTAAACCAGTGATATACATTGGGAAGAAGGCAAGTACAAAACCTACAGTAAGTAACCAGAAAGTTAATTTACCAATTTTTTCATTTAATATAAAACCAAAGAATTTTGGCCAATAATAAGTTAAACCAGCTAGCATCGCAAATACGACACCAGGAATAATTGTGTTGTGGAAGTGAGCTACCAAGAACATTGTATTATGGTATTGGTAGTCAGCTGCTGACATCGCAAGCATTACCCCAGTAACCCCACCAATTGTGAAGAGTGGGATGAAGCCGATTGAGTAAAGCATAGGAACAGTAAAGCGGATTTTCCCTTTCCACATTGTAAATAACCAGTTAAAGATTTTAACCCCTGTTGGAACAGCAATCGCCATTGTTGTAATAGAGAAGATACTGTTTGTAAGGGCACCTTGACCCATTGTAAAGAAGTGGTGTGTCCATACTAAGAATGATAGTAGGGAAATAAGCACCATCGACCAAACCATGGATTTATAACCATAAAGGTTACGGCCTGAGAATGTTGAGATAATTTCACTGTAAAGACCGAATGCAGGCAAGATTAAAATGTATACCTCTGGATGTCCCCAAACCCAGAAGAAGTTTGCCCAAAGCATATCCATACCGCCGTTAGCAGTAGTAAAGAAATTTGCACCAAATAATCTGTCAGCTGTACCCATTAATAGGGCAACAGTTAATACTGGGAACGCAAATACAACAATAATGTTCGCAATGAAAGCTGACCAAGTAAACATTGGCATTTTCATTAATGTCATACCAGGTGCACGCATTTTTAAAATAGTCGTACAGAAGTTAATACCTGTCATTAATGAACCGATACCTGAAATTTGAATAGCTAACATGTAGTAGTTCGTTCCGACTGATGTGCTGAAATCATTCCCTGCAAGTGGGAAATACGATGTCCAACCTGCATCAGGAGAACCACCAATTACGAATGAAATGTTAAATAGCATAGCTCCGGCAAAGAATAGCCAAAAGCTTAGTGCGTTTAGGCGTGGGAATGCTACGTCACGCGCCCCGATTTGTAAAGGAACAATTAAGTTCATGAAAGCAAAGATAAATGGCATTGCCATGAACAGGATCATAACAACCCCGTGTGTTGTAAAGATTTCATTATAGTGTTGTGCATCTAATAATTTAGCTTCCGGCGTAGCAAGCTGTGCACGCATCATAATTGCGTCTGCGCCACCACGGAAAAGCATAAGTAGGGCAGAGATTAAGTACATAATCCCGATTTTTTTATGGTCGACAGTTGTAAACCATTCATGCCATAAATAGCCCCATTTTTTGAAGTATGTTAAGCCAACAACAATTGCGATACTAACTAGCGCAATAGCAACCATTGAGGCATAAATAGCTGGACTTGGATGAGGTATGGCAAATCGTTGAAAGAATTCCATCCTTTTTTCTCCTTTCAAGAGTAAAAGCTAGTTTATTAAACTAGTTTATTTCTTTTAGATTTAATGACTACTGTGGTCAGTATGTTCTGCATGACCTTCATGTTGTGAATGATCATGTGTTTCTGATTCAGAATCTACTTCTGTATCAGATTCTGCATGGTGCTCGTGTTCTGGAGCAGGACTAAATTCTAGATGTGTACCAGTGAATGTCATTTGTCCAAGATGACCTGGTTCTAATAATTTTTCAAATTCGTTTTCTGTAATTGGTTCTGCAGTTTCGTGAACTTCTTCAACCCATTCATCAAAATCAGCTTGTGACATTGCTGTTACATTGAATGTGTTTTCTGCAAAACCTTTACCGCTAAAGTTAGCATTTCGACCCATATATTCACCCGGCTCATCAGCTGCTAAATGTAAAGTAGTTACCATGTCCGCCATAGCGTACTTTTGTCCACCAAGTTGTGGAATCCAGAAACTTGTGATTGGTCCATATGAGTATAGTTTAAATTCAAGTGGACGATCAGTTGGAATATACAAGTAGTTCACTGTTTCGATACCTTCTTCAGGATAGCTAAAATGCCACTTCCAATCTGATGAAGAAGCGTATACTACTAACGGTTCTTGATCTTCATACCCTACTGGGGCAGATTCAACAATATAGTTACTTTTTACAGATACAAATGATAGGTAAGCAACAATTAATACAGGAACACCTACACAAATTGCTTCTACAATATGATTTCCCTCAATATGAGGTGGTTCGTAGTCATCACTTTGATTTGAAGCTCGATACTTAATTAATACATAGGCTAAAATTGCCATGACTACGACTACAATAACTGCCATAATGCCAATGGATAACATAATGTCACTTGCTTGTCTTTCAGCTTGTGGTCCTTTTGGGTCTAATACTAATAGAGGCTCACAGCCAGAAAGTAAAAGAACAAGTGCCATCATGGACGTTAAAAATGCCCATTTTTTTTTCATCTAGATTTTCACCTTCCCTTATTTGTTGAAAGAACATTACTTGTTTTTCGTCCGTTCAACAATATAACTCTATTTTAATCATTAGTATAGTAAAAACATTATTTGTGAATTAGATTTCACAAAAGGTTTATAAGTTATTCAAAAGTTATTCACGAAAGGTTCACGAAATAGCAATAATTAGTAAGTTGAGGGGATATGTGGATTAAAATTTTCTGCTTAAATAAAAAGGGGTGAACGATTAAATACTATTTAGTCAAAATGAATTTATTATATTAGTAAAAAATATTTGTGGTTAGAAATATTTGTTATAAACGATGGAAAGTTGAGTTTGTTCGAGAAGTAACATTGGAGGATAAATTTTTTTTCGAGCATATTTTTCTAGGAAGTATGGAGAGTATCAATACTCTTTATCATAACAACTATATTAATGAAAACACTTTATTTTCTTTCATCCATCAGTTTATAACTTCATAAAGGTGTGTAACTGAAAATTCACAATTAAAATGAATGTTAGTTGTTGACAACATTGAATATGTAAAAAACATAAAGAAAAGGAGATAGGAATGACAAATAGTTTCAGCCTAATCAATTAAAAAATCGGCAATTTGTTAACCTTAATCTGGCTCGACCTTAAAAATAACTTCATCTAAATATGCTTTTCCCTCTTCAAACTCATAATCGAATATTTAGTTCGGTGGTTGAATACAATAAATAGTCTTGAAAATAATAACTTTTGCTGCATTTTATAATAGAGATAGAAAATTTAATTTACATGCAGAAGGCAGGGTCATTTCAACAGTTGTCCTTTCAATTAATTTACAAGAATTATTAGTTGATTTTTTTCTCATTTCTCCGGCAAGCTTGACAACTCTATTCTTCCCATCATTAAAATTGGTCACTGGATTCAAGAAATGTTCGAGAAATTAAAATCAACATAGCGTATTAAGTGATTGGAGTGGAATATTATGGTGGTAAAAGCTAGTTTTCTCATCATAATAATGTTGTCATTGTTATTAAGTTCTGTTTTTCGAAAACAATTTAAAGAAAGTCATATTTTAAATTGTTTAGCCATGTTAGTGGCCATGACAAAAAGTACGCTCATTGGGTTAATTGTAGCCATTTGGATTCCAGATATCGTTTTTTCAACGATTATTGCAATGTTATTGAGTATCATTTTTGTCAGTTTAGTAACCTATCAACTATCAATAAAGGTTTTTGTAGAAAGCTTAAGTGCTTTATTTATGGGTTCCATGATGGGAACAATGCTTAGTCTAATGACAACTAAATATGAACTTGTCTGTATTTTATTTTTCACATTATTATATATCATCAGTACAATTACAGCAGCCGCATTATTGAATAAAGAAAAATATCAAAAACTCCTTAAAGCAATTCCTATTAAAGTTGTGATTATCTCTATTTTTGCTGTCCTGTTGCTTGTTATATCTACGTTTTTAGATACTGTTTTATTTAATGAGATCGAATCAGAAAGTGATATAAACCATGATCACCATAACCATGAATAGAGAATTGATTAATGCATGGGGCAAACGCTTTATGCATTTTTATTTTTTAATCAATTTTTCGATTGCAAGCATAATAGAACGTTAAATCGTCCACATTAGAATTGACGGAGGTGAAATGTTTTGAACAATAAAAAGAAAAATAATGTTGATCGTGAAGAATACGGGCATGGGTTTGATTTAAACCCGGATGACTTCGACGTAATCGGACAAAATGATCAAGCAAAAAAACAAAACCAAAATGAAAATAAAGACAAGCCTGATAATAAACATAATCCTTCAAGATTAAACGAATAAATGATGCAAAGTATTTAGTATAGAAACTTTTGTTTTTATACTGAATACTTTTTTTATTTTCCTCGACAAAAAGTTCTAAATTCCTTTTGTTTTTCTTAAAGTATAATGAGACAAACTTGAGGGAGAGGGTACATGCTTATTGATGGTGTGTTTTCTGGCGGCGGAATAAAAGGCTTTGCTTATGTAGGAGCACTTCAAGTGTTTGAAGAAAAGGGCTACCGTTTCAAACGAGTAGCAGGAACAAGTGCAGGTGCAATTCTAGCTTGTTTTATAGCTGCAGGTCATAGTGCCAAGGAAATAGAAGACATACTTGATGAACTTGATTTAAAATCATTGCTTGATCCTCCAAATTTGGCACGTACTCTTCCATTTTTAAAATGGGTAAATTTATATTTTCGACTTGGTTTATATAAGGGGAAAGTGTTAGAAAAGTGGTTTTATAAAAAATTAGCTGTCAAAGGCATATACACGTTTAATGATTTACCTAAAGGATCATTAAAACTTGTTGCATCGGATTTAACGAATGGTCGAATGATTGTTATTCCTGATGATTTAGCATCATACGGCATTAATTGGAGAACATTTTCCGTTGCCAAAGCATTGCGTATGAGCTGTGGAATTCCATTTTTCTTTGAACCTATAAAATTAAAGGGAAGAGATGGTGAAAATATTATCGTCGATGGGGGAGTCCTAAGTAATTTTCCGTTATGGATTTTTGAAAATGGTCATAAAGAAAGACCTTTAATTGGATTAAGTCTAAATAATCCACGAGAAGATATGGAGCCGCAAAAAATTTATAATGGACTTAACTTATTTGAGGCTCTTTTTATTACGATGAAAAATGCTCATGATAAGCGTTATATTTCTCGAAAACATGAAAAGAATATCGTTTTCATTCCCGTCGAGGATTATAGTGCGACACAATTTGGTATAGATGAAGAAACTAAGAAAAAATTAATGCAAATTGGTAGAGAACGTACAGTTAAATTTTTAGAAACATGGAATCCACCTTAAAAAAGAATGGATAGAAAAACAGAGCTGTTTAGAGTAGTAAATCTAAGCAGCTTTATTATTTTTATATACTTCACTCCAGACCATTAGAGTTATTAAGGAAATAAACAAAATCCACCGAAAAATAATAATTCGTAATTAATGGCTGTTAAATATATGGAAATATTTGTTATTATATTTTTATAGTTAGAAATAGGTAAAGGGAATAAAAAATATTGAAGGAGGATAATCGGGTGAAGAATAATTTCTTTATCTATGTAAATCTTACAGAAACAAATGTCGACTTTCAAAATTATAAATATTGGTTTTTTTTGATTGACTACTTCATTAAATTTGCAGATTTTATAGAATTTCACATATGGAATGAAGAAGTTGAAATTATTGAAGAGTTAAGTTTGAAAACAAATCTTGAAAAAGTTAGTTTACATCCTATGAAAATGGTCTGTTTTCAAGGAGAGGTAAATCAACAATTAATTAACTTCATATTAAATGAAAGTTTAAATGAGCATGGAGAAATAAAATGGTTTTCAATATTTCTGAAAAAGAAAGATAATATCTTCTTTGGATCGTCTCATTGGGGTTCAGAAATAAATATTGAAGACCCTAATGAACAGGAAATTACATTGATTAAAAGTAAGATGCCGGCAAATGCGAGTTTTCATCATTTTAATGAAAAACAGAGTGAATAAAAATCACTCTGTTTTTTTATGAATAATTATATTATGTTATTGTACTAGCATTTGCTTAATAAGCTGACGATTTTTTTCTTGGAATTTCTCGTTGTGGGAGGATACCATACCAATTTTGTCAGCAGTAGGCTCAATATAAGTTTTAGCACTGTTTACGGCGTTTACCGCATCTTGAAAAGCACCTACTAATAAATTAACTTTACCCTCATAAGAAAGGATGTCTCCTGCAGCAAAAATTCCTTCTTGTGATGTTTTTCCTGTTGCAGTGCCTTCATAATAATAATTGTCTTTTAATTTTAAAGCAGAATTATTTGCAAATTCTAATGAAGCATCGCGATTATATCCATGGCTTACAATGATATGGTCTATCCCATGAAGCAATGTTTGGTCTGTATCATGTTTTTTTAGTACGACTTGCTTTACTTTTGTTTTTTCTTTATTTGCAATAAGTCTTTCAATTGTTGTGTTTAACAAGAACGTAACTTTTTTGCTTTCTTGTAGGCGTACAACCTGTGCTTCATGTGCAGATAATTGATCTTTGCGGTAGGCTACGATGATTTCTTCCGCAATATCTAATAATTCAACAGCCCAATCAATTGCACCATTACCGCCGCCGGAAACTAATACACGTTTGTTATGGAATGGTTTAAGGGATTGTACTGTGTAATGTAAATTGGTCATTTCATATTTTTCAGCGCCCTCGATTTCTAATTTTTGAGGGTTAATAATTCCGCCGCCGTTTGCCATAATAATTGATTTTGAGTAGTGTTTTGATCCATCGTTTGTCGTAATGACAAACACATTGTTCGAATCTTTTTCAATGAAGTCAACTTTTGTGTTAGTTAATATTGTCGGGTGGAATGTTTTTGCCTGGTTAATTAACTGTTCAGCAAACTTATGTGCCAAAATAGGTGGTTGGCCGCCAGCATCCCAAATCATTTTTTCCGGATATAGTAAAACCTTTCCACCTAATTGGGCTTGGGATTCAATTAATTTTGTTTTCATATTTCGTAAACCACTATAAAAAGTAGAGTATAATCCCGCAGGTCCTCCACCGATAATCGTAACATCAAATAATTCTGACATCCTATTCTCTCCATTCAAAGGATTCGTTTTATTAAAATATATATAAATTTAAATTAAACTTTTCTGTTAATAATTATAACTTAATTGAAAATGATTATCAATATTGAATGGACATTAAACAGAAAAACTTGGACTTAATTACTTATGGTGTTTTTCATTTAAAAAGTTTTCTAAAATCTATACTTAAGTTATTCGCTTAGCCTTTCATGGCACAAAAGGGGCCAACTAAAACCATAATCCTTATAAAAAGTAGAAAAAATGAGTTCTATCTTGTCCATTTTTTCTTACACTAGAATATAGAAAAGATTTGAGGTGGAAGCTTTGACAAGAAAATTAGGATTCATATCCATATTATTATTTATCATTTATGCTGTTGGAATGTACTATTACATATTTCATGGGAATTCAGGCGGGATACCTGATGTATTGAAAGGAACAGTGGCAGATCCAGAGACATTTATGACTGAGAGGGAATTGTTGCTAAGTGAAGAATATTCCAAAATAAAGAACTTTATATTCTTTGTTGCAACACCTTTAGAATGGGTTTTGTATATTTTTATTTTACTTACAGGTCTTTCTCGCATATTTGAAAAATGGGCTGATTTTGGAGTGAAATGGAAAGTCTTTAAAAACGGTGCTTATGTATTCTTATTATATTTATTTACAGCCTTAGCTTTTTACCCATTGGACTTTTACCGATACTATTTAAGTAAAAATTATGGAATTAATACGCAAAATTTTTCATCTTGGATGAGGGATTATGTAATTGATTTTTGGATTAATTTTGGTACAACCTTAATTATTGTCATCGTTCTTTATTGGCTAATTCAAAAAAGTGTGAAAAGATGGTGGATTTATGCATGGCTTTTGACCATTCCATTCGCTATTTTTATGATGTATATTCAACCTATTGTAATAGATCCGCTTTATAATGATTTTTATCCTTTAAAAGATAAAGAACTTGAGGAAAAAATAATATCTTTAGCAGAACGGGCAAATATACCTTCTGATCATGTGTTTGAGGTCAATATGGCAGAGAAAACAAACGCATTAAATGCCTATGTAACGGGAATAGGAGAAAATTCAAGAATTGTTTTATGGGATACAACATTAAATAGTTTAACAGATGAAGAGATATTATTCATAATGGCACATGAAATGGGGCATTATGTCGAGAAGCATATTTATATTGGTATAGCCTTATATATTGTTTCCATGCTGGTTGGTCTATGGTTAATAGCAAAGTTGATGCCTTGGCTGATATCTAGATTTGGAACAGTATTGAAGATTAATAAAATGAAGGATATTCATTCGTTGCCTTTACTATTGTTAATAGTATCCTTTCTTTTATTCTTTTCAAATCCGATTTCAAATTATATATCAAGATATCAAGAAACAAGAGCCGACCATTATGCAATGCAATTAATGAATAATCCGGAAGCAGCAGTTAGTACATTTCAAAATCTTTCAAAGTCAGGATTGAGCGAAGTAAATCCACCCCTTCTAGTAAAACTGTTCCGTTTTTCTCATCCACCTATGCTGGAGCGGATAAATAAGGTAGCGGAATTTTTAGAGGAAGAACAATAAAGAGAAGTGTCATGCTAGTGATGATTTGATCATTGCTAGCTTTTTTCGTGAATTTCGTTGTCAAAATAAAATAATCTAACCTTTTATAAAAACTAAACTTTAAAACGAGTAAAAATTATATGACAAAACTAAAGATGAGGAATAGGAGATATTTGTTTATTGAATTAAGAAAAAAAGGAAATATACAAAAATAAATATTTATCTGCATGGAAATAAGAGATTTTTGTAAAAATTCATTAATATTATTTTCCGAATACTTCGTTTTCTCAAACGATTTTATGTTATATTATTATTTAAAAAAATAAAAAGATATAGGTAAACTTATATTTATCAATCAGTAAAAGGTACGGATTTAAAATTCCTATAACTTTGACTGCTTTTTATGAAGAAGGAGTAATAAGCATGACAAAACAATTAACAGCGCCATTTCGCTATGACCATGTAGGTAGTTTCTTAAGACCAAAAGCTTTAAAAGAAGCTCGTACAAAATTTCAAAATAATGAAATTACATATGATGAGTTAAAAAAAGTTGAGGATGAAGAGATTATTCGTCTTATCGCCAAAGAAAAAGAAGCGGGTGTTTTAGCTATTACAGATGGAGAATTTCGCCGTAGCTGGTGGCACTTTGACTTCTTAGGCGGTTTAGAGGGAATGGAGTATTATGAAAAAGAGCGTGGTTTGGATTTTCATAACCTTGAAACTCGCAAGGAAGGGGTTCGTGTTGTAGGGAAAATTGATTTTGGCAGCCATCCTTTTTTAGATCATTTTAAATTTATTCGTGAGCATGCTGGAGATTCAACGGTGAAATTTACAATTCCAAGTCCCAATATGCTTCATGCACGAGCGGATAAAAATCCAGAAATATATCCAGATGAAAAAGAATTAGTGGAAGATACAATTAAAGCTTACCAAAAAGCAATCCAAGCATTTTATGATGCAGGATGCCGCTATTTGCAGCTAGATGATACTTCATGGGCAAGCTTATTCTCTGAAGAATCACGTGCAAAATTAGTTGCTGAAGGGAAAGACCCGCAACAATTTTTAAATACATTACAATATGTAATTAATGAAACAACTAAAAATAAACCAGCAGATATGACAATTACAATGCATATTTGCCGCGGTAACTATAAGTCAACATTCTTCTCAAGCGGCGGCTATAATTATGCTGCTGAAGTTATTTTCGGTGGCTTAAATGTTGACGGTCTATTTTTAGAATTTGATGATGAACGCTCAGGCAGCTTTGAAGTTTTAAAACACGTTAATCGTCCGGATTTAAAAATCGTGTTAGGGTTAATTACATCTAAATTTGGCGAGCTTGAAAATAAAGAGGCTATCAAAGCTCGTATCCAAGAAGCCGCAAAATATGTATCTTTAAATCAGCTTTGTCTAAGTCCACAATGTGGGTTCTCTTCTACTGAAGATGGCAACATCTTAGAAGAAGAAAATCAATGGCAAAAACTTGCCCTTGTTAAAGAAATTGCTGAGGAAATTTGGGGATAATCGACTTAAACAAATGAGAAAGGGGCGTCCAGAAGTTTCTGGATAGCCCCTTATTTCAGTTTATCCTTAAAAGATTTCTGCCACAGTACTTTGTAAACTTCGATTTACCTGTTAAAATCTCATTAATTTAAATAAACTAATATCCAGCTCACTTTTACCATTCAATACTAATTGCGATAGTATTTCTCCAATAACACTCCCAAATTTAAATCCATGTCCTGAAAAACCGGCTGCAATATAGATATTGTCATGGAAAGGGTGGGAATCGATAATAAAATCTTCATCTGGTGTTTTTGAATAAAAACATGTTTTTCCATATTTTAGAGTGCCAACCTGATGCATAATCTTTTCATTAAATTGTACAAGTTCAGTTGCATCAGCTTCGTCAAATTCTCTAATAACATCATCTGGCGACACTTCATCTCCAGTATCATGGCGTCCTACCTTAAAGCCAGCACCATCAATACTAGGAAAACCGTAATATGAACTGTTTTCATCCTCATATGTAAATGCTGGAAAATGGCTTCCATAAACTGCTTCATCAGCATTAAACCAGGCGAAAGTTTTACGCAATGGTGTAATTGGCAATGTCAAATCAACTGATTTTAAAATGTCATTTACTCTAGCACCTGCAGAAATAATAATCGAATCAGCTATAAAAACTTCTTCCTCAGTATGTACAGATACTTTTTCACCAGGGACAATTTTGACAACTCTAGTATTTGTTTTTAAAGTTGCACCTTCACTTAATGCAGCTGTTTTATAGGCATCAATACAAGCCTCTACCCGCAACACCCCTGCAGAAGGTTCAAAACAACCAATAAAACCTTCAGGTAACATAATGCCGGGCCATTTTTTATTCACTTCTTGTGCACTATAAACATCTACTGAAAGATTAAAGTCTTTTGCACTTTCAATGACATTTTGTATAAACGAATGATCTTTTGAGCCAATATTTAAAACGCCGGTTTTTAAAAATAATTGTTTTCCACTAATCTTCTCTAATTCTTGCCATAAATCTAAAGCTCTTAAAGCCAATGGCACATAAGCTTTACCTTCACCATATGCAAAGCGGATAATACGTGTTTCTCCATGATGACTTCCTTGATCGTGAGGGGGATTAAATGCATCCAATAGCAACACGCTTTTTCCCTGTTTGGCTAAGAAATATCCAGCAGCCATCCCCATTGTACCAGCACCAATAATAATTGTGTCGTAGTGCATCAGCAACACCTCCTAATAATTTCTGATTATACCACCTTTTAAGTGTAGTAGATGACAGCTTCATAATAAAAAATAAGTTTTTCCAATTTTTGAAACGTGAAGACTATCGAATCCGTCTAAGGTGTAGATAAAAAATAAGGGGTGCATTTATGTGTTTGTAACTGATTTGTTGTCACAGGCTGACAATGCTTCAGATCTATTTGAAGAACTTATTGAAACACATGCTGAATCACTAATTCAAGTTGCCTACTCATATGTGAAAAATAAGCAAATGGCTGAGGACATCGTGCAAGATGTTTTTATTAAGGCTTTTGAGAAAAAAGAGCAATTTCGAGGGGATTCATCATATAAAACATATCACTAGTGTTGCATAAATAGTGTCATAATTTTCAGTTTACTCACCTTCCCTGTTTAGAGGCAAAAAAGTAAATACCCAATCAAAGGTGTCCCCATCCATTTGGAAATTTATTTACAATTA
>NZ_RXNR01000006.1 GCF_003966145.1 Lysinibacillus telephonicus
TAATTGTAAATAAATTTCCAAATGGATGGGGACACCTTTGATTGGGTATTTACTTTTTTGCCTCTAAACAGGGAAGGTGAGTAAACTGAAAATTATGACACTATTTATGCAACACTAGTGAAAAAAAATAAATAATTAAATAAAATCCACTCTCCTTTAATAGAGCTTTGCCTTCGCTTCTTTCTATTAAAGAGGGTGGATTTTCTATTCTCTTGAACTTTCTAGCTTATCTATTATTAAATTTAATTACTAATTAATCTTTTTAGTTCGTTCTACTTTCGTTCAGATTTTGTTCAATTCCCTCGTATAAAATAAAAAGTATTACAATCTTATAAGTATTTGAATAACAGTAAAACTGTTTTATGGAGGGGAATTATGTCAATAGGAAAAAAAATCGGGATTGGTTTCTTTACTGTAATAGTAGTATTTGTCATTTCATTAAGCCTCATTATAAAAGAAATAAACAATATTAATACTAAGTTGAACAAGCAATTGATGAACAAGTTGCCCAAGTGCAATTAGCAAATGATATAAAATTCGGAATGGCTATGCAAGGGCTTTATGTAAGAGCAATTATGATTGATGATACACCAGAAACACGTGACAACTTATCGACATATTCAAAATTTTTGGATAATAAAATCTTGGAACTTAGTAATCAAGCAACTGAAAATGAGTTAAAAAAATATGCTGATGAAATTTCAATGTATAATAATAATTTTAACGAAGCTATAGAAAAGATGTGGAATTACTATAACACCGGTGATAAAGAAAGTGCCATCAAAGTTGTAGTGGAAGAAGCTAAAACAGCAAACTCTGGTATTTCCGATTACTCTGATAAAATCTTAAACTATCAAGAAGATTTATTAAATAAAGTTTCTGCAAGTGCAAAGGAAACAGTTGAATTAACAAGAACAATTACTATTGTTTCTATTATTGTCGGAATATTAATAGGCATTATAATTATTATTTATGTTCGCCGTACGATTTCAAATCCATTACAAAAAATCGTCGATAGGGCAAATTTAATTGCAGAAGGCGATTTATCTGAAAAAGAGATTATACATAAGTCTAAAGATGAAATCGGTCAGCTTTCAATTGCATTTAATAAAATGAAATCTAACCTACAGCTTTTAATACGCAATGTACAATCGGGTACTGAGCAATTGTCGGCTGCTGCCGAAGAATTGTCTGCAAGCACTGAAGAAATGGCGGCAACTTCGGAAGATATGGCTAAACGAGTTGAGGAAACTGCAGAAATAGCAAAGATTTCATCAAGTGCTTCAAATGAAAGTGCAAGAGCAATGGATGAAACCGCTACTGGTATTCAAAAAATTGCAGAATCAGCACAAGCACTTCACCAAAATGCAACAGACTCTTCTGAAACTGCTGCCATAGGAAGTAAAAATGTTGAGCAAGCTCAAAATCAAATGAACATTATTAAAGAATCCTCTTCAGTTGTAAATAACTTAGTACAAAAACTAAGTAAACAGTCTGAAGAAATTGAAAATATTACACAGGTAATTACAGACATAACAGAACAAACAAATTTACTTGCCTTAAATGCAGCAATTGAAGCAGCTAGAGCTGGAGAGCATGGTAAAGGTTTTGCTGTCGTTGCAGAAGAAGTAAGAAAGCTTGCTGAAGAATCAAAACTCTCTGCAAGTAAGATTGTTGAAATAACAACTTTAATAAAAGCGGATACTAAAAATGTTGAAAATGCGGTAAATGACTCGCTTCACTCCGTTCATGAAGGCGTCGATATTATTGCCGAAACAGGGAAATCGTTTAACTTAATTCAACAAGCAATTTATTTAATGAATGACCAAATAAGTAATATTTCAGCTGCTTCCCAGCAAATATCAGCAAGTGCTGAAGAAGTCGCAGCTTCAGTTGAAGAAATTTCAAAAGGTTCTACTAATGCAGCTGACCATATGGAAACAATTGCTGCTTCAGTAGAAGAGCAAACAGCAACGATGGTTGGAGTAAACAATGTAGCTATAGAATTATCCGACCAATCAGTCGAGCTGCAACAACTGCTCAAAAAGTTTAAAGTATAAAATAATAGGTCAACTCAAAATTTGGTTAATTTTGAGTTGACCTTTAATATTTTATAGCTCCCCGGCTTTTAGTTTTTTATGCCAGTCCTTCAGAAATGGTATCTCTTCAGATTTAATTGCTCCAGACTCCATTGCCGCTTCTACTAAATAATCAAAATTTGTTAAACTTACATATTTAACGTTTCCATCCTTAAATGCCTGCTCTGCACGAGGCAAATTATATGTATATACACAAACTACTCCAACTACTTCACAACCAGCAGCACGCAATGCTTCAACTGCTGTAATAGATGAACCACCAGTAGAGATGATATCTTCAACTACGACTACTTTTTGACCTGCTTTAATTTTTCCTTCTATTTGGTTTCCACGCCCATGTTCTTTTGCTTTTGAACGTACATAAACCATTGGCAATTCTAAAATATCTGAAACCCAAGCAGCATGAGGAATACCAGCAGTAGCAGTACCAGCAACAACTTCTGTCTCAGAGAAATATTCCTTAATATTTTGTGCAAGACCATTTGCAATTTGTTTACGAATAATAGGATCTGAAATAGTTAAACGTGTATCACAGTAAATTGGTGATTTTATTCCAGATGCCCAAGTAAATAATTCATTCGGGTTTAACTCAACTGCACCAACCTTTAACATTGCATGTGCAATTTCTTTTTGTAATGACATTTTAGTTTTCCTCCCATAATTCGCTTACTGTTTTATATGCTTCAACTGGATCTTTTGCATTTGTTATTGCACGCCCTACTACAATTAAAGAAGAACCATCTCTGCGCGCTACGTCTGGTGTTGCTATTCGTTTCTGATCATGTATTTCTCCACCAGCTAAACGAATCCCTGGTGTTACACGTAGAAAATCTTCTCCGCATTGATTTCTAATTACATTTGCTTCATGCACCGAGCAAACTACTCCATCTAAGCCTGCTTGTTTTGTAATACTTGCATAATGTAATACTGATTCAAGCAAGGATAAGGTGATTTTTTGTTGCTGCTGCATTTGTTCTTCTGTTGTAGATGTTAGTTGTGTGACACTAATTAATTTTGCACGCTTCATACCTGATGGAGTCCCTGCCTCTAATCCTTCAAGTGCACTTTCCATCATATTGACGCCACCTGCTGCATGAACATTGACTAAATCGACGCCTAGTCTTGCTAAACCTTTCATTGCGGATTTAACAGTATTCGGAATATCATGCAGTTTTAAATCTAAGAAGATGTCATGGCCATGTTCCTTTACTTTGCGCACTATATCGGGACCTTCCTGTAAATAAAGTTCCATCCCGATTTTTACAAACAACGGCTCATTAAATTGACTCAAAAAAGCGAATACTTCTTTTTCACTAGGGAAATCTAGTGCAATGATTGGCTTACTATTCATTTTATCGATGGCTCCTTCCAATTAGTTCTTTAATATGTGTCACGCCTAATTCTTCCAATTTCTTCGGTAGTGCATCGATAATATTCGGACATACAAAATGATCTACAAAATTGGCAGTTCCAACTGCTACTGCTGAGGCTCCGGCAGACATGAAATCTATAACATCTTGGACGCATGACACACCGCCCATTCCAATAATCGGAATATCCACTGCTTTATACACGTCATATACCATTCTAATGGCAACAGGCTTTACTGCTGGCCCTGACAGCCCCCCTGTACCGTTTGCAATAACAGGCTTACCTGTACGTTCATCTAAGCGCATACCAATTAATGTATTAATCATTGTGATTCCATCTGCACCAGCAATTTCAACTGCTTGGGCAATTTCAACAATATTTGTTACATTAGGCGACAATTTGACATAGACAGGAACCTTTGAAACAGCTTTTACCGCTTCCACTAATTCACGTGCTATAACTGGATCTGTTCCGAAAGTAATACCACCATGCTTGACATTCGGACATGAAATGTTTAATTCTAAAGCTTTTACATTCGGTGCTGTACTAATTCTTCTCGCTACTTCAACATAGTCTTCTATTAATGTACCAGCAACGTTTGCAATAATAGGTACATCGTATTTCTCCAACCAAGGAAGCTCATCACTCATTACTTTATCAAGCCCTGGGTTTTGTAATCCGATTGCATTTAACATACCAGCAGGTGTCTCGGCTACACGAGGAGTTGGGTTTCCAAGACGTTTCTCAACTGTAGTTGCTTTTATCATAATTGCACCCAATTTTGACAAATCATAAAGCTGTGCGTATTCATGCCCAAAACCAAAACAGCCTGAAGCTGGCATAATTGGGTTTTTCAAATCCAATCCTGGGAGTTGAATGCTTAGCCGACTCATAGTTTAACAACTCCTTTCGGAAATACTGGTCCATCAGAGCAAACTTTTACATAATCCTTTTCTGAATCCTCTGTTGTTTTGCAAATACATGCAAAGCAAGCTCCGATACCACAGCCCATCCGTTCTTCAAATGACAGATAGCCTGGTTTATTAGGATAAAATTGTTCAAGGGCGCGAAGCATTGGCAGCGGACCACAAGAATAGAACACATCAAATTCTGGCTTTAACTCTCCAAGTAAATCTGTTACAAAGCCTTTTGTTCCCTTAGACCCATCTACTGTTACAAAATGTGTTTCACCTAATGTTGAAAACTTGTCCTCATAAAAAGCCACGTCTTCTGTAGCAAAACCAAATACATGGATTGTTCGAACTCCGCGTGCATTTAACTGTTTGGATAACTCATATAAAGGCGGTACACCAATTCCTCCTCCTACTAATAAGGCTGTTTTGCCTTTAGGAAGTTCATCAACAGGGAATCCATTTCCAAGCGGTCCAAGAACATCTACTTCGTCTCCTACTTGCTTTTCGGATAGAATCGTTGTACCACGGCCCTCTGCACGATAAATAAGTGTTACCTCTCCTGCTTCTTTGTCAATATTAGCTATACTAATTGGTCGTCGTAGGAGCGGCTCAAAGCTTTGCGACACACGAATGTGGACAAATTGTCCAGGATTCATTTCCTGAACAATTTGACCTTGTAAAGTGAGTTCAAAAATGTGATGAGCGATTTCTGTTTGACGAACGACAACCATTCGTTCTTGTTGAATCATTAATGGAATACCTCCGCTTTTGGCATTTCTTCTGCTGTGAATGTCATCGATTCAATAATTTCTAACATTGCCTCTGCTGTATCAAGTGATGTTAAACATGGCACACCATTTTCTACTGATTCACGACGAATACGGAATCCATCGCGAGCAGGCTGTTTCCCTTTTGTTAACGTGTTAACAACGAGTTGTGCTTCGCCATTTTGAATAACATCAAGTAAAGTTTTTTCTTTCGAGCCGATTTTGCCAACAACATCAGCCTGCACACCTGCTTCAGCAAAGCTTTGTGCCGTGCCTTCTGTTGCCATAATGCGATAACCAACCGTATTAAAACGTTTTGCTAATTGAATTGCTTCTTCCTTATCTTTATCAGATACTGTAAACAATACTGTACCGTAAGTTTTGATTTCCATACCTGCTGCAACAAAGCCTTTATACAATGCTTTTTCAAATGTTGCATCTTTCCCCATTACTTCACCCGTAGATTTCATTTCAGGCCCTAATGTAATGTCGACACGGCGCAGTTTTGCAAAGCTGAATACCGGTACTTTTACAAAGACACCTTTTTGTTCCTTAGCAAGTCCTGTTGGGTATCCTTGCTCTACAATCGATTGCCCTAAAATTGCCTTTGTCGCAATATTAGCCATTGGAATGTTTGTAATTTTACTTAAGAACGGCACAGTACGGCTTGAGCGAGGATTTACTTCAATTACATAAATTTCACCATTCGATAATACATATTGGATGTTCATTAATCCAATAATGTTTAATCCTTTTGCTAAGCGTGTTGTATAATCAACTAAAGTTGCTTTTTGCTGATCCGTTAATTTTTGTGGTGGATATACAGAAATTGAGTCGCCGGAGTGAACCCCTGCACGTTCAACATGCTCCATAATTCCTGGAATTAATACATTTTCTCCATCACAAATTGCATCAACTTCAATTTCCTGCCCTGTTAAATAACGGTCTACTAATACTGGATGATCAGGAGAAGCCTCTACTGCATTTTCCATATAATGCTCTAATTCTTGTTCATTATAGACAATTTCCATCGCACGCCCACCTAGTACATATGAAGGACGCACTAACACTGGGAAGCCAAGTTTTTTTCCAATCTCCAGCGCTTCCTCAGTTGATACAGCTGTCTCACCTGCTGGCTGTGGAATGCCTAATTCATGTAATGCCTGCTCAAATTTATCACGATTTTCAGCGCGGTCAATATCTTCTAAGTTTGTTCCTAAAATCTTCACACCATGCGCTGCTAATTTATCAGCTAAGTTAATTGCTGTTTGACCACCGAATTGAACAACAACCCCTATAGGTTTTTCAAGATCAATAATGTGCATTACATCTTCGATTGTTAATGGTTCAAAGTAAAGCTTATCTGAGATTGAGAAGTCAGTTGAAACCGTTTCAGGGTTTGAGTTAATAATGATTGCTTCATAACCTGCTTCTTGAATTGCCCATACAGAGTGTACTGTTGCGTAGTCGAATTCTACACCTTGACCGATACGAATCGGGCCCGAACCAAGTACTATAACGGATGGTTTATCTGTTACGATTGATTCGTTTTCCTCTTCATATGTTCCATAGAAATATGGTGTTGTTGATTCGAACTCAGCAGCGCAAGTATCCACCATTTTATAAACAGGGATAATGCCTTGTTCTTTACGGTATTGGTAAATTTCCTCTGCAGTAGTATCCCAAAGCTCAGCAATTTTCTTATCTGCAAAGCCTAAACGTTTTGCTTGGCGTAAAATTTCGGCATTATTTACGTTTTCAGATAACGATGCTTCCATATTAATAATGTTTTGCAGTTTGTTTAAGAACCATAAGTCAATCTGAGACCATTCATGAATTTGCTCTGCTGTAACACCTCGTCTCATTGCTTCTGCAATGAAGAATAATCGCTCGTCACCAGCTTTGCGAATGCGTTTTTCAATCCAGTTGTCTGAATTGTCTTCAGCATGCTTTAATTCAATGTGTGTATGACCAGTTTCAAGAGAGCGTACGGCTTTTAAGATTGCCTCTTCAAAAGTACGGCCAAGAGCCATAACTTCTCCTGTTGCCTTCATTTGTGTTCCTAAATTACGTTTGGCAGATTCGAATTTATCAAATGGCCAGCGTGGGATTTTGGCAACAATGTAATCAAGTGCCGGTTCAAAGTCTGCATAAGTTGATCCTGTTACTGGATTGATAATTTCATCTAAAGTCAAACCTACTGCAATTTTCGCCGCTAATTTTGCAATTGGATAACCTGTTGCTTTTGATGCTAGCGCTGATGAACGTGATACACGTGGATTAACTTCGATTACATAATAATTGAAGCTGTTTGGATCAAGCGCTAGTTGTACGTTACAGCCGCCTTCAATTTTTAATGCGCGAATAATATCTAAAGAGATATTACGCAGCATTTGATATTCGCGGTCGGATAATGTTTGAGATGGCGCTACTACGATTGAATCGCCTGTATGGATTCCTACTGGGTCAAAGTTTTCCATATTACATACAACGATTGCATTATCGATTGAATCTCGCATTACTTCGTATTCGATTTCTTTGTATCCAGCGATTGATTTTTCAAGCAAACATTGTGTAACTGGACTATATTTTAATCCGCTTGTTACGATTTCCTCTAATTCTTGTTCGTTGTTGCAAATACCGCCGCCTGTTCCACCAAGAGTGAATGCCGGGCGAACAATTACAGGATATCCAATTTTCGCAACAAATGCTTTTGCTTCTTCTAAATTATGAATAATATCTGATTCAGGCACAGGTGCACCTAATTCATACATAAGATTACGGAATTGGTCACGGTCTTCTGCTTTGTTAATGGCATCTAGCTTAGTACCTAGAATTTCAATGCCTAGCTCATCTAAAATTCCAGAGTTGTTTAATTCAATTGCCATATTTAATCCAGTTTGCCCACCGAGTGTCGGAAGAATCGCATCTGGGCGTTCTTTACGTAAAATACGGGATACGAACTCTAAAGAAATAGGTTCTAGATACACCTTATCTGCAATCTGAGTATCTGTCATAATTGTTGCAGGATTTGAGTTGATTAATATTACTCGGTAACCCTCTTCTTTTAATGAAAGACAAGCTTGTGTTCCTGCATAGTCAAATTCTGCTGCTTGACCGATGACAATTGGACCTGATCCAATTACTAAAATAGTTTCTATATCTGTACGTTTAGGCATGTTGTTTCTCCTTCCCAGCATGTACTTCCATTAGTTCGATAAATTCATCGAATAAGTGATTTGAATCTTCCGGCCCAGGTGAAGCTTCTGGGTGGTATTGTACTGTAAATACAGGATATTTTTTATGACGCAGCCCTTCAACCGTGCCATCATTTAGGGCAATATGTGTTACTTCTAGATCTGTACCTTCCAATGATTTTTCATCAACTGCATAACCATGATTTTGTGAAGTTAATTCTGTACGTCCAGTGCGTAAATCTTTTACTGGATGATTTGCACCTCGATGTCCGAATGGTAATTTGAAACTTTTTGCTCCACAAGCAAGTGCAAATAATTGGTGCCCTAAGCAAATTCCGAAGATTGGCACTTTTCCGATTAGGTTGCGTATTGTTTCAATACCTTCCGTAACATCCTGAGGGTCCCCAGGTCCATTTGATAGCATAATACCATCTGGATGCCATGCTAAAATAGTTTCAGCAGATGTGTTATATGGAACAACTAACACATCACAGTCACGTTTATTTAATTCACGTAAAATACCATGCTTCATTCCAAAGTCCATTATGACAACTCGTTTGCCACGTCCTGGACTCGGATATGCTGCTTTTGGAGAAACTTCTTTTACATGATTTGTAATAAGAGGTGTTTCTTTTAGTTTTGCAACTACTTCCTCTACATTAACTTCTTCATCTGCCGCTGTAAGAATTGCCTTTACAGCACCTTTCGAACGAATGATGCGTGTTAATTTACGCGTATCAATTCCTTCAATTCCTGGAATGTCTTGAGATAATAAATAATCATTTAGTGAAATGTCATTTCGAAAGTTTGATGGCTGTTTTGCCAACTCACGACAAACCATCCCTCTAATTGCTGGAGTAATCGATTCAAAATCATCACGGTTAATTCCATAATTTCCGATTAAAGGATATGTGAAAGTAACAATTTGTCCATAGAAAGATGGGTCAGATAATGTTTCTTGGTAACCCGTCATACCAGTTGTGAATACGACTTCACCTTGGGAAGCGCGGTCACTTCCAAATGCAATACCATTAAAAACTGTTCCGTCTTCCAAAATTAATAAACGTTTTTTCATTATTTCTCCTCCTTATAGACGATGTTGCCTTCAAAAATTGTCATAATTGGCCAACCTTTTGCAGCCCATCCGTTAAACGGTGTGTTCCGTCCTTTTGAGACAAACTCTTCTGCATGAATTGTTTGCTCTTTATTTAAATCGATGATAATCAAATCAGCTGATGCACCTACTTCAATTTTTCCATAAGGCAAGTTGAAAATTTGTGCTGGCTTTACTGTCATCCAATCAATTAATTGTTTTAAAGTCCATTTGCCTGTCTCTACAAATTGTGTATATAAAAGTGGGAATGCTGTTTCAAAACCGACAATTCCAAATGGCGCCCCAACCATTCCACAGCATTTTTCTTCAACTGTATGAGGTGCGTGATCCGTTGAGATACAGTCGATTGTTCCATCAAGTAGTGCTGCATGCAGGGAATCTTTATCCTCTAGAGCACGCAGTGGAGGATTCATCTTCCAGTTCGCATCATCCCCAGGAATATCCATCTCTTCTAATAACAGATGATGAGGACAAACCTCGGCTGTCACTCGGATGCCAGCTGCTTTTGCATCTCTTACTGCTCTCACTGATTCTTTCGTCGAAACATGACAAACGTGATATCTAGCACCTGCAGCTTCAGCTAGTAATACATCTCGAGCAATTTGCACTGATTCACAAACAGAAGGAATTCCTGGTAATCCAAGCTCTTTATTTCGTTTTCCTTCATGCATTACGCCATCATAAATTAATGAATTATCCTCACAATGTGCAACAACTACCATATCAAGCTTCGCTGCATCCTTCATTTGCTCGAACATTGTTGCAGCTAGCTGAACACCTACTCCATCGTCCGAAAATGCGACTGCACCATGGGCTTTTAAGTTAGCTAAATTGGTCCGCTCATCACCAGATTGTGCAACAGTTAGTGAACCATATGGAAGGACACGAACAACTGCACTTTCTTTAATTAATCCATTAATGAGTTGTAAGTTTTCCACTGAATCTGGCACTGGTTTTGTATTTGGCATCGCACAAATAGTAGTAAAGCCGCCTTTAGCCGCAGAAGCTGAACCAGTTGCGATTGTTTCTTTATGCTCAAAACCTGGTTCACGCAGATGAACGTGTAAATCAACAAAGCCGGGTGCTAGTAGGTTCCCATTGCCATCAATAATTTCTGCACCTTCTGGCTGTTTTCCACCAATTGCAATGATTTTTCCATTATCAATCGTTACACTTGAGTTTATTAATTCGCTTTGCTCGTTTAATAGTTTTATATTTTTTATATGTTTCGTCATGTTTATCTTCCTTTCAATATTGTTTCAAGTATCGCCATTCTGACAAAGACGCCATTTCTTACTTGATCAAAAATTCGGGAGCGCTCGCACTCAACTAATTCTGAAGCAATTTCTACATCGCGATTTACTGGTGCTGGATGCATAATTATTGCATTTTTTTTCATTTTTGCTTCACGCTCGAATGTTAATCCAAATTGTTCATGATAGCTTTCCTTTGAAAAGCTCTTATTTACAATATGACGTTCGTGCTGAATGCGTAATAACATGACAACATCGCTATCTTCAAGCAGTTCATCCCACGAATGATGGGCCGCGTAATCGCCTGCCCATTCAGGTGGGCAAAGGAAGCGTATATTAACACCCAGCCTTTTTAGAGCAGTTGCATTTGATTTTGCGACACGGCTATGAGAAATATCACCGACGATTGTTACATTCAACCCTTCAAATGAACCAAATTCCTTATAAATCGTATATAAATCTAGTAAGCTTTGTGAAGGATGCTGACCTGCTCCGTCCCCAGCATTTATGACTGCGACATTAATTCCTTCAAGTAATTCGTTATAATATTCATCTTCTTTGGCACGGATTACAACCGCATCCATCCCTATCATTTCTAGTGTTTTGACCGTATCGTACATTGTCTCTCCTTTTAATGCACTTGAAAAACTAGCATCAAATGGAATCACTGTACATCCTACTTTTCGCTCTGCCATTTCGAAACTTGTTTTTGTTCGTGTACTTGGCTCAAAGAACAGATTTGATACATTATATGACCGGTTAAGGACGCTTTCTTCTCCTGCCTCGAACTGTGCTGCCCGTTCTATTATCATCATTACTTCTTCATTAGATAAATGTTCCATTGAAAGTAAATTTCTCATTGCCTCTTCCTCCTGATAAGAAAAGCGAAAGCGCCCTGCTCAGCCCCGCGTCGGCGAAGGAGCCACATCGTGTGGCATCGCCGACATGACTCACATCGTGTGAGCCCCATGCGCTGGAAGGCCGGAATCGATAAGCTTTTCTAGCTTTCGACCCGAGGACAGACCGCGACCTCGAGGGGCTGGGCGCTGTAGCTAGACATTATTCAATGCTTTATAGTAAAAAAACCTCGCAAGCTTGCGAGGCGTAGGAGGTATGACAAGGCAAAGCACGTTAAATTTTAACGCACTGCCGCCATAATTCCCCTTTTTTGCCTCTCTGGACAATTCTTTAAAAGGTAATCTTTATTCATCTAACTCTTTAACTTCTTTATCTCTTCCCGGCAACATAAAGTTGAGAATAACACCAACAATTGCAGCTAAAGCCATTCCTTCAATTGCAAATGTATCTGTAAATCTCAAGGCTGCTCCGCCAATTCCCATAACAAGAATTACTGAAGCAATTACCATGTTTCGGCTATTACCAAAGTCAATGTTGTTTTCTACAAGCATGCGAAGACCACTTGATGCAATAATCCCGAACAATAGGATTGAAATCCCACCGAGTACTGATGTTGGAATTGTTTGTACTAACGCCATTGCTTTTCCAAAGAAAGAGAACAGAATGGCTAGTACTGCTGCACCGAGTATTACATAAACAGAGAATACTCTTGTTATCGCTAATACTCCTATATTCTCACCATAAGTTGTTTTTGGTGGACCACCAATAAGTGCACTTACAAATGTTCCTAAGCCGTCACCAAGCAAAGATCTGTGTAATCCAGGATCCTTTACATAGTTGCGGTTAACTACTTTGCCTAAAACCAACTGATGACCGATATGTTCTGAAATTGTTACAATAACGATTGGCACCATTGCTAGTAAAATAGTTAACGTTACATTAAAGTCATAGTGTACACCTGGTATTAAAAAGTCTGGCAAAGCAAACCAAGATGCCTCTTTTACAGGTGTAAAATCAACAATACCTACAATTGCTGAATATATGTATCCAACAATGATTCCTAATAGAATAGGCATAGTACTTAATACATTTTTAAAGTAAACATTGAAAATAATTGCTGCCAGCAATGTAACTAGTGCTGCAGAAAAATGCAAGACACTGTATTGTTTCACCATTTCAGCAACACCTGTATCTGGATTTACTTGCTCTACATTAATATTCATTGCCATATCTACCGCTGTTCCGGCAAGCCCTAAACCGATTACCATAATGACAGGTGCAACAACGATTGGCGGTAGAAGGCGCATTAGCCATTTGTAGCCTGTTTTCCAAATTAATAATGACACAATCCCATATACAACCCCGACTGCCATAGCACCGATCATTGCATTTCCTGGATTAACACTTGCTCCATTGTCATCTAGCCCACCAGCTGCGATTAAGATTGGAGCAATAAAGGCAAATGATGAACCTAAATAGGCAGGTACTTTAAATTGTGTAATTAGCAAGAAAATGATTGTTGCAATCCCACTAGTTAGTAATGCAATTGCAGGACTTAATCCTACGAGCTGCGGTACTAATATAGTTGAGCCGAACATTGCAAACATATGTTGAAAACTTAGCGTAATCAATTGTCCAGTTGTTGGTTTTTCATTGATGTCTAAAACCGCATTTGCCATGTTTTTTCCCTCTTTTTTTTAATGTTAGTCTGCTTTGTGTAGTGTTACGTTATCTTCCCCATCTACTTCAGTTAAACGAACGACGATTCTCTCCGAACTTGATGTAGGAATGTTTTTTCCTACATAGTCTGCACGAATTGGTAATTCTCTGTGTCCTCTATCTACTAGTACCGCTAACTGAATTTGAGAAGGTCTTCCTAAGTCTATTACTGCATCAAGTGCTGCACGCACTGTTCGTCCTGTGTATAGAACGTCATCAACAAGAACAATTTTTTGTGCCTCTACTACATAATCAATATCAACTTGTTGTACAAGCGCCTCGCCATTTTCATTTTTCGTTGATAAATCATCACGGTATAAAGTGATGTCTAGTTCACCTGTACGTATTGGTTGACCTTCTATTTTTTCAATTTTTTCTGCCAATCGTTTGGCTAAAAATGCACCTCGTGTTTTGATTCCAACTAAAATACATTGATCAATTCCTTTATTGCGTTCAATAATTTCATGGGCGATCCTTGTCAAAGCTCGATTCATTGACGGCCCATCCAATAGTTCTGTAATTTGTGGCATATCTTTTTCCTCCTCCCTATTTGAAAATAAAAAACCTCTTAAGCGCCAGCTTAAGAGGTTGGATATACATGTTGAAAGTGCATGCTTGGAAATTCTCTAATGATAATAAGCATAACATTGCCTATTAGGACACGATTCGACATTTGAATTCTTCAAATGAACAATGTGCTGCACACAAGAGCATAGAAATTCCCTTACATTTCTACAAGTACCTTCTCAGCCTCTCTGGACTGCCATTAAAGGTGAATATTTAATTTTTTGTCAGTTCCCATCTCTGTGGGTTTATTTATTTATTCACTGTTGTCAGTATAGTCTTATAACCTACTTAAGTCAATAATGTTTTTGAAATAATTTTCTCAAAGTTATTGATTTTGCCGTAACTGTTCAAGTAATGCCACAAAATCATCTGGAAGCGGTACTTCAAATTCTAAATATTCTTTTGATGTAGGATGAATGAATCCTAACACGCCTGCATGAAGGACTTGTCCACCAAAATCAATCGTTTTTTTAGGCCCGTATTTTGGGTCTCCTACTAACGGAAATCCAATATAGTTCATATGTACACGGATTTGATGTGTACGTCCTGTTTCTAAACGACATTCTACTAACGTGTAATTCCCCAGTCTTTCAGTTACCTGGAAATGGGTAACAGCATGTTTTCCATTATCAACAACCGCTTGTTTTTGGCGGTCTTTTGGGTCCCTAGCAATTGGCGCATCGATTGTACCTTTATCATGTGCAATATGGCCATGTACTAAAGCTGTATATTTACGGGTCACCGTTTTATTTACTAATTGTTCGACTAGTGAATGGTGTGCATGGTCATTTTTTGCAACCATTAATAAACCAGATGTATCTTTGTCAATTCGATGCACAATACCTGGTCTTAAGACGCCATTTATGCCCGACAAATCTTTACAATGATACATTAATCCATTGACTAAAGTACCTGTCATATGACCAGGTGCAGGATGTACAACCATTCCCTTTGGTTTGTTGACAACGAGTACGTCTGAATCTTCATAAACAATTTCTAAGTTTAAATCCTCAGGAATGACTTCTAAAGGCTCTGCTTCCGGAACGTCAACTTCAATGACGTCGCCTTCTTTTACTTTATATTTTGCTTTAACGCTTTCACCATTAACTTTTACAATACCATCTGTAATCCAGCTGGCTATTTGAGAACGCGACCAATCCTCTTGAATTGACGAAAGAGCCTTATCAATGCGTTCTCCCGCATTTTCTTGTTCTATTGTAATTGATACAACTGCCATTATTTCACCTTTTTCTTATTTTCCCGTTCTTCTTTTAACAATACTAAAATAATCATAATTACAGAAATTGTTAATGCTGCATCAGCGATATTAAATATTGGGAAATCATAATTAATTATTGGAATTAATACATCTATAAAATCGACAACTTCTCCACGGAAAATTCGGTCGATAAAATTACCAAGTGCTCCGCCTAATAATATCATTAAGCTTACTGCAAATAGTGGTTTATGTTTTGCTTCTTTATGAAAATAATAAATAATCCCACCAATTACAACGAGTGTAACGATTGTAAAAATCCACATTTGTCCTTGCAGCATTCCCCAAGCAGCACCACGGTTGCGATGAGACAGAATAGCAAACCATGGATCCCAGACCATAATTTGCTCGCCTAATTCCATATTTTTTACGATTAACCATTTAGTCCATTGATCTAATAAAACAACAATCGCTGCTAAACCATAGTATTTATACACAGTATTCCCCCGTTTACCAATAATCTCTCCTATTCTAACATAAAACAAAACGGAAATATAATTATACATGGTTGAAGAAGTTGCTCTGGTGAAGAAAAATTGTAACGAACTATACATATTAAACGTCTATTCGATATAAGGAGGAATCATTTTGAAAAAATACTCATTTATTACAATAATACTTTTAGGAAATCTAATGCTATGGGGATGTTGGAATGAAGAAAAGAATATCTCCTTATTATCACAAGTACCTATTACAGAAGTAACAATCGGTAATCCTACTGCAAAAGAGATCCTGGAGAATGATTCGCAAGCAGATATTTTTCAGTGGGATGATATTATCTATGAGACGAATATCGATTGGGTCAATGAACTTGTTTTAACTGAAGGTGATCTAGTAGGATTTATTAAATATAACACTTCCAACCCAACCGATTTTAAGAATGCTACAGCAAATATTTTACCAATAGGCACTGAATTATATAAGGTAAATGAACGCAATGATATATTCATTGCAAAATATAATGGTGAATGGAAGTACTATTATCAATTGGTTGAAGGGTAAATCACAGTGTATGTAATAATAGACGCAGGGACAAAACTAAAAGACGCCATTTTTCTTGATGAGAAAAATGACGTTTTTTTCTAAGGTGAAAATTTTCAGATTCTTATTAATAAGAAAAGCGAATTCTTACAAAAAATCCACTTATGTCCCAGCCCCATTGCTGCAAATTTAAAATTTTTAACATTTAAAAATACTAATTCTTAAAGTGAATTCATATATTTTATTTTTTATCATTTTTAGTTTTAACAGAAGAAGAAAATAACCAACGAAGGGCAAAAAATGCTACAATAAAAAAGAACGTGTCTAGAATATTTTCGCCCCATTGAAATTTACCCGTCCTATTATAGTCCCAAAAAACATAACTAAAAAATAAAGCTATACTAGCAATAATTGTAAATATAATTTTCATCTTTAATAACCTTTGCTTTTTTATATGCATAATAATATTCCATAATATACCATAAATTAACAAATTTAACAAAGGCCAATTTTAATATACATAGTTAAAGCGAAAAAGATGTACTACTTTAATTAAAACTGAAGAAATCTAAAATCTGTAATCCCATTAATCATCTTCTAATTTAGTTCCATTATATACCTTTCGATCAACACAGCAATCTTATTACGTGCCGTTTCAATTTGTCATTGCATAGTACTCTTCAGTGATGTATTTGCTGCGTCAGCAGTTATTCGTTAGTTCAATTATAGAAGGTCAACATACATATAGATTCAATTCTCGTTGGCAAAGTTTTACTAACCAAACTTATACACTGCCATATAAAAAGCTGCTCACTTTACTATAATGAGCAGCTTCTTAATTTTATGGAACAGTCCTTATAAACAGCTCCGAATTTTTTAAATAGAATTAAACATAATACTTCTCAACTACATCGGCACAACGTTTACATGCTGTTGGATGCTTTTCGTGTTGACCTACTGTTGTTGAGTAAGACCAGCAGCGTTCACATTTTTCACCATCTGCATGCTCTACAACGATTGCACATTTTTCAAGTACAAGTGCATTTTCTGGTGCACTTTCCTTGCTTCCACCGACAACAAATTGTGATACGATACAGCTTTGAGCAAAGTTAATTGCTGAATCATTTAATAATGTTTGAATAGCTTCATCAGCAAATACTGTAACTTTCGCTTCTAATGATTTACCAATTGTTTTTGCATTACGTGCTTCTTCAAGCGCTTTTAACACCTCGTCACGGATTTCTATAACCTTTTCCCATTTCGTGCGTAGTTCAGCGAAATTGCTGCGCTCATCAACTTCAGGGAAATCTGTTAATTGAACAGAAAGCTCTTCCTCATTTAAGTAAGACCATAATTCATCTGTCGTATGAGGTAAAATTGGCGTTAAAACTTTTAATAAAGTTAATAGTGTATCATACATAACTGTTTGCATCGCACGACTGTCTTTATTATCTACACCTTCAATATAAACAACGTCTTTTGCAACATCTAAATAGAATGCTGATAATTCAACTGCGACAAAATTATTAATTGTATGATATACAGAAGCAAATTCATATCGGTCGTATGCATTGCGAACTGTTTTTAATACATCTTGCAAACGCATATACATGTATTGATCGATCTCACGTAAATCTTCATAAGCGACGCGATCAGTTTTTGGATTAAAGTCAGTAACATTCCCATGTAGGAAACGAAGTGTGTTGCGGATTTTACGATACACTTCTGAAATTTGCTTCAACATATCCATAGAGATACGAACATCGCCAGTATAGTCAACTGATGCTACCCATAAACGTAGAATATCTGCACCATATTGGTTCATTACTTTTTCAGGTATAATAACATTTCCTAAAGATTTACTCATTTTGCGGCCTTCACCATCTAATACGAAACCATGAGTTAAAAGACCTCTATAAGGAGCATAACCATTAATTGCAACAGATGTTATTAATGACGAGTTAAACCATCCACGGTGTTGGTCAGAACCTTCAAGGTAAAGGTCAGCAGGATATTTAATTCCGCGTTCTACAAGTACACCTTGATGAGATGAACCTGAGTCAAACCATACGTCCATAATGTCATTTTCTTTTGTGAATTTTCCATTTGGACTTCCTGGATGAGTAAATCCTTCTGGTAGAAGATCTTTTGCTTCACGCTGGAACCAAATGTTAGAGCCATGCTCACGGAATAGTTTTGACACATGTTCAATAGTTTCTGGTGTAATAATTTCTTCCCCATTTTCAGCATAGAACACTGGAATTGGAACACCCCAGGCACGTTGTCTTGAAATACACCAGTCACCACGGTCACGAATCATATTATAAAGACGTGTTTCACCCCATGCTGGAGTAAAAGCAGTACTGCTTACTGCATTTAATAACTCATCACGGAATGCTTCTACAGAACAGAACCATTGTGGTGTCGCACGATAAATTACCGGCTTCTTCGTACGCCAGTCATGTGGGTATGAGTGCGTGAAGAATGATAATTTTTCTAATGCACCAACCTCTTTTAATTTTTCAGTAATGACTTTATTTGCATCATCATAAAACAGACCTTCAAATCCAGGTGCTTCATGTGTATAGCATCCTTGGTCATTTAATGGACTTAAAATGTCTAAGCCATATCTTTTGCTAACTAAATAGTCATCTTCCCCGTGACCTGGAGCTGTGTGAACACACCCTGTACCTGCTTCTGTTGTAACATGGTCACCAAGCATGATTAAAGAATCACGATCATAGAATGGGTGTTTTGCAACAATATATTCTAGTTGCTCCCCTTTAACTTCTTGCAGAACTTCAGCGTTTTCCCATTCTAGTGTATTTGAAACCGTTTCTAATAAGTCTTTTGCAATAATATATTTATTATTATTTGCTGATACAACGATATAAGTAATTTCAGGGTTTACTGAAATACCTAGGTTTGCTGGCATAGTCCATGGAGTTGTCGTCCAAATGATAAATTTTGCATCCTCTGGTACAACGCCTTTTGAATCTTTAATTTCAAAACTTACATAAATCGAAGGTGATTTAATATCTTTATATTCAATCTCTGCTTCTGCCAAAGCTGACTCAGAAGACGGCGACCAGTAAACTGGTTTTAATCCTTTGTAAATATATCCTTTTTCCGCCATTTTACCGAACACTTCGATTTGGCGTGATTCAAACTCTGGTTTTAATGTAATATACGGATTTTTCCAATCTCCGCGGACACCTAAACGCATAAATTGAGTTTTTTGATTTTCAATTTGTTCATAGGCATATTTTTCACATAATTCACGGAACTCAGCTACTGTCATTTCTTTACGTTTAACACCTTTGTTTGCAAGTGCTTGCTCGATTGGCAGTCCATGAGTATCCCAACCAGGAATATAAGGTACATGATAGCCAGTCATTGAACGATGACGAGTAATCATGTCCTTTAATACTTTATTTAAAGCGTGGCCAATATGAATATCTCCATTGGCATATGGAGGTCCATCATGTAGAACATATTCTGGACGGCCCTTTGTACGCTCTAAAACTAGTGTATTAATGTCAATTTCATCCCATTTTTCTTGCATTTTTGGTTCATTTGCCGGCAAATTCCCGCGCATCGGGAAATCTGTTTTTGGCATTCGTAACGTATCTTTATACTCTACCATTTAAAATTCCTCCTTAATTGAATTATCTGTTTTTAAATGCGACTATATAGCTTTCTAAGAGGGAACATTGCGGTACTAAAAATAAGTATACTAAATAAAAAAAGTTCCTCATCCCAGTAAAGGGACGAGAAACTATAACTCGTGGTACCACCCTAATTTGCGGAGAAATTGCATACAAAATCCGCCTCTTAGACACTGTAACGCCGTGTGTACGAAATCACTTAATCAAATACCATGTATTTTTTCAGTGATTTAGCTCAGGAGTGATGTTCATTTTTGAAGCTTAGTCGAGCTTTCACCATCCTCGACTCGCTATTGATCACTTTCAAAAATTACTGTCTCCATCAACGCCAAATATTTATTATCAACTACGCCTTGGCGTAATTGCTTCCGGGTTTCTACTCGTGTATTCACGAGTCAACTCCTCTACGAAATCGCAAGACTCGCAGATGGCAATATTTCATTCATCTTATACTAAAATGAATATAAATTCTATACTCGTGTATCAGTATATGGAAATAGTGAAATTCAGTCAAGTAAATCGTTAACCATTAAAGATAATTATTTTATATCATCTGTTAATAATTCAAAATCGTCTTGATCCGTTCTTGCTTGGTTTTGAATTTCCGTTAATCCAATTTCATATTCCATTAAATGATCCCAGTCATCTGTATTTAGCAAGTCTAATTGAGCTTCTACCAGCATTTTAAAACGATTGCGGAATACTTTAGATTGCTTTTTTAATCCATCGATTTCAATCGTAATTTTCCGTGCTTTTGCAAGCGCTTCATTAATAATTCGATCAGCATTTTTTTCAGCTTCTTTAATAATTAATTTAGCTTCTTGCTGCGAATTGCGGCGTACTTCTTCTGCAGCTTCTTGTGCCACAACAATAGATTTTTGCAAAGTTTCTTCTAAAGTATTATAGTGTTTCATTTGCTGTGTCATTGTTCTAACTTTTTCTTCAAGCTCTTTCTTTTCACGTAAAATTATTTCATAGTCTTTAATTATTTGCTCTAAAAAATCATTTACTTCGTCTTCTGCATACCCGCGAAAACCTCGAGTAAATTCTTTATTATGTATATCAAGAGGTGATAATGGCATCGGTCAACACTCCTTTACGTTAAATATATAATTTTATTATACAGTGGTACACCATTCTTGACATCAAATTTTCGTAAATTTTCACTATAATCTACTATTTTTGCTCTAAGCGACCTACTTGAAGGCGAATTTTATCCTTTTTAGTTCGGCCTTCAGTCATAGCTATTTTCAATCTTCCAAATCCACGAGCAGAAATGATATCCCCTTCTTGTACCTCAAAAGACGTCCCCTCACGTACTGTCCAATTTACTTTCACTTTTCCAGCTTGAATAAGCATTTGTGATTTTTGCCTTGAAATATTTAATACCGTAGCTAAAATAACATCTAATCTCATCGAAGAAACCGTATAGATCTTTTCAACCCACTCGTCCTTCATTTCAATTAGTTGTGTTAAATCATCTATTTGCTTGAGTTGTACCTTTGTCTTTCCAATGCTTGTTAAATTTGTTTTTACATAATCTTTTACTTCCTGTGCAACTGCAAATTGAATTATATCTTCTTCTATATGAATATCACCAAATTTATTTCGCCCAATTCCAATCGATAATAAAGCACCTAATACGTTAGGATGCTTTAATTGAACAAATTTTGCTGGATAATGAATTGAAAAAATCGCAATTTGAAAGTCGTCCCTTAAAGGGATAAAGTAACTAGGACTAATATAGAGTCGTTGTCTTTCTGCTTCTTTAAAACCTCCGTCAGTAGAAATAGATAGATCCTGATTTTGACCAATAATAGATGATACGATAAAACGTTCACGCGGATCTAAAAAGTCAGTTAATTTTGGAGCAAAACGATCTTCTACTTCGCGTTGCCATCCAACTACCCGTTCAATAAAAACTTGTTCATCTTTTCGAAAATGCTGAATTAAATGCTCCATTTCTACAACTCACTTTTGTCTTATGATTCAAATACATCTTTATTAAAAAACCCCCACTTCGTAGTAGGGGGTAAATTACTAAGCTACCATTTTTAAAATATTTAGGAGAACGATTTGTACACCACGTTCTATAAAGCTTAATAATAGTATCGCGATAATTGGTGAGAAATCAATCATCCCAATTGGTGGTATAAATTTTCTAAAGAAACCTAAATAAGGCTCACAAAATTTCGCAAGCAAACGACCAAACCCCGAACTTTGGGCAGCTGGAACCCACGACATTAAAATATAGATGATTAGCATAAACGAATAAATTGAAAAAATCATTGATATAACTGGAATAATTGATAGTAAATTCATATAAATAAATTACCCTCTCTAATAATCAAATTCCTTCAGCGTATTAATACCTTACGTAGCTTGAAGTTAAAAATAAATATGTACAGCAAGTCCATAATAAAAGCGGAAACGCCCTAATTCGCCCTGATAAGTGCTGAAAGGCATGAATCGAAAACGTCTTCCCAGAGCTTTCGACCGAGGGACAGACCGCGACCTCGAGGGGCTGGGCGATGGAGCACACTCTACAAGAAGGATTAACTTCATTCCGAAAATGGAATAAAGTTAATATTCCTCATATAAATAATTTGAAATTTCACCTGTAACTTCTACATTTTCTGGGGTGCATAGAAAAATATCTGTACCAATACGTTGAATGTCCCCGCCTAGTGCATAAACAGTTCCACTTAAAAAGTCGATTATACGAACACCGGCATCACGATCAATTCTTTGCAAATTAACAATTATTGCACGTCTATTTTTCAAATGCTCTGATATATCTTGAGCTTCGGAATATACTCGAGGTTCAACAATTACTACCTTAGAGTTTTTAGCAGAGTTTGTTGCTTGTAAACTTACTACATTATGAGGTGTATGTGTGTCTACCTTCGTGTAATTACGATTTTTTTTAGGACTCGCCTTTACAACAGGCTGCTCTTTTGTAATATTTATCGGTTTACTTGATGTTTCAACTTCAACAGTCTCTTCTTCTTCTTCTAAGTAAAAGAAATTTTTAATTTTATTTTTCATACTCATCTAGCATCCCTCTTTTCTATCCAACAAGAGCTGTTCCAATTCTTACAAATGTTGCACCTTCTTCTACCGCAATTTCGTAGTCGTTTGACATCCCCATTGAAAGCTCGTGGCAAGGTGCGTAAGGCAAGTTTAATTTAACAACTTCCTGTTGTAAATTCTTTAAATTTTTAAATACATTTCTTATAACAGTTTGATCCTCAGTGTTTGGAGCCATTGTCATTAAACCTACAACTCGAATTTTATCAAATTGTCCTAAAGATTGTATAAATGGAATAACTTCCTCTGTTTTTAATCCATGTTTAGACTGTTCGCCTGAGACATTAGCTTGAACAAAGCAATTGATTGTTTTTTCTGCTCTTTTATTAATTTCCTCTGCTAAACTAATGCGGTCTAAAGAATGTAAATAATCAATCTCATTTATTACCTGTTTAACTTTCCTAGATTGTAAAGAGCCAATATAATGCCATTTTGCTTGATTATTTAATTCGCTTTTTTTAGCTAATAATCCTTCTGGTCGGTTCTCTCCCAAATGGATTAATCCAGCATTAATTGCCTCTTGTGCTCTATCTATAGAAACTTGCTTTGTAACTGCAATAATAGTTACATCGTGGTTAACGTTTGCTCTATTTTTTGCTTCTTCGATTTTATTTTTAATTTCGCTTAATTTAGAACTTATTTTTTCCACACTAAACCCAACTTTACATAAATAGTTTCCTTCATTGTATCAATCTGTATATTAATTTTCAATGAATAGCACGACCTATTCAGAAATCTCCTTCACTAAAATTACATCTTTTCCTACTACAAGAATATCATTTATTAGTACTTTTCTTACATGGTCCTCTCCTTGAATGAAGGACATAAACTTTTTTGGTTCTGCTACAAGGAAAGCTATTATATTACCCGTTTTCTCACAAACCTCGGCATCAATAATATAACCTATAAATCTCCCGTTGCCAGCTTCAATAATTTCCTTTTGTTGAACGGCAGAAAAACGCAAAGAGATCTCCTTTCTATCGTTAATTTATAAAATAAAAACGCACTTAAAATAAAGTGCGCGATAATTTTAGCCTAATTTATAGTCTTTTTGCATTGTCTCAATTGCATTTTTTTCCAATCTTGAAATTTGTGCTTGAGAAATGCCGAGTGATTTTGCAATTTCAGTTTGTGTTTCGCCATAATAGAATCGTTTAGATAAAATCATTTGTTGTCGTTCATCTAATTTTTGCATACTTTCTTTTACACTAACATACGCAACCCATTGATCTTCTGATACATCGTCATCTCTTAATTGATCCATAATATATACTGCATCACCGCCGTCAGAATATATTGGCTCCTGTAATGATAAAGGATCTTGAATTGCATCTAATGCATAAAGTACATCTTCTTTTTTCATTTCAATAGCTTCCGCTAATTGTTCAATTGTCGGTTCATGCAAATTTTCTGAAATAAATTTTTCTTTTGCCTGCATCGCTTTATATGCAATATCTCTTAATGATCTAGATACTCGAAGTGCATGGTGATCTCTTAAATGTCTTCGAATCTCACCAATAATCATTGGTACAGCATATGTTGAAAATCGAACATTATGCTTCAAATCAAAATGATCAATAGCCTTTAATAAACCGATACAACCAACCTGAAACAGGTCATCTGCCTGTTCACCACGATATGAAAATCGACCGACAATACTTAAAACTAATCTTAAATTACAAATCACAAGTTCATCTCTTACCCATTCTTCCCCAGATTGTAGACGAACGAACAGCTCTCTCATCTCTTCATGTTTTAGTACTGGCAAAGAAGCAGTATCTACACCACAAAGTTCTACTTTTGTACGGACCATCTTCTTTTCCTCCGAACTTTTTTTTATCTCTGAACTGTTTTTTAAGTTTGTCCGGAATAAAGAAGAATATGCACCAAAAGCGTGTCCAATTTCATCCAGTAATCTATCGTAACTTGTCTTAAACCTGCCTGTTGCAAGTTAAAAAACTTATGAAATTGGTTGATTTAGATGTTCTCGTAAATCTAAAATAATTTTCTTTTCTAACCTTGAAATATATGATTGGGATATTCCCAAATGGTCGGCTACTTCTTTTTGCGTCATTTCTTGTTTCCCATTTAAGCCAAATCGACACTCCATAATGTATCGTTCACGTTCACTTAAACCATTAATAGCTTGAAACATATGCTGACGCTCTATTTTCTTTTCAACATCATTCATAATAATTTGTTCCTCAGTACCTAAAATATCTGATAAAAGAAGCTCATTTCCATCAGGATCTGAATTTAATGGCTCGTCTAATGAAACTTCTCCCTTCATTCGGCTTGTCTTTCTTAAGTGCATTAATATTTCATTTTCTATACATCTAGATGCATAGGTAGCCAATTTGATATTCTTTTCAGTGTTAAAAGTTTCAATTGCTTTAATTAGTCCAATTGAACCAATACTTATTAAATCTTCAATTGGAGTACCTGTGTTATCAAAACGTCTCGCAATATAAACAACTAGACGTAAATTTCTTTCAATTAGTGTATCTCTTGCTCTTAAATCACCATTCATAAAGGCTTCAATAACTGTCATCTCTTCTTCTCTAGTTAATGGTACTGGCAATGAATCATGCCCTCCTATATAGTATGTTCCATTAGTACGAAACTTACTCCAAATTTTTCTAAATAAGTCGATTAATTTATTAAACAATCATTTTCCCCCTTTATGCATCATTTTTATAACGATAAAACGTGAAGAATTATTTGTGCGTTATGTGGATATTTCGCATCATTACGTGTGAAAACAACATATTGCTCGGAAATTTCCTTATCCTTTGTCCCACTTATTTTCAATCGATCAAAACGAAAGGCAAGTACTGTTGATTTTTCCTTTTGTACCGTTGAAAGAGACAATATTCGAATCTTTGGATAGACATAAGTAGGAAACATCTTTAAGTCATAGGGATTTTTTTCATCCCATTTCAATAACGCTTCGTGAAAATCTTCCGATAAATCTTTTGCAACAGCATTATATGAAAGAAAATGTACCGGTTTACCACTTAAAGGTTCAATACATTCATTGCCGGTATCAATAAATCCCTTTAAGCAATATGTTCTTTTTAATAGGTCAAGCTCACAATCCACGACAAATGAAGATTGAATATTCATTTGCATCATTTTTCTCCATTTTGAGTGAATCGTTGTTAAACTCAAGAAAGCGATTGCTGAACAAAAAATAAAAAAAGTTACTTCGCTTTGATTTAATAAAAAGGGCAGTAAACTTGTAAGTACTCCACCGAGGAAAAAAGTAGTTATAAATAGGATTGTCCCTTGCTTTAACAACGATTGGATTCGAAAAGAGAATGCGAGCCCGATTAGTACAATAAAACTAACTGCTGCTCCTAATAATGATTGATAAAAAATCGATGAAATTAATCCACTGCAAAACGCACTAAGTAGCAATCTACTCCTTTTTACATACAATCCCGTTATTTCTTGTGTGAATTTTAATAAAAAGTAATTGAACAACGTATTGTATAGTACGAGTAATTCTCCAATCATTTTAGCGTCCTCCTAGAAATAGATTAACACTAGGAAGACGAAGAAAATGTCAAACCGTTGTACAAAAAGCTAAAATCTTTTTGACAAAATTTTTATTAAATTAAGAATTTCGACATGAATATTGAGCGAAAAATGAATTTTTAAGAAAAATGAGGGTAAAAAAAAGGTGTGTTATACTTGCTGAAAAACATTAGGGAAAATCAGTAGTGAATCATTTGATATAAATGTGAGCGGTCTAGGAGCTACACGATGGTTCATGGGAGCCATGAATCATGGACGCAACTTTCTCACTTCCCACACAAGCCGCAAAGCCACTTTGTATCTCTACCACTTGTCTTTGGGGCAACAGGGCGTTGGTGATGGTGACAAGACATGCGATGTGGCGTTTTAGTCACCTGCTTTGTATAAGTCCGATAGCAGTTAAAGAGTGCTTCTAACTTTTTTATATTATTTACAACTTACATGATAGGATCCTTGTTGTAATCCTACTACATGCATTCGACATTCTTGCATGAATTTTATAAGTTGTTCATTATTCTTTAAAATTAGAATAGAGGATCTGCTTTCAAAAAGCAAAATTAATAAAAGTCCTCGTAAGATCTATCAACAAATTTGAATTCGTTAAACAATAAAAAAACTGCCCATCCATTTTAAAAGAATGAGCAATTTTGAATATAATCGCATAACAAGAACTTAAAATAGCCCCTTATGTCGAATAGTTTCGAATTAATTAACCACGGTTACGTCGATTACGTAAGAATGTTGGAATATCTAACATATCTTCTTGTTGATAAACTTGACGTTGTGGTTCTTGTTGTTGCACCGGTTGTTCTTGTACACGTTCACGAATTGGAGATTGTTGTTGTTGTGTTTGCGTATTGCGTACATTCCCCATTGGTCGTGTATTTTGTGGTCGTTGTTGTGCAACATCATCAGAAAATCCTGTAGCAATGACTGTTACAATAATTTCGTCATTTAAGTTTTCATTGATAACAGAACCGAAAATCATATTTACTTCTTCATCTGAAGCAGATGCAACAATATCAGCAGCTTCCTGTACTTCAAATAAACTTAAATTCGTTCCACCTGTAATGTTCATAATTACACCTTTTGCACCATCAATAGATGTTTCAAGAAGCGGACTTGAAATTGCTTTTTTTGCAGCTTCTGTTGCACGGTTTTCACCTGTTGCAATCCCAATTCCCATTAGTGCTGATCCTTTGTCAGACATAATAGTTTTAACGTCTGCAAAGTCTAAGTTAATTAGTCCTGGTGTAGCAATTAAATCAGAGATACCCTGTACACCTTGTCGTAAAACATTATCAGCTTCACGGAATGCCTCGAGCATTGGTGTACTCTTATCAACAATTTGTAAAAGCTTATCATTCGGGATAACGATAAGGGTGTCAACAGCTTCCTTCATTGCTGCAATACCGCCAATCGCCTGTGTTTGGCGTTTGCGGCCTTCAAATGAAAATGGACGTGTTACAACACCAACAGTTAATGCTCCTAATTCGCGAGCAATGGTTGCAATTACTGGAGCAGCACCTGTACCAGTACCACCGCCCATACCTGCAGTAACAAATACCATATCTGCCCCTCTAAGAACTTCCTCAATTTGCTCTCGGCTTTCTTCAGCAGCCTTTTTTCCAACTTCCGGATTAGCACCAGCACCAAGCCCTCGAGTCAGTTTATTACCAATCTGTAATTTATATTCTGCTTTTGATAGATTTAAAGCTTGTGCATCAGTATTAACAGCGATAAAGTCAACACCTTGTACGCCATGTTCAATCATTCTATTTACTGCGTTATTACCACCACCGCCAACTCCAATTACTTTAATGTTGGCTAGCTGGTCTACACTTGTATCAAATTCTAACATAGTTTCTCCTCCTACCACACTAGTCTCGAAAATTATTCAAAAAACTTATCAAATAGTTTCTTAGCTTTGTTAATGACGCTTGTTTTATTCATGTTATTATCTCGTTCTGATGCATTAGATTGTTTTTTAGGAGGAGTTGTCCCTGCTCCAATTGTTGCATAAACAGGTGTTTGATTTGCACTTCTACCATAAAATTCATCCTCTAAATGTGCATAGCGTATTAAACCAACAGCTGTTGTATAAGCCGGCTCACGGACACCTATATAATCTGGAGTATAAATTCTTACACGTGTTTGCATTGTTTGTCTTGCCAATTGGGCAATTCCTTCCAACTGAGCAACACCACCTGTAAGGACTACTCCACCAGGTAAATCACGCACCCCTAAGCGAGCTAACTCATCTAAAATAAGCTCAAACAATTCTTCTAAACGTACACCAATGATTTCTGAAATAAATTTTTGGCTATATTGATCCATCGTATCAGTTCCTGAAACTGGTACTTCAAATACTTCTTCATCAGAGGCATCATCAAAAAATGCATGTCCAAACTGCTTTTTTATTATTTCGGCTTGTTCTGTTGGGGTTTTAAGAACAATAGATAAATCTTTTGTTATATGCTCCCCACCCACTGGAATAACGCCCGCACGTGTCAATAAACCATCCTCAAATACTGCAATTGTAGTTGAGCCGCCTCCTAAATCTATGAAGGCAGTACCTTGGTTTTTTTCATCTTCCGTTAAAGCAAAATAGCCTGCTGCTAAAGGTTGTAAATAAATTTCTCTAATTTTTAATCCTGCACGTTCTACACATCTCAATACATTATGAACTAATGTTTTTGATGTAGTGATCATCGTTGCATCCATCTCTAAGCGAATACCAATCATTCCACGCGGATCTTTAATTTCATCTAAATTATCAACGATGAACTGACGCGGAATTAAATTTACAAGTTCTCGTTCAGGCGGGATTGACATTACTTGAGCGGATTCAATAACTCTCTCTAAATCCTCATCAGTAATTTCGCGGTTCTCACTATTTACAGCTACAACCCCTTTAACCGGTTGAAGGGCAGTTTGGTTTGCAGGTATACCCAACACTACATCGTCTATTTTAATTCCTGTCATTCGTTCTGCTTGATCCACTGCTTTTTTAATTGATTGTACAGTAGCATCTATATCAACAATTGCGCCTTTTCGAATTCCATTAGATTTAACATTTCCGACCCCGATGACATGTAATTGATTATCTGTTATATCTCCTATCAACACTTTGATAGAAGATGATCCTATATCAAGTGAAATGTAAATATCTTGATGACTCACTATACCGCCCCTCCTTCAATTACTACTCCTATATATTATTCTATTGTAATTTCCACCTATTGTCTAAGTAAATCCATGTATACTATACAATTTTACAGCTATTATACTGTATTTTCATCCTTTTTTATATGTCTCTCTTCCCATTTTGTTATCAAAATTCGTCGAATGACAGCGATATTCTGGAAAAGTCGAACACCAAAGGCAAAAATTGCAGCCAAATATAGGTCTACACCTAAATGAACACCTAAAAATGCTAGGGCAGCAGCTAATGCGATATTAAAGAAAAATCCTGAAATAAATACTTTATCGTCATATACTTGTTGTAAATTTGCTCTTATTCCTCCAAAAATTGTATCAAGCGCAGCAAGCACAGCAATTGATAAATAATGTTCATACACTGCTGGAATTTGAATATCGGTTAATAGCCCAAAAGCGAGTCCTAAAAGTAATCCTAATAATGGTAGTAACCACATTCTCTAATCCCCTTTGCTGTTCTCAACTAAGTAAGTATTTGTTAAGTCACCATCATATTCATCTATTGTTAAATTTGATTGTGCTTCATTAATAACTAAATTTAAATTGTCAAGGTAAAACTCATCTCGAAACGATGAAGCGTATAAATAACTATACAATTTTTCAGCGTCTTCATAGCTGTTTGTAATAACTCGTATTTCTAGGTTCGACTTGTCTATTGGAACACCGTTTACTGTTGTTGCACCGTTAATATCACGTATCGCTGATGTGTGAACGATTCGTTGCCCTCCAATCTCAACAAATAAACCGTTATAGTGATATATTTCATTTACTAATCGAATTAATAAATCAGGTGAAATAGGTTCTATTCTATAGCCAAACTCGATTAATTCAGATGCTGGAACGATGTTTAAAATTACACCAGGTCCAGAAACTGAGGTAATACCTGTTTGCTGCGCTAAGCTATCCACTGTATTTTTTAATAATTGAGCTTGACTTTCAGCATCGTTTTGTTCGTATTCCTCAACAATTTTGTTTAAGGCTGATATTTCTGATAATAATTCTGAATGCCGCTTTTTTTCTTCAGATAACTCTTGGCGTATTTCCCAAATGTCTCTAGTATCTCTTGCCGTCGGTTGCTGCATTGTATTATATTGGACTGCTATCATTAAGCCTACAATAGTTGATACAATGGTTATTTTTGCAACTATTTTTTTATTCATCGAAACACTCCTAAACGATACTATAATTTATAAGCAAGTCCCGCGAATAATTTATGATTCATCATTTACTGAAGGCATTTGGATAAGGTCACTTTCTTCAATTGTAACAACAATTCGATCATTTAATAATTGGTCAAAAATTCCTCCAACAATTTTCATTGATGCAACTAGAGATTGTGAGTCACCTACAGCTTCAATTACAAAAGGGGCTGGATATTGCTTGCCGTCAATTGTAATAACGGGGCCATTACACCTGATATATGAATTCGATTTTAACCTTTGTCCATTAATTGAAATTGCTTCTGCACCAGAAATTTTCAATTCATTTATTACGGATAAAACATGGCTTTCATGAACTATATATTCATTTGGATTTGTAGAATTGGGGTCATATTCGCCATCTTTTAAAGTGACTCGTACTCCCTCTCCTTGGGCTGGAATCTCACCAACAATTAACCTGAGTTTTTCCGCCTCATCAAGCAAATGCTCGTACTCATCTTTGTTTTCTGCGAAAGACTTTTCAAATTCTCGTATTCGCACTTGCAAGTTATTAAGTTCTTCAGTTAATTCCTTATTCCTCTCTTGTTGTTCAATTAAATCTTCCCGATATGATTCTTCTTGATTTAGATATGAATTGTTTACCTTTTCTTCATCTTTTGTAAGGTTATATGAATACCCGATAATAAACCCTGTAACAATACAAACAATTAAAATAATGAAATGCTTCCTTGTGATTTTATTATTCTTATTCTGAAATGATTTCTTCATCAGCAATCACTTCCTGTTCTTCTTCTGTATCAGGATCTATTTCATCACTAGTTAAATCTACTTGTGTATATTCATCACTATAAGATCTGTAATATGACCCTACTTCAATATCAATAATCCCTTTTTCATATCCTCCAGCACTTTCAATTTGAGCAACAATTGATGGATAAAACTTAAGCTTGTCCGCGAGGGACGTAATCTCTGCCCGCACCTCATAGCCATCATTCATAAAAAGCGTTATAGAATACGGATCTGAGCTTGATGGTGTAGCATTAATTTGTGAAATTAGTGCTAGTACAGTAGGGTCTAACTTTGCAAGCTCTTTTAATAATTTTTTCCTTAATTCCTCATCCTCAAATTCTAAAAATAATGGAGCATCAATGGGCTCCAATGTACTACCCTGTGTGAAAATTTCACCGTTTTCCAGCATTGGATAAAATTCATTGTCGACTGAAATATAAGCAACTTTCTGCCATTCTTTAATTTCAATTTCAACAGTTGTTAACCACTTTCTTTTCACTTGAACATCTTTTACCCAATGTTGTTGTTTAATTTTTTTCTCAATTTCATCTGCATGAAATCCCCACATTGAATTGCCAATTTGCAAGGTGGATTGCTGCAAATAAACTTCTTCATCCACAAGCTTAGAGCCTTGAATGTCAATTTTCTTTATATCGCTATAAGGTGATTGAAAATAAAGGAGTAAAAATAATGTTAGAAAAAACAACAATAATAATGTGATAAATTTAAAATTTGTTCTTCTTCTTCTTTTTTCTCTTAAAGTTGGTATACGCTCTTCAATGTCAATTACTTTATCCATAATTTTTACTCCTCCTTTCACGATAAAAACTGAAGAGACTCGGTCCGGCTCGCGTCGACGAAATGAGCCACCAATGTGATCCTCTTTGGCCGGAGACTTCCGTAAAGTGTGCTTACACTCGTAAAAAGGAAGTCGAAGCGACGCTAGAACTAATTCACTGTAGCTAGACACTGTTAAAAATCCGATAGTTAATCGGTTCGATTTGAAAAACTAACGACAATCGCTACTATAAACCAGATAATTAAAAGCGATGTTCCACCATAGCTAATAAAAGGCAGTGTTACACCTGTTACCGGAATAAGCCCAATAACTACACCTATATTTAAAGCTGCTTGGAATCCAACCATTGCGACTAATGCCGATATTGCATAAAAATCCGAGCTTTTCGTAGTCTGCAGTGCCAGTCCACAACCTGAGTAAATGAAAAGCGCAAAAAGAACTAACACTACACATCCGCCTAAAAATCCAATTTCCTCTAAAATAATCGAAAAAATAAAATCATTTTGAGGCTCTGGTAAATATAAAAACTTTTGACGACTTTCTTGGAAGCCATGTCCCAATAATCCCGCAGGCCCAATTGCCAATAGGGATTGAACCGCTTGGAAACCACTTCCTAACGGGTCTGCCCATGGGTTAATAAAAGCTTCAATTCTTTTTAACCGATAAGGTGCCGATGCGATTAATGCGACTAATCCGATGATGCCAAGAGCAATAAAACCGACATACAGTTTTATCGGATATTTAGCAATAAACAGCAGTATGAATGCAGATACTACTAAAATAAATACAGAGCCAAAGTCAGGTTGCAGCATAATCAAAGCGCAGGGAATAATAATGATAACAAAATGTTGCAGCCGTATAACTCGTTCCCCATTTTTCACCTTGCTTAACATATAGCTAAGATACATTAGGGTGGTAATTTTCACTAACTCAGCAGGCTGAATCGTTAATGGACCGATGCCAATCCAACTTTGAGAACCGTTTCGGACAATCCCAATTCCTGGTATCAAAACCAAAACTAGTAGTAAAAGCGAAAATACATATAGAGTAATCCATGTTTTTTGTAATGTGAAAATCGGCATGTTTGCAATAACTGTAAATACAACTATGGCAAGAATTAAGTAAATAAGCTGTTTCACATAAAATGGCATTTGTCCTTCGTAGTGAATTGAACTCCAATATGTACCAGCAGAATAAATAAAAATAATACCTATAGTCGACAACAGTAAAGCAGAAATAATAAATAGCCTCTTATAAGTAAACTTCAGTTAAGGCATCCTTTCCTCTTAAGAACTTAAGAAAATCATAAGCGCCCCCAACCCTACTGCTCTTTTCATACCGAATTGCAAGTCGAAACAACATGACTTCGCATCCATAGGACCCTGCTAATAGCATTAAAAGAGCTTTTGCCCTTGTCAGGGAAGCAGCAGCTGAAAAGGGATAAGCGCTTATGGTAGGCACTTTTCAATATAATGTTTTGCAATAAACAAACCTGATTAAAGTACTAGATTTAAAGGTTCATTACTTCCTGGATGAATAAATCTCCACGCACCTCAAAGCTCTTATATTGATCCCAACTTGCACAAGCCGGCGACAACAAAATAATGTCTCCTATTTCTGATAACGGTATGGATAAACTCACAGCATCTTCAACATTCTTTGCAAGAATTGTTTTTTCAATACCACACGATTTGGCAAATTCAATAAACCTTTCGCCAGTGTCTCCAAATGCTACAACGGCTTTAACATTTTTCATCGACTCTCGTAATTCTTCAAAGGAATGACCTCGGTCAAGTCCCCCTGCAAGTAAAACAATCGGCTGATTGAAAGCTTCTAGCGCGACTTTTGTTGCTAAGCAATTTGTTGCTTTAGAATCGTTATAAAATTTCCGACCATTCCATTCACGTACAAACTGAGTGCGATGTCGAACTCCTGTAAACGTTTTTAATACTTCTTCCAAGGGAGATTTATCACAACCATAGATTATACATGCAGCAAGAGCTGCTAATATATTTTCTAAATTATGTTTCCCTGGTAATGCAATATTTACTCTACTTAGATAAGGTTCACCCTGCCAGTAAATTGTTGTGTTATCAGCACTTATGCCATGTTCAGTACGTCCACTTGCATTAAATGGCACCTTTTTAGCCTTTGAGCGGCTCGCATATTTTTTTACAATCTCTTGTTCTGCGTTAAATATTAGCCAATCAGTTTCACCCTGATTTTTGGTAATGCCAAACTTCGCCTCTGCATATTGTTCAAACGTCCCATGGTAGTCTAAATGTGCATCATATAAATTTGTTAGGATGGCAATTTTAGGTTTAAACTCAATTGTTCCCATTAATTGAAAAGAAGATAGCTCAGTCACGATTACATTTTCAGCAGTCGCCTCAGCAGCAACACCGCATGCAACAGTACCTATATTTCCTGCAATTAAAGGATGTCGGTTGGCGTTTTTTAGCATGTCATAAATTAATGTCGTTGTTGTTGTTTTACCATTCGTACCAGTTATCCCTATAATCGGCGCCTCACTAACTAAATAAGCCAGCTCAACCTCTGTTATAACAGGTATCTCCCGCTTTAAAGCATCTTCGATAATCGGATTAGTGTAAGGAATTCCAGGATTTTTCACAATTAGTTCAAAACCTTCATCTAATAAATCCTCTGGATGTCTCCCACATATAACAGTTATTCCTTTTTGAAGCAGCTGTTGCGCTTGAGGGTTCTCGTCAAAGGGCTTTGAATCATTAACAGTTACGAAAGCCCCCAACTGATGAAGGAGCTCAGCGGCCGCTACACCACTTTTCGCCAAACCAAGAACCAGCACTTTTTTATGTTGTAGTTTTGAATATTGAATCATAACATTGCCTCCGTAACTACTGCAATCAATGCAACAATTAATGCAGTTGACCAAAATACCCCAACCACTTTGCGCTCAGACCAACCTGATAGCTCGAAATGATGATGTATTGGACTCATTTTAAATATACGCTTACCGCGCAATTTAAAACTTCCTACTTGTAAAATTACTGATAACGTTTCTATTACAAAAACTAAGCCTATTAATAATAGCAACAGTTCTTCCTTCACTATAACTGAGACAAGTGCTAAAGCCCCCCCCAATGCTAATGAACCTGTATCACCCATAAACACTTTTGCCGGATTTGCATTAAAAATTAAAAATCCTAGTAAAGCTCCTGTTACAGCGAATGTAAATAACGCAACATCTGCTTGTTCATTAAAAAGGGCAATGACACCATAAGCGGTGAAAGCAATAGATGCTGTTCCAGCAACTAAGCCATCTAATCCATCTGTTAAATTAACTGCATTCGAAAAGCCTACTAACCAAAAAATTAAAAATGCAACATATAAAATACCTAAATCAATCGATAGTTGTGTAAATGGGATGGTAATTGATGTATCAAATGTTCCTAAACGTAACAATAAGAATGCTGCAATTGAAATAATAATTTGAGCTATTAATTTTTGCAATGACGTTAATCCTAAATTACGTTTAAAAATTACTTTAATACCGTCATCTAACAAGCCTATTAATCCAAAACCAGCCAGTACTAATAACATTACAACTGATTGAGTCGTAAATAAGTCGAAACCATTTCCAACAATTACCGTTGTAGCAATTATCGATATTAAAAATATAACGCCACCCATTGTAGGGGTACCAGCCTTTTTCATATGAGACTGTGGGCCTTCTTCTCGAATGCTCTGTCCAAATTTTAAACGCCGTAGAATTGGGATTAATATTGGAGCTAGAACCACAGAAACGATAAATGAAATTGCTAGAATGGTTATTGTTGTTGTGATTGTCATGTTAAATCTCCTCTTTTGTCTAGCTTCGCACGTTACGTTCTAAGCAGCTTTACTTACGTCCTTGGTCATGCACTTATGATGAAATTTCCAACATACAAAGTTAAATGCACTAGTATTCATAGTGCAGCAGGACAAAGCGTTTTCGCTGACCAATGCTTAGAGCTCAGGTAATGTGAATGCTGTCGACGATGCCACCAAACTGCCTTTGCGACGAAAGTGTAGCAGCAGGAGCAGAATGTGGCGTTTTCCGTCGACCAGCACTTGCCGGAGCTAAGCATACGCACTCCGCTTTTCTTATATACTTGTTCTTTCAAAATGATTCATCATTTATAATAGTTGTTTTTAAATCATTTTTAAAGCTAATTAAAATTAATCTTTGTCTAAATAAAGATGAATAGTGCCATCTTGTTGAATGATATTATCTGGTTCTGGCAATTGAGCTGTTACTACATCCCCTTCACCATGCCACTCAATTTTATATGGGTATTGTAACTTCATAACCTCAGCTTTTTCATAGCCAATCAAATTTGGGACCCGATCTGTTATTGGATCTCCCCAACGATATTGCTTTTCTAACTGACCTTCACGATTTACTTCTATCCCTACTTTTGGTGCGATGTCTTCAATTATTTGACCGACAATTGGTGCTGCTATCGTACTGCCAAATACTACTGAACTTTTCGGATGATCAATTGCAACATATACAACAACTTCTGGATCATTAGCAGGAGCAAATCCAATGAAAGATACAATATAGTCCCCTTGCTTATAACGACCATTCTCTACCTTTTGAGCTGTACCCGTTTTACCACCGATCCTTAATCCATCGCGATATGCTTGACGGCCTGACCCATTTGCTACAACAGATTCAAGAGCATGACGTACTTCTTTAGATGTTTCTTCACTAATTACAGTACGCTTTAGTTGCGGTTTATTCTCAGCAATTGTTTTACCTGTTTCTGAATCATACACTTTCGATACAACATACGGGGTGAACAACTTTCCTCCATTTACTGCTGCTGCAACTGCTTGGACTTGTTGAATAGGTGTTACAGATATTCCTTGGCCAAATGATGTAGTGGCATGCTCCACAGGTCCAAATGCCTCTTCTGAAAACAATATACCTGAAGCTTCACCAGCAATATTTGAGCCCGTTGTTTCGCCAAAGCCGAAATCTTTTATATATTGCAGCAGCTTTGTTGAACCAACGCGTTGACCAAGTTCAATAAATCCAGGGTTGCATGAATTTTCTACAACTTGTAAAAATGTCTCACTACCATGGCCAGAACGTTTCCAACAACGAAGTCTCGCTCCCTCTACTAGCGTATATCCTTGGTCGTAAAATCGATCATTCTCTAAATCCACAACGCCCTCTTCCAGAGCAGCGCTTAAAGTAATAATTTTAAAGGTTGACCCAGGCTCATATGTCATCCAAACGGGCAAATTCCGATTGTAAATTGATGAATCTACCTCTTCAAAATTCGATGGATCATATGTAGGATACGAGGAAAGTGCTAATATTTCACCAGTATTTACATTCATAGCAATAGCCAATGCCTGATCAGCATCATATTTTTCCATTGCTTGTGATAATTCTCTTTCAACAACTTGCTGAACTTCTAAATCAATTGTTAGTTCAACAGTTGCACCTTGGTCACCCTCACGCCATTCATCATCAACATGGGGAAGAGAGTTGCCTTTTGCATCTGTAAAGAGTCGAATTGCTGCGGCCCTAGACGTAAGAAACTCGTTATATTGATATTCAATTCCAGCCAATCCTTGGGTATCATATCCGGTAAAGCCTATAAATCGAGACAATAAATCACCATATGGATAATGTCTTACATAATCTACACCACTGTACAAGCCATCAATTTTAAGACCTTGAATTTGTACAGCTTGTTCATACGTAATATTTTTTGCTTCTGGTGCAAGTTTTACTAGATAAGCTGTCGAATTCATTTTTTCAAACAACTTTTGTTCATCAATCTTTAGAACGGATGCAATTTGTTTTGCAGCTTGTTCGATATTATCATTTTGAGCAGGCATAAAGTAAAGTGTTGGAGCAAGCTTATTTGTAACAAGCACTTCACCATTACGGTCGAGTATTTCTCCGCGTTCAGATGCAAAGGGGATTTCTCGATCCCAGTTTATTTTAGCAAGCTCCGTTAACTTATCATGCTGTATAACTTGGACATAAAATAATCGAATGACAACTGCAATGCCAAAAAGAATAAACCCATAGACGATTAGTTTCAAGCGTTTTTTTGAAATGGTTGATATCCACTTCATTTTCTATTCACACCTCGTTTTTAACAAAGTATGTATAGAAGTTGACTTCTATTCGAACGCTTTTCCTAATCTTGTGGCAAACTCTCACTTTCTTCATCTGGTTCTTCATTTACTTGAGTATATTTTTCTTCAGGTGTTTTCAATTTCACAACAATTGGTGAGGAATCGGTGATTGTCGTATTTGCTGAAACACTTTGACTTTCAACATACCCTTCTCCAACTATTTCAATAGATAAACCTGTCATCATCCTATAGACTAAAATATTTCGAAGAGACCAATTTTCAAATGATGGAATGGTAATTGCTCCTTCGGTTTTAAGAAATACTATACTTCCTTTTGTAATCGGTATACCAGCTTGCGGATATTGATCCGTTATTTGTCCACCTTCACCAATCACGATTGGGGTTAAGCCTTCGTTTGCAAGCTCTACTTGAACACTTTCCACCGTTTTACCGATGTAATCATCTATTTTTGCGGTTTTTACCTCCGCTACATCTTCTGGTTTAATGTTTAAGTACTTTAAACTGTTTTGAACTACAGATGTGAACACTTTAGCTACTGGTTCGGAACCAACTTCAGTTGCAGACAATTTAGGTTGCTTCACTGCAACGTAAACAATAAGTTGTGGGTCATCTATTGGAGCTAGTCCTAAAAATGAATAAAGATAATTATTTTTCCCTGTTAAATAACCTCCACCTGGTCGAGCTATTTGTGCAGTACCGGTTTTTCCGCCGACTTCATAGCCATCAATTGCAAACCTTTGAGCAGTTCCTGCTTCAGAAGTAACAGTTGAAGCCAAAATTTGACGAACTTGACTAGCAGTCTCTGCAGATATAGGTTTACCTTTCACAACAGGTTCACTTTCTTTTATTATTTCACCAGTATTGGTATCTACTACTTTATCTATTACATAGGGCTGCATCATTTTACCATCATTTGCAATGGCAGTCATAGCCTGTACAAGTTGGATTGGTGTTACTGTAGAGCCCTGCCCAAACGATGTCGTTACCCGGTTTATAGGATACGTAGTTAAAAGTGTACCTGTTACTTCACCTGGTAAATCGATGCCTGTTTTTTCTCCAAAACCAAACTTCTTTAAATATTCAATAAATGTTTCGTCACCAATTTGCTCTAGCAAATTTGCCATAGCTGTATTTGCAGATCGTTGGAATCCTTCTAAATAAGTAATACTACCCCACCCAACAATATTGTGGTCACGAATTGTTCTATCTAATACTGTATAGCTTCCTGATTTGAAATAAGCATTTGGGTTCCACTTTCCAGTTTCAATTGCTGTCGCCAATGTAAATGTTTTCATTGTAGAACCTGGCTCCATTACTTTTTCAGTCACTTCATTCAGCCAATTATCACTTAATCCTTCTCGTGAATCGGGATCAAATGTTGGACGCTGCGTCATAGCTAAAATTTCACCTGTTTTAGGATCTGCAACAACTGCTACCATTGATTCTGGGTTATATTCTTTATAAACTTCTGTCATTGATTCTTCCAAGAAGTTTTGAATTGTTTTATCGATTGTTAAATAAATATCACTGCCATTTTCAGCAGGCTTTACCATTTTTTTGCTATTTGGAAGTAAATAGCCGAAAATATCACTTTCATATTGAATAGACCCATTTTTCCCAGTTAATTCTTTATTATAAATGTACTCTAAACCCATTTTCCCAACTGTATTAAATGTACCATCATCTTGCTTTTCTTTCAGTGCAAAACCGATTAAATGAGACGCAAATGGTCCATTTGGATAATATCGTTTCGAGTCACTTGCAAAAGTAATTCCTGGTAATTTTTCTTCTTTAATCGCATTCATTGTTTCATGACTTATACTACGGCCAGCAACCCCAAATTCAACTTGGTAAGGCTGTCTGCCGTCACTTAATTTTTTTGTTAAGTTCTTATATATTTCCGACTCTTCCATTGGAATATACTGGGCTAAAATTTTTGCCGTTTTTTCAGGATCAGTAACATGTTTAGGATGTTTTTTATCTGTAGTCGCTTTTGGACTAACAACTGCAATAAGACGATAGCTTAATGTATCTTCTGCAATGATATTCCCGTTTCTATCTTTAATTTTCCCTCGTTCGGCCGTTAACACTGCTTCTTTTTCATAAAGTGCAGCTGCTTTTGCTTCCAATTGCTGTCCAGCTACTTCTCCTGTCGCCTGAATATAAAAAATCCGGATAAATAATGCAAAAAAGAGCCCTCCATATAGTAATAACATTAGAAAGGCTCCCCATTGGAATCGAAATGTCTTTTTTTTCATTCTCCCGGCACTACCTTTACATTTTTCTCATTAAGAGTTAAACCGAGTGCTTTTGCTTTTTCCCAAATTCTCTCATACGTTGATAACTCGCTTACTTGTACCTTTAAGTCAGCATTTTTTTCTTCAGTTTTAGCAATTTCAGATTCGATTTGTTGAATTTCCATCGTCGTTTGCTGAATCGAACTTTGCTTATGTAATATCGAAACAGCAAACACAGCAACTAAGACTATAAAAGCGATATAGATTAGTTTTTCTTTTGCAGTGATAAGTTTTTTCTTTTTATGACTATTTTGCTTTTTAGAGGGGTGTTGCTGTTCCGGAACTACAGGCTGCTGAATATATGAATTTTGCCTAACACGAACTGCCATTTACCCACGTCCTTTGTCATTTATTTTTTCAGCTATTCGAAGCTTTGCTGATCGTGAACGATTATTTGCTTCTAGTTCTTCCTCGCTTGGAAGAATCGGTTTTCTCGTAATTAGTTTTAATGTCGGTTTATACTCGTCTGGAATTACTGGTAATCCAGGAGGTAAATCTGGTAATGAAGAAGCCTCTTTAAAAATTGTTTTTGTTAATCGATCTTCTAATGAGTGGAATGTGATAACACTTATCCTTCCGCCGACCTTCAATAAGTCAATTGCATCAACTAATGAATCCTCAGCTGCTCCAAGTTCATCATTTACCGCAATACGAATTGCTTGAAAGACTCTTTTTGCAGGATGTCCGCCTTTTCTTCGAGCGGGTGCTGGAATCCCCTCTTTAATTAACTCTACAAGCTCTCCAGTTGTTTCAATCGGAGCGTGTTTTCTTGCTTCCTCAATTTTGCGAGCTATTTGCTTAGAAAACTTTTCTTCCCCATATCGGAAGAAAATACGAACCAAATCTTCATAAGACCATTCATTGACTACATGAAATGCAGAGATTTCTGCTGTTTGATCCATTCGCATATCTAAAGGTGCATCATGATGATAACTAAATCCGCGCTCAGGTGTATCTAATTGGGGTGAAGAAACTCCTAAGTCATATAAGATACCATCAATTTTTTCAATATTTAGTTTTTGAAGCTCTTCTTTTATATAACGGAAATTAGAATGAACAAATGTTACACGATCTAAGTAGTTCTCTAAACGGACTTTTGCATTTTCTATTGCCGTTATATCTTGATCGAAACAAATTAATCTCCCTTTGGTTGACAGTTGTTGTACTAAATATTCGCTATGACCTGCACCGCCTAACGTACAATCAACATATATTCCATCAGGATTGATGCTCAATCCATCAACTGTTTCTTTTAATAGTACGGTTGTATGATCGAACATTTAACCATTACTCCTTCTCTGCGCGCGACTTTTCTAGAAGTCAAAGCCAATTAAATTTTCTGCAATTTCATTAAAAGAATCCTCTGCTTCGCTGAAATAAGATTCCCAAGAATCTTTAGCCCAAATTTCAATCTTGCTTGATACTCCTAAAACTACACACTCTTTTTCAAGCTTTGCGTAAGTGGCAAGTGTTGATGGGATATTAATTCTTCCTTGTTTATCTATTTCAACTTCAGTTGCCCCTGAAAAGAAGAACCTTGCAAAAGCACGAGCATCTTTTTTTGTCATGGGCAATTCCTTTAATTTTTCTTCGAGTTTTCGCCATTCATCCATAGGATATCCAAATAGACAGTTATCAAGTCCGCGCGTAATAACAAAAGTAGCACCTAATTCTTCACGAAACTTTGAAGGTATAATTAGACGCCCTTTTGTATCAACGGAATGTTGATATTCTCCCATGAACATGCTACTCACCCCACTTTAGTAAATAATGTACCACATTCCCCCACTTTCCTCCACATTTTTAAAGAGATTGTTATTAACTTTTAATAAATTGTGCATATAGTACTTTTTGCGATATTTTCAACTAATATAATAGACACAAAAAAGAGGTCGTCTCATATGCCTTTGAGACGACCTTCTTTTATGCAGAATATCAATTTAAGGACTATTAACCTAAATTAATCAACATTTATATTACATAGTAATATCTTTATTTTCGAAAACACTACAATTTTACTATGTAATGTTTATTCGAAATTGTCATTGGTAATTTACATAAATCATTTATTAAATCTATTCCATATACATTTAAATATTGGAACGGGTTATAAACTCTTTCTTGAAGATTTTCATTAGGGTAAATTTCAGCGTTGAGCAAATTGAATTGACCAATAGTTTTGTCATGTTTTGCTAAAACTTCTTGTTCTATTTTTTTATTTAAATATTCTAATTGCATTTCATGATATTTTTTATTTTTGTTTATAATCGGCAGCAGCTTAATTTGTTGTTCTGTCAAGTGAACAGCTAACTTTTCATATTGCTCGTTTAATAATCCTTTCAATTCAGCAATTTGTTTTTTCGCTTCAACATCTTGCACACTGTTGATAAATTTTTCTTTTAAAGACTGTGCACTTCCATCCATTACTTGTGCAATTGTTAACTCGTAATCTAAAAGCAGCTGATTAACTTTTCTTGTAAGCAGAGTGATGTTTAGTCGGGGCGCTAATATTGGCATCTGCAAATCAAGCAGCTCGAATGCATCTTTTAACGTCGCCCAATACGCTAGTTCTCCAGGCCCACCAACAAAAGCTAATACCGGTATGGCCATTTCCTGTATTAAAGGCCTAGTAACCACATTATTACTTAGATTTTCTGGGCTTGTTTTTGCAATATCTAATAATTGCTCTTTTGTAAATTTAAATAGTCCGTTTGAATTTTGATAGCCATTTGCTGTTCTTTCCAATAAAAAGCGTTCACCGTCTTGAACATAGAAAAGGTTTGCATTTTCAATAGTAGCAGAAATCGGTTTTCCATACCCTTCTTTATCAAGTAATTGCTCCTTCTCTACTACAACTTTAGAAATGCCCTCATTTTGTTCAATTATTTTTACAAAAAACGATGATTCAAATTTTCGGAAAGGAGTAAATGCAGCATCAATCATTAATAAACCTTCATTTTTAAATAAATGGTTCATGATACGAGCAAATAAATCAGTAAATGTATCGCTTTGTTCTATTTGATGCAATACAAATTTAAAGAGATCTTGTGTGTATTCAGTTTCCCCATAATCATTAAAAATGGATTCTATTAAATTGATTAATTCATCTTTTTGAATTTTAGTTGCAGAAGCCATTGTTTTTTTAGAAGATCGTTTATCATATACTTGTTTCTTCGGAATTCCATTATGAATAGTAAAAGTATGATTGATTTCTTCTAAATCGTGATCTTCTCCAGCGATCCAAAAAATAGGCACTACCTTTTCTCCAAGCTTTTCACTTTGTTCTTTTGATAATAAAATAACAGTAATCGCTTTATGAACAGAATATAATGGACCAGTTAAAATTCCTGCTTGCTGACCACCTACTACAGCAACTGCACCTTTTTCAAGATGTTTCAAATTCTCTTCTACTTTTTCGGAAATGCCCAAAGGCTCCATATAGGAACGAATGATATTACTTAACTCTTCATTGTTCGTATATCGACTTTTCAAATAATCAAGTCGAGTGGTAAAAGAATAATCATTAAATTCGTATTGATAAAAAGGTTGTAGCTTCTCACTACCTGACCAATAATCAAAAAGTAATTGATTGCTAACTGGTAATTCTACCTGTTCCAGCTTCATAAAAAATCTCCTCTACTCTATGAACAGTTTTCAAAAGTTGTTCGTTTTCTCTCTTTTGTGTTTTATTTCATTTCACTTACTATATTGTAAACGTTCCTACTTTTACTTCAAAAGAAAATGCTTCATTTAATTGACAATGTATTCAATTATACTTTGAATTAAACCGATAATCCATATCGCCATGTAAGCGATGGTTAATATGATAAAGTATAATCTCCAAGTTTTTTTTAACAGCGGTAATATTTCAATTTCTTTTTTAGTGCGCCAATCTATGTATGTAAAAATAATCGCAATAACAATTTCAATCACAAATACAATTATATTGTACTTCATTCCCCATAAGCTTGAGATTGAAAGTGGTACAGAGAAGAGCAAAATGAATGTCGTTGCATCCGCTGCATAACCAAAACTTTTCGCAACACTTTTTTTCCGTTTATGAAAAATAGCATATGTAATAAAAAATAGAATAATGGGAAAACAAATAATTGCACTGATTATATATTGGATGACAAGCATCACATTTTCTCACCGCTCTCTATTGCCAACAGCAAATGATATAGTGTGGTTAATGTCGGTAAAGGTTTTTCTCTTTTAGCAGCTCTTTGTATAACCTCTCCTATAATCGTTTCAGCTTCAGTTGGACGCATTTGTAATCTGTCGGACAGCATGGATGAAGTATTTGCAGCAGTTTTTATACATAAATTTTTAACATCTTCAAATTGAAAATCTTCTCTCTTTTCAGGGAATGCTTCCATTAACTCGTCATATAAATTTAATAGAAGCTGATATGTATATTGATTTTCAATTAGTTGTCCATTTTTCATCTGAACGATAGCGGTAATTGGATTAATAAAACAATTTAGTAATGCTTTTTCAAAAAGCATTTGCTCTGCGTCCTCTTCCATAACTAATTGAATCTTACCATCTAAAGTGCTAGCTAATTTTTTAAATAATTCTTTTTGCCCCTTTTCTACAGCTAATTTCAATACACCTTGCCCTCGATGAACAACAATATGATCACTTTCTTTTTCAGCGCCAAATTGGCAAGCACCAAATGCGATTGTTTTTTGCGGCAAGCGTAATGCTTCCTGAAAATGTGCTAAGCCATTCTGCAAAAATAACAAGGGAGATTCAATATTTAATGTTTTAAGCGTTTTATACAATGGCTTTAGCTGCCCATATTTAACTGCAACAATAACTAATGAATCTTCTTTTATAGATGAAAAGTCAGTTTCTACCTGGATTTTTGCTGTATAGAATGAACCATCAAGATTTTTTCTTATTAAACCAAATTTTTGAATTTCTAAGGCTTGTTCCTTTCTACGAACAATAAGTGTAACATTTATATTTTGTTCAGCTAAGAAACTTGCAATAAGCATTCCTACTGATCCTGCACCTATTATAGTAATCCTCATACAATTTCCACCTTCTTTGATTGTAAGAAAAGTAAAGGTCTACCGATTATGGCAGACCTTGTTTTATTTATATTTTATTATACTGGATACACGGGGTGTTTTCGATAAGGTAATGAAATTTGTTTACTTGAATAATGCAGTAAGCGTTGCGCAAGGGTCGTTCGTAGATTACTTGGCGAAACAATTTCATCAATTACCAACTGTGATGCAAGCTTATAAATATCGATTTCTTCTTTATACTGATCAATTTTATCCTTAACGAAATTCATACGTTCTTTATTATCGTTTATTTCAGCCAGCTTATTCGAATAGACAGCATTTATTGCAGCTTCCGGCCCCATAACGGCAATTTGTGCTGTTGGAAGAGCTATACAAACATCCGGTTCAAAAGCGGGTCCACACATTGCGTACAATCCTGCCCCATATGCTTTACGAATAATAACAGAAATCTTTGGAACGGTTGCACTGCTCATGGCAGAGATAAATTTAGCCCCATGTCGAATAATACCTGCTTTTTCAACCATTGTTCCAATCATGAATCCTGGTACATCAGCTAGAAATAACAATGGTATCGAATAAGCATCACACAATTGAATAAATTTGGCCGCTTTATCGGATGAATCAACGAATAACACTCCACCTTTTACTTTTGGCTGATTTGCAACTATTCCAACAACTTGCCCATTAATTCTGGCTAATCCTGTAATAAGTTCTGGTGCAAATAATTTTTTTATTTCAAAAAAGCTTTCTTCATCTATTAGTTGATGGATTAATTCATACATGTCAAATGGAACATTTTGATTTTCTGGTATGATTTCTTCTAATGAACGACCAGGTATTGGCATCTTAGGCGTTTCTTTATTAGGCAACTTTTGAAAATTTGCGCCAAAGTAGCCTAAATATTTTTTTGCATATTCAATAGCCTGTTGCTCATTTTGAGCTAGAACATCTCCACAGCCACTTATTGTACAATGCATTTTTGCGCCGCCCATTTCTTCTAAAGAAACTTTTTCACCTATTACTTTCTCAGCCATGCGAGGCGACCCTAAATACATCGATGCATTTCCTTCAACCATAATAACGATATCACAAAAGGCTGGAATATATGCACCTCCTGCTGCAGAAGGGCCAAATAAAATACATATTTGCGGAATCATTCCACTTAACTTCACTTGGTTATGAAATATTCGACCAGCACCCCGTCTACCTGGAAACATTTCTAGTTGATCTGTAATACGTGCTCCTGCAGAATCGACTAAGTACAATAGTGGTACTTGCAATTTTTCCGCGGTTTCTTGAATGCGAATAATTTTTTCAACCGTCCTAGCACCCCATGTACCTGCTTTGACAGTCGAATCATTAGCCATGACGCAGACCGTTTGATTATTTATTTTTCCTATTGCAGTCACTACCCCGTCTGCCGGTAAATCCTTTTCTACACAGTTGGCAAATCGGCCATCTTCTTCGTATTCTCCATTATCGAACAAAATCAACAATCTATCTCGGACAAATAATTTATTTGCTTCCCTTAATTTTTCGTGGTATTTCTTTTGACCGCCTGCGGTAATTTTCTCGATTTTTTCTGCTAGTTTTTCGTTATATGTTTTCAATACCTAACACTCCCCTTTGTGCGGCTCTTCCATTATGCAATTGTGATTAGTACATCCTCTTCGTTGACAAAATCTCCTTCAGCTACGTTAATTTTAATAACAGTTCCATCAGCCTCTGCTTCAAATGGAATCTCCATTTTCATAGATTCAATGATAATGACCGTTTGACCAGCAGTTACTTGTTGTCCTTCCTTTACTAGTAACTCATATACAATTCCGGCCATTTGCGCCTTCAATTCCACCATAAATGACTCCCCTTTCCTCAAATGGAAGATGTTCTTTAAGTGAATCTCTTTAGTTCATTTATGTTTAATGATGAAATGATCTTATTATTTTTGATGTTCAATAAAATTTGCGCCTTGTTGGAGCCATTTAATTATTTTTTCGTGTTCTGTCTGCAATTCTCTATATTTTATTTCTAGCTCGTTATATGCTTCAGTTAATTCATCAAAACTATTAAGCGCTAGCTTTAAATGACTGCGCATTAATTGCTTTGGACGTTTTCGCACACTGTTTAGCATTTGGCCATATTGACCGCGCAATGTTTTATTCCAACGGAAACCACACGCTTGCTTTGTACGATTTAAAACTGCTGCCGCTTCAGAAAAAGCCTCTAGTTGCGTTTTACCATTTTGAACAGCTTGAATAACAATTTCTGCTAATTTCTCATCATCATCGGCTGTCCATTGATCTTTACGTCTTTTTCCATCCATTTCTATCACCTCACATTTTTTACTACTATATGCTGACAAATAGAATAAATAGAATAGCATTCGATAGAAAAAATAGGTTGCGACATATTAAAATTCTTTCTACTTCCATATGGTTTATAACAAAAGAAAAAAACGCCTCAAAAGAGACGTTTCAATTATTAATAAGGGAAATAATGGGACACCTTCAATATTTTTTAAGCATATGTTAAGAAGTTTTTTATAATAGCCAAAAAATACGTTGTTCTCACCTTTTATGCTGCTCTCAAAGTGTAAGAATCAATTTTTCGGTTTTCTCGTTGATTTTAGATTGCATATGATGGCTGTGATTAGCACAAGCGATATATCATATCTTTTTTAAAACCATAGTCTCTATTTTGATTTATTTAAAAATCGGTATACTGCTTCATTATGCGCATCACTTTCCCATAGTTTTGCACATAGACGGATCTCTTCCATTACACGTTCATACATATTTCTTTCCTTCCATTTTCGCAACTCTATTTCTTTATACGCTTGATGTACAGAAGGGTGAATTTTCCTCATTTCTAAAATAAATTCATCTAGTGCTTGTTCTTTTGATCCTTCAAAAATACGCATTGCCCAACCAATTTCATATAAAAGATTTGCATCATAGCTTTTCGCATCAACTAGCATTTTTAGTGCTCTATCATGCCTCAATCCTCTTTCAAATAGATACGTTCCTCCACCCCAGCCGGTAGTAATAGAAAGGGTGCCTTGTATAAAACCACATTTTGCATGACTAGCGACTAATCTAAAGTCGCAAGCTGTCGCAATCTCGCAGCCACCCCCAACTGCAGCTCCGTTAATTAACGCAATTGTTGGTACACGTAATGTTGCCAAATCATACAAAATATTACCCATTTTACTTAACATGCTAAAAGCCTGTTCCTCAGTTTTCAAACTATGAAATTCAGATAAATCGCCACCTGAACAAAAGGCTTTTTCTCCAGCCCCGGTTATTACTAAAAAACTTATCGATTTATTTTCTTTTATATATGAAATAACTTCTCTTAATCCGTTCATGACTTCATCATTCACAGCATTTCGTTTTTCTTCCCGATTAATCGTAAATATACAAACCCCATTGTCATTTTCAATTTTATAAGCCAAACTTTACATCCCCTTTAAGTGCTCATTATTTCAACATAACGTAAGACTTTGATTTAAATAGTAAATGACTAAATCTATTTTTACAAGTTGCGTTTATAAAGAATTAGAAAATTGTTTCTATTATTTTGTTCAAAATTAAAAAGGCTATTAGAGAGCCATGGCCTCTCTAATAGCCTAAAAGAGCTTGCAGTGTGAATTTCGGAATACTCACTGCTGATATTTTGCGCTGCACGTTCATATTATAAGATTAGTAAACCTCTTACTTATGTAAAATACATTTTATAGGTTTTTTAATACTTATACCTTACGTGCCTTCGCTTTATTATTTGCTTACTACTTCTTTACCTTTGTAGTGTCCACAAGCTTTACATACGTGGTGAGCTAAAGTTGCTTCTCCACAGTTTGGGCAAGCTACCATACCAGGTACAGATAATTTGAAATGCGTACGACGCTTTCTTTTAGCAGTTTTAGAAGTTCTTCTAAATGGTACAGCCATTATTGGCACCTCCTTACAGATTATCTATTCATCTGTTTGATCAAAATACTTAGCTAAATCAGCCAGTCTTGGATCCACTTTTGGTTCGTCATTTTCCTTTTGACGTCGGACATCTTCTTCTGTTGAATAGCTCCAACCTTTACCACCATGTACCTGCCCTTCAGTATTTTCTTTAAATACTTGCATTGGCACTTCAAGAAGCACAAGCTCCTCTAAAACCGGTTTTAAGTCGATTACTTCACCATCAATATAATGGATATCTTCATCGTCATTAACACGGTGTTCTTGATCAACCCAGCTGAAAATTTCAACTGCATCGACTTTTATTGGATATTCAACATCTTCCCAAGTCCTAGATTCAGGAAGTGTTAATGTCGCCGTCATCGTAAACTGACATGTCATTTGCGATGCACCGAAAGTACAGTGTCCTTTTACATGAACGGGTGAAATATGACGAATATCTTTATTTCGTTTCATTACATCATCCAATTGTACTTCTGCATCAATCGGCATCCCATTTTGGCGATACTTTGATAATTGATGAATTGACCATTTCATTCATTAATCACCTCGAGACAACAATGTTGATTATATAATGTGTATTTTTAGATGTCAAGATATTTTCTTGTCACTCAAGCATTTGAGGACTATAATTTTTAGTAAATGCAAGCTCTTTTTAATAAAAAAATTTTCTACCTAGGAGTGTAACGAATGAAAGCAGTCGGCGTTGTCGTTGAATATAATCCTTTTCATAATGGCCACCTATATCATATGGAACAATCAAAAATACAAACAAATGCTGATGTGTCGATTGCCGTTATGAGTGGGCACTTTCTACAACGGGGCGAACCTGCTTTAGTTGATAAATGGCATCGTACAAAAATGGCTCTTTTAAATGGAATCGATATTGTTATAGAGCTTCCTTACGTGTTTAGCACAGGCAATGCCACTCACTTTTCACAAGGTGCAATACAGCTTTTAGATGCTATCAATTGTGATACATTTGCTTTTGGAAGTGAACAAGGTACTATACAGCCATTTTTAAGCACCTATTCATTGCTGGAAAAAAATAAAGAACAGTATAATACGTTAATCAAGCAATTCGTTACAACTGGTGTTAGTTATCCCCAAAGTTTATATATGGCATACGAAAAACTTAAACAAAAAGAACCTGGAGAATATATTGATTTATCTCAGCCAAATAACATTTTAGGATACCATTACATTGAAGCAGCCAACCGCTTAAAACTTTCTATAAAGCCGGTTACAATTCAAAGAATTCAAGCTGGTTATCACGACTCTATCGATTGTGATTCTACAATTGCAAGTGCCACTGGTATTCGAAAAGCAATATTTGAACATCAAGCTATAGAAGAAATAGCTGCTTATGTACCACCGGCAACTCTATTGCAGTTAGAAGATTGGAAAACAAAATATAACACATTTATAAGCTGGGAATTGCTCTGGCCTCTGCTACGCTTTGCAATTTTGCGCAATACGCCGGAGCAATTAACCCATTTTGCAGATATGACAGAGGGAATTGAATTTGCTATCAGAAAGGCAGCAAAAAAAAGTGATACTTTTGCTGAATTCATGGTGAACCTAAAATCAAAACGCTATACATGGACTAGGCTTCAACGAATGGTAACACATATCTATACGGGTATTACGAGGGAGCAATTGCATCAATTTTCAGAACCAACTTATATACGTTTACTAGGAATGACTTCAAAAGGTCAAGCGTATATATCCGAAAATAAAAAGCATTTCAAGCTACCTTTAATAAGTCGAGTAGCATCCACTAAGGATCCAATGCTAGAGTTAGATATCCGTGCATCCGATATGTACGCGCAATGCATCAATCTTGCTTCAAACCAAAAAATAAACGGAGACTACAACACCCCGCCTATAAGGATACAGGTATAAGAGGAACAATTGAAATTGTTAATTTCCTAATACGTTCCAGTAGGCTGAACGAATTTTAGAACACTCAGCCTACAACTGTAAGCTGCGTACTATTTTAGTATCATAAGAAGCACGCTCTAATTTGTTAGCGGGCCTTACACAAAGCAGGTGACAAAAACGCCACATCGCATGTCTTGTCACCATGACCAACGTCCTGTTGGCCCCAAAGACAAGTCGTAAAGACACAACGTGGCTCTGCGATTTGTGTGCTTAGCCCGCTCACTCAATCCAAAATTTTTAAAAAAATTTTTATTTGTAATTCAATTAAAAATTATCCTTAAGTCTATAACTATAAAAAATACAATCCAGATTGGTACTGGATTGTATTTTCTGCGTTCGAATTCAATTATCCGTGAAATTAACTATGAGACGTCTTCCTTTGGTTCTAATTGCTCCAAATACTCAAGCGCATCATCAATTGTCTTAACAGGAACAATTTCCATATTAGTTCCTATTTTTTTCGCCGTTTCAACAGCAGCCTCATAGTTGGATTTTACATTTGGATTTACTTTTAACATTGCATCTGTTATGTCATCGTCTGGAGCAAAGAAAATTTCTATATGATCTTCATTGGCAGCAACAACCTTCTTCTCAATCCCGCCAATTCGACCAACTGTTCCATCTTCATTCATTTCTCCGGTTCCTGCGATATTGTAGCCCTTTGTTAAATCCTTATCAAGAATTTGATCCAAAATTTCTAATGTAAACATTAAGCCTGCTGAGGGACCGCCAATATCTTCTGCCTTTACTTTTACTCTTGGATCTGTTTTAATCGATTTATTTTCAGAATACGAGATGCCTATGCCGACTCGATGATTTTCATCGCCGGGAATTTTCTTTAAACTAATTGTACGATCAAGCAATTCATCATTTCGATTAATAACTAGCTTTACTTCATCATGTTCTTTTTTCGAATTTAAAATATTGGATAAATCTTCTGCCTTTTCTATTAACTGTCCATCTATCTCAACAATATTATCGCCAGGCAGTAGTTGACCATCCGCTGCTCCCTTTGAAAGAACATTCAAAACCGTAACACCATTGTATTCAATCGTATATGGTAAACCAGCTTTTTTAAATGCGACGTAAAGCGCATTGAATTGTGAGTCTGACATAAGCTTTAATTGTCGAATACTATATTCTGTTTCGTCTTCCTCTTCTTGACGAACATCCTTTAGCTCCATAATTTCTTCAAACTCTCTAAAATGTGCAATGACATATGTAAGAGGAGTTGCAGTACCCATGGCAACAGTCATTAGATTGAGGGTACCTTTATCATCTTGATCCCCGTCTTCAACCGTTACAAATTGGCTAACATCATAGGCGCTCCCAGGTTTCATAATATAGTAATCAAGCTTATAAAAGGCTAAGAAAAAAACGATGCCTAGTGGGATGATAAAAGAAAGCATCTTCTTCAATATGTATAGCACCTCCTGAAGTTACCCTTTCATAGACTATTTATTTTTTAGTTTGCATATATTATTTTAGCATTTGATTATACAGAAAACAAAACAATGAAAAGAGTTGATGCATATTCCACTACTATATTTATTCGTTTGTCTAACATTAATTTGTTTACTATTATTATTTCCTGGTATTGCTCACGAAGGGACAGATTTAGGTGTAGAGTTGTTTATGGAAGCATTATTTCCATATTTACTGCCATATCTGATACTTACACAATGGTTCATCCGGTTGACACCGAACAAAAGTAATTCCTTATCAAAATTCAAATTATACTTTAAAACATATGGAATCAGTGCTCTTGGTGGTTTTCCAACAGGCGCTGCAACGATTGCCTATTTAAAAAAAAGCAATCAAATTTCTCTCCGTGAAGCAAACATCCTTTTAAGTATTTGTCATAGTCCAAGCCCTTTATTCGTATTAGGATTCGTTGGAAATGATTTACTAAATGACAATCGTTTTAGTTGGCAATTCTTAATTTTATATCATGTAGTTTCCATTATCATCTTAACAGGTGTTTATTATTATTATCGTCAAGGAAGTATAGACACTGTTCATATTACCGAGCCTCAAAAAACGAAACAACAAAATCCTTTTACAAGCAGTATTAAAGATAGCATCCCTACTGTTTTAGTTGTAGGATCGACAATCATTTTTTTCACAACAATCTATACAGTCGTTATGCATTCAGTAAAAAGCTTTCTTCCAGACATACATAATAATGGTATGCTGCTCATCGCAGCGATGTTGGAAATGACAAATGGTTTAAAAATTGGACAACAGTTGTTTGAAAGTCAATCAACTATTCTTTTATTGCTTTTAGCAACTTTTTTAACAAGCCAAAGTTTAAGTATTCATATGCAAGTTGCCGTTATTGCTAAAAGTGAGAACATTTCTTTAAAACCATATATGCTTATGCGAATTTTATATACTATTTTTATCCCAATACTGTTCTATTTGATTTTTTTATATTGAAGGCAACACCTGCTTAGCCCAGACAAGTGGGGGACTTCAAAAAATTGTGATATTAGTACTTTGCAGCAAGAAGTTGAAGTTCCGTGATGCTTTTGCTTGTTTTAATTTAACGTAAAAAAATCGACAAAATCTTTAAAAGGATTTTGTCGATCTTTTTTACTTTTTAAATTTTTCCAGTAATGCGGATTCTACTTCACTTGGTACTAAACCAGTTACACTTCCGCCATATTTCGCTACCTCTTTTACGATGCTTGAGCTTAAGAAAGCATATTGATTTTTCGTCATAATGAAAAATGTTTCAATTGACTCATCTAAAAAGCGATTCATTGAAGTAATTTGCATTTCATATTCAAAATCAGAAACTGCACGCAAGCCACGTACTATTGCTTTTGCATTTTTCGATTGAGCATAATCAATTAATAAACCAGATGAGCTATCAATACGAATATTTGGGATATCCTTCGTTACTTCTGCCATTAAAGCCATACGTTCATCAATTGTAAAGAGCGGCTTTTTTGAAGAATTATTTAAAACAGCTACATATACAATATCAAAAACATCTGCTGCACGCTTTATAATATCTAAATGGCCGTTTGTTATAGGATCAAAGCTTCCTGGTACTACTGCTATTTTTTCAGACAACGATTTCTCCCTCTTCCCTTTATCAATCGTCTTTAAAGTCAACGATATATAGAAATAATTGTACCCCCGTAACTTTCTTGTCGTGTTAAAGTATAGGGGCCATAAGTCGAAGGCAAGCTAACTTCTGCAGCATGTTCACAAACAATTACGGCATTTTCAGAAAGCTTTCCACCATCTATTAATGTTAAAATAAGATCATAATACTCAATTTTACGATATGGGGGGTCTAAAAAAAGGTAATCTATTTGTATATCTCGTTTTATTAGACCTTTTACCGCGCGTGTTGCATCAGTTTTAAAAGTTTCAGCAACATCCTCATAACGGCATTTTTTTATATTTTCCTGCAGTGTTTGATAAGCACGTCCATCCTTTTCAACAAAGATTGCTCTTTGAACGCCTCGACTTAAAGCTTCTATCCCTAAACCTCCACTACCCGCAAATAAATCAAGTACAGTCCCCCCATCAAAATAGGGGCCAATCATATTAAAAATTGATTCTTTTACTTTATCAGTTGTAGGTCTAGTTGTAGTCCCTGTAATCGCTTTTAAAGGCATTCCCTTTCTTTCACCTGCTACAACTCTCATATACTCACCAAGCTTTCTATTGTTGTAAAGTTGCTGTAGGTTTAATTGAAATTGCATTATCACTTTTATCAATTTCTACTGCAAATAGTCGTTGCAGCCACGTTTCTTCTACGTAATGGCTTCCTGCAATTTCAATAACTGGCTCTGAAACAGTATTATAGCGTGTTTCATTATAAACATAAAATCCGTAGTCTTTTGGGAATCGGAAATTACTAGCTTCATTACGTACATAATACCCATTTTTCCCAACCGATACTTCATATCCTAAATGCTTTAATAATGGATCGGCTGTATAGTAAACAAAACCGTCTTTAAAAACTACTTTTACATTATCAATTTGATCTGTACCTACATAAACACCCCGATTATCATTAAATAAAAATGGAAAAATACCTTCTATTGAAGCGTTTAATGATAAGTACTGTGTATGATGGCCAAAAACTTCTGATAATCCTTCATCTAGAATTTTAGGAGAAACTTTTTCACCTTTTAATTTTTCTAAACGCTCAACCCACTCTTTTAACTGTTCGTCAGTCATTTGATTTTTTAAGGTATCTACTATTTCTGTAGATTTCTTTCCGCCAATCTCAGAATCTGTAATAAATGAAGCAACAACCTGGCTTAGCCATTTCGGGCTGTCGCCAAAATCATATAGAGATTTTGCTTGGCTAACAATTACATTTTTTTCTATAGAATCAATCGTTAAATCTCCTAAAAATAAAATACGCTTTCCTTGCTGTGAAGACAGATTCTGCCCCTGAACGATTGCGATATGCTTATCATTTAGGAAATGTAAATTTTCTAATCCCTTTAAAAGTTCATTTGATAATGCAGACTTAGAAAATATTGATAAGTTATCAGTAGATTTTTGAAGCTTTATATTTCCATCCTGCCAATAAACTTCTGAAACAGGACCTGCTCCACTAAACAGGGCATAATTTACAAGCGATAATTGCTGTTGACCAATCAAAGGTAAACCTGTTATCCATTGACCTAAAATTTCACTATCAGTGGAAATATGTACTGTTGAATATGAAACTTTTCCATTAGACAGTCCTACAAAAATATCTTTTATTAATTGCTTTGATTTTAAACCACCGTCTAAAGGGATTATGTATGATAGAGATTGACTTAAAGCGTCTCCCTTTTCAAATTTTGACTTATCTTCACTTAATCGGCTGCAGCTAGTTTCGGATTCAATAGAACAATCGGGACTTTCGGCATTTTTTGGCCAAACAATATCAATCGTTTGGTTCGGCAAATTTTTAAAATGCTGTCTTATATCTAAGCTGTTACTGCGATACGTAATTTCAATTTCCTGAGTATAATAAAAGTCACCTTCACCAGCTTCAAGCTTGTCCGAATATACCTGGTACTGAAAGAATAGTACTCCACTAATGATTAAAATAAGAAGTCCAAAAAAACTTATTGCATATTTCATGTGCCTTACCCCCTGCATCATGATACTATTATTATTAGAAAACTTGGCTAATCGGCAAGCTTTTTTCGATTAGCTCTAGTTGCACTTATGCAGATAGGAAAGTTTTATCCTCACTTATCTGCCGAAGAAAGGATGTATGAAATTTGATTCAACAATTTATTGAGCTCGGACAAGGTTACGGCGATGTTTATGAACTTTGCGAACTTATTAAAACAAATGAAAAAAGATTCCATAATGCATTTATTTTTATTTCAGATAAAGGGGACAAAAAAGTTGCTTCACTGGCTGTTGCTTTTAAAGCGGTAGGCGAAAGCAATTTTATGCCAATCTATATTTGCCGTGAAGGCATACCATATAATATTGAAAAGCCTTCTAAAAGAATTGCTATTTTTGAAGATACATTAAATGAAATCGGTAAAAAAGCAATTCCAATGGAAGTAAAGCATTCCTCAATTTATTCTGAAACAGTGCTGTACTACCAGCATTTAATTGGAATCTTAAGAATGAATCATTTTATTCCACCAAAGCAATAAAACCTCGCTATTGAATGTCAAAAATTATAAACCGACTTTATAGTCATATTCTTTCGCTTTGTCTGGTTTAGCATTTTCAAATTCCGTTTTCAAAAACGGACGGAATGACTCTACAACGTCTTTCACAAAAGGAAGGCGTTGTAATTTCAGTTTTGTCGATTCAATTTCTTCTCGATCACAGTACATCACAACATATTTTAACTTACGTGAAATATAATGGACGTGCCCATATTTTCTTAAGCCCTTTGCATGTTTCAGCTGATGAACGTAAACGATTAGCCCTTGTCGTTCTTGCATTTCAATTCCCTCATTTCTTACTTAAAAGCATACCATAATGTCAATTTTGATAGCAACAGAGTTTAGCTGACATAAGACAAGAATTTCCGTTATAATCATCCTTATAGAGTTTACAATATTCCATATTTCATTCAGAATATTTTTAAGTAAAAATAACAATAAACTATTAAATTATAAGTTGCTGTGTTTTATTTATAAGGAGGATAAAAATGGGAAAGAAAACGAAGGTAGCTCTTGCAATTGCAGCAGCAAGTGCAGCAGCATGGGCTGGAAGTAAAGCTATTTCTAAGCCCCAAAAAAGAGAAATAAAAGATGTATTACAATTCAATCGCCCTATAGTTCTCGCACATCGTGGTGGCTCACACTTAGCACCTGAACATACAATGATTGCTTTTAAAAAAGCATTAGACTTAGGTGTCGATGGCTTTGAAGTAGACATTCGCTTAACAAAAGATGAAGAAATTATTGTGTTCCATGATGATACAATTGATCGCACTAGTGATGGTGCAGGTTTTGTAAAAGATTTTACATTAAATGAATTAAAACAATTTAACTTTGGCTATCATTTTGAAGACTTAGATGGGCAATTTCCTTATAGAGAACAAAAAGCGGACGTCGTAACTTTAAGAGAATTATTTGAGAGGTTCCCAAACACATATATTAATATAGATATTAAGGATGGACCTGATACGTATGAAGGAAGCTTAATGCCATCTAAATTATGGCGTCTTATTGAAGAGTACAATGCAGAAAATCGTATTGTTGTTACAAGCTTTTACAGTGAACAGGTTGACCGTTTTAATTTATATGCACAAAATCGAGTTGCCTTAGGTGCGGGTGAAGCAGATGTAAGAAAGGCATTTACAGCGTTTACTAGTCAATTTGGGCATTTATATCATCCAAAGGTTGATGTATTCCAAATACCTACTAAATCTGGGGTTATTTCATTAGACTCATCAAAATTTATTGCGTTCCTATCAAAATTAAATATTCCAGTTCATTATTGGGTAATAGATGATACTGAAGCAGTACAGCGTTTAATTGAAAATGGTGCACAAGGTATTGTAACAGACCGTCCAGATATTATTGTTCCTTATCTACAACAATTGCAATCAGAAAAAGAAGAATCATAGTGTGAAAATAGCAGTGGAGGTTAATTTTCTCTACTGCTTTTCTATTGTTTAACAGGAAAATTTCAAAACTAATTGAAAATTGCTTATAGGATTTTTTAAATTGTATAGGTTTTGTGAGAGGACTAAGGAGCTAACACAATGTTGATCACGGGAACGTTGCCACATGGACGCAAACGTTTTTAATAATTTCCATAACAACAAAAAACGACTCAAATTTAATTGAGTCGCATTTTTTATGCCGAGCAGGAGCAGCTTCCACCGCTTCCACAGCCGGTTCCACATGATGAATCTGATGCAAAAAAAGGATTGCTGACTGGAACTTTTACCGCTTCTGAAACTGATTTTCCTATAATTAAGCTTATTTCATCTAGTAAATCTTGAAAATCATTTTCAGCTAATTTTAAATTCGCTACAAGTTCGTTTAAATCAAGTTGACGCTTTTGTTGACGAATTTCTTTCATAATTTTATGATAATCAGGATGATATTTCCCAAAACGCTGAACATCCTCATATTGTTCTTTCATTCGTGTAAATGCTTGTATTTGCTGTACAAGTTTTTCATTACTATATACATCATTATATGCATTACGTAATTTTTGAGCTTGTTCTGAAGAGAGTATCATTGCACTCAATTCATCTGCTTCATCTAAAATGAAGGCCCATTCTGATGTCATAATCATCAATATTTCCTCCAATCTGATATTATCATAGCAGAAAATAAGCAATGTTTGTATTATGAATACTTATTTGTTTACTAAAAAAATTTTTTCATAATTAATACCTATATTATAAACGCAATTACTATAATAAACTCTATTCAACACGATCCTTCATACACTTTTCTATAACAGATTTCACACATTCGTAATCCGAAAATTCGAATTGTTCCGTCCCAATTGTCTGCGTTTTTTCATGACCTTTTCCCGCAATCAATATCGTATCTCCCTCTTTGGCAGAACGAATTGCTCTTTCGATTGCCTGAGCTCTATCTAAAATCATTTCATATTGCTGTTTTGCAGTAAAACCAGCAGCTATTTGAGCATTAATCACTTCAGGGTCCTCACTTCTTGGATTATCTGTAGTTAAATAAATTAAATCTGCATATTTTGATGCTACTGCCCCCATTTTAATACGTTTATGCTTATCTCTATCCCCACCGCAACTAAATACAACGATTAAATCACCTTTTACAGTTTTTCTTAATGTTTGCAAAACTGCTCTTAATGCTGCTTCTGTGTGGGCATAATCAATATAAATTGATAAGTTTAAATCATTCTTAATAGATTCTAATCGACCACTTGGCAAATGAAGTGTTTCTGCCGCATTACATATTTCTTCTATTTGAAAGCCAAGTTCACTTACAGTAGTAATTGCAGCTATTGCGTTTTGTAGATGATGTTCACCAACAAAAGGTATGGAGAACACCTTTTGCCCTTTATTGCTTTGAAGACAACATGTTGATGTTGTTAATCCTTCTGCAAGAAGTTGTAATTGGTAATCAACCCTATTTCCTAAACCAAAGTATGCCTTTTTCTTTTTCGTTTGCAGTCCTACTGTCCGGCAGAAGGAATCGTCTCCATTTAAGACAAGCTGATCTGCTAAAGAAGCTAGTAGCTGTTTAGCTGCTTTATATTTGTCATACGACCCGTGATCTTCAATATGATCCTCTGCTAAATTTAGGAATACACCTATATTAATAGAACAGTCATCTAAACGATGTTTTGCAAGTCCCATAGATGAAGCTTCAAGTACAACATATTGAACACCACGATTAACAGCAATTTTTAATATTTTGTGTAAATGCTTCGGCTGTAAAGTAGTTAATGGTTCATAAGATAATTTCACTTCAACACCATTAATAAATATTCCGTTTGTTCCAATGACGATTACATTTTTATGTAGTGCATGTAGTAGCTGACCGATAAAATGACTTACTGTTGTTTTTCCATTTGTACCAGTAATAGCAATTACTTGCATTGCTTCAGCCGGATAATTATTTATTTTTGCAGCACTATATGACATGAATTTTAAGCAATTCGGCACCCATATTAACGGTACTGATAACTTTAATGTATCTAGTAATTTTTCATCCTCGATAACTACCCCAACTGCCCCATTTTCTATTGCAATATCTATATATTTTAATCCATCAGATTTTCTTCCTTTTCGTACTACAAACAAATCGCCTTTTTGAACTCCTTGGGCATAATCTTCTATTCCAAACACTTCAACTCTTATAGACCCACCCTTAACAGTACATGGCCAATCTTTTAAAAGTTCTGCCAGTTGCAAGATGTCACTCCTTTTCCCTATTCTATGCCTAGGTTTCATTCGTGACACTAAAAAAGTGTGTGCTAATATAAATGTGTAAACGCCCTACAAGCCCTGTGCAGCCTTTTAAAGTTGATACTTTCTTCAAACACGAAAAAACAAAAAGAGTATGTTTTCAACTTATAACAGCTAATAACATACTCCTAAACATCATTATTATTCAGTTATTTTATTTTCTTCTTCTAAATTTTTTTGTATAAATATTTGTGTATAATAATTCATAAAGACACCGGATCCTACGGTAGTAAATTTTTCATCCAGCATATATTCTCTATGATTACTTGAATTTAACCAACCATGTGCCGCTTCAATCGAGTCAATATATGATGTAGCAATGTTTTCCTCTGCATCCTCATATAAAATTCCTTCTTCATCCAATCGCTGCTTTAATGTACCATTTGTAGGCGAGTCATGTGATAAATAATTTTGACTGTACATATCTTCACTATGCTGCATTGCTACAAACGAAATCTCTTGTTCGTTATCAATTAGGGGAATATCATTTTGTTCTCGAAATTGATTTAATAAATCGTATAGTTGATCTGCACTTGCCTGATTGCTTTCTTCTATCAAATAAGAAGTTGGACTTGGCGATGTTAAAAGTTTTCCTACAAATGACATTTCATAAGGTCGGTGCATTACCAACGTTTTACTATCAATATATCTTATTCCACTCAATGATCCACTTTCACTATCCATATATAACTGTGCAAAGATATCTTCAAATTTAGTTAATATTCTAGTATTCATATCTTCTTCACTCATAGTAAAAGTGTAAATATTATCATCAATAACTGCTGTAACCTCTGAATCAATTATTGTCATTCGATATATGTCATTAAGTGATTGGCCAATTTTATATGGAGTTACATCTAAAGATTTTCCACTCGTATACACTTGCGTAATAATGCCATCTTCTACACCAAACATGACAAACTTATTAACATCCTCATTATAAACCCACCATTCATAACCAAAAACAGTTTGATCGTAGCGGTTCGGTTCTCCGTATAGTTTTATTATAGTATCACTTTTTTTGCCAATAAAGGTTGATAATCCCGTTTTTGGACGAGGCAACGCATCCTGTAAAACTTGCGGTTCGCTGTCAGTCTTCGGTATAATTTGAGAAGATGAATTTGGTCCTTCTAATGGTTCGTATTCATCTCCAGAGTTTGACGAATAATAAAAGATAATTGCTAGAAATGAAAGGACAATTAAGATTCGAAAAAGAGTTTTCATGCGCACCTATCCTTTCTTTTTTAATGATATTTAGTATACCAATTATATATCGGTTGACACAATGTTGCCATTGCAACAAAACTTAATTTGCTCTATTATTGAAATTGAGCGTATAATTTATGTACGATTTTGCTAAAGGAGGATTTTTTTAATGTATTTTGAAAACAAAACACTTGAAAATATAACTGCTGGACAAGAATTACTTGTAAGCGTTATGGAAAAAAACGGATTAGAATGTCATGGTGGATGGGACTATGATCGCATGACTTTCGACAAACGTTTTGATTTACGCGAAGGTCGCTATTATTTACGCGTATTCTGCAGCGCAATTTCTGGTGACGTTGGAAATAGAAGTGCCGTTTTAAAAATCAACAAACCTGCTCTTGGTAAATACTACTATCCACACGGTGTAGAATATGACGAAGATGAAGTATTCCCAGTACATTTAGTAAAAGAATGCGAAGAAATTTTAGAAAACGTTAAAAAAGACTTCGCAGCATTCGGTATCGAAGCTTAATATTTCAATTTCAAGGGTATGGCGAATGTCATGCTCTTTTTAATTATAGAACAAAGACTTATAATAACTCCACTTCCTTTGCAACTACTTCATTCCCAGCTAAAGATTCCCTAAAACTTCAAGGGGATGTCCAAATTTTGGACACCCCCTTGTAAAACAAACTTTTTTTTAAAAACCTAAAATCGCTTTAATAACAGAGGTAGTTTCTCCACCTTTGTAAATTACATAAAGCAATAAATATACTGCAACACCAGTAATTGCTACAAAAAACCAAATAATACTTGTAATCGGACCAATTTTACGGTGAATACTAAGCTTAGTCTTTAATCCTGTGATAATACTTACTAACCCAAAAACTGCTCCTACAGTCGCCAAAATAATGTGGAAAATTAAAAAGAATGTATAATATCCTTTTACATCATCCGGTCCACCAAACGCAGTATTACCAATAAAAACAGTTCTAGAAACATAAATTATAAAGAAAATTAAAGCTGAAACTCCAGCAGCGATCATTACCTTTTTATGTGCATCAATTTTTCTTTTAAAAATTAGTCCCCATCCGATTGCAACTAACACAGCACTGATTACTATGAATGAAGTACTAATCGTAGGTAGAAGAGGTACTCCCATTTAACATTCTCCTATCTTGTATATATCTCTACTCACGTCAAAACGTAATTAGGTACAAAATTTATTAGTATTGCTCACTTTGTTTTTTTGATTGAAAATCTCTTAAAGCCTTTTCAGTAATTGCTTCTTCGTCTGTATGTTCTTCTTTCCACCACTCACGGAAAACTCTAAATAATACAACTGCAAATATTATTTCTTGTATTATTTTCATTAGAACCCCACCTAATTGTTGATCACCAATAGGGCTCATATTATTAAATAATTCAGGTCCTGATAAAGTCAAGCCAGATAATGTTGAACTTGGAACACATAGCTCCATTGCCTTTAACCATACTTCTCCATCTGTGTAAGTTGCATACATAGGCTCTGGATTAAAAATAATTAAAGCACAAGCCGGTGTAATTAATACGGCATTTGCAATGATATAACCAATTTTGAAGAGGTTTTTCATTTTCGGCTGACCTTCTACCTTATTTACTAAAGGCCAATTCATAAAGAAAGCAGCTAAAAATAATATAAATGAAAAGATACCGTGGAATGTTTCATTTAGTTTTATCGTATCAAACAAAACTGGAATATGGTATAGAGAAAACATCATCGCAAATACAAAAGCAGCAACTACGGGTTGTGTAAAAATTTTAAATATATTTCGAACAACTGGTGCTTCAATAACGACTTTCCAAACCCACCAAGGAATTCCTTTAATTAGTAAAATAGGTACTAACAATAATAAAAATGCCATTTGCACCATATGATAAGTGAACATAATATGTGACATCAAATCTATAGGCGAACCCTTAATAATATAAAGGGATATCATTGCTAATAGAAAATATATTGCTTCACTCTTTTTTAAAGGTTCGCTAGTTTTAAAATCTTTTCGCCACACGACTGTCACTAAAAAATAAAGGACTGTTAAAAATAATATTACTCCGATTAAATAAGGACTCCATAATGCTTGAAATCCAAATATACTTAACGGCATACACATGCGCTCCTTTAAACTTCAATAGTCTTATTATAGAACGCTTACATCGTAACATCAATGAACGAACTATGACAAATATAATATTTTAACGTTTTAACTAATTATTTGTTAATTATATAAAGATTTGAACACTCATATGTAAATACTTTCTGTTTGCTAATATCGCTAGCAAAAACGCTGTAATACTCAACAACCGTTCATTAAAAGTTAAAAACACGCTTCTGATTATCAGAAGCGTGTTTATTTTATCTTACCACCAAATGATAGTTAAGAATGTAATAAAGAATGTAAATGCAATTAGAGCACCAGTCCAAACAAATAATTGAATTACTCCGATATGGTGACCTTTTTTATCATCCATATGCATGAATGAATATAGTTGTAAAACAACTTGGATCCCTGCAAGTAATAAAATTAATGGTTTAATAAAGAACGGTGAAAAATCTGCTACTACTACTGTAAATGCAAGAAATGTTAAGAAAATCATAATCGCAAAATTGACTACTTGCTTACGCATGTGCACAGCATTATGATGGCGGTCATATTGATACTGCGCTTTAGTCTTTGCACGAAATTCAGTACCGTGTCCCATATTATCCTAACACCCCCATTAAGTATACTACAGTAAAGATAAATACCCAAACTACGTCAATGAAGTGCCAATAAATTGATGCTGCATAGTATTTTGGAGCATTGTATAAGTTTAATCCGCGTCTAGCGTTACGAACGATTAGACATGTAATCCAAACTAAACCAATTACTACGTGCAAACCGTGTGTACCTACTAAAGTAAAGAAGGCGGAAGAGAACGCAGATTGTGTATAGCCAAATCCAATGTGTACATAATGATAGAACTCATAAATTTCAAGACCTAAGAATCCAAGACCTAAAAGAACAGTGATGATCATCCAAGTTTGAACGCCTTTGAAATTATAGTTTTTCATATGATACATCGCAAATACAGAAGTTAACGAAGATGTTAAAAGCAACATCGTCATAACAAATGCTAATGGCAATTCATAAAGTTCAGCTGCTGAAAACTCCATACCAGCTGGCCCTTTATCTTTTAAAGAAAGGTAAGTAGCAAATACACTAGCGAAAAGCACAATATCGCTACAAATGAAAATCCAAATTCCAACGAATTTATTTTTCCCTTCCATTGTTGCTTGTTCAGGATGATCTGGCCAAGTTTGTGGGGTGAATTTAGTTTCTTCCATTATTTGTTACCCCCTTTACCATAAAGTTCCTCTTCTGTAGCAAGAATCTCGTCAACGTGAACATGGAAGCCTAGATCGTCTTTAAGAGAACGAGTAATCATAGCAGCTACAGTAATACCTAAACCAATAACTATTACTGGAATTGACCAAGAAACACCATCTGGATGATAAAGTGCACCGAATGCTGCAACAAACATACCGATTGAAATTACTAAAGGTATAATTGAGTTATTTGGCATATGGATGTCGCCAAGAGGTTCAGCATATGTCATACCTTCTTTATTACCTTCATGTTTTTCTAACCAGTAAGGGTCGAATCCACGAACAAGTGGAGTTTGCTTAAAGTTATAGAATGGAACTGGCGTTTTAAGAGCCCATTCAAGTGAACGTCCATCGCCCCAGTAGTCTCGGCAGTTTAATGGTTTAGACTTAATAGACATAAAGATGTTAGTTACTAATAAGATAACACCAACACCCATCATTAATGCACCGATAGAAGAGATAAAGTTAAATAAATCCCATCCTTGGTCTGCTTGGTATGTGAATACACGACGTGGCATACCCATTAATCCTAAGAAATGTTGAATAAAGAATGTTAAATGGAACCCTATGAAGAAAATCCAGAAAGTCCATTTACCTAATTTTTCACTTAAAGCACGGTTAAACATAATTGGCCAATAGAAATGGAATGAACCAAAAATAGCTGTTACGATACCACCAACAATAACGTAGTGGAAGTGAGCAACGATAAAGTAAGAATCATGTAATTGGTAGTCAAGTGGTGCAGTTGCCTGCATTACACCTGTTACCCCACCAGCTACGAATGATGGAATGAAACCAAGAGCATAAAGCATTGGTACTGTAACTTTAATCGAACCGCCCCAGATTGTAAGTATCCAGTTAAATACTTTCATACCAGTCGGCACTGCAATAGCCATTGTAGCAACGGCAAAGATTGCATTTGCTGTTGGCCCAAGACCTGTTGTAAACATGTGGTGAGCCCAAACCATGAATCCTAAGAAACCAATTAAAATTGTTGCGAATACCATCGAAGAGTATCCGAATAATCGTTTACGAGCAAATACCGGAATAATTTCAGAGAATAAACCGAATGCCGGTAATACTAAGATATAAACTTCTGGATGTCCGAAAATCCAGAATAAGTGTTCCCAAATAATTGTGTTACCACCCATAGTATGATTGAAGAAGTTTGCTCCGAACATACGGTCAACTAACATAAGGAATAACCCAACTGTTAGTGGAGGGAATGCGAATAAAATTAAAGTACTTGAAATTAAAGAAGTCCAAGTAAATAATGGCATACGCATAAATGTCATACCAGGTGCACGCATTGTAATAATTGTTACAATGAAGTTAATACCAGAGATTAACGTACCAGCACCAGAAATTTGTAAACCTAGTACATAGAAATCAATACCATGACCTGGTGAATATAAAGATAATGATGCATATGATGTCCAACCTGCATCAGGTGCTCCACCCATAAAGAATGAAAGGTGTAAAAATAATGCACCTAAAAAGAACAACCAAAATCCTAAAGAGTTTAGGAATGGGAATGCAACGTCACGTGCACCAATTTGTAGCGGCACAATAGCATTCATGAAAGCAAATAGCAATGGTGTAGCTGCTAAGAATAGCATCGTTGTACCATGCATTGTTAGTAATTCATTGAAAAAACCTGCTGAAACGAAATTGTTATTTGGTATCATTAATTGAATACGCATTAATAACGCTTCGAAACCAGCGATAGCGAAGAACAGTGTACCAGCAACTAAATATAATACTGCGAGTTTCTTATGATCGACAGTTGTTAAATAGTCCCATACTGTTGCTCCAAAGCCCTTTTTCTTTGCGACTGCGACAGAGCTCACAACTTTAACCTCCTTCAAGTGTTTCTACTCTAGTTCAAATTAATCTTCTACAGATAAAGTCATAATATAATCAGCAACTGCGCTGATCTCTTCTTCAGATAACTCCCCATATTTACCAGTCATTAAATTGCCTGGCTTATATGGTTCAGGATCTGTAACCCATTTTTCAATACTTTCTTTACTGTGTTCTAAAACACCCGCAACACGATTGCGGTCTGCAAAAGTCGCTAAGTTAGGACCCATCGCACCGCTAGCTCCAACACCAGAAATTGCGTGACATCCTAAACAACTATTAGCAAATGTTGCTTCACCTAAATCTGCTGAGTCAGCATTTGCAGTTTGACCTTCTGTAGCTTGCATTGCAGCAACCCAATTATCAAAGTCTTCACGGCTTAATGTTTTAACTTTGAAATCCATTAATGCATGAGATGGACCACAAAGCTCCGCACATTTACCATAGAATACGCCATCCTTAAGATCAGCTGATTCTTCATCAAATTGCAAGTAGAATTTGTTAACGTTTTCTACGTTCGTATCCATTTTACCACCAACTGATGGAATCCAGAATGAGTGCTTAACATCTGCTGCTTTTAAGTTAAAGTAAACTTTTTCACCAGTAGGAACAACAAGCTCTTGAGCAGTTACAATACCTTGTTCTGGATACTCAAATTCCCACCAATATAATTTTGCAGTAACATTTACTGTTAACGCTGTTTTGTTGCCTTCTTCATCTACTTCTTCCATAGCTTTTACGTCAGCAAATTTATAAGTAGTTATAAGAGTTGGCACAGTTAAAATTAATAGTAGTATAATTGGTATAACTGTCCAAATTACTTCAAGAGTATGACTACCCTCTACTTGTTTTGGCATGTGATCCTCGCCCTGTTTTGAACGGCGGAACTTAGCAAAAGCATATAAATAAAGAACAGAAACTACTACTACTACTAAAGCCATTATTGAGATGGAGAATAATAGTAAGTTAAATTGTTCCTTTCCCACTGCACCTGCTGGTTTAAGTGTTGTAATATACTCTTCACCACATGCAGAAAGAAAAACTGTCATTACCGCTAACAGCGAGAAAAGACGCCATTTTTTAAGCCCTTTCATCATAGCTTAATTAAACCCCTCTTTCTTTGTTGTATTTTCATGTGTAAACCAGGACTTTGGTTTTTTAGTTCTATATGAATCCCTTTTTAAAAGAAGAATCCCAAAATTAAATGAACACGGAAAAGATTATAATTGATACAAATAATATCGTCATATGGTTCAAGGAGTAAATGAACATTTTATTTGCCCACTTTATATCATCTTTTGTATTAAAACCTTGAACTGCTAATAACAGCCATCCTGCATTTAATAGTGTAGCCAAAATTAAAAAGCCTGTACCAAGTTCATCTAAAAGAAATGGCAATGGTAAAAGCAACAGTATCCAAAATAGCATAGATAACTTTGTTCGCTTAAAACCTTTCACTACTGGTAGCATTGGTATATTTGCCGCCCGATATTCTTCAGTACGTTTCATAGCAAGTGCATAAAAATGTGGTGGTTGCCATGCGAACATAATCAAGAATAATGCAACCGCTTCAAAACTAAGTGACGGGTCAATAGCTGACCAGCCAATCAATGGCGGTATAGCACCGGAAATACTCCCAACTATTGTATTGCTTACAAATTTCCTTTTAGACCACAGTGAATATAGAACTACATACGCTAAGATACCAATAAGTCCCCACATGCCGGCAGACGGTGTTGCCGAAAATAACAAAATTTCACCTACAATTAAAAACGAAAGAGAAATTGCCAAAACGTCACGTTGCGTAAATCTACCAGTTACTGTAGGCCTTGACTTCGTTCTTTTCATAATTGGATCGATATCTTGATCGATGTAGTTATTCATGGCGGCTGATCCACCGATGATTAATCCTGCACCGAGCAATGTACATAATATCAAATCAATTCGTTGTAAAAGATGTCCATCCGTTACTTGAAATGCTAACCACATTCCTGTAAACGTTGTCACTAAATTCGAGTTAACAATTCCAATCTTTATAAGTGCAAGAAAGTCTTTGATAAACGGAGTCGTTTTAGGCTGATTTTCTCCAGTAGAAGTTACTGCCCGACTATTTGACATTTTGCCCCCCCTTTCATTTTTGTAAGCATATTCCGCTAACAATAACTATATCGAAATTTGTCTATGATTTCTAGACATTACATAAAATTTCGAAGAAGTTCGCTAAAATGCTTACAGTACTTGCAAATAGGTCAAACAACATCTTTATAGTAATGCATTTTTAGGTAATATTTGTGAAAGTAAAAGTACGAATTTATGAACAATTTGTGAAAAACTTAACCCTTCTGTCAACGTTCTTCTGTTTGAAGTTGTCTTTTCCTTATTTATTCGCTATCATCATAAAAGCAGAGGCGCTTTTGTAAGCGTGGTTTATAGACAAAGTAGGTGGCTCATAACATGCAATATAAATATAGTAAATTATTAAAGTGGATTGCTTTTGCTACAACATTGGGTATGTTGCTTATTCTTTTAGGGGGGGCACTCGTTACAAAAACGGGCAGCGGTTTAGGCTGTGGCCGAAATTGGCCTGATTGTAATGGGTCACTTATTCCAAAAGAAATTACACCTGAAGTATTAATAGAATTTTCCCACCGTTTTGTAACTGGAACGGTATCAATTCTAGTACTTATTTTAGTTATTTGGACTTGGCGAGCACTTGGTCATATTCGTGAAGTCAAATTTTTAGGTTTTTTAGCAATCTTTTTCTTAGTGGCACAAGCTTTAATCGGTGCAGCGCAAGTTTTATGGGGACAAGGCGATTTTATTTTAGCTCTTCATTTCGGTATTTCATTAATTTCCTTTGCTGCTGTCTTATTACTTGCGATGATTGTGTTTGAAGTCGACACGAAGTTTGATGCTGATAAAGTTTTTATTGCCAAACATTTAAAATGGCATACAATCGGTGTGACGTTATATTCTTACATTGTTGTTTATACAGGTGCATTAGTACGTCATACAGAGTCGAGTTTGGTTTGTCTCGATTGGCCGTTCTGCAATAATGAGCAGCCATTTGCACTTCCGGACAATATGTATGTCTGGGTACAAATGGGGCACCGATTCGCAGTACTTTTAATTTTTCTGTGGATTACATACATTACAATACATGCTATTAAGCATTATAAAGATCAACGAGTTATTTATTGGGGATGGATTATTGCCTTTATAATCGTTGTTTTACAAATAACTGCAGGTATGCTCATTATCTTTACTAGACTTAATTTAATAGTTTCTTTGTTACATTCATTATTTATTTCATTATTATTCGGTTTATTCTGCTACATGATTTTGCTCATCGCCCGCAGTAGTCATAATGAAAAAAATAAAAAATAATTATCAAAATAAAAGGGTACAATTCAAATTCTTGAATTGTACCCTTTTCTTTTTTAATTATTGATTTTAATTTCAAATGCTTTTGGTGTTTATAAAATACTTTAAACCTATTTTGCAATTACGCAAATTGAATGGTTCTTATAGAGTTAGAATCGTTATTCTAACTCTATTAATAAATCTCCTGTTGAAATGGCGTCACCGGCAGAAGCATAAACTTCTTTAACAACACCATCTTTTGGTGCTTGCACAGTAGTTTCCATTTTCATAGCTTCAGTTATTAGTAAATGGTCGCCGCGCTTAACAGTACTTCCTTTAGACACAACAACTTTCAAGACAGTACCAGGCATTGTAGCTCCTATTTGATTTGGATTGCTTGGGTCTGCTTTTAACGCAATACTACCATCTACTTCAACCGTTAAGTCTTGAATCACAAGCTCGCGGGACTGTCCATTCAGCTCAAAGTAAAGGACACGAGTACCGTCGTGTTGAGGCTCACCAATTTCAATTAGTTTAATAATTAATGTTTTCCCTTTTTCGATTTCTACTTCAATTTCTTCTCCTAGTTTCAAGCCGTATAAGAAGGTTGGTGTATCCAACACAGATATATCGCCAAATAAATCAGTAGCTGTTATATAATCTTCAAATACTTTTGGATATAAAGCATATGCTAAAACATCTTGGTTTGATACATGACGTCCAAATTTCTTCTCAAGAGTTTGTTTTAGTTCTGCAAAATCAATTGGCTCCAACAATTCTCCTGGTCTTACTGTAATAGCTTCTCTATCCTTTAAAATAACTTTTTGCAGTTCTTTTGGGAAGCCTCCATGAACTTGCCCTAAATAACCTTGGAAAAGCTCGACAACAGAATCTGGGAAATCAATTGTTAAACCACGTGTGAAAATATTTTCTTCATTTAAATCATTTTGCACCATAAATAATGCCATATCCCCAACAACTTTAGATGATGGCGTCACTTTGACAATGTCCCCAAACAATAAGTTTACACGGGAATACATCTTTTTCACTTCATCCCAGCGATCGCCAAGACCAACTGCTTTTGCTTGCTGTTGCAGGTTGCTGTATTGCCCTCCTGGCATTTCATGAACATAAATTTCAGAATGTGGACTCTTCATTCCGCTTTCAAAATCACTGTAAAATGTACGTACATCCTCCCAATAGTAGGATAGTTGTTCCAGCGATTCGATGTCAGCACGAACTCCTCGCTTGCTTCCCTGCATTGCATAATACAATGAATTTGCACTTGGCTGTGAAGTTAAGCCAGACATTGAGCCTAGAGCTGTATCAATAATATCCACACCTGCTTCTATTGCTCTTGCATAAGTATAAATACCATTGCCGCTTGTATCATGTGTATGGAGGTGAATAGGAAGACTTGTAGACTCTTTTAATTCTGAGATTAAACGATAGGCTGCTTCTGGTTTAAGCAAACCTGCCATATCCTTAATCGCTAAAATATGAGCCCCAGCTGCTTCTAATTCTTTCGCCATTTCTTTATAATACTGAACCGAATATTTTGAGCGTGAATCATCAAAAATATCTCCAGTATAACAAATTGCAGCTTCTGCAATTTTTCCAGTCTGACGAACCTCATCTATTGCAACTTCCATTCCTTTGATCCAGTTTAAGCTATCAAAAATTCTAAACACATCAATTCCCGATGATGCAGATTCTTTAATAAACTCTCGTATTAAATTATCTGGATAGTTTTTATAACCTACTGCATTTGCTCCACGGAACAGCATTTGGAACAAAACATTTGGCATTTGTTTTCGAAGCTTTTCTAATCGTGCCCAAGGATCCTCTTTTAAGAAACGATATGAAACATCAAAAGTTGCACCGCCCCATAGTTCAAACGAGAAGAAATCGTGAAGCATTCGAGCATTATAGTCAGCTATCTGATACATATCTTGCGAACGAACACGCGTAGCAAGTAATGATTGGTGGGCATCACGGAACGTTGTATCTGTTAATAAAACATCTTTTTGCTCTTTAACCCATTCAACAAGTCCATCTGCTCCTCGTTCATCTAAAATTTGTTTTGTACCATTTGGGATAGATGTTGTCTTAATATCTATTTTAGGTTTATTTGGTTGTACTAAAATTGGCTTTGTTCGCTTTTCGATTCCAGGGAAGCCATTGAGCGTAACATTTCCAATATAATTTAATAATTTTGTTCCTCTATCTTTTCTTTCAGGGAAATCAAACAATTCAGGTGTTGTGTCGATAAAGCTCGTATCAAACACACCATTAATAAACTTTTCATGTAAAACAACATTTTCTAAAAACGGAATATTTGTTTTTACACCACGTATACGGAATTCACGCAAATTACGGTGCATTTTTGCCGATGCTTCTTTAAACGTCATACCCCAAGTCGAGATTTTTACAAGCAATGAATCATAATAAGGGGTCACGACAGCACCTTGGAAGCCATTACCTGCATCTAATCGAACACCAAAACCACCGCTCGAACGATAAACCATTAGTTTTCCTGTATCCGGCATAAAATCATTTGCTGGGTCTTCTGTTGTTACACGCGATTGAATTGCATAGCCAAATAAAGGAATTTCATGTTGTTTAGGAATTCCAATTTCTTCAGAATGAATTTGATGCCCTTCGGCAATTTTTATTTGTGCGTGAACGATATCAATACCTGTAATCATTTCTGTAATGGTATGTTCTACCTGAATTCTAGGATTTACTTCAATAAAGTAAAAATCGTTACCTGCAACTAAAAACTCGACAGTCCCTGCATTTATGTACTGTACATTTGCCATTAACTTTACAGCAGCTTCACAAATACGATTTCTTAACTCAGAAGAAATTGAATTAGATGGCGCAATTTCTACAACTTTTTGATGGCGTCTTTGAATTGAACAATCACGTTCGTAAAGATGTACAATATTCCCTGACGCATCTCCTAAAATTTGAACTTCTATATGTTTTGGCTTAATAATTGCCTTTTCAACATATACTTCATCCGAACCAAAGGCAGCCTTTGCCTCCGATTTGGCACGTTCATAAGCAGATGCAAGCTCATCTTTAGATTGAACAAGACGCATCCCTCGGCCTCCACCGCCAAGTGCTGCTTTAATCATTAAAGGATAGCCATAGTTCTCTCCAAATTCCATTACTTCTTCAAGCGACTCAACTGGTCCATCACTGCCCGGTATAACTGGTATACCAGCTTTAATCGCTTGTTCTCTTGCTTTAACCTTGTCGCCAAACATTTCTAGGTGTTCAGATGTTGGACCGATAAAGATAATTCCTTCTTCTTCACAACGTCTTGCAAATTCAACATTTTCAGATAGAAAGCCATATCCTGGGTGAATTGCATCAACCTCAGCATGTTTTGCAATTTCAATAATGCCTTCAATATCCAGATAAGCATCTATCGGTTTTTTTCCTGCACCTACGAGGTAAGATTCATCGGATTTATATCGGTGATATGAACCACTATCTTCTCTCGAATAAATTGCAACAGTTTTTAATTTAAGTTCATTACATGCTCGAAAAATTCGAATAGCAATTTCTCCACGATTTGCAACTAAAATTTTACTAATTTTTTTCATACAAATTCCCCTTTACCCCTTCTTTTTTTCAAGCTTTACATACATGGAAACATTTATTAATATTCCCATTGCAAAAGATAGTAATAATATAGATGTACCGCCATAACTTATAAATGGTAGCGTTACACCGGTTAACGGGATAAGTCCCGATAATCCCCCTAAATTAATAAACGATTGAACCGCAATCCAACTGGCAATCCCTGCAGAAATCATCCGTGCAAGTGGATCCTTTGTCTTTAATGCGATTGTCAAAGCTCGAAAAACAATAAATCCTAGTCCTCCGAGTACAATAATTACTCCTAAAATACCAAGTTCTTCAGAAATAATTGCCATAATGAAGTCATTTTGAGGTTCTGGCAAATACCCTAGCTTTTGAATGGATTGTCCCAATCCAACACCTTCTAATCCACCAGAGCCTATTGCAATATAACCATTAATAATTTGATAACTTGAACCCCCCTCATATTCGAAGGGGTTTAAAAAAGATTTTATCCTACCAAGGCGGTTCTGTGTTAAAATTTCATCGCCTTTAACTAAAAGTACTAACCCGATTAAAGCAGACCCAAAACCAGCAAGAACCGCAAAAAACTTCATAAACTTTTTAAATTGAATACCACTTGCAGCAATAACAGCTACTGCTATTCCTGAGATAATCATAACTGCTCCTAAATCTGTTTCGGTAGCAACAAATAATATAATTACTAACCATACAATAATCGGGTAGACAATGTTATTTGGCTCTAGATTTTCCATAGGATTATTTAAACTTTTCCTATAAAAGGCACCAGCAAAATATAAAATTATAAATAGTTTAGCAAATTCAGAAGGTTGAAACATAGTTAGTCCAAACAAATTGATCCAGCTTTTTGCACCACCAGCCTCATATCCATCAATTAATAGCCATATGAATAAAAAAATTGTAAAAAATAACAATACTTTCATTAATTTTTTGCTACTGAAATGTTTATAAGGGAAAAATGCTCCTATGAGAAATGCAAAAGCTGCGACTACTAAGTTAAGTAATTGCTTTCTATAAAAATAGTCTGGAGTACCATCCTCATAGACAATACTCACCATCATACTTGAGCTATAAATCATTACAAGACCAAATAAACATAAAAACACATAAGTAAAAAATAATGGATAATCAAAATTTCTCACAAAATAGGCCAAATACTTTCTCATGTTTCAAAACCTCTTTTTAGAAAAAAAACTCAAATCGCAAAGAGCGTTTGAGTTTTTTATTATTTGTTTGTATATGCTTCATGCAGTAAAGAAAGTTCTTTTTCTAATGTATCAAGAATTTCTTTACCACGTTCACGTTCAATTAAACCTAGCTTCACAGCAAAATCAATTTCACGTGATAAGCCAAACATCTGTGTATCTAATACTTCTTCATATAAAGGACATGATGGCATCGTTAAATGATCCATTTGAACTTTTATTAAACGTGCAATTTTATCTGCATCGGATAGCAGTAATTCTAAAGCTTTCTCCTGAAAGGAAGCCTGACTTTTCGTATCCATGAGGACGCCCCCATCATTTGATATTTCTTCTATTCTATCTTAATAAAGTTTATCTTTTAGCTGTTAAAAAAGCAAGTCCATTAGCAAGAAAACATAACATTTGATTTATAATTCTTTATTATTTGCCTATAGTAGCGTTATACTGTACATGACATTTAGATTAGGGGGAACCATAAATATGGAAAATATTATACCAATTAAAGGTGCCGTTAAATATAATATTACTTTAGATCCAACTGTTTGGATTTTTGATGACCGTAGATTAGATTTAAATACGTATTTCACAGACCGTAATGAAGAGGAAGACGAAGAGACGCTTTATTTAAAAAATGCTGGTGCACATTGGTCAAGAGAAATAATGGAGGGTGCGGTTTTCCCACCAACTTTAAAAACAGAAAGAAAATTTGATCGTCAAGGTATGAAAACAGGAACTTTCGGCATGGAAATTAAGTATTTTTTAAATAATGCTGAAATTGACAATAATGCAACTAAAGTTGTATTTGAATTAAAAGACGGCAGCGAACATACATTTTCGATAGATGAAGCATACTCACTTATTTTCAAGTATAGCCAGGATGGAAAGCCGATTACTGATGGAGGTCCTGTCCACATTATTTTTTCAGACGGATCAAATATCGACAATCCAATTAAAAATGTATCAGCAATTCGTGTTGAATAGATGGAGGGGATCTGATGCGAGTCAAATGTGTCATTTGTGATTCAATAAATAATCTCAACGACGATTCACCATTGGCAAAAAAATTGCGCAACCGTCCAATTCATACGTACATGTGCGAACCATGCCACGAAAGAATTGCAAAAAAGACAGAAGTAAGACTAGCTACAGGCAACTTCCGCCTATTCCGAACATCCTCACCGATTGATGAGGATTTCTAAAAAGCTTTTTGAGGTTTGAATGGTAAAAATAATAAAGTGAACGGCTATTTCAATCTAATTTGGATAAATAGCAAACAGTTTAAACATTAACCAAATAAATCCGTCATTCGCGCCTCACATGCCGCAGTAGCCAAAGTATGAGATCCAAGTCTGCGATTTATTGATCGCAGACTTTAGCTCATACGACGGCTGCGGCAAGCGCGAACGACATTTAGCAACACTTTTACTTTAATAAATTTTAGAAGAGAAAAATCCTGAACACTTTACCGTTCAAGGATTTTTACACACTTCTATTCACTCTTAATTAACCACTTCTCCAGCATTTCCACTAACTGATACATAATCGTTGCAAAAATCGCAATAATTAGTAGGGACATAAGCACAAGGTTAAAGTTGAACACTTGGAAGCCATAAATAATCAAATAACCAAGTCCCTGTGATGAAACGAGGAACTCTCCAACAATAACCCCAACCCATGCTAAACCAACGTTTACTTTTAAAGTAGAGATAATTGTTGGGAATGATGCTGGCAATATTGCTTCTTTAAACATTTGCAACCTTGTTGCATTAAATGTTTGCAACACTTTTAAGTAATTCGCATCAACATTTCTAAACGATGTATATATTACAATCGTTGAAATGATGACTGAAATAATTGCCCCCATCGTAATAATTGAATTCATCCCAGGACCCATCGCAACAATTAAAATTGGACCTAGGGCAACTTTCGGCATTGCATTTAAAATAACTAAGTAAGGATCCAGCACTTTCGAAAGAATTGGTGACCACCATAAAATTGCTGCTAATATCGTCCCAAGTAAAGTACCAATAATAAACCCAAGCACTGTTTCAAAAAGTGTGTAGCCTATGTGAATAAATAATGTACCGTCCGATATATTATCAATAAACAAATTAAAGACTTTTGAAGGGGAACTAAAAATTAATGGGTCTATCCATCTTAAACTTGAGGCAATTTCCCATAGTGAGAAAAAAGCAATGATAATTAGCAATTGGTAAAAACGAATCCATCGTTTTTCTTTCACGAGTGATTGCTTAAATTGCTCATGTAGATTGTTGGTGTTCAAGGCCTTCAAGCTCCTTCCAAATAATTTGGAAAAGAGAGGAATAGCTTGAATGGGAACGAGCTTCAAAAGGGGTAAGCCTTCTTAATTCCTCTGGTACTACAAACGTTTGATACAGTCTTCCTGGTCGAGGTGAGAAAAGAAAGATTCTATCACTCATCGCAATCGCCTCACCTAAATCATGTGTAACTAGAATAGCTGTCTTTCCATACTCTTTTAACATTAGAGAAACTAAATCCTCTAGTTTTAATTTTGATAAGTAATCCAACGCTGAGAACGGTTCATCTAACAGCAGTATTTTCGGATCGACTGCTAATGTTCTTGCTAAGGCAACTCTTTGCCGCATACCGCCTGATAATTCTCTTGGGTATTTCTTTTCAACTGATGGCAAGCCTACATCATTTAATAGTCTCGATGCAACAGATTGAAAGCTCTCTTTTTCTTTATTTAATAACTTTAAGCCAAGTGTTATATTTTCTTCAATAGTCTTCCAAGGAAAGAGATAGTCTTGTTGAAGCATATAGCCGATTGATAATTCAGCATTATTATAAACATCTTGACTTTCAATTGTTATTGAACCTGATGTCGGTTTGAATAATCCAGCAATAATAGAGAGAAGTGTCGTCTTGCCGCAGCCGCTAGGTCCGATAAATGAAACAAATTCACCTTTATTTATTGTTAAATTAATATTCTGTAATGCCTCTGTTGCAGCTTCTTTTGAAAAATACGTATGGTGAACATTGCTGACAGATAAGAAATCCATTTACTCCGAAACCTTCTCTGCAAACGACGTATCTACTAATTCATTATAATCCATACGTTTTGGTAGTTCTCCTGCTTCTTCCATAATATCCTGTAAATTATTCCATTCTGCTTCGTCTAAAATCGGATCTTTTGCAAATGATTCCTGAGATTTATAGCGCTCAACAACAGTTGCAATTAATTCCACATCCGTATCTTCAAAGAAAGGTTGAATTGCTTCGGCTACTTCCTCAGCAGAGCTTTCATATACAAAATCCTGTGCTTTTTTTATGGCTCTCGTAAATTTCTCAATTACTTCTGGATTTTCATTCATATAACTATCTTTTGCCATGAAAACTGTATATGGTAAATGTCCAGATTCCGTTCCAAATGATGCAACGATATAACCGACCCCCTCTTGTTCAAACACACTTGCTGTTGGTTCAAATAATTGAACAAAGTCGCCAGTACCTGAAGCAAATGCTGTTGAAATATTAGCAAAATCTATATTTTGAATTAATTCTAAATCTGCTTGAGGATCAATTCCGTGCTTCTTCAACACGAATTCACCTGTCATTTGCGGCATACCACCCTTACGTTGTCCAAGGAAGGTCGTACCATTTAACATATCCCAAGAGAAATTGTCGATTTTTTCTCTTGAAACTAAAAACGTTCCATCAGTCTGTGTTAATTGTGCAAAGTTTTTAATTGGATCATTTGCACCTTGAGCAGATACATAAATAGATGTTTCAGAACCTACAAGGGCAATATCTATTCCATCAGATAGAAGAGCTGTCATCGTTTTATCCCCACCGGCAATTGTTGATAATTCGACATTAAGTCCTTCTTCTTCAAAAAAGCCCTTGGAAATTGCTACATATTGAGGTGCGTAGAAAATGGAGCGCGTTACTTCACCAACTTTTACATTTTGAAGCTCTTCTTTGTCACCACAAGCGACAAGAAGAAGGAGTCCAAAACATGCTAACATAACTAAAAAACTTGACCTCACCCATTTTTTCAATGCTCCAACCTCCTTTTACTCTTCGTACTTTATTCTAGAGTAGGTTATGCGCAATATAAAAAATGTGTGATTACCCAGAAAGGTGGAGATAATTGTTTAATCTAAGGTGGTTAAAGGAAGTTTCATTTAATGGCTTGATTAGTCCATACTTAAACAGAAAAAAACTATAGTAATAGTTATATGAAGGCCCTAATTATGTCACTAAATTGGACTAAAGAAATGACCTACTAAACAATTAGACGAAAAATAAAGAATCCGAATTCAAACAGCAATTGAGCTTTGTAGCCTATGGTACATATATTGATTAACCATCTAAAATATAGTACTTCTAAATAATTTATTAATCGTTTAATTAACATTTTCCAATTAAATGTGATAAAAGTGAACATCAATAGTTACATAATAAAATTAATAGTGTTTTAATGAGTAGAATATTTTTTAATATTAATAATTTCAAATCAAGAAAATTATTATTTCGTACCTAAGTGCTATTTAAAGGTATTTTTTTAACATTAAACAAAAGAAGTGGTCATTACGGTGCATTACAGAACAGCATACTTCAAATTGATCCGTAAAACAGGAAAAAATAGAAAAAATATTTTAAGTTATTTTTATAACATCAGTTTTCAACTGAAAACTCTTTAAAATGATTCTGTCAACCTTACTAAAGAGTTTTCGAATCAAACCAATTGTATTAAATTCATTTGACACAACGCTAATAAATAGCGATGTTATGAAAAAAATTTCTTTTTCATCCTGCTCAATTCCTTCTATTTACACCATTGAAAATCAATCCCTTACATATAAATGTATTTGAAATCTACTTATAACTACCAGAATTTGACATTTTTCATAAAATGTTAAAATGAATTTAGGGATATTTTTTTTAAAACCTATAAAGCTTATCTATAGTACTATTTAAATTTTAAAAGTTTTGAGTTTTTAAAACCCATCAATAGGAGGAAAATTTTAATTGAAAACAATATTAAAAATTTTAATACCATTCGTTTTAATTATTTCTATTTATGGATATAACTCTGAAGCAGCATCCGCTAGCACATCTGAAACTGTTTTCATATCAGGAGCTGATTATCAAGTTTCAGACTATATTAATAGTTCCTCATCAGTATATGTCTTAGCTAAAAATACTGGTTCTGATCCTATTTTCTTCTTAGTGGTAGGACCCGGATTAGTTGCAGAATCAAAAGTATACACTCTTCAACCCGGTGCTGCTTGGCAAGGTACAATTAAGACAAATAGTAACACAAAACACGCTTTAGCTTTATATTGCGGCGGTTACAAATGTAACGGAACAGGTAATATTTCTTTAAAATAATAAATAGTACTATTCATTATTTTTTTAACTGATTAATTAGGTTTTAAAAAAATACTTCTATCTGTATACACAAGTACTTAACAGATATATTACTATATCCCTTTATGTAACCCAAGAATGATTATACGCTTGGGTTACATTTTACATTAATCTCTCTCTTTATAAACAGGACATTATAACCGTCTTCCAGATTCATCCATAAATCTTTAAAATCCTCTAATTTATATTACCCTTAAAAACTTTCAATCACTCTTAATAAAAAATTATCACTTTGAAAAAACATTTATACTTAACTACTCCTTCATGTTTGCAAAGAAAAGAAAAAAAGATGACTTCCAAAGAATACTGAAGTCATCTAATTCTACATATCCAGAAAGTTATTATTAAACTGTCTGAAACCATAATTTTAATTTTTTTCTCGTAATAAACGAAGTTTATAAATTCCCAAAAATAACGTAGCAACAATTAATCCTTCTATCATTGGTAAAGATAAGGCAAAGAAAGAAAGTACAACACACCCTAAAAATAGGCAAATATAAATGATAATATTCTGCCATAACTTTAATTTTTTTTGCGCAAATCCCAATTTATAAACAATCGCACATAAGATAAAGACTGTAAAGAAAACAATATACCCAGCAACTGAATAGTTTGATGAATTTTCAAAAATGAAACGACTTATGCCGGTTAATTCATTTAGAACTTCTGATTCAGTTCCCTCCCTCATTCAACTCTACCCCTTCTTTATACAAGTTTCAAATTATTGCTCAGCGTATTTTTTCTTTTTAGCAAGTTTTTCACGTTCATTTTTATCCAAAATTTGTTTACGTAAACGAATTGATTCAGGTGTAACTTCTAAGTACTCATCATCGTTTAAGAATTCTAACGCTTCTTCAAGCGTCATAATTTTTGGTTTTTTAATGACATTCGTTGCATCTTTTGTTGCTGAACGAACGTTTGTTTTTTGTTTCATTTTCGTAATATTTACTGTGATATCGTTATCGCGTGTATTTTCACCAACAATCATACCTTCGTAAATTTCAGTACCTGGTTCAACAAATAGTGTACCACGGTCTTCTACTTGCATCATACCATAAGTTGTTGCTTTACCTGTTTCCATAGATACTAATGCACCTTGGTGACGTCCACCAACACGTCCTGGTACAACTGGTTGGTAAGAATCAAATGTATGATTAATAATACCAAAACCTTTTGTTAAAGACATGAATTCAGTTGTATAACCAATTAGGCCCCGGGCAGGAACCATGAAAATAAGACGCACTTGTCCATTTCCTTCATTTACCATGTCTAACATTTCACCTTTACGGTTACCAAGTGATTCAATAACTGAACCTACGTTTTCTTCAGGTACATCAATTTGCACTCTTTCAACTGGCTCGCATTTCACACCATCGATTTCACGGATGATTACTTGTGGTTTTGATACTTGTAATTCGAAACCTTCACGACGCATGTTTTCAATTAAAATTGATAGGTGAAGTTCCCCACGTCCTGAAACGATCCATGCATCTGGTGAATCTGTGTCTTCTACGCGAAGTGATACGTCAGTTTGTAATTGTGAACGCAAACGCTCCTCTAACTTACGTGATGTTACCCACTTACCTTCACGTCCTGCAAACGGTGAGTTATTTACTAGGAAAGTCATTTGTAAAGTAGGCTCATCAATACGCATTGGCGGAAGTGCTTCTAGATGGTCTTGTGGACAAACTGTCTCACCAACATTGATTTCTTCCATACCAGAAACGGCGATTAAATCACCTGCATAAGCTTCTTGAATTTCTTCACGTTTTAATCCAAAGAATCCAAATAATTTTGTTACACGGAAGTTTTTCACAGTACCATCAAGTTTCATTAATGATACAGATTGTCCAACGTGAATTGTTCCGCGGAATACACGTCCAATACCGATACGACCAACAAAGTCATTATAATCAAGTAATGCTACTTGGAATTGCAATGGTTCTTCACGCGTATCAGCTGGTGCTGGAATATGTTCAATAACAGATTCAAACAAGCACTGCATATTTTCTTCCTGTTTAGAAGGATCTGAATCTAGTGAAGCCGTACCATTTACACCTGATGCATAAACTACAGGGAAATCTAATTGGTCTTCATCTGCCCCTAATTCGATTAATAAATCAAGAACTTCATCAACTACTTCTTCAGGTCGAGCAGAATCTTTATCGACTTTATTTACTACTACGATTGGTGTTAATTTTTGTTCTAGTGCTTTTTTCAATACAAAGCGAGTTTGAGGCATACAACCTTCATATGCATCGACAACAAGTAGTACACCATCTACCATTTTTAAAATACGTTCTACTTCTCCACCGAAATCTGCGTGTCCAGGCGTATCAAGAATATTAATTCTTGTACCATTATAATTTACTGCTGTATTTTTAGCTAAAATCGTAATTCCACGCTCACGTTCAAGATCGTTTGAGTCCATTGCACGCTCTTCTACATGTTCATTCGAACGAAAAGTACCAGATTGCTTTAACAATTGGTCAACTAATGTTGTTTTCCCATGGTCAACGTGGGCGATAATTGCGATATTGCGTAAATCTTCACGTAACTTTGTCATTATTCCACTCCATATTCTTTTTTCATATGATTAACTGTGTTATTATAGCACAAGAAGAGGTTAATGTCTTTTTCAGAATTTAACAATTCGACAATAAATTATTAATAATTGCTTTTTTATAATGAGCAAGGAGGCACAATCCGTATGAATAAAGCAAAAATCGTCATGTTTATTTTTGCAATAGCTGCAATTTTATCGATGATTTCAATCGGTTATGCAATTGCTGCTCAAACGATACTTGGCATCATCTTAGGAATAATCGCATTATGTGTAGTTATGATGATGGGATTCAAAATGAAGCGCAAGTTTCGTGAACAGGGATTATTATAAAAAGGAAAAAACTTTGCTTTTTAATTATATTTCCTCAAGAAAATATAAAAATGAATAATTAAAAGTACAAGCATCCTTTAGCTGCGCTTATAAATGCCACAACTTGCGCAATAATCTGCATAAATCTCCAAAACAAGCCTTTTTCCTTCCTTCATCGGAAGCGAGGACGCAATTTGAAGGTTTATAGACAACCTTCAAAGTATATATTAATTTTTTGTAAAAAATCCGCATGTAGCACTAAGAAAAGTATCTTCTTTGCTACAGCGGATTTTTTAAATTTCTTCAATATAATTATCTAATATAAGCTGATGTATGGATGGATTCGCAATAATGAACGTATCTTGGGATAGAAAATCAAAATGTTCTCCCTTTAGGTTTGTAGCTATTGCACCAACTTCTTTTGCAATCACTGTACCTCCCCCTATATCCCAAGGTGCTAATCTCATTGAAATATAAGCATCTAATTTTCCACTTACAACAAAAGCAATTTCCATAGCAGCTGACCCATAAGAACGGGTTCCTCTTACAGTATTTACTAAATCAATTATTTTTTCATGGTTTATTTTTTTATTCGGAGTGACCCAGCTAGCATTTATACCAATGACTGCTTCCTCAATATTCAATGGTTGTAATTTACGCAGCCGAGAGTCATTGTACCAAGCACCTTCACCTTCAATTGCATAAAATAAATCTTCCCGCATAACATCAAATATGTACCCGAGCTTTCCTATTCCGTCTACAAAAAATCCAATGGTAATCATAAAATGACGATGCTGTTTTACAAAATTCATCGTTCCGTCAATTGGATCAATAATCCATACTGGGCCATCAAGTGAATTTACATTCTCACCCATACCCTCTTCCCCTATTATTTTATGAGTGGGATCAAATGCTTTAATTTTTTCTATAAAAAACACTTCAGTTTGTCTGTCAATATTAGTTACTAGATCATTTGCTCCTGATTTTGTTTCAATAACAAGATCATATGAGAATGCATCCCGTATTCTTTTCCCAGCCTCAAATATCATTTCCTTTGCGAACTTATCAATTTGTTTAAAATCCAAATCCATTTCCCCACCTTCTTTAAGAAAAGCACAAGCTCCCAGCTCCTATCGCAACCACATTCGTTGCATAACGGCAGTGCTTAGCTAACTTCTAGGTAAACGCCACGTCCGAATTTATAGCCAACCATTTATCTACATCGAAAACGAAGCATCAGATGCATAACTAAACTTATATGAACCCAAAAGCTGATCATTAGAACACTACATCGCTTGTCCTGTCAGCTACTTGCACACCTTGTACGTCGGAATGCCCAAATCGGTAAGCTAATCCAGCATGTGATTGAGAGTGGCTGCGACCTGGAGGTACTGGGCGCTGAAGCTACACATTAATTTAAAACAAAAAACCCTTTTTCTAATTTTATAACAAAAATCACTTGCTGTCCGATATTGGAGCAAGTGATTTTTAAAATATTATGAAATTTTTAAACATAAGCGTGGAGACCATCTAATTCATCTTGAATTTCTTTGAGGCGTTTTTTACTTTTTTCCATTTCTTTTTCATCTTTCTCTTGCATTGCAGCGTATAAAGAAGCTAGTTCATAATCAAGTTCTAATCTTAAAATTTGTTCATATTGCTTTTCAATATCAACTTTACGTATAATTTTAATCATCTGTTTCATATTAAATCACTTCCCTTTCATTTTTTTTAAAAATTTTTGTCTCATGAATGGTTTGTTACAAAATTTTTCCCAAAAAACTGATAAAATAAACATGTAAAACAAAGATGGGGGCTGCAATAATGAACAAAGTTAAATGGACAAACAAAGACTTCGATGTGTTTGAAATAGAAGGTTTGGAACAACGAATGGATGCACTTTCAACAGTTGTTCGCCCGAAGTTTCAAATACTAGGCGAAAAATTTTCAAGCTATTTTAGTGCAAGAACTGGTAACGAGTTTTTTCCACATGTAGCTAAGCATGCTAGAAGAACAATCAATCCTCCTAAAGATTCATGGGTAGCGTTTGCTCCATATAAACGCGGGTATAAATCGCTTCCTCATTTTCAAATTGGACTTTGGAATACACATTTATTCATAATTGTTGCAATTATTTATGAAGCACCGCAGAAATCGCAAATGGCTGCACGATTATTGGATAATATAGATATCTTTAACCAATTGCCAGATGATTTTATTATTTCCGGTGATCATATGTCACAAGACGCAATTTCTTTAAAAATAGGGCGTGAAGAAATGCTCGAAAAGTTGCTTATTCGATTAAAAGACGTAAAAAAAGGTGAGTTTTTAGTTGGACGTCATATTTCTCGCGAAGAGGCTGTTAATCTTTCATCAGATCAGTTTCTACAACTTACAGAAGAAACTTTTGAAGCTCTCTTGCCCATTTATAATATTATTACGGGTAAATAAAGTAAAACTTCAATCTGCACAAGGATAAATTAACCTATATAGTAAAGTTGGCTCAAGCACAGCCAACTTTACTTTTTTTGTGTTGTATAATTAATATGCACAAAATACAACCAAACATTACATATTTCTACTGTTAATTTGTTGTTTTTTTTATTTTTATTTAATAATCATTATTGACAATTGAGGAAAATTGTTATTTCTATGATTGTTCATTTTGGTGGATTGTTTACTGACAGAAATTAAGTATTTTTAATAAAAAGAAGAAGGGCTGCTAAGAAAAATTTACTTCCCTGACAGCCCAATTCTTATTATTTGCGGTTTGAATTAATCTGAACAATTTGTCCATCTTCTAATTCTTTTGTTAACTTTACTACTTGATAACTAATATAGCCGCTTGCTTCTTCAAATTCTCGAAAGACACTTTTTTCTTCCGCTTGAGATGGAACAATTTGCTTAAAACGACGATATCTAGCTAACAAATCCTCTCGCTTAATTCCTTTTTCATAAGCTTGCTCTACACCTTCAAAAAATTTTATAACATCAATAATTTCTTCTGTAGACCAATCTGCTAAAATTGGATATGAATATTCCATGTTTAACCCTACCTTTTATATTAGTGACCCCATTTTAATCTTATTTCCTCAGCTTGTGCAACCATACGATTTATTAATTCCGCTACAGTTGGTACGTCATTTATCATTCCCGCAACTTGACCAGCCCATCCATATCCATTTAAATGATCTCCATCATAAATAAAATTTTTATTTGCTTCTCCACTAATATAATCTTTTAATGCTTCATATGTAGGAGATTCTTTTTCAATTTCTAAAATTTTATCTGTAAATTCATTTCGCAATACTCTTGCAGGTGCTCCTATAGAGCGTTTAATAATCGTAGTATCTGCTTCAGAACTATTTAATAGAGCTTCAATATATTCGTTTGATGCATGAACACATTCTTTTGTTGCAATAAAACGCGTGCCCATTTCTATTCCCTCAGCACCCAATGCGTGTGCCGCCATCCAGCCGCGTCCATCTCCAATTCCACCAGAAGCGATGACAGGTATCGATACACTATCCACAACTTGAGGTACAAGCACCATTGTTCCTACATCATCACGCCCTAAATGACCTCCACCCTCTTGACCTACAACCATTACAGCGTCAGCTCCAAGTTGTTCAGCTTTCTGCGCTTGTCGTCTAGCAGCTACTAAAACCAGTTTTTTAATTGTTGTCCCCTTAAGTAAATCAAAAAGAGGTGCAGGGTTGCCGCCTGTCATTGAAATAACGGGTACATTCTCCTCTATTGCCACTTTTACCATGTCCTCATAACCTTGACCATGATTTCCGATTGCAAAATTTACACCGAAAGGTTTATCTGTCTTTTCACGCACTTTATGAATTTCTGCACGCAACAAATCAGGTGATTTTAAACTCATAGCTGTAATTTGACCTAAGCCACCAGCATTGGATACTGCTGCTGCTAAATCCGAATATGCTAAGTAAGCCAATCCACCTTGTATTATTGGATATTTTATTTCTAATAGTTTTGTTACTCTAGTACCCCAATTCATAATTTTCCCCTCCAATTCATCATCTATTAATACTTTCGATATCCCAATAAAATTTCCTTCATTTTTATGTAGTCACAAGGTCTAATAGGTGCTATAATTCTTCTTGTTTTCAAAATTTAATAAAGTGAGGTGGTACCTGCGTTGTCACAATTAGAGACTCCATTGTTCGACGTATTACTTAAACACCGAAATAGACATCCAGTTCAGTTCCATATTCCCGGTCATAAAAAAGGACAAGGTATGGATCCAGCATTTCGTGAGTTCGTCGGCGACAACGTTTTATCAATTGATTTAATTAATATTGCTCCACTAGATGATTTACATTCACCAAAAGGCGCAATTAAAGAAGCACAAAGATTAGCAGCTGAAGCTTTTGGTGCTGACCATACATTTTTTTCCGTTCAAGGTACTAGTGGTGCGATCATGGCGATGATTTTAACGGTCGTCGGTCCAGGTGATAAAATATTGGTACCACGGAATGTTCATAAATCGACTATGTCTGCAATCGTTTTAGCTGGTGCTATTCCAATCTTTATTCACCCAGAGGTTGATGAAGAATATGGAATTGCACATGGAATTTCAGCAGAATCTGTTGAAAAAGCATTAAAAACATATCCAGATGCAAAAGCAATGCTTGTTATAAATCCAACTTATTTTGGTTTTGCAGCAGACTTAAAGCGAATTGTCGATATAGTTCATGCCCACAATATCCCTGTTATTGTTGATGAAGCCCATGGAGTTCACATTAAATTTCATGATGAGATGCCTATTTCAGCAATGGAGGCAGGAGCAGACATGGCTGCAACGAGTGTCCATAAACTCGGCGGTTCAATGACGGGAAGCTCTGTTTTAAATGTTCGGGAAGGTTTAGTTTCAGTAAACAGAGCTCAATCTGTTTTATCAATGTTAACGACAACTTCAACATCATATCCACTTTTAGCTTCATTAGACACGGCAAGACGTCAACTAGCAGTTCATGGATATGATTTAATAGATAATGCAATTCGACTTGCTAAGGATGCAAGAAAAAGAATTAATAAAATTCCACATTTAAAAGTTGCTGGAAGAGAAAAACTGCACTCATCTGCAACTTATGATATGGATCCTACAAAAATTCTTATAAGTGTAAAAGATTTAGGAATTACTGGTCATGAGGCTGAGGAGTGGCTGCGACATAATGCTAATATCGAAGTCGAGTTATCTGACCTATACAACATCCTATGCCTTGTTACATTAGGGGATACAAAGAAAGATATTAATTTACTAGTAAACGCGTTGCAAAGAATGTCTCAAGCATTTGAATCTGAGGCATTTGTAAAAGAAACAAATGTTAATATTCCTGATATTCCAGCTCTTGCGATGTCTCCTAGAGATGCGTTCTATGCAAGTACTGAAATTATTCCATTTGAAGAATCTGCTGGTTATATTTGTGCAGAATTCATTATGGTTTACCCACCAGGTATCCCAATTTTTATTCCCGGGGAAATAATAACTGAAGATAATATAGAATATATTAAAATGAACATTGATGCAGGATTACCTGTCCAAGGACCTGAAGATCGTTCATTAAAAACTGTTCGAGTAATTAAAGAACGCAAACCAATTTTTTAAGTGATTTTAAAAAGTACAATTCAGAGTGATCTGAATTGTACTTTTTTGTTTCTTGGTTGTTGTGTTCCATTCCAATTCTTTAAGAGAAGGTATCAGCAACAGGAGTAGGTACTTCTCCTCTTCATCTTAATCAGTAGATATTGCTTAAGTTTTAAAATCTATTAATTAGAAGTAGCAGATTTTTATATCGTTATCAAAACTATTTTAAATTTACTAAGACAAAACTATTATTCCTTTAGAAAAATAGATAGACAAATAACGGGCAAAGAATTGCTCCCATAACTGCGCTTACTCCCATTGAAAGAGAACCAATCGACAAATCTTTTTCACCGAAATCTTTTAGTTTCGAAATTCCGACACCGTGACTTGCACTTCCCATCGAAATACCTCGGCTAATTGGCGACTTTATCTTGCCTACTTTAAAAACTAAAGGTCCAAAGAGTGCACCAACGAAACCAGCAATCATTACAAGCACCGCAGTCAACGATGGTATGCCGCTTATCGTTTCACTAACTTGCATTGCTACTGGTGTTGTAATTGATTTTGGCAATGCAGTCAAAATAAAAGAATCTTTTATTTTAAAAATTTTCAGCATAGCAAAAATTGTTACTAGTCCACTTAACATAGCAACAAAAATACCGAGTATAATGGTATATTTATACTTCATAATTAATTTTCGTTGATTATACAAAGGGTAAGCAAGACCAACAACTGCTGGACCCAGTAAATGCTGCAGCCATTTTCCACCCTCCATATAGTCATCATAGGGTATATTTAATAAAAGCAATGCAATAATTAAAACAATTGTTGTGGTTACAATTGGCAATAAAAAGGAATAGCTATATTTTTTATGTAATTTACTCATTAATATAAACAAAACGACAGTACTAATGATGTAGATGACTGCTTTCAATGATTTTCCCCTCCTTCCCCTCTTTTTTTTCTTTCATTTTCAATTCCTTTTGCTCTATCTTTTGACTTATAATTCCTGCAAAATAAATTGTCATTAATGTACTTACAATGACAGACACTATTAAAATTAGCCCATTGATAGATAAAAGCTCTGGGTAATCTATTATTCCAAGCATTGCCGGTATAAAAAATAATGTCATTGAGCCAAGTAAAAGTCCCGCTCCATCTCGAATGTACTCTATTTTAATCCATTTCATTTGTAGACATCCTACTAATAAAAGCAGTCCAACAATGCTCGCAGGCAGTGGTAAATGTGTTAGATCGACTAAGAAAACTCCTACATAATAAAAGAAGTATAAAATACCTATTTGAGCAATAATACGGATGATTCTCATATAGTTAAGCAAAGATCTAATCTTTGCTATCTCACCTCCTTAATAAACGCTATTGTACGCCTATGACAAATAGCTGTCTATATTTCTTAGTGAAAAATTATATAAAAAAACTACTTAGTAATTTATTTTTTTACTAAGTAGTTTTCACTTTCTAATTTATCCAATCTTCAAAAAACATTATTCTTCCTCATTGACAATTACTTTTCTGCCCATAAACTTTAGAATAACTGGAATTAATACCCAAGCTATAGCAATAATTAAAAATACTAATGATAATGGCTTTGTCACGAAAATGCTCCAATCACCATTTGAAATCGTTAATGCACGACGCATATTATTTTCAATCATAGGACCTAAAACCAATGCTAAAACTAAAGGTGCTACGGGATAATCATTTTTTGATAATAAGTAACCGAATAAACCACATGCCAGCAACAAATACAAATCAAATGTAGTGTATTGAACAGCATAGACACCAAAAAATGAAATTGCAATAATGATTGGCAATAAATACTTTTTAGGTGTTTGAATAATTTTTGCAAATACTTTAACTAATGGCATGTTTAAAATTAATAAAACTAAATTTCCAATAAACATACTTGCAATTAGTCCCCATGCAATTTCAGGGTGATCGTCGAATAATAAAGGACCTGGCTGAACGTTGTACATGATGAGAGCTCCCATCAAAATAGCAGTCGTTCCAGATCCAGGGATTCCTAAAGTTAAAAGCGGAATCATAGCACCACCTGAAGCAGCATTATTTGCAGATTCTGGACCAGCAACACCTGCTATATTCCCTTTTCCAAATGAATCTGGGTTTTTACTAAACTTTTTTTCTGTAATATAAGAGAAAAATGACGCTAATGTAGCCCCTGCTCCCGGTAATACACCAATAAAAAATCCTAAGAGTGAACCACGGGTAATCGGTTTTGCACTATCCTTTAAATCTTGCTTTGTTGGTAATATGCGTTTAATCTTCGCAATTGGCTCTGCATCTGTATCATTTTCCAAAATAGTTTTGAAAACCTCCCCTAATGCAAATAATCCAACCGCTATTGTTAAAAATTCTAAACCACCATATAATACTGGCAGGTCATATGTAAAGCGAGCAATACCCGATACCGCATCAATTCCTATAGTTCCAAGCATTAAACCGAAAACAGTCATAATTAATGCCTTTGTTACAGACTTTCCTGCAAGACCACTTACAGCAGCCAGTCCAAGAAGCATTAAAGAAAAATATTCTGCAGGACCGAATTCTAACGCAATATTTGACAAAGGTTCAGCTAATAAAACTAGACCAATTAACGAAACAATCCCCGCTATAAACGAACCAATCGCTGCTATCGATAGAGCAGCTCCAGCTCGGCCTTGCTGAGCCATTTGGTAACCATCTAACGCTGTTACAACTGAAGAGGATTCTCCAGGAGTGTTTAATAAAATCGAAGTAGTAGAACCGCCGTACATAGCTCCATAGTATACACCAGCCAATAGAATGATAGAGCTAGCAGCAGCAGCATCAGTCGGCATACCAGATGTTAAAGTTGCTGTAACTGGAATCAGTAATGCCACCCCACTCATCGGCCCAATTCCAGGCAGTACTCCAACGGCTGTTCCAATGATTACACCTACTAAAGCAAACAAAAGATTATGCCATTGTAGTGCAACAGTAAAGCCATCTAATAAAAATTTAATTGTATCCATTTATTAGACACCCCCTCAGTTTAAAATAAAGAAAATCTCGGTAAAGCTCCTCCAAGTAAATTGACGTACATTGCATATACACCGTAGGAGAAAATAGCTGAAATAATTAACGTTTGGATAACTCTCCCCTTTTCCATAACTTGGAATGCGACTACTAAAAAGATAAATGTTGATATAACATAGCCTATTATTTCTAGTAAAAGAACATAGACAATTGCAGAAATAAAGATGATAGCAAATTTCTTATAATCCAATTTCATTGTTTCTTTTTTGTCAGAGGCTTGCTTAAATGCTTCATATAATAAACGTAAACTTAAAATTCCTAACACAATCCCTAAAATTAAAGGATAAATCTTCGGTCCAACAACTGATCCGTATGCACTTCCTGAAATTTTCAAGCTCTCGGAAATAAACAAAATGCTAATTAATAGAAATATAATGCCTGATATTTTATCGAAAGATTTTATCATCCGTTTGTACACCTCCATCAGTTAAAAAGGGCAACTTTATCACGTTGCCCTTTTCCCGGCATTATTTGTGCATATCAAGAGCTTTTAATAATTCACTTATAACTGCTTCCTGTTCTTCTAAAAATGCAGTAAACTCTTCAGCATTACGGTATTCATGCTGCCAGCCGTTTCGCTCAAGTTCTGCTTTCCATTCATCTGTTTCTGCCATTTCAGACAATTTTGTTGTCCAATATTCAAACGCTTCATCAGACATATTTTTCGGTCCAAATAGGCCGCGCCAAATAGTGAACTCTGCATCAAGACCAAGTTCTTTGAACGTAGGAACATCTTCTAAAGCTCCTGTTAGACGTTCAGTAGAACTTACCGCCAAAACTTTTACATCGCCTGATTTAACGTACTCACCAATGGCTGATGCATCTGTAGCAATTACGTCTGCATTGCCTCCTAATAAAGCTGCAATTGCCTCACCGCCACCGTCATATGACACATACTTCACTTGTTTTGGATCAATGCCATATGCATAAGCTGGTAATACACCAACTAAATGATCCATTGAACCAGGAGCTGATCCTCCTGCCAATGTCAATGAGCTTGGATCTGCTTTTATTGCATCTAAAAGTTCAGTTAAGTTGTTATATGGTGAATCCGCTTTCACTACAATAGCACCGTAATCTCGAGTTAATTGTGCAAGTGGCTTAGTATCTTTATAACCATATGGGCTATTACCCTCTGCTTTTAAATTATTAATAAGAATTGGTGGTGATTTTGCCATTAACATATAATCATTATCTGCTTCTTTAGTAGCGTATTCAGCCATAAATACAGCACCACCGCCGCCAGCACGATTTTCAACTGTAATCGCTTTCTCAACTAAACCTGTTTCTGACATAATTTTTGCAACAGAACGGGCTGTTAAATCCCATCCACCACCTGCTCCAGATGGTGCAACGATTATAATATTGCTTTCTGGATAATTTGATGAGCTTTCTCCACTGGCACCAGTTTCTGACGTATTACTATTACATGCTGCCAACATTATGGACAGCATCACCGTCATACCAAGGATTAATAATTTCTTCTTCATAAGACTCCCCCTTTGCTATACACCGTGTTTTAAATACTGATGTATAACAATAAGTTAATGAAAGCGCATACTAAATACAATAAAAGTAAAATAAAAGGTATTATTTCTATTAATTTGCATTTTGTTCATTTTGTTCACGATTCTTTAAAACGCTGCAATGATATAACACGATAAAATAACCACCAAGAGTTTGAATCATGAAGGAAAAGGAATGAAGTTATTGAGCGGTTGTTTTTATGAATGTTTATAAAGAAAAAAATCCGCCCATTCAAAATGAGCAGATTTTTATCAACTAATATACAAATTGAAGTTGTAGAAAGAGAAAAATAAAGACGCCTTTTCGTTTTACACATTACGACTTTGAAAGGATATATCTTCTCTCAGGTCTTCCAACTGTTCCATATATTAAATCTGTATATACTTTATTTTCAGAAACTAAGTGTTCTAAGTATCTTCTTGCAGTGGATCGGCTCATCCCCAAGTCTTTGCCCAATGCTTCAGCTGTTGTTCCTTCAGGATAATTTATTAAATAATCATAAACCTTGCTTCTTGTAATCGCGTCAATCCCTTTTGGTGTAAATTCATTCATTAGCATCTCTTTTGAGGAAGCCCAAATTTCTTTAATTTCATGCTCTTCAAGATGAGTACTTTTTTCTAGAAGTTTTCTTTTCGAACGGTATGTTTCTAAGCTTTCCTTAAACCTTTCAAATGTAAGTGGTTTCAATAAATAATCAATAACACCACCACGAAATGCTTTCTTTAATATTTCTGTTTCTGATGCAGCAGTAATAAAAATTATATCTGAATTAGGGCTATTAGTTTTTATATATTCCAACACTTCTGTCCCTAATTTATCTGGAAAGTAAACATCTAATAAAACTAAGTGCGGCTTAAATGAATCAATCCATTCGTATGCTTCTTCTGCATTAAATGCAACTCCAATATTTTTAAACCCCTCTATTTTCTCAATAAATTTTTGATGAATTTTTGCAATTCTTTTATCATCCTCAACAATTAAAACTTCTATAACATCAGTCATGATTAATCCCCCTTTTTGAAATCACGATGATAAATAGTGCTCCCCCTAAATCACCATTTTCTGTATAGATTTCTCCACCAAGTTCTTTCACGTTTTCTTTTACTTTTAATAATCCAAACCCATGTTGCTCAACAGTTTTACTTTTAGTAGTAATTCTTGTTTGGAAAAGTGATTCCTTAATTTCATCCCCGATGCCTGCACCACTATCTTCAACTTCAATTAAAAGCTCTTTTCCATTGTCTAAAATTAATATCCGTACAATTCGGTCCTGCTCTTGAAGATGTTCAACTGCTTCAAATGCATTCGTAACTAAGTTGCCTAAAATTGAAACGAAAAGATGCTTTTGAATGTTTTTTGGTAAACGTTCAAGTCTACTGTCTTCATCTATTATTAATTTAACTTTTAACTCTTTCGCTCTATTAAAAAATCCAATTAATATACCGCTAATTAGTGGGTCTTTTAAGTGTTCTGAAATAAAATGAATTAAACTGCCTTGCTCTTCTCGTTCCGTATGTATTAAGTCAAGAGCCTCATCATAATCTTTTAATTGTATTAACCCTGATAATGTATATAAAAAATTATTATATTCATGTGTTTGAGCGCGTAATGCTTCCGAATATTTCTTTACTTGTGATAGTTCTAATGCCAATCGATCAATTTCAGATTGCAGACGAAAACTCGAAACTGCCCCAACCACTTTTTCTCCATTCATAATAGGAATTCGGTTAACAATTGTTTTTTGACCGCCAATTTCCATTGGACGGTCTAGATGACGTTCCCCAGTAGACAATACCTCAAACATATGAGAATTTGGTATTACCTCTCGAATGTCTCTCCCAATTAATTGAGCATCTTCGTTAAGCGAAAGCGTTTTATATACTGCTGAATTTGCTACCGTAATAACCCCATCTTGATCGACCATAATAATTCCTTCTCGGACAGATTCTATCAGTGCATTTTGTTGTTTTAACAATTCAGCAATTTCTATCGGCTCATAATTTAAAAGCTCTTTTTTTATTCGTGTTGATAGTAGACTAGAAAAGATAATTCCTATGATTATACCAAAAATTACAATTAAGACAATATTATCTAAATATTTTAAAAAGATTGTATTTACATCTGTCTTTAAATACCCAACAGACACTACACCAATTATTTGTCCATCATAGCCGAATACTGGGGCTTTTCCCCTAATCGCTGGTCCAAGAGTTCCGGTAGCTTCAGATATATATGATATTCCTCTTATTAAAGCACCTTCATTATCATCTCCTACCATAGCCTGTCCAATTCGCTCTTCTACAGGGTGAGCATAACGTATCCCATTCTCATCACCAATTACTACGTATTCAGAATCCGTTTCAATACGTATCTCTTCAGCAATTGGCTGTAGTACATCTGAAGGATTGTCAGCATAAAATCCCTCAATAATATCAGGACGGTTTGCTGTTGTTTCGGCAATTTGCAGTGCCTTTAATCCAATTTCATCCTTTATTGCACTGGATAATATAAAATAAAATGATATTCCAGTTGCTATTGTAATTATTAGAATAATTAATATATTATAAATAAACATTTTCGACTGCATCGAATGAAGTCTCATCAAATCCCCCAACAAAAGGTACTAATTTTCTTAATATTATAATAAATATTTTATCAATAATGTAGATTTCTTAATAAATTTACTTAAAGAAGTATTAATTTAATAAACGAAAATCTATTCATTTTTAGAATTAATGAAGCACTAAATCATACAATAAAAAAAGAGTGTAGACAAAGGCATTTCTGACTTTATCTACACTCTGGCTTTCTTAACCTAAGTTAGAGCAGCATCTTTTATTATTTTGAAATAATATGGATTGGGTTGCCTAGTAATACTTCAGCAGTTTCCATTGTAATTTCACCTAATGTTGGGTGAGGGTGAATTGTTAAAGAAACATCCTCTGCAGTCATACCGCCTTCGATTGCTAAACATAATTCAGAAATCATATCAGAAGCACCTGTACCAACGATTTGTGCACCTACTAATAAGCCATCCTCTTTGCGAGCAACTAGTTTAACAAAGCCTTCAGTTTGGTTTAATGCAAGAGCACGGCCATTAGCTGCAAATGGGAATTTAGCAACGCTAACTTCTAAACCTTCAGCTTTTGCTTGTTCTTCACTGTATCCTACAGTTGCCATTTCTGGATCTGTGAAACATACTGCTGGAATTGCTAAATAGTCAACGACAGATTTTTCTCCAGCGATAGCTTCGGCAGCAACTTTACCTTCGTAAGAAGCTTTATGCGCAAGTTGTGGTCCACCTACGATATCACCAATTGCATAAATATTTGGAATGCTTGTGCGGCATTGTTTATCAACTTTTAATAAACCGCGTTCTTCAAACTCAACACCAATTTGTTCTAGGCCAAGCTCATCCGTGTTTGGACGACGACCTACAGTTACTAATACATAGTCAGCTTCAACTTTTTTCTCTTCTCCACCAACTTCATACGTAACAACTACGCCTGTATCACTTTCTTCAACACCTTTAGCAGATGCGTTTACTTCGATAGTAACACCTTTTTTCTTAAGGCCTTTTTTCACGATTTGCGTCATTTGTTTTTCGAAACCAGCTAAAATATCTTTGCCGCCTTCGATAATCGTTACTTCAGATCCAAAGTTAGCGAATGCAGAACCTAATTCGGTACCGATATAACCGCCGCCAATTACAACTAACTTTCCTGGTAATTCTTTTAAGTTAAGAGCACCAGTTGAGTTAAGTACACGGTTTGAGAATTTGAATGTTGGAATTTCAACAGGACGAGAACCTGTTGCTAAAATAGCATTTTTAAATGTATATGTTTGAGCTGAATCTCCGTCAATAACACGTACTGTGTTTGCATCTACGAAGTAAGCTTCACCTTTAACAATTTGAACGTTGTTGCCTTTTAAAAGACCTTCAACGCCTCCTGTTAATTTATTAACAACACTGTTTTTAAAAGCTTGAACTTTTTCAAAATCAAGCTTTACTTCAGAAGCAATTACTCCCATATCTTCTGAATGTTTTGCGTGCTCAAAACGGTGACCTACTGAAATCAATGCTTTTGAAGGAATACATCCAACGTTTAAGCAAACGCCACCTAATACATCTTTTTCTACAATTGTTACTTTTTGACCAGTTTGAGCTGCGCGGATTGCCGCAACATAGCCACCAGGGCCAGCCCCAACTACTAAAGTATCAATTTCAATTGCGAAATCTCCAACTACCATTTTTTACGCCTCCATTAATAAAAGTTCCGGGTCACTTAGCAAACGTTTTAAATGATTTAAAGCATATTGCGCTGTGGCACCGTCGATCATGCGATGATCAAAGCTCAATGATAATGCTAACACAGGTGCGGCTACAATTTCACCATTTTTTATTATTGGTTTCTCAGAAATTCTTCCGATTCCTAAAATTGCCACCTCAGGATGGTTTATAACTGGCGTAAACCATTGACCTCCAGCTGAACCAATATTGGTAATTGAGCAAGAAGCACCTTTCATTTCATTAGGTGTTAATTTTCCATCACGAGCCTTTGTTGCTAATTCATTAATTTCAGCAGAAATGTTGAAAATTGATTTGCGATCCGCATGTTTTACTACAGGAACGAGCAAACCTTTTTCAGTATCTGCTGCAATTCCTATATTATAATAGTGTTTTTGAATAATTTCACTTGTTTCGTCATCAAATGAACGATTAAATTCAGGGAATTCACGTAATGTAGAAACTAATGCCTTAACTACATACGGAAGATATGTTAATTTAACACCTTTCTCTTGTGCGATATCCTTGAATTTTTTACGGTGTGCTACTAAATTCGTTACGTCCACTTCATCCATAAAAGTAACATGAGGAGCAGTGTGTTTAGAATGTACCATTGCTTTTGCAATCGCTTTGCGAATTCCTGACATTTTCTCACGCGTTTCAGGGAATTCTCCTTCAAGATTTACAGGGACGTTTACAGCTGTAGTCTCTGCTTTTGCCTCAGTTACATTTGCCTCTTTGGCATTAATCGATGCAGCAGATGGAGTAGCTGTGTCGCCCTTCAAGAAGTTTTCGATATCTTCTTTTAAGATACGTCCATTTTTCCCAGTCCCATTAACAAGCTGAATATCGACACCTTGGTTTCTTGCAAATTTTCGAACTGAAGGCATTGCAATTACGCGTTTAGTTGATGTAGCTTCAACAATTTCAACGTTTTTCGAAGGTGCAGCTTCAGAATCACCTTGAACAGGCGCCTTTTCTACTGGACTACCGTCTTCAGCTGTTGCTTGAACTTGCGCACTCGTAGTTGCAGTAGATTGTTCTTCTTGGTGATGATCATCACCTTTAAACTGAAGATTTTCATAACCAGGAGCATCGATTCGGATGATGACATCTCCTACTACTGCTACAGAACCTTCTTCTACGACAATTTCCTCAATTGTCCCTTCAACTGGTGAAGGCATTTCAACAACTGCTTTATCATTTTGAATCTCACAAAGTACATCATCTTCTTGAATTTTATCGCCCGGTTTAACGAACCATTTTACGATTTCGCCTTCATGTATACCTTCTCCAATGTCTGGCATGCGGAATTCAAACGCCATATATTTCACCCTTTCCGTACTTGCAAATGATTAGAATGTTAGAACTTTTTTCGCTGTTTCTAAAATATCCTTATAGTTTGGCAACCAGATGTTTTCCGCTTGTGGGAATGGATATACAGTATCAGGAGCTGCCACACGTAAAACAGGTGCTTCCAAACTTAAAATTGCACGTTCTGTAATTTCAGATACAACGTTTGCTGCAATACCAGCTTGTTTTTGTGCTTCTTGAACAACAATTGCACGATTCGTTTTTTCAACAGAAGCAATGATAGTTTCGATATCAAGAGGTTGAACTGTTCGTAAATCTACCACTTCTACCGAATATCCTTCTTTTTCTAATTCTTCTGCTGCTTTTAAGCTTTCATGTACCATTAAGCCATATGCAAAAATCGATAAGTCCTTGCCTTCTCGTTTTACATCTGCTTTGCCTAAAGGAATTGTATAAGCTTCTTCAGGAACTTCTTCACGAATTGAGCGATAAAGTTTTAAATGCTCTAAGAATACAACAGGATCATTATCCCGGATAGATGAAATTAATAAACCTTTTGCATCATATGGAGTAGAAGGAATTACTACTTTTAAGCCAGGTTGCTGGGCCATTAAACCTTCTAAACTATCAGAGTGCATTTCTGGTGTATGAACTCCACCACCAAACGGAGAGCGGATTGTAACTGGCATACTATAAGTATTGCCTGTACGGTAGCGATAACGAGCTAATTGTCCACTAATAGAATCCATTACTTCATATACAAAGCCGAAGAATTGAATTTCAGGAACTGGGCGAAAACCAGTTAACGATAAACCTACTGCTAAACCACCAATTCCAGATTCAGCTAGAGGTGTATCAAAAACACGATCTACACCAAATTCATTTTGAAGACCTTCCGTAGCACGGAAAACCCCACCGTTTACGCCGACGTCTTCACCGAACACTAAAACATTTTCATCATTTTTTAGTTCACAACGAAGCGCATCAGTAATTGCTTGAACCATAGTCATTTGTGCCATAGGTTATTTCGACTCCTTCTCTTTGTAGATTTCATATTGCTCTTGTAGATTAACAGGCATTTCTTCGTACATATTTGAAATAAGGTCCGTTACCTTTTGTTTTGGTGTTTCATCAGCTTGTTTAATTGCTGCTTTAATTTCTTCTTTTGCACGTTCAATTACTTCATTTTCTTTTTGTTCAGACCATAATCCTTTACCTTCTAAGTAAATACGGAAGCGTACGATTGGGTCTTTAGCTGCCCATTCATTATCAATGTCGGAAGTACGGTAACGTGTTGGATCATCACCAGACATTGTATGAGGTCCATAACGGTAACACATTGTTTCGATTAATGATGGACCTTCTCCATTTACTGCACGTTGTCTTGCATCACGTGTTGCAACATATACTGCTAACGGATCCATACCGTCTACTAGAATACTTGGAATACCTGCAGCGATACCTTTTTGAGCAATTGTTTTTGCTGCTGTTTGCACTTCACGTGGTGTTGAAATTGCGTACTGGTTATTTTGTACGATAAAGATTGCAGGTGATTTTTGAGCTCCTGCAAAGTTGATTCCTTCATAGAAGTCCCCTTGTGAAGAACCACCGTCACCTGTATACGTGATGGCTACAGTTTTTGAACAACGTTTTTTTAGACCTAGCGCAACTCCAGCAGTTTGCACATATTGAGCACCAATGATAATTTGCGGAGGTACAACATTAACTCCCTCAGGAATTTGATTTCCTACAAAATGTCCACGGCTGAATAAAAATGCCTTCCACAAAGGCAGACCGTGCCAAACAATTTGTGGTACATCACGATAGCCTGGTAAAATCCAATCATCTTTTTCTAATGCAAAATGTGAAGCTAATTGAGAAGCTTCTTGACCAGCTGTCGGTGCATAGAAACCAAGTCTACCTTGACGATTAAGCGAAATTGAACGTTGATCTAAAATTCTTGTATATACCATTCTTGTCATTAGTTCAACTAACTCTTCATCAGATAGTTTCGGATCTGCTTCCTCATTAACAATTTTTCCTTCTTCATTTAGAATTTGAAACATTTGGAATTGATCTTCAATTTCTTGCAAAGTAGTTTTCGGATCAAATTGTTTTGAAATTTTTTCTCCCATATAGCACCTCTCCTTAATTTCTGTATTAAAAATTTTTATAAAAAAATTAGTACAACAACTTGTTAGATAGAGTATATAAAAATAAATCCAATCGGTCAATCATAGAATACTGTTTAAATTACACTTTTTTTCTCGAAAAAATAAAAAAACCATTTCTTTCATCTGTTATATAGTAATATTCAAACTGTATTATAACAATAATATCCCCTACTTTATTTGTATAACATTTCATCTACCCATCCCCTTTTGTTGCCAAACTACATATACTAATGCGACTAAACTTTTTCATAAGCAAAAATGGATTATGTGTGATATTTTAAATAGAGAATAGATTCTTTTTATGTATACTTAAATACATAAGTAGATTTAGTTTCGAAAGGAAGTTTAAATATGATTTTAATGAAAGATATTGTTCGCGAGGGTCATCCAGCTTTGCGAACAAGAGCACAAGAAGTTACATTCCCGTTATCTGAAGAGGATCGCAAACTCGCTTCTGATATGCTGGAGTATTTAATTAATAGCCAAGATCCAGAAATAGCTGAAAAATACGGTCTTCGTTCTGGTATAGGTTTAGCTGCCAATCAAGTAAATTCTTTAAAAAGAATGTTTGCATTGCATCTAGAGGATGACAAGGGTGAACTCTTAAGTTTCGTAGCTGTTAATCCTAAAATTGTTAGCCATTCTGTTGAAAAAACATATATTCCATCAGGTGAAGGCTGCCTTTCAGTAGATCGTCAAGTACCTGGTTACGTACCACGATACGCAAGAATAACAGCAAAATTTTTCACAATTGATGGTGAAGAAAAAAAATTACGTTTAAAAGGATTACCAGCTATCGCCTTTCAACATGAATTAGACCATCTAAACGGTGTAATGTTTTACGATCACATAAATAAGGAAAACCCATTCGCTGAAATACCGGATTCCTGTCCATTAGAACGCGAATAAAAATAAAAGACGGACGTCCAAAAATCCTTTTAGACACAAGCGCTTTGCTTCTAAGGTGGTTACCCATCCTCGTCACAATTGCGACGAAAGCTTCAGCGACAATCGAGTAGGAGGGAGTGATTAACTCCCGACCTCTCACACCACCGTACGTACGGTTCCGTATACGGCGGTTCAATTAAGATGAATAACGCAAAGTTTCGTAACGAACTTTCAGACTTTTC
>NZ_RXNR01000070.1 GCF_003966145.1 Lysinibacillus telephonicus
GATTTGGACGGGTTACCACCTGACTAATCCATTATAAAGGACTTTTTCTTTGCATAAAATAATAATATTGAACATTTTGAGTATTTTTAATAGTGAATTTAAATTAATGCAACACTAGTGAATTTATATAGTGAAATTAAATTCATTTTAAATAACCTATTTAAACAGATTTCGAGGTATACACATGATTACTAATTTTAAATTAAAACTCCACGTTTTTATAATAAGACCCTGAATAATGTAATTGAATTCGAACAGTAAATTTAGCTTCTTCCCCTTTTTCCTGCTCTATAGTAATTTAATTTAAATAGCCAAAGTGCTGTTTCTATAACAATATACCAGTATCAGCAGCTATGAAAAATAGTATTAAATACCAATCGTACTCAGTCTTACTTTTCTTATAATCAACAGAATTAGGAAGTTTTGATTTACTGCTTATATATAAGTAGCAGTACTTTTCTTTAAAATGGAGTGTTTAAGGCGATAAAAAACACCCTCAATTGTTTAGCTAATGCCTAACTATTGAGGGAATTATTTGTCATCTATACTTAGAAAAATTTTAATACTCCATTTTTACTTACCTTGATATCTCGGAGAGCGCTTTTCTGTAAATGCTTGCAACCCTTCTATTCTATCTTTTGTTGGGATAAGTGCATTGTAAGCGAGTAACTCAATCTGCAATCCCGTTTGCAATGGAACTTCAATTCCTTGATTAATTGCTTTTTTTGCTTGAATTAATGCTAACGGACCATTTTTAGCTATTTCCCTTGCTAAATCGATTGCTGTATTTAATAAATTTTCTTTTGCAACCACATGGTCCAGTATACCTAATTCTTTTGCAGTCTCCGCATTAATACGCCGAGCTGTATAAATTAACTCTTTTGCTTTACTAATCCCTATTAATCTTGTTAAACGTTGTGTTCCCCCAGCACCTGGTATGATTGCAAGCGATGTTTCAGTTAGCCCAACGGAAATTTGTTCAGAAGCTACCCGAATATCACAAGCTAATGCAAGCTCAAGACCTCCCCCAAAGGCTACTCCATTCATTGCAGCAATGACAGGTTGCGGAAGTGCCTCCACATTTGAAATAGTTTGACCGATAAATTGTACTGAATGAAGGACTTGATCTTCCGGCACTAGCCTCCTCTCTTTCAAATCAGCTCCAACACAAAATGCTTTATCGCCTACCGCTGTTAAGATGACTACCCGAATTTCTGAGTCACGCTTTATTTCATCTAAATAAAAGTTAACTTCCTTTAATAAATCAGTAGACAATGCATTTAACGCTTGAGGCCGATTTAACGTTAAGATTGCAATATGATCACTATGTTTTTGCATCCAAACATGCTCCATTAATGATTCACCTCACTTCTTGATATCGCCAATTGTTTCGTATTTAAAGTTTTTCCTAATTTACTTTCTATAAAATAAGCAGCTTCTAGCAGCTTTTTAGCATTTAATCCTGTTTGTTTTCCCATTTTTGTAAAAAGATAATGAACATCCTCGGTTGCTACATTTCCTGATGCACCTTTTGCATATGGACAACCACCTAGTCCACCTATTGAGCTATCAAAAGTCAGGATTCCCATCTCCAGTGATTTCACTATATTTGCAATTGCTGTTCCATACGTATCATGGAAATGCATGGCAAAAAGATATGGTGGATATTTTTTTAGCAATACTTCTAGCAACCTTTCAATATCTGTCGGCACCCCTACACCAATGGTATCGCCGAGTGAGATTTCTTTTACTCCCATATCAATTAAATGGTCCACGACGTATAATACTTGTTCTGGTTTTACAGGACCATCGTATGGACATCCAATTACTGTTGATACGTATCCTCGAACTGCTAAGTTATTTAGCCTCGCTTCTTCTACTACTTCCTTTAACACAGGAAATGTATCTGAGATAGTTTTATTAATATTTGATAGATTATGCCCTTCTGATGCTGACATAAAGATGCTAACCTCATCGATATGAACTTGTAACGCCCGTTCAAGTCCCTTTATGTTAGGAACTAAAGCTGCGTAGGTAATTTCTTTTCGGCGTTTTAAATTACATAAAACATCCACCGCATCTGCTAATTGCGGTATCCATTTCGGGTGGACAAATGAAGTAACCTCGATATAATCAAGACCCGTTTCTGATAATTTTTCAATAAAGGCGATTTTATCAGTTGTTGAAATATAGTTTTTTTCATTTTGCAATCCATCTCGAGGTCCTACTTCTTTTATTCTTACTTTATTCGTCGTCACTCTTTTCCCCCTCTCATTAATTATGAATATGAGTTATAGAGAATGGTATTCCTCTATTTGGGGTGATATTCCATCACTTTTTTCATAATAAAAAAACTGACCCAAAACATTACATTTTGGATCAGTTTTTATTACTTATTTAAAGAGCTTTTACTTTCGCAACGACATTGTCTACTGTAAAGCCATATTTCTCCATGATAATTTCACCAGGAGCACTTGCGCCGAATTGGTCGATTGCAAGGATGTCGCCTTCAAAACCAGTATATTTATGCCAGCCGAATGATGAGCCCATTTCAATTGCTAAACGTTTTGTCACAGCTTTAGGCAGGACAGACTCTTTATATTCATCTGATTGTTGTTCGAAACGGTCCATAGATGGCATTGAAACAACTAAAACATCAATTCCTTCAGCTAATAATTTACTTTGTGCTTCAATAGCTAAAGAAACCTCTGAACCAGTTGCGATAATGATTGCATCTGGAATTTGTTTTGTAGCAGAAGAAACAACGTATGCACCTTTTGCAACGCCATCTTTTGCAAGTTCAGCAGTATTTGCAAGGACCGGCAAGTTTTGACGTGAAAGAACAAGAGCAGTCGGCACATTTTTAGACGAAATTGCCAACTTCCATGCTTCTGCTGATTCATTTGCATCTGCTGGACGAATCACAGATAGATTTGGCATCGCTCTTAGTGAAGCTAAATGCTCAATTGGTTCATGAGTAGGGCCGTCTTCCCCAACTGCTATAGAATCATGTGTAAACACATAAGTAACTGGTAATCCCATTAATGCAGATAAGCGAACTGCTGGTCGTACGTAGTCGGAGAATACGAAGAATGTACCACCGAATACGTTCAATCCTCCATGCAACGCCATACCATTTAAAGCAGCACCCATTGCGAATTCACGAACACCAAACCAAATATTGCGGCCTTCTGGTGTATCCGCGAAGAAATCACCTGCACCTTTAATTGTCGTTTTATTCGAACCAGCTAGGTCAGCACTGCCCCCAAAGAATGATGGAACTTTTTTTGCTAATGCATTAATTACATCTCCTGAAGATGAACGAGTCGCAACAGATTTTCCTGCTTCATAAACAGGTACTTCTGCATCAAAATCAGCAGGCAGTTCATTATTCATTGCTTTTATAAATTGCTCTGCTAATTCAGGGAATTCAGCTTTATAAGATTCAAATTTTGCATTCCACTCTGCTTCAGGCTGTGCACCTTGCTTTTGAGCAGCTTCATTGAAAATTTCATAAACTTCTTGTGGCACCTTAAATGGCTCATGTTCCCAACCATATGCTGCTTTAGTTAATACTGCTTCGTCAGTACCTAGAGGAGCACCATGTACATCCGATTTTCCTGACTTATTTGGAGAACCAAAACCGATAACCGTTTTAATTTCAATTAATGTTGGTTTGTCTTCGCTTTGTTTTGCTTGTTCGATAGCAGTATTAATTGCATCAACATCTGTACCATCAGCAACATGCAGATAGTTCCAGCCGTATGATTCAAAACGTTTTTGAACGTTTTCAGAAAATGATTTTGCCAAATCGCCATCTAATGAAATATCGTTTGAATCGTACAACACGATTAATTTTTCAAGTTTTAGATGACCAGCTAATGAAATTGCTTCTGCTGCAACACCTTCCATTAAATCGCCATCTCCGCAAAGTGCAAAAGTATAGTGGTCAACTATGTCATGTCCGGGTTTGTTATATGTAGCAGCTAAATGACGTTCAGCCATTGCCATACCTACTGACATTGCAATCCCTTGGCCAAGTGGTCCTGTTGTTGCTTCAACTCCAACAGTGTGTCCATATTCTGGGTGCCCAGGAGTTTTAGAGCCCCATTGACGGAAGTTTTTAATTTCTTCCATATCTAAACCGTATCCTCCTAAATGTAGAAGGCTATATAATAACATCGAACCATGTCCTGCAGAAAGAACAAAACGGTCGCGGTTATACCATTTTGGATTTTGCGGATTGTGGCGTAGTTGTTTCGTCCACAATGTATATGCCATTGGAGCTGCACCCATTGGTAAACCGGGATGACCCGAATTTGCTTTTTCGATTGCATCAATAGATAATGTTCGGATTGCATTAATTGCTAATAGATCCGCTTTTTGTGCCATTATTTGACATCCTTTCTCGTTCTATTTATTGTTCTTATCCAGTTTAGACAAGTTTATGACAGAAAACAATCCTATTTATAGACATTTTCAGTAATATGTCATGCTTTTTACAATTGTGCTATATTATTCTCCGTTTAAAATTAATTTAATTTATTTTTTTGTATTTTTTTAATCTTTTCAGGAGTGACCTCATTACCTGCAGCATCAAAAATTTGTACATTTTCTATTGTATTTCGGAATGAAGAACGGAATGAATCTAAATACTCCTTACGAAGAACTGTACGTTCTTTTGCTTCTGCTTCAGTTAATGTTCCCTCTTTTGCTCTTTTTGAAAGCTCATTGATTCGCGCAATTTTTTCTTTTGATAACATTTGTAATACTCACCTTTCTTCAATCCCATTCCAGACCTAAAACGTCCTGAATGAAAATATCAATACTTAAAAGGTATGAAAAAAAGAGGTGAAGCGCAAGTGATTTAACTTAGTAAGGATTATTAATATTAAATTATAAACTTACTGAACCACTCTGCAGCATATATAGGAAAGAAGTTTAAAAAAATAATCCAATAACATTACTTTATTATCTTCAAATTATTTCTGTATGTTTCCTCTATATGTATTGTTCCTTGTGCTCTTGTTAAAAATAATAGAAAAAAGGAGACGAATTATGTTAAAACTAGAAACAAATATAGAAGGAAAACAAGCACAATTTGGTTTCCTTCAAAATAAAATTAAAAAATATGGTTTTTGTCTTGGAAGCTATTGGGAGTATGATCACGGCTTTTTCGATACTATTCTTTATAAGGAAGACTGTGAAACAATTTATTTACGCCTTCCATTTGTTGTTATTGATGGTATGCTCGATTCCGCGAAGGCTCATATAAGTTTTCAAACTCCATATGTCATTAAGCATGTTTTCAATTGTGGGTTAGATTTTGACGAAAGCTCATTATTGGACGCAACAGGATTCAGTCAATTTCAAAATCCAATCGATAAAGATGGGGAAATTATAAATAAAAATAAATGGGTACATGCAGGCGAACAAGTTGTCATTAATAATGTAATCCCTTACCTCAATTAAAATATTAACAGGGTGACCCAATCTATTTTTGGGTCACCCTTACTTCTTATACTTTAGTTATTATTCGACTCTACTAAATCCTTCTCGTTTTCTAGGTTATTATTAACTTCCCGTTGAAGAACTGTATCTTTATAGCTTTCTTCCCTCTTTACTTGTTCAGTTACATCATATTTTGCAGGGTTGTATGCAACCTTTAATAATGAACCGACAATTGCCAAACATAAAATTAAGGCTGGTATTCCACCTAAATTTGAAAGAATCTTTATTCCATCTATTTTTGCAAAACTTAACATTACCCATGCAATGATACCTACAGCCGTACCCCACATTACTTTAATTATAATATGAGCTTCCTGACTCTCAGGGGAAATACCGTGTGAACTAATACCGCCCATAGCCGAAATATTTGAGTCCGATGCAGTAACGAAAGAGATAAAAACAATAAATAAATAGAAAGGAATTACAATCATTGACAACGGAACATCTGCCAGTACAGCATACAATACTGATTCTGCACCAAAATTATTTAAAATATCTCCTAATGTACCATCAGTAAGTTGTTTATGGATTGCGGTACCTCCGAAAATTGTCATCCAGAGTGCACCAAATATAGAAGGGAACACGAAGTTTACTGCTATAAAAGTACGAACTGTATACCCATAACCAATACGACCTAAGAACATTGCTGTTATAGCCGCCCATGCAAACCAGTTTGCCCAGTAAAATACAGTCCACCATTTTGGCCACATATCACCTGCAGCAGCCCCAGTAAACAAACTTTTTTCAAAAAAGTTTGTTAAATAATGACCAAAAGATTCTGTACCTAAATTAACGATGAATGTCATTGGACCTGTAATAAAGATGAAAAGTACGATAATAATGTAGACATTCATATTAATATTAGATAATATTCGAATACCCTTCATTAAACCAGTTGAAGCAGAAATAGTAAAAGTAATCATAGTTATAGCTGCTATAATCGCCCACATTACTGTATTACTTTCCCAACCTGTTAAATAGTGGACACCGCCAGCCAGATTCAGTACAGCAGTCCCCATTGCCGATGCCATACCTAATGCTAATGTATAAAGTGAAATACCATCAATAAATGAACTAAATTTCCCATCAGTACGTTTTCCTAAAAGCGGTGCCAACGTCGAACTTAAACTAAAACTTTTTCTCATATTATAAAATGCAAAAGCAAACATTAATGCTGGCACACAATATATTGCATATGGTGTAACTGTCCAATGCAAATACATTGTAGACATGGAGAAAATAGCTGCTTCAGCACTATTTGCTTCTAGACCTAATGATTCCGGAGGAGTTACTAGGTGATATATAGGTTCAACAATTCCCCAAAATGTCACACCTGCTGCAATAGTAGTACATAATGTAATAGCTAACCAATTTTTCATGCTTAGCATTGGCTTTGCATCTTTACCACCAATTCGATATCTTCCTAAAGGCGAGAAGTAAACTGCAATGACAACAACCAGCATAAGTAGACCACTCAAACTAAACAACCATCCAACATTATCTAATAGCCAATTATTCGCAATATTTACCTTTTCAAGAAACAAATCTGGATATAACAAACTAAATAAGCCCGCAACGAGTAGTAAAATAAATGGCGGCCAAAACACTCCATGACGTAAATTAATTTTTTTCATTTCTTAGTCCCCTTTGTAAGAAATATTAATTAAAAATACTTTTAGCAAATCGATTTAGGTCTTCTATTGTTGGAACTGCACAACTATTTTGCAGCATTGGTTGATTTTCTTGATCTTGCATTATTTGTACAAAATGATTTATTTGTTGTTCACCAACTTTTCCTTCTCCCACTAACAAATCAAGCTGACCAACACTAACTAATTGTTTGTACCGCGCTGCAATTTTTAAAGGTGCTTCAGCATTCCATTCTATATCCATCGCTTGTGCCACTGTTTTATAGCTTTCTGACGCATTTATTACTAGCCAATCTATCGTTTTATATAATGAAATTGCTACTGCTCTTCCATGTGGAATCTTCTCTAAAGTTCCTAATGCATGGCCAATACAGTGTGCCAGACCAGTTCCCCCTTGTTCAATGGCAAGGCCTGCCAAAGTTGCGCCAAGAGATAAATTACCACGAGCCTCCAAATCATGCGGATTGGAAAGTACTTTCTCGAAATTCTCATTAATTAAACGAATAGATTGGTAGCTTAATGCTTCAATTATTGGATTTGAACGGCGACCACTTACTGCTTCCATTGCATGAATTAATGCATCAAGAGTTGTTGCTACTGTTAAATGAATTGGAAGATTAACGGTAAATGTAGGATCTAGTATGGCAAGTGTTGGCGCCATATTTTCATCCCATCCCCAAACTTTTCGTCCTTCTGTGTCTGAAAATACAACGGTACTAGTTACCTCTGCACCTGTACCAGAAGTTGTAGGGATAGCGATATTTACTACTTCACTTGTTTTAAATGGATTTTCCATCAATGCATAGTGCATTGTGTTATGAATATCACCTGAAACAAGTGTTGCCATTTTCGCAACATCCATCGCTGAACCTCCACCTAATCCGATGACACATTTAATATTGTTTTCACGAATTATGTTTGCTACTTCATCGATTTGTATAATTGAAGGGTCAGGTTTTACATCTACATATGTATCAACTGTATACCCCTTCTCAGTTAAAACGTTTTCAATTTTGTCTAATATTCCAACCATTTTAACCCCTTGGTCGGTTACTATTAGGACCTTTTCTTTGCCTATTAGTTTTTCAATTTCACTTGGTAGATTTAGATATACACCTTCACCAAATAATATTTTTGTTCTAGAGTAGTAACTAAGTGAAGCAGTCATTTGATATCCCCCTTGTGGCAATAATTTCTTGTTAAAAACTTAAGTACACCGTTTTATATTGTAAAAATTCTTCAAAGCCATGTTTTCCGTCATCTCCTCCAATACCGGATTTTTTCCATCCAGCATGGTAACCTTGATAAGCTTCTCCTTGTTGACGATTCACATATACTTCACCGAAATTTAATTCCTTTGTTAATTTCATTACTGATTTATAAGATGTCGTATAAATATTTGAGGTAAGTCCATACTCTGAGTCATTTGCCAATTCAACTGCTTCGTCAATTGTTGAAAATGATAGAATTGGAAGTACCGGACCAAATACTTCTTGTTGTACAACGTTCATTTTCTGATGACAGTTGACTAAAATAGTTGGTGCATAAAAGCTATCACCAAGTTCAGATAAAATGCGCCCGCCACATAAAATTTCGGCTCCTTCTCCTACAGCTTCTTTTACCATTTTGTCTACTCGCGCTGCATCCGCCGAGGACACAAGGCAACCAACTTCAATATCGGGATTAGTACGTCCGTCGCCAACTTTTACTTCTTCAAATGCTGCTAATAGCTTCGATACGAACTCTTCTTTAATCGACTCATGCACATAAACGCGCTCAGTATTACTACATACTTGACCAGAATTTGATAAACGGCCACCTTTTATTGCGGAAACTGCCAAATCAATGTCTGCATCTTCCATAACAATAGCTGGTGCCTTCCCACCTAATTCAAGAGATACACGAATCATATTAGCCGCGCATTTTTTCATAATTTGCTGCCCAACTTTCGTTGAGCCTGTAAATGTTACCATTTGTATATTTGCTGAAGTTAATGCCTCTCCAACTATTTCATCAGCACCAACTACGACATTTACAACCCCTTCTGGAAAACCAGCTTTTTGAAACAGTTCTGCTAACTTTAAAGCTGATATAGGTGATTTTATACTTGGCTTAATTACTACTGTATTTCCTGCTATTAACGCTGGGATAACCTTGCGTATTAAAACATAGATTGGAAAGTTCCATGGAACAATTACACCAATTACCCCCAACGGCTCTCTTTCAATTAAAATACGTTCTGTTGTTGAATCACTAGTAATAACTTCCCCTTCTATCCGACGAGCCCATTGCGATTGGTATTCAGCTAAATCAGCACTATAAAATGCTTCTGAGTTTGCAGCACTAATAGGTTTTCCCATTTCCAAGTTAATAAATTTGCCAATGGTTTTATAATTCTCATCTAAACGCAACAATGCTACAAACTCTTTTACATAATTTTCACGTTGAAATGCCGGGGTATTTTTCCACTTTTTAAATGCTTTTGCCGCGCATTCAACCGCTTTATCGACATCCTCCGCTGTACAGCTTTGAACTTGTGCAACAACCTCATTTGTTCCCGGGTAAACAACATCCATCCATGAATTTGTTTCATTTTTTAAAAATTCACCATTAATAAAAGCAGTACATCTCTCCATTGTGTTCCCCCCTAAACTGTTTCACCTACATAAAAGTGTTTTATTTCGTATTTTTCAAGTGCTTGCTGATCAAGTTCAAATCCTAATCCCGGTTTTTGAGATGCTTGCAGATAACCGTCGGAATCTATCATTAATTTATCTACTTGCACGAAATCACGACGCTCATTTGACCACGCTGGAGGATCGTATGGGAATTCTAAATATGGGCAATTACTTACCCCCAGCGCTAAATGAAGATTCCCTAAAACTCCAATCCCATTAGTCCAAGTGTGTGGACTGAACCAAGCCCCCTGACCCTGTACCAACTCAGCTATTTTTTTAACCCCTGTAATCCCACCTGTTAATGCTACATCTGGCTGGTAAACGTCTAAAGAGTTGTTGCGATTCATTTCTCGGAAGTCATACCAGTTGCGGTTCATTTCACCGCCAGCTATACGAATTTCAACCTTATCTCGCAGTTTTGCCATATTTTTAAATTCATGACAAGCTAATGGTTCTTCTAACCAAAATACATCCAACTTCTCCAGCTCACGTGCTACTGAAGTCGCTTTTTTTAAATCCCAAGTACGTTCTGTATCCCATGGCATTTTCCATCCTTGGTTGGCATCTACCATAATTTCTAGTTTATCTCCTACTGCTTTTCGTACTTCTTCGACCACTTTAATATCATCTCTTACGTCGGTATGGTGGAAACGAATTTTCATAGCTTTAAAGCCTTGCTCAATAAACTGTAATGCTCGTTCTGCTCTTACTTCCGGAGTAACAATTTCACCAGTAGAAGCATAAGCAAGTATTTTCTCATTTTTTGCACCTAGAAGCTTATATACAGGTTGATTTGTAGCTTTCCCCATTAAATCCCAAAGTGCTAAATCTAATGGCCAACAACGTCCATAATGGAAATCAATATTTGAAATAACTTGGTTATGACGCTCGATATTAAATGGATCTTGTCCAATAAATAAATGTTCATGACCACTTAGCCCCATCATTAAGTCTCCAGAGCCTATTCCTGTAATTCCTGAGTCAGTGTGGACATATACAACTGTAGATGCAAATTTCTTCCTTGGCTGCGGATCCCACGCAGCTTTAAATGGTGGATCTAAAGGTAATAAATAATGTTTTACTTCAATTCCAGTAATCTTCAATCCTATCTCCTCCAAAAAAGCGCTTTCAATATTTTTTTACATTCTATACAATTATTAATGATTAATGAATACACGTTTTTTCCAAAAACATATACTTTTTTGCAAAGGAGTGAAAATTTTGATAGATGAATTATTAAAGAAAAATAGCTTTTCCATTCATCAACACTCTTATTGGAATCCAATCGAGGAATTTCAATTATCGCATGATACATACCCTCATTGGTCATTTTTTTGTATTGAAGAAGGTGAAATGGAGTATAAATATCTTGACACCACTGGTATTGCTAAATTTGGGGATATTATCGTTTGCCCTCCCCAGTATCCACTATTCCGTAGAGCTGTTAGCCCTTTGAAATTCCACTTTTTTCAGGCTAGTGCTGATAGTGATATGAAAAATTATTTCCGAGTTGGAGTAAATACTCTACAAAATCTTGAAAGATTAAAATCAACCTATAATTTTTTTGCTAAACTTTCATTTTCAGAGGATGAATATAGTAAACAAGTTAAAGCTCACCTAATTTACGATATTTCAATTCAATTATTAATAGAAAATGAATTATTTATATTAGAAGAAGAGCCACAAATTAAAGATGAGGTTATTGTAGATATCATCACATATATAAATAATAATTTTGAAGATAAAATAAGCTTCCAAGAGTTAGCTGAAAAGCATCGAATTAACTCTTCTCAACTAACTCGCCGCTTTATGAAACAAGTAGGTGTTAATCCTATTGATTACTTAACAATGGTGCGTTTGCGGCTTGTAAGAACTTTACTAATTGAAACTACAGATAATTTAGATGTAATTGCGGAAAAATGTGGCTTTCAAAATGGTTTTTACTTAAGTCGTAAATTTAAAAAAATAATGAATATCTCTCCTTCAGAATTTAGAAAAGTGTACCGAATGTAAAAAGTAGGTTGTTCACTTGGAGTATTCTTCTGTCAAAAGAGACTGCCAACTTTAGTAGTAGATTACTTTTATAAATAGTAAAAGAGCTAACCAAAACTTTCCCTTTTTGGTTAGCTCTTTACTTAAATTAATTTACTTGAGATTTCTTTTGCCACCTCCAACAGTTGCGGGGCAGCTTCACGTAAATCTTTCTCCGAAATTCGAAAAGCAGGTCCTCCAAGTGTTATAAAAGCGATTGGATTATTATTTGCCTCAATTGCTATAGAAATAGCGTTCTCGCTCTCATCATATTCTCCAATGGAAAGACTATATTTTTGCTGACTTATTTCTTTTAATTGTTTCTTCAGTGCTTGTCTATTAGTAATAGTGAAAGAAGAGAATTCTTCAAGAGGATACATTAAATAAGATTCCAGTTCTTCCTCAGTAAAATAACTAAGCTGCAATTTACCATTAGAAGAACAATGTAACGGTGAAAAAGTATTTGTATAGTTCATTAAACGAACCGTTTGCTCAGGATCCACCTGGCAAATGTTATACATTTTTTTATTTTGAAATACGCTTAAAATGACAGTTTCATTGTATTTCTTACTAATTTCCTCCATATAAGGTTGTATAACTTTTACTAAATAACTATAGCTATCATTACCCCTCACTAATTGGTAAAGTTTCACTCCTCTTTGATAATTTTTTGTTACTTCATCTTTCTCAATATATCCCCTTTTTTCTAAAGTACCTAATATTCTCCAAATCGTTGTTCGGTTTAACCCCGTTTTTTCCATCAACTCCATAATTGAAATTGATTGTTCACTATTTGCTACAAGCTCTAACAAATCCAGTGCACGTTCGACTGATTGTACTGTTGTTGTTTTTCCTTCATTCGCCATCATAAAACTAATATAACATAAAATAATTGAAGTATTGACAATTTTAAGAAGCTGCAATTATAATGCTCTTAAGTTCACATAGTGAATTAAATGTTCATAATATGAACAAAGGGGTGGTTTGTTGATTAGAATTGAAAGTGATTCCTTTGGACAAATAGAAATTGATGAAAAATTACTTTATGGTATTCAGACGGTCCGTACATTACAAAATATGTCTTTTTCTAATAAGCCGTTATCAAATTACCCTGAATACCTTAAAACAATTGCATCAGTAAAGTTAGCTGCTGCAAAAGCCAATAATTATGAAAAATTAATTTCTGATGACAAGTTCAACGCCATTGAATATGCATGTAAAAAAATTCAAGCAGGTGATTTTTTGGAACACTTTCCAGTTGATGTATTTCATGGCGGAGGCGGAATCGGAATTAATATGAATGTGAATGAAGTATTAACATCACTTGCAAATCAGAAACTTCAACATTCCACATTTAAAGTTCATCCGATTGAAGATGTTAATCTATCCCAATCAACTGCTGATGTTTGTAGTACGACAAGTAGAATTACTATTTTCATTTTAGCTAAACAATTAATTTCACAAGTTCATCTATTGATTGAAGCCTTTAGTGCGAAATCAAACGAGTATTCAGATGTTGAAACAATGTCTCGCACTTGTTTACAAGACGCGCTCCCTATTCGTTTTTATGATTTTTTTAGCGCCTATATTGAATTGTTAAAACGGAGAGCAGTTTCCATAGAAGCATCCATCCAACCATTACTTTTAATTAATTTAGGTGGAACTGTAGTGGGTACTGGAAATGGGGCATCGGATTATTACAAAAAAAATATAGTAGGAATTTTAAAGGATGAGATTAAGCTTCCTCTAGAAAAAAATCCAAACTTAATTGATTGTGCACAAAACATTGATTTATTTATAGATGTCTCCAATCAATTAGCACAGCTAAGTAATGCCTATTTAAAAATTGCCAAAGATCTACGTATTTTATCTTCCGGACCTTATGGTGGATTTAATGAAATAAAGCTACCAGCTGTTCAAAACGGCTCTTCATTCTTTCCTGGAAAGATAAATCCTGTTATTCCCGAAACAGTTATTCAATGCTCTCTACAAGTTTTGGGAATTCACCGATCAGTTTGTGGTGCACTTGAACACGCAGAATTAAATTTAAATGTATTTGAAAGCTTTGCTGTATTTAACATACTTGACCAAATTAATTTAATAACCAATGTCACAGAGCTTTTCCGTAATAAATGTATTGCAGGGATTGAAATAAATGAACAGCGTTGCTCTGAGTTGGCAAGCTCACCTATCCCCTACCTATCACGTTTAAAACAAAAGATTGGCTACACAAAAGTGAATGAATTATTAAAGAAACATAGTTTTGAAGAAATAAAGTTAATGAATCTAATTTGAGGTGATATTAATGACAACTGCACAATTTAACGGAATTGAACAGCCAAAATTAGAATGGGCTAAAGAATGGCTTAAGGAAATTAAGTGCTCTTATGTAAATGGTGAATGGGTAAAAACTGGTACAAATGAATTAATCGATTCTATCAATCCTGCAACGGGCGAAATTAATGGAAATTATGAAATTGCAACAGAGAAGCTAGTAAATGATGCGGTAGCTGCTGCACGAAAAGCACTTGAAAGCGACGATTGGAAGAAAGTCACTCGAAAAAATCGTGCTAAAATTTTACAATCAATCGGTGCTTTAATTAAGAAACATCAAGCAGAGTTAGCAACGTTAGAATCCTTGGATAATGGAAAACTTTATACAGAATCTTGGGAAGACATGACGGAGTGCATCGAACTATTCGAATATTATGCAGGTTGGACTGATAAATTTTATACAGAAAACAACCCAGTTGAAGGCAATTTTTTAAGCGTAACTACTGCAGACCCAATAGGTGTATGTGGTCAAATCGTTCCATTTAATTTCCCATTACAAATGGCAGCTCTAAAAATGGCACCTGCTTTAGCAATGGCCAATACAGTGTTACTAAAGCCAGCTAATGCAACTTCATTTTCTGCTATACGTTTCTTTGAAATTTTAGATGACAATAATGTTTTGCCGCCAGGAACTATTAATTTATTAGTCGGAGATAGTAAGGTTGGCTCTTGGATTAGTAAACACCCTGACATTGATAAACTTTCTTTTACTGGCTCCACAAAAATTGGAAAGCAATTATTACGTGATTCAGCCGATAGCAATTTAAAACCTGTCACACTTGAACTTGGCGGCAAATCACCAAATATTATTTTTGATGATTATAAAGATTTAGACGCAGCTATAGAGCGTTCATTTATTGCATTATTCACTCACAAAGGTGAAAAATGCTCTTCTCCTACAAGACTTTTTGTGCAAGAGACCATCTATGATTATGTTGTAGAAAAAATATCTGAACGGGCACGAAACTACAAATGTGGAGACCCATTCGATCCGAACAGTGATCAAGGTGCACAATGTACAAAAGCTCATATGGAATCTATTTTAGAGTACATTGAAAGTGCCCGTGTTGAGGGTGCATCAATTGTTGCCGGTGGTGAACGTGATTTAGAAGGTACTAATGCAAACGGCTATTTTATAAAACCAACAATTATTGCAAATGTACACAATAAAATGACAGTAGCACAAGAAGAGATTTTTGGTCCTGTATTATGTGTGATTCCTTTCAAAACAGAAGAAGAAGTTATTGAGATGGCAAATGATACTATATATGGACTAGGTGCCGGTTTGTGGACGGGAGACCCGTCACGTGCTCATCGAGTTGCAAATCAATTAAAAGCTGGTATGGTATTTGTCAATCGTTATGGATGCTACGATATGGCAAGTCCTTTCGGTGGTATTAAGCAAAGTGGCTGGGGAAAAGAATATGCAATTCATTCATTAAATTCATTTGTTTCAAAACGAGCTATATGGTTCGCATACTAAATAGAAGAGGTGCAATAATGAGAGCTGCTGTATTAATGGAAACAAACAAACCATTAGAAATAAAAGAAGTACATTTACTAAATCCAAAAGAAAACGAAGTACTTGTGAAGATCGGTGCAACAGGCGTTTGCCACAGTGATTTAAATGCTATAGAAGACCCAACTACCCCTACCCCAACAATTTTAGGACACGAAGGTGCTGGGATTGTAGTTGCAGTTGGTTCTTCGGTTAAGACAGTAAAAGTTGGAGACAAAGTTGCACTAAGCTGGGTGCCGTATTGTGGTGTTTGTGAGTTCTGCTTGGATGGAACTGTCAATTTGTGTGAATCTGCATTTGGCCCAATGTTTGATGGAACATTATTAGATGGTACTTCTCGCCTTCATATTAATGGAGAGACCATTTATCATAATTCATTACTATCAACATTTGCTGAATATGCGGTTGTACCTGAGATGTCTTGTGTTAAACTTCCTGATGGTATGCCTATGGCGCAGGCTGCACTTATCGGCTGTGGTGTTGCTACCGGTTATGGGGCTGCTGTAAAAGCTGCTGGTGTAACGCCCGGTTCAACTGTTGCAGTTTTTGGTATAGGTGGTGTTGGTATCAATGCAATCCAAGGTGCTAAAATTGCTGGTGCAAGTAAAATCATTGCTTGTGATATTAAAGAGAGCAACTTAGAATTAGCTAAGCAATTTGGTGCAACACATACTGTTAATACATCTATACCTGACTCCTTTGAACAAATTAAAGGTTTAACAAATGGTTTGGGTGTCCATTATTCAATAGATTGTACTGGAAACACGCGTGCTACTGAAACCGCATGGCATAGTACGCGTAAAGGAGGCACAATAGTAATTGTTGGTGCCTTCAATCCAAATCAAACATTAAATCTACCAGCAGGTGGTTTTCATCGTGTAGGCAAAACAATTAAAGGTAGCTTCTATGGCGATATTCAGCCATTGAAAGACTTCCCTGTAATTGCACAACTATATTTAGATGGAAAATTGAAGCTTGATGAGCTGATTTTAAAAACTATTAAACTAGATGATATTAACATTGCAATAGATAGTTTCCATAACCACAGCTGCAGCAATGTAGGTCGTACTGTAGTAACATTTGATTGAGTATATTCTAAAATAATAGATAGCAAATAATAAAATGCCATCAATTTTATTATTTGCTATTTTAGTTTGACTCTATGCGAATACTCCTGCATCAATAAATAAAATTAAAAACAGAAGAATAATATTTAATTTTCTCCATCCTCAATATATTCAGTATATCTGCGATGTACTGTTGCTTTACTAACTTCGAATCCTAAACCTCTTAAAGTTGAAGCAATCTCTTGAAAGGTAAGTCCCTTTTGACGGAGCTTCACAATTTCTTCAATCGGTACATCAATTCGTTCACGGCCATCGTGGTTGTGCCGATTTTTTATGTTTAGTTCAGGCCTATATCCATTCTCAATCGCGCGAAGCATACCTCTTTTAATTTTCGCATTATGAATCTTCCTTTGATATTCTTCAACAATTGCTAAAATTTCAAGAAGCATTGTATCCATCTCATTTAATGTAATTGGACCTGCGGAGTTTAAAGAAAATATAGTTGTCCCACTTTTTTGAAGAAGATGTAAAATAGCCATTCGTGCATTACCACGTCCTAAACGTGTTTCATCCTGCACAAATAACGCTTTTACATGATTTTCTTTAATAAAATCCATCATTTCAAGCAAACCTTCTCGTTCAACTTCATAGCCGCTCTGTTGATCTTGAAACGTTTTCAACACTTGATAATTCATTTTTTCTGCATAATGTAATAATTCTTCTTCTTGTCTAACTAGTGAAGTCTCTTGAGTATTTTTTTCTGTACTTACTCGTGTATAAATAACTGCTGTCTTGTTACTTGTCATTATTTTTAACCGCTACCTCAATAGGATGAACCTCTTCATCCTCTATTTTTTTTGCAATAAAATTACTATTTTCGTTGACTGGAATTGCTATTTGGTGCCCAGCTACGATTATTTCATTATTTAAGCCGTTTTCAGCCTTTACGGATTTAATCCACTCTTCAATTGTCATTTTACCACGAAACTGTTCCGCTAATGTCCAAAGGGTATCGCCATGTTGGATTTCATATTGTTCGTATGTTGTATCACCATTATCTGTTATGAATAGGAAGCCTGCCATCATCATAAAAACCGTAAATAAAACCACAATATAACTGTTTTTTTGTAACCAATTCATGTCTATTACTCCTTTTTCGAATGTTTGTTCGGAATTTATGTTCTTACTTTAATACGAACATTTGTTTTTGTCAACACTTTGAACGAACCTATGTTTGCATTTCTGTTCGCATACTGATATACTATATGTAATTAATAGAGATACATATTCACTTAAAGAGGTGAGAAGGTTGAAAAAAATATCAAAAAGGCAAGAAGATATTTTAGCATTCATAAAAGAAGAGGTTCGAACGAAAGGTTACCCGCCATCTGTTCGTGAGATTGGAGAAGCTGTTGGTCTTGCTTCTAGTTCAACGGTTCACGGTCATTTAGCACGATTAGAAAGCAAAGGTTTAATTCGCCGCGACCCTACAAAACCACGTGCAATTGAAATTTTAGATAATGAAGGGGAAACTGTTCAAAAGCAATCTGTTGTACATGTTCCACTTGTAGGGAAGGTTACAGCCGGACTGCCAATTACTGCAATTGAAAACATTGAAGAATATTTCCCTCTGCCTGATACATATGGCGTCGGTGAAGATAAACTTTTTATGCTTGAAGTTATGGGTGAATCGATGATAGAAGCTGGCATTCTTGATGGAGATTACGTGGTGGTAAAACAAACATCTACTGCGAATAATGGAGATATTGTAGTTGCCATGACTGAAGATGATGAAGCTACAGTAAAACGATTCTTTAAAGAAAAAACGCATTTTCGCCTACAACCAGAAAACTCCAGCATGGATCCGATTTTACTAAACCAAGTAACTATTTTAGGAAAAGTAGTAGGATTATATCGTCAATTCCACTAAAAAAGGCTGTCTCGCAAGTCTAATCTGACTTTTGGGACAACCTTTTTTTGAATGAACAATATTTATGTCTTCTTAACTTTAAATATATGAACCCTCACATGAGTTAAATTTTATACTTGGTGCAAGCCTGTATAAACTCAGCAAACAATGCCTTTGAATGTTTATCGCCAGCAACTGCCATCTCTTCTGGATGCCACTGTACAGCAATACAAAACGGATAATCTTTTAACTCCACAGCTTCTACTATTCCATCACTTGCCTTAGCTGTTATTAACAAAACATGCGGAACATCTTTTATGGCTTGATGATGAAGAGAATTTACAGCAATCTTATCGTTTCCAATTATTTTATATAACAGACTTTCAGAATTTATCGTTACAAAATGAGATGCTTCATGACGTTCCGCTTTTTGATTATGAAGAAGCGGCTCTTTTTCGAATTGTGTATTAATATCTTGATAAAGCCCCCCACCTAATACAATGTTTAAAAGCTGTATTCCCCTGCATATCGCAAATATTGGAAGCTTCTTTTTCAATGCAGCTTTGGCAAGGGCTATTTCAACTTGATCTCTCCGTAAACTTACTTCACCGAGATTAAGATGAGGCTCTTCATTAAAAAAATGAGGATGAATATCTACCCCACCAGTTAATAGCAAACCATCAAGTGTACTTATAAGTTGATCTACATCTTTTTCTACACCAAACGGAATACATAAAGGGACACCTCCAGCATCTAGTATTGATTGAACATATGGTGCATTCAAGCTATACTTCTTGTCACTTTTAGTCATCGTAAGTCCGACAATAGGTTTCATTTAAGCACCTCCAAAAATCTATAATTTACCTGTTATAGAATATTCTTTTGGGGAGCTTTCATTTCCTTCAAAAATAACTTTATTCGTCATCTTTATGCTTTCCTGTCTTACTGTTCAATAAAAAATGTATGTAATGAATTGAATGATTTCCGCCAAGTATTTTGTAGTTTGCACCTCTTAAACGTTTAATAAAAGGAATGATCGAGCCAAATCTGAAATCTAAATGAATTTATATTTGACAATTTAAAATGAATCTAACGGAAAATTTTTAGGGATGTATTTATTGCTTCCGGGAAGTTTCTTTATTTTTTTCCATGCTTCAATTGCTTCTTGCCGATTTTTCCCTTGATTTTTCGGGTCAGCGAAAAAGTCACGAATGAATTGATTGTACTCAAATTGAGGGGCAATTTCCTTTTTATAAGAGGGATCCTTTTTTCTCTCTATATAAATGCTAATTTAAATATGTACACTCTCGCTTGAATAAATATGTACAAAAATGCTCCTTCATTTCATACTAATACTGAGGTGTTAGTATGCATATTCAACTAGATATAGAGACGGAAT
>NZ_RXNR01000071.1 GCF_003966145.1 Lysinibacillus telephonicus
ATTTGGACGGGTTACCACCTGACTAATCCATTATAAAGGACTTTTTCTTTGCATAAAATAATAATATTGAACATTTTGAGTATTTTTAATAGTGAATTTAAATTAATGCAACACTAGTGATTTTTTTTTAACTTTAAAACAATCTCTTCATTTGGTGTTACATAAAGGGTTTTTTGTTCGAAATAAATAACAAAACCAGGTTTTGACCCATTTGGTTTTTTCACTTGACGAATTTCTGTGTAATCAACAGGTACAGAAGAAGATTCTCTAGCTTTACTATAGTAAGCACTTAATGTAGCTGCTTCAAATAAAGTTGTTTCGTCCGGATCGTTTGAATGGATGACTACGTGAGAACCGGGTATATCTTTTGTATGAAGCCAAATGTCAGTCTTTTTTGCTAATTTAAATGTTAAATAATCATTTTGTTTATTATTTTTACCGACGGAAATAGCAATTCCTGATGATGACATAAATTGTTCAGGTGAAGGCTTCGTTGGTTTCTTTTTGCGCTTTGTTGCACGCATTCGAAGATATCCTTGTTCAGCAAGTTCTTCGCGAATTTCTTCAATATCCGCCGGGGAAGCTTGCCCAACTTGTGCTAAAATCATTTCAAAATATTGGATTTCATTTTTTGTTTTAGTCATTTGTTCATTTATCATAATGAGTGCATTTTTAGCTTTATTATATTTCGTATAATAGCTTTGGGCATTTTCGACTGGAGTTTTTCTTTCGCTTATCGGAATAGTAATTTGTTCGCCATTGTCGCTGTAGTAGTTTGTGACCGTTACTTCTTTCATACCCTTTTCAAATTGATATAAATTCGCCATCAGCAACTCACCATAAAGCTGAAATTTATCTAACTTCGATGCATGGTCAAGATCTTTTTGAAGCTTTTTTAATTTCAAATTCAATTTACTCAATTCGTTTAGCAGCCAACGTTCCAAGTCACCAGCTTGTTGTTTAACTCGGTCACGTTCTGCGCGTGCAAAGAATGTGCGGTCGAGCAAAGAACTTAAATTATCAAATGTTGTTTCTTTGCCATTTAAATGAGTTATTTTTGTCGGTGAGAAATATGTTTTTTTGTCAGCCTCTAAATAGGTCGGAAAGGCGCCTGTTATGATTTCGTTTAAAAATGTCTTGAATGTGTTAACTATTTCTCCTTGTTTTAAGCGATGCAACAGTTCTTCAGCGTGTGTTGGTGAAAACCCTTTAAAATGAGAAACAATATCTTTTGCTGTCTTTTCTTCGGCGAAAAACAGTTGCAATTCATCCTCTGAAACAGTAGATGGATTAACTTTATTTTGAGCTGGTGGAGCTATGTATTGTTGTCCAGGCAATACAGTTCGATAGCTGTTTATAGTTGGTGGTAAATGTTTTAAGCTGTCGATAATTTTATTTGAATCGCTATCTATTAGCATTACATTACTATGACGACCCATAATCTCAATCGTTAATTTACGGAAAACTTGATCACCAATCTCATTTTTACTTTCCACATCCAATGTAATAATACGTTCGAAAGCATCTGTTTGGACTGCGTGTATAAAGCCTCCTTCTAAATGCTTTCTAAGCAGCATACAAAACATCGGTGGCTCGGCAGGATTATCAATCGATTGTTCAGTTAAGTGAACACGTGCGTATGATGGGTGGATTGAACATAATAATTTATAATTTTCACCGTTTGCACGTATATGTAAAACAATTTCGAGTGCATTCGGCTGGTGGATTTTTGTAATACGTCCGGTAATAAGTTTTTTTAATTCATTTGCCATAGCAAAAGTAAATAATCCATCAAAAGCCATTTTAATTCCTCTTTTCTAAATAAAAAATCTTTCTCACATTATACTATAGTTCTTATCTGTTGCCTTCCATTTACTTTTTCTTTGCTTCATACGTAATAAAATACTAAACATGTGTTATAATTGGAACAGTATGTAAAGAAAGGTGTGACGAACCTTGGTTTGTAGTATGACTGGTTTTGGTAGGGGTGTCACAACCACGAATAACTTTCAGCTTACTGTTGAAGTTAGGTCTGTTAACCATCGTTTTCTAGAAATTTATACGAAATTCCCCAAGGAATGGCTAGAAGCTGAAATGCTAGCCAAAAAAATTTTTTCGCAATATGTACAACGTGGAAAATTAGATGTTGTCGTTAATTTAAAATTAATGGGAAATGAAGCATCTGCATTTCAAATCAATTGGTCTATTATAGAGGCGTATAAAAATGCGAAAGAACAGCTTCGTGAAGTGTTGCCACTAGAAGAAAAATGGACGATGGAGGAGCTTTTTTCATTAGAGAATGCTTTAACGTATGAAAAGCAAGAGATATCATCTGAAGAGCTTCAAGAAGCGGTGGAACATGCTGTCAGAGAGGCTGCTGAAAAATTAGTTGTGATGCGGAAAAGAGAAGGTCAGCAATTAAAAAATGCTTTGCTTCAATATAAAGCTGAATTGAAAGAGCAAATTGAATTTATTCGAGAATTTTCACAAGAAGCAGTTAAAAAATATCGCGATAAGTTAACTGAAAGAATATTAGAAATCGCACAAGTTGATGCTATTGAAGATCGCCTTATTGCTGAAGTAGCATTATTTGCAGATCGCGTGGATATTGCTGAAGAGCTGGATCGTCTGGATAGTCACTTTAATCAGCTTGAAGAAACATTGGAAGAATCTACTTCAATAGGTCGTAAATTGGATTTTTTAATGCAGGAAATGCATCGAGAAGTAAATACGATTGCTTCAAAAAATCAATCCTCTAAAGTGGCAGTTGCAGTTGTTCAATGTAAAACAGTTTTAGAAAAAATGCGAGAACAGGTACAAAATATCGAATAATTCGTTTATGCTATTAGTAATAAATTAAAAATTATTGTTTTTCTTGATTCAGTAGAAGACTCCGCCTAATTAGTGGTGAGAGGATGCAATTGCGCAGGGACGTAATTGATATTAATAGCAGTAAAGTAAGGGAGTAGTTGAGAACAATGAGAAAAGAGCGTGGTTTATTAATTGTTCTATCAGGCCCATCTGGTGTCGGTAAAGGAACAGTACGCAAGGAGCTATTTTCAAAGGCCGGCACAAATTATGAATACTCGATTTCGATGACTACCCGCTCTCCGCGAGAAGGGGAAGTAGATGGAGTCGATTATTTTTTTAAGACGCGTGAAGAGTTTGAGGTCTTGATTGAGGAAGGTGGGTTATTAGAACATGCCGAATTTGTTGGCAATTACTATGGTACCCCGCTAGCCTATGTAAATGAAACACTTGATGCAGGACGGGATGTTTTTTTAGAAATAGAGGTACAAGGAGCTGCACAAATTCGTGAAAAGGCACCTGAAGCACTATTTATTTTCCTGGCACCGCCAAGTCTTTCAGAACTTCAAAACCGTTTAGTTGGACGAGGTACTGAAACAGAGGATATTATTAAAAAGAGAATTGAAACTGCGCGGGAAGAACTCGAAATGATGAGTTTATATGATTACGTTGTAGAAAATGACGAAATTCAAAATGCATGTGATAAAATAAATGCTATTATTGTTGCAGAACATTGTCGACGTGAACGTGTTGAAAAACAATATTTGTCTATGTTGAGAGGAGAATAAACTTTTATGTTATACCCATCTATTGATGCATTAAAAAGTAAAATTGATTCTAAATATTCATTGGTAAGTCTTGCAGCTAAACGTGCTCGCCAAATGCAAGAACAAGGTGATGAAAGATTAAAGGGCTATGTATCTTACAAGCCAGTTGGCAAAGCGTTAGAGGAAGTTGCGGCAGGTATATTAAATAAAGAAAAGCAAGACGAGTCTACAATTTACGAAGACGAAGTATAATTTCAAACGTCATGCTGGAATGAATTTATAGACATGAAATAATTTTATGATATGACGATCTTAAGTAGCTCCCGGAGAATTTTTCTTTGGGAGCTTGTCATTTGGAAGGATGGGTAGTCATGAAGAAAAATATATTACTTTGTGTTTCCGGCGGTATTGCCGTCTATAAAGCAGTTGCACTAGTCAGCAAATTATCTCAAGCTAATTTTAATGTCAAAGTGATAATGACAGAATCCGCTAGAAAATTTGTAACACCGTTAAGCTTTCAAGTTATGTCAAAAAACGATGTATATTACGATACTTTTGACGAAAAAGATTCAAGTGTAATTGCTCACATTGATTTAGCAGATTGGGCAGATTTAATAATCGTTGCCCCTGCCACTGCAAACGTCATAGGCAAGCTGGCAAATGGTATTGCTGATGATATGGTAACAACTACTTTACTCGCTGCAACATGCCCTGTTTGGCTAGCCCCTGCAATGAATGTACATATGTATGATCATCCAGCTGTTAAACGCAATATCGCTAGATTAGCTGAAGATGGCTGTTCATTTATAGAGCCGTCTGAAGGATATTTGGCATGTGGCTATGTAGGCAAAGGACGATTAGAGGAGCCGGAAAAAATTACACAGCTTGTAGTTGAGTTTTTTAAGGGAGAAGCGGAAAAATTATGACATTAGTTGCCGAGGTAATTGTAGATGTTGCTGCATATCCAGTTGATCGGCCTTTTGATTACTTAGTTCCAGATGATATGACAACTTTAATTGAGTGCGGCAGTAGGGTAAAGGTTCCGTTTGGTCCAAGAAATGTGCTTGGTTTTGTAGTTTTGTTAAAGGAATCAACTGATATTCCTTTGGAAAAAATTAAACCAGTATCTCAGCTTCTAGATATCGAACCTGTTTTAACGAATGAAATGCTTGAACTCGCAAAGTGGTTAAAGCATGAAACTATATGCTATGAGATAGATGCACTTCAAGTAATGTTGCCTTCTGCATTGCGGGCAAAATACGAAAAAATGGTAACGCTTCAAGCAGATATTGAGTTATTGCCACAATCCTTAAAAGAAATATTCGGAAACTCTTCAAAAGTGAACTATAAAGAATTTGAAAAAAACAATTTACTTCACGAACTAAAACATGCACTTAATGAAAAATTAGTTGTTATTGAAAATGTAGTAAAACAAAAAGGGAATGTCAAAGAAGTTCGAAAAGTTCAAATTTGCAACGATTTAAATAAGCTTTTAGAAATTCAAAATCACATTTCCAACCGCGCAAAAAAACAGAAGCAGCTTGTCGAATGGATGCAATCACATGTTGGAGAAACAATAGAGCCAAATACAATCTATGAAGAGGCGAATACATCTTCCCAAGTATTGCAAGCTGTAATTAGCTTAGGGGCTGCAACATTTATTCATGAAGAAGTATATCGTGATCCGTTTACAAAAAAGGTAGAAAAAAAGGATTTCTTAGATTTAACAGATGAGCAATCTACTGCATTGGAAAAAATCGTTTTATCTATGAAACAGAAGCAGTCAGAAACCTTTCTTTTACACGGGATAACTGGAAGCGGCAAAACTGAAGTGTATTTACAGGCTATTTCACAATGTTTAAATGATGGCAAAGAAGCCATTGTATTAGTACCTGAAATTTCTCTTACACCTCAAATGACAGAACGCTTCCGCTCACGTTTTGGTGAGCTCGTTGCAGTGATGCACAGTGGACTCTCTGTTGGTGAAAAATACGATGAATGGCGAAAAGTTCACGAAGGCAAAGTGAAGGTAGTCGTGGGTGCACGTTCTGCAGTATTCGCACCATTTGAGAATGTTGGAATTATTATTTTAGATGAAGAGCATGAATCTACATATAAGCAAGAGGATTCACCGAGATATCATGCAAGAGATGTGGCGATTTGGCGCAGTAAATTTCATCATTGTCCTGTTATTTTAGGCAGTGCTACACCTTCACTGGAATCTTTTGCACGGGCAAAGAAAAATGTATACACACTTCTTACATTGAGAGAACGTGCGTTAAAGCAATCATTGCCTACTGTACAGGTAGTTGATATGCGGGAAGAGTTGCAAAAAGGCAACCGTTCTATGTTTTCACGAAGTTTGATGGAGTCAATTGAAGTACGTTTACAAAAGAAGGAACAAATCGTCCTGTTTTTAAATCGACGTGGCTATTCTTCCTTTGTACTTTGCAGGGATTGTGGAACTGTATTACAGTGTGAGAATTGCGATATTTCATTAACATATCACCGTTCAAGTGAAAAATGTAAATGCCATTACTGCGGCTATGAAATATCTGTACCGAAAAGTTGTCCACAATGTGAAAGTGATCATATTCGTTTTTTTGGTACAGGAACACAAAAAGTAGAAGAGGAATTGAGTAAACTGTTTCCCGAAGCAAGAGTTTTAAGGATGGACGTTGATACAACGAAAGTAAAAGGAGCTCATGAGCAAATACTACAAGCATTTGGTGATGGACAAGCAGATATATTACTTGGAACACAAATGATTGCAAAGGGCCTCGATTATCCAAACATTACGTTGGTTGGTGTACTAAGTGCCGATACGTCGCTGCATTTACCTGATTTTCGATCTGCAGAAAAAACATTTCAGCTACTAACACAGGTTAGCGGACGTGCTGGTCGACATGAAAAGGCGGGAGAAGTTGTAATTCAAACGTATACTCCTGAGCATTATGCGATTGAATTATCCAAATCCCAGGAATATGGCCCATTTTATGAACGTGAAATGCTTATGCGCCATCAAGCAGGCTATCCACCTTATTATTATTTAGCACTAATTCAAGTGTCGCATGAGGATGTAATGATGGCAGCAGAGTACGCTGGAAAGACAGTCGAATGGTTGCGCTCAAAGTTATCGTTTAACGTATCGATTATTGGTCCTACAGCATCTGGAATTAGCCGCCTCCAAAATAGATATCGATACCAATGTTTGATAAAATACAAAATAGAACCGGATTTGATTCCAACACTTATGCAGCTTATAAAGTTGTATCGTTCAGATTGGATAAAAAAAGGTATTATACTTTCAGTCGACTTAGATCCGACTATGATTTGATATGATAAATTAATTTTATCAATATACTAGGCAAATATTATTTTCGATTGTAGCGAAAGACGGCAAGTGTAGCTGTCGGCTGCGCCTTTCGCAACAGAGCAATGTTTTCTGTACCGAAAGCGAAGCGTCAGGTACATTTTCTGTACCGAAAGCGAAGCGTCAGGTACAAAGCTTCCTTCGGGAAGAGCGTGAGTCAATTTATTTGCGACGAAAGCGAGGCAACAGGGGCATTGAGACCCCGCAGGAGCGCAGCTTACGAGGAGGCGAAATGCCCGCCCTTGATACGCGTCCGTCTGTAGCGAAAATCGTAGAGTAGAAGTGTAGAAAGAGGTTAAATAATGGCAATAAAAGAAGTTGTAAAGCATCCTGCAGCGGTGCTTACAGAAAAATGTAGCGAAGTAACAGTTATCGATGAGAAAATCATTACACTTCTTGATGATTTATATGACACGATGGTTGAATATGATGGTGTTGGAATTGCTGCTCCACAAATTAATGTTCCATTGCGTGTAGCAATTGTTGAAATCGGTGAAGAGCGTGATATTTTAGAAATGATTAACCCTACTGTTCTGGAGATTGACGGAGCAGAAGTTGATATAGAAGGTTGCTTAAGCTTCCCTAATTTGTTTGGTGAGGTAGAGCGGCCTACATATGTGAAAATTGAAGCGTGTGATAGAGAAGGTCGTGTTTATGAATTAGAAGCAGGTGGCTTTGATGCTCGTGCCATTCTTCATGAGATTGATCATTTAGATGGTGTGTTATTTGATTCTAAAATTATAAGAATTGTGACAGAAGAGGAACTTGCTGAGATGTATGGTGAGGAGGAGTAAAAAATGACTTCAGTTGTATTTATGGGGACACCGGCTTTTTCCGTACCGATTTTGCGTATGGTTCATGAAGAAGGCTATGAAGTGTTAGCAGTTGTTACACAGCCCGACCGTCCTGTAGGTCGTAAACGAGTTTTAACTCCGCCGCCAGTAAAAGATGAAGCAATACGTTTAGGTTTGCATGTCATTCAGCCAGAAAAACTGCATGATTCATCAGAGTTGGATGAAATATTGTCATTAAATCCAGATATTATTATTACTGCAGCATTTGGTCAAATTTTGCCCAAAAAATTATTGGATGCTCCACGTTTGGGTTGCATTAATGTTCATGCATCGTTGCTGCCTAAATATCGTGGAGGTGCACCAATTCACCAGGCTATTCTTGATGGAGAAGAAAAAACAGGTGTCACGATTATGTATATGGCAGAAAAGTTGGATGCAGGAGATATTATTTCCCAACGTGAGATAGCCATTGAAGAAACAGATGATACAGGCAGTATGTTTGATAAATTAAGTATTTTAGGCAGAGACTTATTAAAAGATACATTGCCTCTTATAGTCAAAGGTAAAAATGAAAGACTAAAACAAGATGAGACAAAAGCAACATTTGCACATAATATCTCAAGAGAGCAAGAACGAATTGATTGGTCAAAGGATGCAAGAACAGTATTTAACCAAGTCCGCGGGTTATCTCCATGGCCAACTGCTTATACGACGTTCCAAGGTGATAACGTAAAAGTTTGGGCAGCTAAAATGGGACTAACTTCAACAAATGCTGAACCAGGTGAAGTGATAAAAATTAATAAAGATAGTTTTGAAGTTGCAGCTGGTGATGGAAAATCCATAGCTATACTAGAACTTCAGCCGGCTGGAAAGAAACGTATGACGGCGGAAGAATACTTGCGTGGAACAGGTTCGAAACTCGCGATAGGGGACAAATTTGAATGACAAAAAAGAAAGTACAAATTTGGGATGGCAATGTTCGTGATGCCGCGTTAACAATTCTTTTAGCAGTAGATAAAAACCAAGCATACAGTAATTTATTGCTAAATCAAACAATTAATAAATACAATATTGATGCTAAAGATCGTGCACTTCTTACAGAAATCACTTATGGAACATTGCAGCATAAATACACTTTAGATTATTATCTAGAACCTTTTATCCGAGGGAATATTGATCTTTGGGTAAGATGGCTTCTTCGTCTTTCCTTATATCAGATTGTTTATTTATCCCGCGTGCCGGATCATGCTGCAGTAAATGAAGCTGTTGAAATAGCGAAACGAAGAGGACATAAAGGGATCGCCTCAACGGTTAATGGTATTTTACGGTCGATTTTAAGACAAGGTATTCGTTCTACAGATGAAATAAAAGAGCCAATTAAACGTTTAGCAATTGAAACTAGCCACCCAGAATGGTTGGTCGAACGATTTATGGAATCGTATGGAATTGAAAAAACAACTGAAATGCTGCTGGAGAACAATGTTCCACCTATTCAAACAGTACGTGTGAATACAACAAAAGCAACTGTGAAAGATGTAATAAGATTGTTGGAAGAAGAGGGGATTACAGCAAAGCAAAGTAAAGTCATACCTGAATGTCTTCATTTTGTAAACGGACAAGCATCTAGAACAAAAGCGTTTAAAGAAGGATATATTACGATACAGGATGAAAGCTCGATGATGCCTGCCAATGTTCTAAATCCGCAAGAAGGCTGGCGCGTATTGGATATGTGTGCAGCACCTGGTGGTAAAACAACGCATATTGCTGAAAAAATGAAAAATGAAGGCTCGATTTTAGCAACGGATCTACATCCTCATAAATTGGATTTAATCGAAGAAACAAGCAGCCGACTTGGATTAAATATTATTGAAACAGCACCAATAGATGGTAGAAAAGCAGCTGACTTCTTACAGAAAGAATCATTTGATGGTGTTTTAGTAGATGCTCCATGTTCTGGTCTAGGTGTTATGCGTCGTAAGCCAGATATAAAATATACAAAACGTGAAGAAGATTTTGAAAGTCTTCATGAAATTCAATTAAAATTACTTGATAATGCTGTGGAAGTATTAAAACAGGGAGGCCGTCTTGTTTATAGTACATGTACAGTAAATGTTGATGAAAATGAAATGACGGTAAAGAAATTTTTAGCGTCACACCCAGAAATGGAACCAGTACAAATAGAAAATTTACCTGAGTTGCTGTTAGAACGCGGGCAAAGTGGCATGCTACAAGTATTCCCACAAGACTTTGGGAGCGATGGTTTTTTTGTAGCGTCTTTTCGTAAAAAGACTGACTTAGAAATGGCAGAAAAAGGAGAATCCTAATAACAAATGGATGAAAATAAATTTAACGAACGTATTCAAGATTTAGTGGAAGAGGCTGAACAAAAGCCTCGTCGTGAGAAAAAAGAAAAACCGCAGCTAAAAGAATCAATTTACTCTTTGCGACTTGACGAATTACAAGAATGGTTAAAGGAAAATGGAGAAAAGGCATTTAGAGCTGGTCAAATTTATGAGTGGTTATATGAGAAACGAGTAAAAACATTTGATGAAATGTCAAATCTTTCGAAATCACTTCGAGAAAAGCTAAGTGAAAACTTTGCTTTAACAACACTTTCCACAATTATTAAGCAAGAATCGAAAGATGGAACAATTAAATTTTTATTCCAGCTTCAGGATGGTTATTCAATCGAAACGGTATTAATGCGACACGATTATGGAAATTCAGTTTGTGTTACAACTCAAGTTGGATGTCGAATTGGTTGTACATTTTGTGCCTCAACACTTGGTGGTTTAAAGCGCCATCTGTTAGCAGGAGAAATTGTAGAGCAAGTAGTAAAAGTGCAACAAGCATTGGATGAAGTGGGAGAACGTGTATCACATGTTGTAATCATGGGTATTGGTGAACCATTTGATAACTATAATGCGATGATGAACTTCCTGAAAGTTATTAACGAGGATAAGGGATTAAATATAGGGGCACGTCACATTACTGTTTCAACTTCAGGGATTATTCCTAAAATTTATCAATTTGCAGATGAACAATTGCAAATCAATTTTGCACTTTCATTACATGCACCAAATCAAGAACTCCGTCAAAAACTTATGCCAATTGCTCGTGCCTATAAACTTGAAGATTTAATGGAAGCAATTCGCTATTATACAAATAAAACAGGGCGTCGTGTAAGTTTTGAGTATGGCTTATTCGGCGGTGAAAATGATTCAGTTGAACATGCTGAAGAATTATCAAAACTTATAAAAGGTATTAAATGTCATGTTAATTTAATTCCTGTAAACTATGTTCCAGAACGAAATTATGTAAGAACACCACGAAATCAAATTTTTGCCTTTGAAAAAACGTTAAAAAAGAATGGTATAAATGTAACCATTCGTCGTGAACATGGCTCTGATATTGATGCTGCATGTGGACAATTAAGAGCGAAAGAGAGAGCACAAGAGACGAGGTGAGTACTTTGAAGTACACAGTCGAAAGTGATATAGGGCGTAAGAGAATGGTTAATGAAGATCGGGTTGCTTTTTTAGAGCATCCCGATCACTTTAAACTTGCTATTTTAGCTGATGGCATGGGTGGTCATAATGCTGGAGATGTTGCTAGTGAAATGGCAATAGAAGAATTGAAAACGTATTTTTTTAATACGGATGCTTCACAGCTAAATTCACCTGAAGCAAAAAAGCAATGGATGTTTGAAGTTATTAAAAAAGTAAATGAAAAAATATATAATCATTCATTAACACATGAAGGATGCCAAGGAATGGGCACAACACTAATTGCAGTTCTAATCGAAGGGAATCAATGTTTAATAGGGCATATTGGGGATAGTAGAGTATATTATTTTACTCCCGAACATGTCACTCTAGTTACAAGAGACCATTCTTACGTCAATATTTTAGTTGAATATGGAGAAATTAGTGAAGAGGAAGCTGCAAATCACCCTCAGAAAAACTTTATTATAAAATCACTCGGTACAGAATCAACAGTTGATCCTGATTTTTATGAGCTTCAGTTGGAACAGGCGTCATACGTTTTAATATGTTCTGATGGGCTGAGCAATAAAATTTCCACAGATGAAATGGCTGCCATTTTAACTCTCCCAATGTCAATAGAGGAAAAGGGTAAAAAGTTAGTTAAATTAGCAAATGATTCAGGTGGAGAAGATAACATTTCTGTCATTCTATTATCTATGAACGATGAGGAGGTGTAGCAATGCTTATAGGAAAAAGAATAAACGATCGTTATAAAATTATAGAACTTATTGGTGGCGGTGGAATGTCAAATGTTTATTTGGCACATGATATGATTCTTAATCGAGACGTAGCCATTAAAATATTACGTTATGATATTTCAAATGAAGAAGAGTTTCACCGTCGCTTTCAAAGAGAAGCTTTATCAGCAACAAGCCTTGCACATCCAAATATCGTTAGTATTTATGATGTTGGTGAAGATGGGGACATGCACTACATTGTAATGGAATATATAAAAGGCAAAACGTTGAAGCAATACATAAATGAGTTTTCGCCTTTGTCACCTGCTCGAAGTGTCCAAATTATGAAGCAACTGACATCAGCTATTGCACATGCACACGAAAATCAAATTATTCACCGAGACATTAAACCGCAAAATATACTTGTAGATGAAGACGGGAATGTGAAAATTACTGATTTTGGAATTGCTACTTCATTAAGTGCAACAAGCTATACGAAAACAAATTCTGTTATAGGTACTGTCCATTATTTATCACCTGAACAGGCTCGCGGTGGCAATGCAACAAAAAAGTCTGATATTTATGCACTTGGAATTGTATTGTATGAGCTGCTTACTGGAGAACTTCCATTTTCAGGTGAGTCCGCAGTATCGATTGCGCTAAAACATTTACAAACTGAAACGCCGTCAGTGAGAGAATTTGATGCATCAATTCCTCAAAGTCTTGAAAATGTTGTACTAAAAGCAACAGCGAAAAACCCAATTCATCGTTATTCTTCAGTAGAAGAAATGGAAGATGATTTGCAAACAGTTCTATCATCAAATCGAGTGAATGAAAAAAAATTTAAGCCTCCAGTTGATGATGATGAAACAAAGGCAATTCCCATAATTAAAGAATCATTGCCTATAAATGATATTGTGAATACAAAAGTTTTGTCGCAAAAACCGTCAGAATCAAAACGTCCTGATTTAGAAAAAAATAACTCACAGATTCAGGTACCAAAAAAGAAGAAAAAAAATCAACGCAAGATTTGGGCTATTGTTGGTGCTGTAATTGCCATAATTATTTTAACATTAATTTTACTGGTCAATTTATTAAGTCCTAAGAAAGTAGAAATACCGGAAGTAACTAATATGGAAGTCGAAGATGCGATTGAAACATTAGAAGGTGCTGGATTTACTGTAGACGAAGATCAGCGGGAAGAGCATTCAGAAGAAGTTGAAGAAGGATTGGTTATCGGTACAAATCCTAAGGCAGGTTTAACACGAGTGGAAGGTACTGAAATAACTTTAATTGTTAGTCTAGGCACTGAAAAGATTGAAATGAAAAATTATGTTGGCCAGCAAGCAAATCAAGTTATTACTATTTTAGAAAATGGACAATTTAAAGACATTGATGTTGAAGATGTGTATTCTTCTAATGAACCAGAAGGAACAATCATTGAACAGCAACCAGCTGCAGGAGAAGAAATTGTACCAGAAGAAACGTCGGTTACACTAAAAGTAAGTAAAGGGAAAAATTATATAAAAGTTTCTGACTTAACAGATTATAATGATGCTGCGTTACGGGAATATGAAAAAAGCTCAGGCTTTAAAATTAACAAGAAAAGCGAAGAATATTCGGACACAGTTCCAGCAGGAAATGTCATTTCCCAGGATCCAAAGGCTAATGAAAGTCTAGAAGAAGGCGGAACAATTGATGTAGTCATTTCAAAAGGTCCAGCCGAAAAACTTGTGAAAATGTATATTAAAGAAGTTGTTATTCCATATGAACCAATACAATTAGGTAATGAGCAGCAAGTTAGAATTTTCATTCAAGATAAAAAAAATACAATGGTAGAGCCTTATGAAGAATTTACAATTACCGAAAATTACAATTACAAAATTCAGCTTGAGATTGAAGAAGGGGCTACTGCCGCTTATCGAATTGAAAGAGATTCAACTGTTATAGCAGAAGAAACAATACCTTATGAAAAAGTAAATTAAGGAGGATAATGAATGGCGCAAGGCCAAATCCGAAAAGCGTTAAGTGGTTATTACTATGTTTATCAAGATGGTGAGCTAATACAATGTCGAGGGCGTGGTGTTTTTCGAAATAGAGGGGAATCCCCGCTTGTAGGCGATATTGTTGATTATACAAAAGAAGGTGATTCGGATGGAGTCATTATGAAGCTTCATCCGAGAAAAAATGAGCTTGTACGACCGCCAATTGCTAATATTGACCAAGCATTATTAGTTTTTTCTGTGAAAGAACCAGAATTTAATACAATATTACTTGATCGTTTTCTAGTCGTACTAGAATCATTTCAAGTTGATCCAATAATTTGTTTAACAAAAATGGACCTTTTAACAGATGAGGAAAGAGTAAAGTTGCAAGTCTATATTGATCAATATAAAGCAATTGGATATGAAATAATTGAAACATATAAAAATGACGAAACATTGCTTGAACGATTACAACCTATTTTAGAGGGAAAAACATCTGTATTAGCTGGTCAATCAGGGGTTGGTAAATCTACTTTACTAAATACATTGCTGCCAGAGTTGCAGCTGCAAACAAGCGATATATCACAAAGTCTTGGTCGAGGAAAACATACAACACGTCATGTAGAGCTAATAGAAGTTTGTAGCGGTCTTTTGGCAGACACACCAGGTTTTAGCTCTTTTGATTTCGATACAATCGAGAAAGAAGAATTAACTTCTTGCTTTCCAGAATTCGAACGACTTAGTGAAGGATGTAAGTTTAGAGGCTGCTTACATATTAAAGAGCCAAAATGTGCAGTTAAGGATGCACTTGAGACAGGAGAGGTCCAGCCTTATCGTTATGAACACTATCAGCAGTTTTTACAAGAAATACTTGATCGAAAGCCGAGGTACTAATGATGATTAAAATTGCACCATCTATTCTAGCAGCAAACTTTGCAAAATTAGGACAAGAAGTAAAAGAAGTAGAAGAAGCAGGAGCAGAACTGATCCATATTGATGTAATGGATGGTCATTTCGTTCCGAATATTACAATGGGTCCAATCGTTGTAGAGGCACTGCGACCAATTACACAATTACCGCTTGATGTTCATTTAATGATTGAAAATCCAGATGCCTATATCGAACAATTTGCTAAAGCAGGAGCAGATTATATCACTGTCCATGTCGAAGCATGCAGACACTTGCACCGTACAATCCAGTTAATTCGTTCATTTGGTGTTAAGCCAGGTGTTGTATTAAATCCGCACACACCAATTGAGTCTATTCAACATATACTTGAGGACGTAGATCTTGTATTATTTATGACAGTAAACCCAGGCTTTGGTGGTCAGAAATTTATTTCCTCTGTTGTACCGAAAATTGAAGCACTCTCTAAAGTAATTAACGAACGACAATTATCTGTTGAAATTGAAGTTGATGGTGGCATCACTGCTGAAACGATTGTTCCATGTGCAAACGCAGGGGCAACGATTTTCGTTGCAGGTTCTGCCATATACAATAAAGAAAATCGAGCACAAAGCTTGCAAGAAATTAAAGCTGCTGGTGAGGCTGCATTACAAAAATGACTATTGTAGTTATATGTTCAGGTGGACCGAAACAAGAGCTTTGCTCATTTGATAAATTTAAGTCCAAACAAAATGTTTTATATATCGGTGCTGATAGAGGGTCGATCTACTTGCTAGATGAGGGAATTATACCATCTGAAATCGTTGGCGATTTTGATTCACTTTCGGAATATGAGTGGGAAAGAGTTGTCAATGTAGTACCCAAAATAGAAAAAGTGAAAGCTGAGAAGGATGACACAGATACCGACTTGGCATTGCAAAAGGCACTTTCCTATGAGCCATCCGAAATATATTTAACAGGTGTAACCGGGGGCAGACTAGATCATTTTGAGGCTGCAATTCGCTCAATGTATCGATTTCAATTACAATATCCGAAAATAAAAATTAAAATTGTAAACTCTCATAATGAAATTTGCATACTATTCCCTGGCAAACATACTATATTACGAGATGAAAAGTTACGATATATATCATTCTTTGCTTATGAAACTACTGTAGAGAATGTTAATTTACGCGGTGTAAAATACGAAACAACAAACGAAACAATTGAATTAGGTACCTCACGATTTACTAGTAATGAATTGATTTCAGAGCTTGGGTATATCTCCTTTTCATCAGGCATATGTTTAGTGATAAGAAGCAGTGACTAAAAAGGAGGTCCAGTGTTTGAGAGTTTATACATTTCAATTACCGAAATTTGTTAGTAGTCTTACACGCAGTTGCATCAATTTTTTTACAGGCGGTAAGAAGAAGAAGAGTAGGGAATAATTTTAATTTTTATTCGTTCATCGAAAAAGCCTATAAATTAAATTGGATGCAACATTGGTCTCGAATAGCTTACAAAGAAGGAGCTGTCCCTTAAAATATAAAGGGACAGCTCTTTTTTATATAGAATGATGCTTTTCGACTTTATTGCAACTAAGAAATGTTTTAAGCGTCACTAGACATGAAGAGGTGAAGTAATGAAAAGATGGGGAATATTGGTTCTGCTAATAATAGTAATACCGTTATTTTTAAATGGGAATAGACAAACAGTGTTAATAAAATTATATGCAGAAGAATGGGGTATCCATATCCCGATACCAAAAGATAGTGAAGAGCTTTGGGGATCAGAAGCGAGCTTTAATGGTGATGGTGAATGGATCAATGTTTTTAGTTATGGTACTGAACTTAACTTAATTAACAGTGGTATGAAACTTATTACAGAAGAAAGCGTAAGTAAAGTTAATAGTCAGATTAAGAATTTTATACAAACAACGATTTTATTATATAGAGATGAAAAATTAACAAAAAACTTGAACAGATTCAAGTTAAAGCGCAAATGGGTGATTATTATTTTTATAAATCAAAAAATAACGGAAATGATTATCTTATAGCAATTTATATAAATAGCGAAAAGAAGTTATATACATTTGAATGGCATCAATAGTTACAAAAATAAAAAAACCGATTTTTACCTAAAGTAAAAATCGATTTTTTAAAGTGTTAACACGATTAAACGCGTTCAACTTTACCTGATTTTAGGGCACGAGCAGATACCCATACACGTTTTGGTTTACCGTTCACTAAGATACGAACTTTTTGTAAGTTAGCACCCCAAGTACGTTTGCTAGCGTTCATAGCGTGTGAACGATTGTTGCCTGAACGAGCTTTACGACCAGTTACTACACATTGTTTAGGCATGTATATTCCCTCCTTGCAGATGAATCTGAAAGATGTTTTTTCAGTTCGTTATTTCACATACTTTAATAATTTAACATAGCTCGTGTTTCTATGCAACCTATTTCATACAACCTTTCAAGAAAAAAACCTTTACACTTAGAAAAAAATATATTTAAAATGGAAAGAATAATACTATTAATTATTATTTTTCATTAGCAGCGACGTATTTACTAACCTCAGAGGAGATATTGTTACTTGTTTGCCAGTTTTCCTATAGACATACAACGTGCAAGTGACAAATAAAATTAAAAATGTTATTCTATTTTCTTTGAATGACGTGTCACTGAAGGTATAAAAAATAATAAAATCATAAAAATATATTTCATTTTAACTATTACTAATTTTATAATAAGTGGACGAATGTCAACGTTCTCTTTTATAATAAATTTTTGTGTAGTACAATATAGAGTAGTCAAAAAGAGCCAAGGGGGCATAAATATGTCAATAGAAATTAGTAATGATTTCGGCCAAATTGATATTTCGAATGATGTAATTGCACAAATTGCTGGTGGAGCAGCAATCGAATGCTATGGTATTGTTGGTATGGCATCAAAACATCAAATTCGTGATGGTTTAACAGATATTTTACGCAAAGAAAATTTCGCTAAAGGCGTTATTATCCGTCAAGAAGGAAAAGACCTTCATATTGACATGTATATTATTGTTAGCTATGGCACAAAAATTTCTGAAGTAGCTTATCAGGTACAATCAAAAGTAAAATATACAGTAAATAAAACACTAGGTATGAGCGTTAAATCAGTAAACATATTTGTTCAAGGCGTTCGTGTTATGAATGTGTAAGAGGAGGATTTTATACGGATGAAGTCATTAGACGGAATCAAATTTGCCGAAATGGTACAAATGGGTGCACATGCGTTGTCCCAAAATGCAAGTTATGTTGATTCATTAAATGTTTTTCCGGTTCCGGATGGAGATACAGGGACTAATATGAACTTGTCAATGACATCGGGTGCACAGGAAACTGAAGTAAATGCCCAGCAGCATATTGGGAAAACAGCACAAAGCTTAGCAAAAGGTTTATTAATGGGTGCTCGCGGTAATTCAGGAGTTATTTTATCTCAGCTTTTCCGCGGCTTCGGTAAATCAATTGAAAAAGCCGATGAGATTGATGCAAAAGGTTTTGCAAACGCATTCCAAGCAGGTGTAGATACTGCATATAAAGCAGTAATGAAACCAGTAGAAGGAACAATTTTAACAGTTGCTCGTGAGGCAGCTGCGAAAGCTGTAGAAGTAGCAGAAACAGAAACAGATATTATAAAAGTGATGGAAGCATTAGTCGAAGAGGGAAGAAATTCATTAAATAGAACCCCAGATTTGCTCCCAGTGTTAAAAGAAGTTGGGGTTGTGGATAGCGGTGGCCAAGGGTTGCTTTTTGTTTATGAAGGTTTCCTTGCATCGCTAAAAGGGGAAGCGCTACCAAAGAAAAATGATGCATCATTAAATGATTTAATTAATGCTGAACATCATCGAGCACAAGACTTTATGAGTACAGAAGATATTGTTTTTGGATATTGTACAGAAATAATGGTTCGTTTTGAAAAAGAGAAAGAACCATTTGATGAAGCAAAATTCCGTGAAGAATTAAGTGTTATGGGTGATTCTTTACTTGTTGTTTCTGATGATGAAATTGCAAAGGTACATATCCATTCTGAAACTCCAGGTGCTGTACTATCTGCAGGTCAAAAATACGGCAGTTTAATTAAAATAAAAGTAGATAATATGCGTGAACAGCATTCTGCAATTGTGAACGAACCAGCAAATGCAGCACAAAATGCTCCTAAGAAACAAGAGAAACATCCATATGCAGTTGTAACAATTGCCATGGGCGAAGGTATCGCCGATTTATTACGCAGCATTGGCGCTTCTTATGTTATTGAGGGTGGTCAAACAATGAACCCTTCTACAGAGGATATCGTGAAAGCTGTAAAAGAAATTGGTGCAGAACGAGTGTTAATCTTGCCAAACAATAAAAATATTATAATGGCAGCTGAACAAGCAGTTGAACTTTTAGATATTGAAGCTGCAGTTGTGCCAACGAAAACAATTCCACAAGGTATGGCTGCTATTTTAGCATTCAATCCAGAAGCGTCTGTTGAGAGCAATAAAACGGGCATGACAAATGCTTTTGCCCATGTGAAAACAGGTCAGGTAACATATGCAGTTCGTGATACTTCGATTGATGGGGTTGAAATTCGTAAAGATGACTATATGGCGCTGGCTGAAGGGAAAATCGTTTTATCGACTCCTAACATGCAGGAAGCGTCAAAAAAAGTCGTTACTGAATTAGTCGATGAAGATTCGGAGATCATAACGATTATTTACGGAGAAGATGCCTCAGAAGATGAAGCGAACGAACTTGCAAGCTTTATCGAGGAAAATTACCCTGATGCAGAAGTGGAAGTAGTTGAAGGAAAACAAACATTATATCCATTTATTTTATCAGTAGAATAGTGATTAAGTGTACGTAAAGTTAGACTTTGACTTTCGTACACTTTTTTTCTGTGAAAATAATTAATCCCTTCGGTCTTTGAATACTATTAATCAAATATGTTTATTCTTAAATTGACCGAAAAAAGCCAATAAGAAAGCAGAGCTACCTGTTGTGGGGTAAC
>NZ_RXNR01000072.1 GCF_003966145.1 Lysinibacillus telephonicus
GGAAAGCGTCCGCCGAAACGGAAATCAACTAACTTATTCAAAAAGGGTTATTAATTTTATTTTAAAAGAAAAAAGACTGTAGGCAAACTCGAATTTTCGAGTTTGTCTACAGTCTGAGATGTCTCTTATCCAGAGACATCTCTTTGCAACTTATTCATTAAATTTTAGTATTCTGATTGAATTTAAAATAACAATTAAAGCAGCACCTGTATCACTTAATACGGCCATCCAAAGTGAAAGGATTCCAGGGAAGATTAAGACGAGGGCAGCGACTTTAATAATAATAGAAAACCAAATATTTTGTTTAATGATTCGCAAAGCTTTTCGACTTAATTTTATTGTATGAGGTAGTTTTTCAAGATTATCAGCCATTAATACGATATCGGCTGTCTCCATTGCGGTATCTGTTCCAGCTCCACCCATTGCAATGCCTAAATCTGCTGTTGCGAGTGCTGGAGCATCATTGATGCCGTCACCAACCATTGCTACCTTATGACCTTCAGTTTGTAATTTTTTAATGGTTTCTACTTTATCCTCTGGTAATAACTCTGCAAAATAACGGTTAACATTTGCTTCTGATGCAATTAATTTTGCTGTTTCTTCATTATCTCCAGTCAACATGACGGTTTGCTTAACACCACTTTGTTTTAATGTGTTTAATGTCGATGCAGATGTTTCGCGGAGTGTATCAGAAACTGCGATAATCCCAAAAATCCCTTGTTGCGAACCGATAATCACAACAGATTTACCTTTCCTTTGAATGTCTTGAACAGGTTCAATCACATTATCAAGTGGTATATGGAGATCTTCAAATAATTTTAGATTTCCAGCGTAATAAGTCTCTTCTTGAATAGTCGCTTGAACCCCTTTACCTACAATATTCTTAAATGAATGACCGTTTTTAGGTTGTATCCCTTTTTCATTTGCATAATTCACAATTGATTGTGCAATAGGGTGTGTGGAATATTCTTCTAGAGTGAATGCAATTGAAAGTAATTCCTCTTCAGATTTATTGAAAGTTTTTATTTCAGTTACTTTAGGTTTCCCTTCTGTCAACGTACCAGTTTTATCAAATGCAACGGCGGTGATTGCACCTGCTTTTTCTAAGAACGTTCCACCTTTAATTAAGACACCATTTTTTGCGGCATTCCCAATTGCTGATACGATGGCAACTGGAGTAGAAATAACTAAAGCACAAGGACAAGCTACAACAAGTAGTTCCAAACCTTTATAGAACCACTCATTCCAAGTGCCAAAATTAAGAAGGGGTGGAAGTAACATCATGACTAATGCCACAATGAATACAATTGGTGTATAGATGCTTGCAAATTTATCGACAAAGGCTTCTGTTGGTGCCTTTTTCTCTTGTGCCTCTTCGACTAATTGAATAATTTTTGATATCGTCGTATCTTCTACTAACTTTGTTACCTTAATATCAAGGGAACCGTGTTCGTTGATTGTTCCAGCATAAACAGTATCACCAATCGTCTTATCTACAGGAATTGATTCACCGGTAATTGGCGCTTGATTAATACTAGATTCACCAAGAACAATATCACCATCCAATGGGATCTTTTCGCCAGGTTTCACAACGATAATATCACCAACGCTCACTTCTTCAACCGAAACTTTTGAAATTTCAGTTCCAACTTTAACCCAAGCTTCAGCAGGGGCTAAGTCCATCAAATTACGAATTGAATTTCGAGTACGCTCGATTGATCGATTTTGAAGGTAGTTCCCTATTGCAAATAACCAAACAACGGTTGCGCCCTCAAACCATTCCCCGATAATAGCAGCACCAATAGCTGCAGCAGACATAAGTACATTCATATCCAATGAATGACTTTTTATTGCATAGAAAGCACTTCTAACAGGCTTAACTCCACTAATCACCATTGCAATGGCGTATAGAATGGATGATATTAAAGGAGAGAATCCGGTAAATGATCCGATAAAACCTAAAGATAACAATACACCCGACAAAATCACTGAAGCATTGTCACTAAACATATTTTTTGGGGCCGCGGGTTGATTCTTTACTGATAATGACGCTTTATAACCTATTTTAGAAACTTCAGATATAATTTCCTGAACACTATTCGAATGTTCAATTTTCATTTTTCCCGTAGAGAAGTTTACGTCTACACTTTTCACTGATGGAAGGGTACTTAAGTGTTTTTCTATGCTTTTGGCACAGCTACTACAGTCCATTCCAACAATATTAAATGTTTTTATATTTTTATTTTGGTTTAAAGGTTTTGCAGAAAAGCCAAGTTTTTTGATTTCCGTTTCAATTGGTATTAATGCATCGACACTTTTTGCTGCAACCTGCATTTTCCCTGTGCTGAAATTTACCTTAACTTCAGCAATATCTTTAAGTTTGCTTAATCCTTTTTCAATGGTTACTGCACATGCACCACAATCCATTCCGTGAACTTGATATGTCATTTTTTCTACAGATAGAGAAGAACTTGGAGTTGACTGTTGTTCTAAAGTACTTGAACAATTTGCCTCTTGCGATGAACGGCTAGAACTACAACAATTATTATCCACTGTTTTAGATATGTTTTTTGAGCTACAGCATTCGTTTGCCAATATAATCTCCCCTAATCTATATGACGATCACAACGTGCAACGTCATTTTCTACATCTTCAAGAACAACATCAAACATGGTTAATAAATCTCTTATATGTTGGTTGCGTAAGCTGTAGTAAATGTATTTTCCTTCATTTCTACCCACAATGATTCCACAGCCTTTTAAACAAGCGAGATGTTGTGAAATATTTGACTGATTTCCTTTAAGTTCTTCAACAATTTGAGTAACTGTTTTTTCCTTTTCCTTTATACTTTCAAGAATTTGAATTCTTGTTTTGTTTGAAAATCCATGAATTAACTTAACCTTCATATCATAATCAATATTTTGCATAGAATCACTCCAAATATATATTAGTAAAAACGAATATGTTATGCTATTATCATATTAGCTCTTACTAATATGTGTGTCAAATTTTCTATTCAAACAAACAATTTTATAGAAAATTCAAATGTGACAGGGAGTTCACTTTACTAAACGAATGAGTTCATTCAAGTTTGTATTGTTGCTAAAATTCACTAAGTAGAAAATATCTATCGTTGAAGTGGCTTGTATAATAATCGTTATAGTTTAGGAGGGGAAGTCTTGTTGTGGTTGCTATTTAAAACAACAAAATCAACGCTTTATAATTTAGTTAATAAAGAAGTAGGCTAAAATTGGATCAACCGATATGAAGCTTCGTTTTATTCACTTCAAGAATGTATGATGCATTACTAGGACAACCACTTGAAGGAGAGAGTCATGGCTTCCCAACAAATTATGAAATAGTCGGAGTTTTACTCAAGTCGCGATTATTTATTTTTTTGTTGCGATAGTCGCTGGTTATTACTTATGAAGGGCTTCAACATGTATAAAACATGGTATTTAATGTTGTAAAGAAAAATCGCAGACTTGAATGAAGCATCATAAGTAAGGAAGGATTATGAAGTGAAGATGACAAGAGAAAAGATCGAAAATCATCAAATTTGTATATATGTTTTTTCTTTAATTCTTGGAGGAGTAATAGGCCTATCAAATGAGAGTTTAGCAACTAGTTTAGATTGGATTATCTCACCGCTTATTGCTGTTCTAATGTATGGAATGTTCGCTCAAATTCCATTTTTAAAACTGGGTGAGGCTATTTCAAATCTTAAATTTATCGGTTCGTTGCTAGTAGGGAATTTTATTGCAGTGCCAATAATTGTTTGGATTTTAACAATAATATTTCCTCAGTCGACACCAGTATTATTAGGTGTTTATTTAGTTTTGCTAACTCCATGTATCGATTATGTAATTGTCTTTACTCAACTAGGTAAGGGAAATGAGAAATTAATGTTAGCTTCTACGCCTATTTTATTTGTAGTACAAATGATTTTACTGCCGTTGTATCTATGGTTATTTATAGGTGAAGATATGGTGGGAATAGTCCACGTGGAGCCATTTTTAGAAGCATTTCTATTATTAATAGTTGCTCCATTATTAATAGCTGTTATTACTCAATTGTGGGCTAAAAAGAAGGTTCTAGGAGAAAGAGTTTTACATTCCACAGCATGGCTGCCAGTTCCATTTATGGCGTTAGTATTAATCGCTGTTGTGGCATCGCAAATAGGTAAGGTATATAGTGATTTCGATGTAATTGTACGTGTAATTCCAATTTATTTTCTGTATTTAATTATCACACCATTTGTTTCCCGTTTAATCGCGTTTATATTTAAACTGGATAAGGATGCAGGGAGAGCACTGATTTTTAGTATTGGAACACGAAACTCACTTGTTGTTCTTCCTTTGGCATTAGCTTTACCTGAGTCCTGGGCAAAGATAGCAGCGGCTGTGATTGTAACACAAACCATTGTGGAGTTAATGGGAGAATTAATCTATATGAAGGCAGTACCTAATTTGATATTGAAAGATTCTCCAAAAAATAATATGAGATAAATTAGTTATTATTACAATAGCTAATTCTAATTGCAAAAATAGTAAATTAATTAACATAATTGTTTTATTTTATGGTAGTATATAGAAAACTTCAGAATTTTTAATAGGTGCTATACATATTTTAAGTATGGCTTAAAAGGGAAGATTGGTGAAAATCCAACACGGTTCCCGCCACTGTAATTCAGAGCAACCTGCTTGATGCCACTGTTTTTTGAACAAAACGGGAAGGCGTAGGTTGTGAAGAGGATAAGTCAGGAGACCTGCCTATTTAAATATCACTGAGAGACCTACGGGAGATTAGGGAGGTGGTTGGTTTGCGGATAATACTTCGTCGCTTTTTCGACACTACCTTTTTATCTTTCCAAGGCATTTCTGACCTCTTAAGTTGTCAGAAGTGCTTTTTATTTTGAATTGTTAACAGTTGTACACATGTAAAGTAGCTTGTTATAAACAATTCATTTTTAGGAGGAGAAGAAAAAATGAAGAAATGCTACAAAAGCTTGATTACATGGTTTTACATGGCGCTATGCATTCTTGCGTTAGTAGGGTGCTCAGCTAAAAAAGAAGAACAGGTAGCTGCAACAAGTAAAGAAGAAACTGACAAAACCGCAACTTTAGCGTTTTCTTGGAGTCCATCTGGTTTAGATCCACATAGTGGCGATAGCTGGGAGATAATGCGGTCAGGTGCTGCGGAAACTTTAATTAAATTAAGTGAAGATTTAACTCCTACACCATGGTTGGCAAAATCATGGGAACAAGTGGATGATACAACTTGGTTATTCCAACTGCAGGAGAATGTAACATTCCATAACGGTAAAGCAATGGATGCAACGTCCGTGATGAATTCATTACAACATGCCATTGACAACAACCAAGGAACAAAGGATTTATTAAAAATTAAATCAATGGAAGTTGTATCGGAGTCAGAGTTAAAAATTGAAACTAAGGAAATTAATGCTGCACTAATCTCAAATTTAGCAGACCCAGGCACGACTATCGTAGATGTGGATTCTCTAGATAATAAGGATGGTTATCCAGCGTTTACAGGTGCATATGTTATAAAGCAATTTAACCAAGACGAATCTCTAATTGTTAAGCGCTATGAAGATTATTGGGGAGAAAAGGCAAAACTAGATGAAGTAACAATTAAGTTTATTTCAGACAGTAATACGCGTTTGATGGCTTTACAATCAGGAGAGGTTGATGGAGCAACAGATATTTCAGTTGACAACATTGAAGTCTTAGAAAAAAATGATAACTTTGAAGTTTTAACAGCTCAATCATTACGAACACATTTAGTAATGTACAATATGGAATCTCCATTATTTAAGCAATTAGCTGTACGAAAAGCTGTCGATTCTTTAATTCCACGCCAAGAAATTGTGGATTCTGTTATGAAAGGGCAAGGAACCGCAGCAGTTGGTCCGTTTTCACCAGTATTACCATTTGGACAATTAAGTGAAACAAAGGAAGATCTATCAGTTGACCAATTAATGCAGCAAGACGGTTGGACAAAAAACACGGATGGTATGTGGGAAAAAGACGGAAAAGTCTTTGAAGCTACTTTTTTAACATTCCCACAACGCCCGGAGCTAACAGTGATGGCAGAGGTTATTCAAAGTAAACTACTCGAACACGGGATGAAGGTAAATATTCGCCAAGTAGAAAATATAGACGAAACACTAGTAAATGAAGAATGGGATTTAGCAATGTACAGTATGCTAACAGCTCATACTGGCAGTCCATACTTTTTCTTAGAGGTTTTTTATAAATCAGACAGTCTATCAAACATGAACCATTTTGCATCACAAACAGTCGATGCGTTGATTAATGAATTACATCAGACAACTGATACAGAAAAAAGCACTGAATTAGCAATCCAAATTCAAGGAGAAATTGGAAAAAAAGTACCTCATTCATATATTGTCTATCCAAATACCGTATTTGCAGTAAATAAAGAATTGAGAGGCTTTGAGGCACTGCCAATCGAATACTACTATAATAATGCAAATATCGATAAAGAATAATCGTACGCTATGGTTAAATTTTTATTAGAACGTCTTATACAATTGTTTATTGTTGTTTTTTGCGTTGCAACGGTAACTTTTTTACTAGTTAGAATATCGCCTGGAGATCCAGCAACAATTATGTTGAAAGCTAACGATATTCCTGCTTCAGATGAAGCGATATATGCTTTACGGAGTGAACTAGGCTTAACCAATTCTATTGGTGGACAATATATTGAATGGATACAGCAAATATTTACGGGGAAATGGGGTGTGTCTTTTGTTTCCCAAAAACCTGTGATAAGTGAGTTGTTTGCAAGATTGCCAGCTACGATAGAACTTGCATTAGCAGGGCTTGGCATTATGTTAGCAGTGACGATAATTTTAGGAATCTCTACGGCTATTTATGAAAATGGAGTTGTGGATAAATTAGGGCGTGTTTTAGCACTTCTTGGTTCAGCAATGCCTACATTTTGGCTCGGATTCTTATTTATGTATCTGTTCTCTGTTAGCCTGGGATGGTTGCCATCAATGGGAAGAGGTAGTTGGAAAAACTTAATATTACCTGCAACAACCCTTGGATTAGGTCTAGGTACTGTATATGCACGTGTACTACGTACGCATATGCTGGAAATGTTGCAGCAACCATTTGTAAAGGCATCTAGGGCAAGAGGGATATCGAAAAATAGGATTTTAGTATTTCAAGTATTAAAGCATGCTTTACTGCCAATTGTAACGATGACTGGTACAAGCTTTGCATTCATGCTTGGGGGTAGTATTATTGTAGAATCTATTTTTTCATGGCCAGGTTTAGGACGATATATTGTTGAATCTATTAATATGCGGGATTATCCTGTCATTCAAGGTTACGTTGTTTTTGCTGCTATATTATTTGTAGCAATTCATATGTTAGTAGATTTTATCTATTTAATCATTGATCCACGTTTAAATAGGAGGTAGCCAGGTGATGTTAAAGAGATTGAAGCAAGTAAATATTGGTTTGCTTGTAGGGCTGGTTATCCTATTAAGTATTTCTTTGTTGGGATTATTTGCACCATGGATTGCGCCTCATGATCCTTTGGCAGTTAATTTAGCTGCTAGATTACAGTCACCGAGTTGGACTTATCCTTTCGGTACTGATCATCTAGGGCGTTGTATCTTATCTCGTATTATATATGGCATAAGAATAAGTGCTACATCTGCTTTAATTATTATGTTCTTTACGATGTTGATTAGTGTTCCAATCGCACTGTTAACAGGATATGTTCGAGGGCGTTCAGATAATTTTATGATGCGAATCATCGATAGCACTTTAGCTATTCCAGATATTGTACTAACGATAGCCATTGTGGGATTATTAGGGCCTGGCTTAGTAAATATGATTTTCGCTATTGTAGTGGTACGTTGGGCAAGCTATGTACGCTTTATTCGGAGTCTTGTTATAAAAATATCTCAAGAGGATTATATTTTCTCGGCTAGAATGGCTGGGAATTCTCATTTTCGTATTTTAAAGCGTTATATACTTCCTCAAATAGCGATGCCTATTCTTGTTTTTAGTGCGCTAGATTTAGGAAAGATTGTTTTAAATATTGCCAGCCTTTCTTTTTTAGGATTAGGTTCTCAGCCGCCAACGCCTGAATGGGGTGCTATGTTAAATGATGCGACAGATTATTTTCAAATTTCCCCATACGTTATGTTCTTTCCTGGTTTAGCAATTGTATTGTTTGTTTTATCTTGCCAATTAGTAAGTGAAAGACTTGGGAAACACGACATAACTTTTAGTAAGGAGGTATGAGGTTTTGGATAGAAGCCCCTTATTGAAGGTTGACCATTTAGAAGTTACATATAAACAAAAACAACAGCGGAAAGTAATTATACAAGATGTATCATTTAAGTTATATCCAGGAGAAATGGTTGCAATGACTGGAAAAAGTGGTGCAGGTAAAAGTGTTATTGCACATGCATTAGTTGGATTGTTAGACAAAGGATTAAGTGTAACAAAAGGTCAAATTCTATTTGAAGGTAAAAATATTATACAATTTAATGAGAAGCAATTCGAAAATTTAAGACGAGAGAATATAGCGATGATGATTCAACATTCATTAAACGGATTAGATCCGATTAGGTTAGTAAAAAAGCAGATGTTGGAAACTATTCGACATAGAAAAGTAGGCTCAAAAAAAGAAGTTGAACAGCTTTTACTTAACTTGCTAACTCAAGTCGGTTTCAAAGAACCTGAAGAAGTTCTTGATTCATATCCGTTTGAGCTTAGTGGAGGGATGAGGCAGCGAGTATTGTTAGCGATGATGTTAAGTTTACAGCCGAAAATACTAATTGCTGACGAACCAACAACTGCTCTTGATATAGTGAACCGTGAAAAAATACTAGAGTTATTAAAACAATTACAGTGTAACCTTGGATTAACAATACTTCTCATTTCACATGATGAAAACAGTGTGAATAAATATGCAGACCGTGTCGTTCATATGAATGAAGGAGGAGTGCTTTTATGACATTGCTAGAATTAAAGCAAGTTACAAAAGAATATCCTTTACGATTAAGAAGAGGGAATATAAAGAAAAAAGTCGCTGTTAAAAATGTTAGCTTTGCAATTTCAAAAGGTGAGTGTCTTGCATTGGTTGGTGAGAGTGGAAGCGGGAAAAGTACCATTGCAAAATGTATTATGCGAATTGAAAAAATAACTTCCGGAAAGGTTCTATGGAAGGGGCACAACATCCATACAAAAGAATTGAAAGATTTTACGTTGTATAAAAACATTCAAATGGTAATGCAGGATTCTTCAGCGTCATTGCATCCTAAAATGTGTATTAAAGAAATACTAGCAGAGCCCATTCGAAATTTCTTTCCAGATGAAAGGGATTGGCTTGAAGAATGTATTAAACTATTGCATTTAGTTGGTTTGGACAAGTCACATTTGAAGTATTTTCCCAATCAATTGAGTGGTGGGCAAAAGCAACGTGTATGTATTGCTAAAGCGTTAGCTGTTAAGCCAGAGCTGATTATTTTTGATGAATCCATTGCAAGTTTAGATAGTAATTCACAAAAGTCGATTTTAGAAATTTTGAAAAGGATCCAAATCCAAGATGGGCTTAGTTATCTATTTATTACACATGATTTACAATCCACTAAGCAATTTTGTGATCGTGTAGCGGTAATGTACCAAGGGGAAATTGTAGAGAGTTTCACGTATTGGGAACGTGAACAACTTACTCACCCTTACTCACAACTACTGTTTGATACAATGAATAATTCTAATACCTCATTCTGAACAAAAGGAAGATATATTATTATACAAGCTATAACATTAAAAAATGGGAATATGTTATAACTAATTGCATTTCAAATTTAACAACTTTATTTTTACTTAAATGTTATGTAACAACAATCGATTAATTTATTTACTTTAATAAATTGTGACCTATGGTGCAATTAATCTGAGTATATTTTTAGAGGCTGGGACAAAACTAAAAGACGCCATTTTTCTTGATGAGAAAAATGACGTTTTTTTGCTAAGTGGGAAATTGATTTCCGTTCCGGGGACGCGCATCCAGGGCTGGCCCAGAGCCTCCTCGTCGCTACACTCCTGCGGGGTCTCGAGTCACGGGCTGTTCCCGCAGGAAGCTTTGTACCTGACGCTTCGCTTTCGGTACAGAAAAACATTGCTCTGTAGCGAAAGGCGCAGCCGGCAGCTACACTCGCCCCTTCACTCCAATCAATTTTCAAAAATTATCAAATTCTTATTAATGATAAAAGCGAATTTTTACAAAAAATCCACTTATGTCCCAGCCCCTTTGTTTGTTTTTATGCTTGTTTCAGAAACTCATCTTCTTAAAATAAGGAAAATCTATTTAGGCTTCCTTTCCCGTTAGTTATTCTCGAATATAGTCTCCGTTTTTTCCTCCTGTTTTTTCAGTAACAATTATCCTGTTTTTATTAGCAGCTTTGCAATTATAATATTTTGTTATACAAAACCTAAAGGTAAAAGGCTTGCAAATAAGTATAGATTGTTTATTGATATAAGATTTTGTGTAAGATTTTATAACGCATTTTAGTTAACTATTTGTCTTTTTAGTTATTTTCACTAAAAATATTTTGAAAATTGGGAAAAAATATTAATGACAATTGAAAATCCCCTTGTTATTATGTTAGATAATGTTACATGAATTACATTTATAGTGCCTATCATCCAAAATTTCGCTTCTTTTACTCCAAATTCAACCTACAAGCTTAGAATCACATCATTTTATCCAATTACGTTTTAAATACATATTTAGAGGAGGTTTTCACAAATGGTATATCAATTTGATGGATTAGAACCAAAAACTCCTTTTATTTGGATGCCAGTAACTGTCGAAGAGGCTATTGACCTAAAAAAACAGTTTGGTATAGAGGCGGAGTTTGCTTCTGGTGCAACATTATTGCAACTTCAATGGATGAATGGCCGGAAAATGGCCCAACATCTTATCAGTCTTGAACAAATATCTTCATTAAAGGAAGTTAAATTGAAGAATAATGTTTTATCCATTGGAGCATTAACAACTTTAGGAAGCTATCAAAATAATTCACTTATAAAAGAAAATGTTATTTTATGCAACGCATTGAAAACAATCGCCGCTCCAGCTGTTCGAAATCGTGGAACAATTGGAGGAAATGTAATGGGAGGAATAGGTGATCTAATTCCTTTGTTATTAGCGATGGAAGCAAAATTGTATATTCAGGGACCAAATAGTTCCATAATAGTTGACCTTTGGGATTGGCTGCAAAATAAACAGATTACAGGAAATGAACTATTGGTAAAGATTGAATTGCCAGTTGAAGTAAATGAAAAAACATGCTTTTCATTTTATCGAAAAATAGGTCGAAGAGAAACGTTTACTGCAGCAATATTAACAGTATCCGGAAAAATCAAGTGGGATGAAAAAGGTGTTTTAAATATTGTAAGGCTTGCTGTTGGGGGAGGAGACAACGAACCTAAACGATTGGAAAAAACAGAGCAATTGCTAAATGGCAAAACAGGTGAAGAAATCAATTGGAAAGCAGTTTATTCATCGATAACAAATGAATTTAATGCAGTTGAGGATAGTTTTATATCAAGTGAATACCGAAAGAAAATAGCTGCTAATCTCATTGTTGCTGAGCTAAAAAGCAAATTAACAATTAGTAGCCAAGGAGAGGGTCATATATATGAAATCTAACATTGTTGAAAAAGAAGGTAGAGTACGACCTGACGGCTACTCTAAAGTAACAGGCAATCTAAAATATTTAACGGATTTGACTTTTCCGAACATGCTTTATGGCAAAGTGTTAAGAAGCCCATATCCGCATGCCAAAATTATTTCGATTAACACAGATAAAGCAATAAAATTACCTGGAGTCGAAGCTGTACTTACATATAACGATGTTCCAGGCATGAACCGTTTTGGAATTATTGTTGCAGACCAGCCTGTACTTTGTGAAGATAAGGTCCGTTATATTGGAGACGCTGTTGCTTGTGTTGCTGCACATTCCATTCAAGCGGCAGAAAATGCGTTAAAACTAATTGAAGTAATTTACGAGGAATTACCGATAATTGACTCTCCAGAACAAGCTTTAAAACCACAAGCATTCAAGCTTCATGTTGGAGGGAATATTTGCCACCAAGCGATGTTTAGCGAAGGAAATATACAACAAGCATTTGAACAGTGTGAAGCTATAGTAGAAGAAACATATGAAGTTCCTAGACAATTACATGCTTATATGGAAACTGAAGGTGGAGTTGTCGTACCAGAAAATGACGGTGCGATTACAGTCTACGCAGGAACGCAGCACGGCTATCGAGATCGTTTCCAACTATCAAGAATACTAGGGTTGCCGGAAAAGATGATTCGAATTGTGTCTAGTCCTATGGGCGGTTCCTTCGGTGGTAAAGATGAATTGAACATACAGCCTTATGCTGCACTCCTTGCGTTAGCAACTAAGAGACCTGTGAAAATCCACAATTCCAGAACGGAATCATTTAAAACAAGCATCAAACGACATCCGATGAAAATTACAGTAAAAACTGGAACTAATCGTACAGGAAAAATATTGGCTCATCAAGTAAAAATCATTGCTGATAAGGGCGCTTATACAACTTTAGGGCCTGCAGTATTAGATTTTTCAATAGAACATGCAGCTGGTCCATACATTATTCCTAATATTGAAACAGAAGGTGTTTCAGTATTTACAAATAATGGCGTGTCTGGTGAGTTTAGAGGTTTTGGCGGCAATCAAATAACCTTTGCACTAGAGAGCCAGTTAGATCGTCTAGCGGAGTTATTGCAAATAGATCCAATTGAAATTCGAAAAATAAACTTAAGAAAAGCTACTGATAAAGGTCCATTAGGTCAGCGTATTGCCCCTACAGATGGTGCTGCACAAGTTTTGAACGGTATTCAGAAGCTGTATGAAAAAACTAATAAGCAATATTCAAATTCTCAATGGAAGCGTTACGGAACAGGTATTGCCATAGCTATGCACGGTGGTGGTCTTGGTTTTGGACGTTTGGATAGTGCAGGGGGAAGACTTTCATTAAATAAAGAAGGACAAATTGAAATTTCATTCGGTTTTGAAGAATGTGGTCAAGGTCTCCTATCTGTAATTGAGAACCTAGTTGTCGAGGAGATTGGATGTAGTAAGGAAGATGTAAAAATAGTTATTGGCGATACAGCAGTTGTTCCATCATCTGGTTCGATAACAGCTTCCCGCGGTACGAGCGTCGTTTGGCAATCACTTCAAAAATTGAAAGATCCATTTAAGCAAAAAATACTTCATCATGCAGGTAAAATGCTTCATTTACCTGAACAAAGCTTATACCTAGGACCAGGTGGTGTTTGGTGTTTTGAGAAGCAAGCTGGTCCTTGTCTTACGTACAAAGAATGTGTGGAGCAATTAATAGATAATACTGTTGAAACAAGTTTTCATTTTCCTGTAACACCTGATGCAATAAGTGGCGGGCATTTCCTATATTCCTTTGGAGGAGTCAAAGTGGATGTAGAGGTGGATTTACTAACTGGCAAGGTGAAGGTTTTATCTATTGATCATGTTGTTTCTGCAGGTCCTGTTATAAGTCCGCATGGCTACCGAGGACAAATTGAAGGCGGAGGAATAATGTCGCTTGGATATACACTTTTAGAGGAAGCAAAAATGAAGGATGCACAATATGTAGCTCAAAACTTTGATTCTTATTTAATTCCAAATATTGCAGAAGTTCCGTTTGAGACAAATGTTTACGCCATAGAAGAATTGTATGAGGGAGATTCCTATGGTCCAAGAGGTGTTGGTGAGATTGGAACGATTGCCATAACGCCTGCCATTGTTAAAGCTGTTCATGATGCAATTGGATGCTGGGTATCAAAACTGCCGATTTCTTCAGAGGAAATACTTGAGCACATTGAATCGAGGGGGATGCTTGAATGGATATGAAAAATAGGGTAATCGATAATCCTTTTACTTTAAATGAAGGCCAAACGATAGCACTAAAATTAACTATTAATGACGAACAATATGAATTACAGGTTAATCCAACAATAAAGCTTATTAACCTATTACGAGATCATCTAAACTTGATAGGGCCAAAAGTGTCATGTGGAATTGGCCGATGTGGTGCATGCTCAGTATTTGTAGATGGCGTATTAGTGAATGCATGTTTGCTTATGGCTTATCAAGTAAATGGTAAACATATTACAACGATTGAAGGATTGGTTGGGGTGACGATTGATGAGGTTCAACAAGCATTTTTAAAAGAGGGAGGCTTTCAATGCGGCTATTGTACTTCAGGTATGATTATGACCGTAAAATCTCTATTATCGACTAATCCTGATCCAACAGAGGCAGATATTAAAGAGGCATTGGCAGGGAATTTATGCCGTTGTACAGGATACGGTGGAATTATACGAGCAATTCAAAGTTTAGCTAAATCTAAAGTGGCAGTACAAGAGTGATAACTTATTAGTGAAAGGAGGCCAGACCTTTGAGTCAATCTGCAAATGTAATTGAAATGAAAGATATCGTGAAAACATTTGGAGAAGTTGTAGCGAGCAACCATGTCAATTTTGAAGTGAAAAAAGGTGAGATTCATGCGCTGCTCGGTGAAAATGGTGCTGGCAAAAGTACGATTATGAGTATGCTTAGCGGCATTTATCGTGCAGATAGCGGCGACATTTATATTAACGGTAAGCTTAGCAGAATTCGGTCTCCAAAAGAATCAATGGAACTAGGGATTGGGATGGTTCATCAAAACTTTAGACTTGTTGATACATTAACAGCGGTTGAAAATATCATTTTAGGAGAAAAAAGCAATAAGTGGCGTGGCTCTTCTTGGATGAAGAAAAAGATAGAGGAGATAGAAGAACTTGCCGATAAGTATGGGCTTACATTTCCAACCAAAGTCCCTATATGGCAATTATCTGTCGGGGAGCAGCAACGTGTTGAAATTGTAAAAACGTTATATCGCGGTGCGGAAATCATTATTTTTGATGAACCGACATCTGTTTTAACTCCTGGAGAAGTTGAACAATTATTTTTAACGATGCAGGAATTAAAGCGAAACGGTAAAACAATGATTATTACTACCCATAAATTGAAAGAAGTTATGACAATAGCAGATCAGATTTCTGTTATGAGAAAGGGAACAATGATTGCTCAAATGTCGAAGGAGGAGGCAACGATTCAATCACTTGCAAACTTAATGGTAGGCCAAAACATGGCAGACGAGGGCTTTTCCATTAAAGTGATTGAAAAAGGCAAACCAATCCTAGATGTACAAAACCTAGTAGTTCGAACAAAACTGAGAATTAATGCAATTGATCGTATAAACTTTTCCGTACATGAATATGAGATTGTTGGAGTAGCTGGTGTAGCGGGTAATGGACAAAAAGAACTTGCTGAAGTGTTAACAGGATTAATGCAATTGTACTCTGGTCAAATTGTTTTTAATAACGAAAAATTAACAGCTCCTTCTGTACAACAATTAATTGATAAAGGAATTGCACATATACCGGAAAATCGTATGAAAAGTGGACTCGCAGGAAGCTTAGGAATAATTGATAATCTGATGATGAAAACCTACAGATCAAATGCTCGTGCAAAGTTTGGTCTTATGAAAAAGAAAGAGAATATGGAATGGGCAGCAAACCTAATAAAAAAATTTGATGTTCGTACACCTGATATGGTTAGTCCTGTTGCCCAGCTTTCAGGTGGGAATCAGCAAAAGTTATTATTCGCACGAGAGATTGATATAAATCCTAAACTAATGATTGCGGTACATCCAACGCAAGGGCTAGATGTTGGTGCTGCAAAAGCAGTCCATGAAATGCTCGTCCAATTACGAGATTCAGGCAGTGGTGTTCTATTAATTTCTGAAGACTTAGAAGAAGTTATGCAATTATCAGATAAAATTCTTGTGTTATATAATGGGAAGATTAATGGAGTAATTGACCGGGGACAAGCTAATCGCGAAGTTATCGGTCAATTGATGGCCGGATTAAACTATAAGGAAGGAGCATTCTATGAGCCAGAAATCGTCGTTTGAACCGCTGCCTGTTGAGCTGAAACAAGACAACAAGAAACTTGGAAATGTTCCATTTCGATTAGAATATGATGCTCACAAAAAAGGCGGAAGCTGGTGGGTACCGATTATTTCAATCATTGTTGCACTTATGATATGTGCAGTCTTTATCCTTTTTAATGGAATGAACCCAATTACTGTGTATGGCAAAATGCTTGCCGGAGCATTCGGGTCTAGCTTTGGCATTAGTGAAACGATTGTTAAAGCAATCCCACTTTTATTATGCGGGCTTGGAGTGGCGATAGCATATAAAATTGCTATTTGGAATATTGGGGCAGAAGGACAATTTATTTTAGGAGCAATCGGTGCAACTGCAGTTACGATTTTCTTACCTAATCTACCGGGAGCACTTTACATTCCAGTTATGATGGTTGTCGGATTTGCTGCAGGAGCAATTTGGGGATTATGCACAGCAATTCCTCGAACATATTTTCAAGTAAATGAATTAATCTCATCTTTAATGTTAAATTATATCGCTCTTTTACTTTTAGACTATTTAGTTTACGGACCATGGAGAGACCCACAAGGTTTTAATTTTCCTGGAACTCAGGAATTTACACCATATCAACTGCTTGCGAGTTTAGGTGGAACACGGTTGCATTTTGGACTTATTTTCGCATTGGCAGCTGTCATACTATTTGCCTTTTTCCTCGCAAAAACTCGTTGGGGGTATGAGTTAAGGCTGCTTGGTGCTAATCCTGTTGCAGCAAAAAATGCAGGAATAAACATTACGAAGCATATTCTCATCGTTATGATGATTAGTGGGGGATTAGCCGGCTTTGCAGGTGCGATAGAAGTATCAGGTGTGGCGGGACGTTTGATGTATGGAATATCCCCGGGCTATGGCTATACAGCGATTATCGTAGCATGGCTGGCTAAACTAAATCCATGGGGGATGATTATTACTTCTGTTTTTATAGGTTCCTTAATAGTTGGAGGGTATAGTGTACAAACAATTGGGTTGCCATCTTCTTTTTCTAACATGCTACAAGGTGCAATTTTATTTTGCTTAATCGGCGGGGAAATGTTAAGTAAATTTAAATTGAAAAAGGTAGATTAGGAGATTAAAAGTCAGAATTATCAGAAAATATAAGGGGTGATTCGATGGAAATAATCCCACTAATTATCGCAGCTGCAATTTCTGGAGGAACATCATTACTATTTGCGGTTTTAGGCGGCATTTTAAATGAAAAAGCAGGAGTAATTAATTTAGGAACAGAAGGCATTATGTTAATCGGTGCAGTAATGTCAGCGATAGTTTTTATTCAAACAAATAATTTATTTATTACCTTGGCTGTTGTGTTAATTGCTACAGGATTTCTTGGTTTGCTTCATGCATTTCTTTGCATTACATTGCGTGCTAATCAAACAGTAAGTGGATTAGCCATTACGTTATTTGGAACGGGATTAAGTGCTTATCTAGGGAAATCGGTTGCGGGAGTCCCAATTCCTGTTTCTATTCCAAAAGTTGAATTGGACTGGCTGGATGCAATTCCTATTATAGGACAAATCTTCTCCGGACTAGATATTTTTATATGGCTTAGTATTGCATTATCTATCATTCTATACGTTTACATGTATAAAACGGCATGGGGTCTCCATTTAAAAGCTGTTGGTGATAATCCATCAACTTCTGATGCCATGGGAATTTCTGTTGCTGCATATCGATACTTTCATGTAATAGCAGGATCTATGCTAATGGGTGTTGCCGGATTTTATCTTATTATGGTGTATTCACCGAACTGGATTGAAGGAATGACGTCCGGAAGAGGATGGATTGCAATTGCTTTGATCATATTTGCCCGCTGGAATCCTATCTATGCACTTTTTGGTGCGTATTTCTTCGGAGGATTGGATTCGCTTGGGTTCCGCATGCAAATTTATGAATTTAATATACCATCTTATTTTTTAAAGATGATTCCATACGCTGCTACTATTTTTATTCTTATGTTCATTGGTTGGAAAAATAGAAATAAACCTTCTGTTGAACCAAAATCCCTAGGAAATCCGTACTTCCGTGAACAACGACTTTAATAATCTTTTAGACTCGTAAATCACAAAGGGAGGTGACGGTCGGTTTATAAGTATTAAATATAAAAAAGATATGATGAGTTAGGAGGAAAATAATTTGAAGAACTTTATATTTGCAGCATTATTTTCAATGTTAATCCTTGTATTAGGAGCTTGTTCTCAGGCAACTGAAGAACCTCAAGAAGAACCTGTCGAAGCTGAAGCGGATACAACTAATGGAACTGAACAAACTGAAACAGCAGAAGAAAAAGTACCTAGAGTTGCATTTGTTTATATTGGAGTTCCTGCTGATGGTGGTTGGACAATGACACATGACGAAGGTAGACAATTGGTAGATGAAACATTTGGAATTACTTCAACTACTGTCGAAAATATTCCTGAAGGACCTGATGCAGAACGAGTTATTGAAGAACTTGCTCAAAATCATGATATTATTTTTACAACGAGTTATGGTTATATGAATCCAACCATTAATGTAGCTAAAAAGTATCCAGATGTTATTTTCATGCATGCAACAGGCTACAAAACAGCAGATAATGTTGCTACTTATCAAGTGAAGGGCTTTGAATCAGGTTATTTATCCGGAATTGCTGCAGGTTCATTAACTGAAAATGGTAAAATTGGTTATGTTGGTGCATTTCCAATTCCTGAAGTCATTTTTACAATTAACGCATTTACATTAGCTGCACAAAGTGTAAATCCTAATACTGAAGTATCTGTTATTTGGAGTAATACTTGGTTCGACCCAACCGTTGAAAGACAGGCAGCTATTAGCTTACTAGACCAAGGTGTTGATGTATTGGCAAACTATCAAGATTCTCCAGCAGGAATTCAAGCAGCAGCGGAACGTGGTGTTTGGGGTATGGGGAATGATGCTGATATGAGTGAATATGCTCCAGATACGTATATTACAAATCCAATTATTCACTGGGGACCTTATTATGTCGATGTCGTTCAAAGCTGGATTGATGGTACCTGGGAATCCCATTCTTACTTAGGTGGTATAAAAGAGGGGTTAGCTGATATAGCACCATTTGGTAAAAATGTACCACAAGAAGTACAAGATTTAGTTAACGAGAAAAAACAAGAAATTCTTGATGGAAACTTAGAGGTGTTTACTGGTCCAATTTACGACAATACTGGTGAATTACGTGTTGCTGAAGGGGAAGTGATGACAATTGAAGAAATTTTAGCAATGGATTGGTTTGTTCAAGGGGTAAATGGAACAATTCCTAAATAAAAAATACAATCACAATTACTATCCTACAATTTAGGGTAGTTTTTTTAATCATCATAAGTATATTTCCTTCTTTAAAGATATTTTTAATCAAGACTTTGGTCTAGGTTGAATACTCCTTATTTGTTCTAAAAATCATACTTTATGCATAAAATAGTAAAACAAAAACCTATTAAAATAAATGTAATATTTACCAATATATGATAAAATAGTTTTTAATTAAACGATGGATAAATCGTAGTATAGCTACGGTTTTTATATAATTGTTATTGGTTTCCTCTACATGATTTTGCATATTAAATGTTTTAGTAATGAACAATAAATGTAGAAAGGAGCATTCCTGTTAGAAGGATTTTCAGGGTCTTGAAATAAAAAAAGCCCTCTAGTATGATGCATGAGTGTCAACAGCCATTGACCCATCATCACACAGGAGGACTCCGTCTATGAAT
>NZ_RXNR01000073.1 GCF_003966145.1 Lysinibacillus telephonicus
AATTTGCGTTTCACTCGATTTTCTGTGCGAGGAAAATCGAAGGTTGAAAATGAAATGGGTCTTGCGTTAATGGCCGTGAATTTAAGAAAATTCACGGCCATTAACTAAGGGAACAGAAGAAATAATGTGAAAAAAGAGAGAAAGGTGAATTTGAGGGAACTCAAATTCACCTTTCTCTTTATTTGAAGCTAGTTATGTCCCAGCCCCTTTATTTTTATCTTATCGATTTTTTTTAGTTAAACGACCTAGTAAGAACGCAGCAGCAGTTAAACCGATAACTGTGTTTGTTTTCTTAGTGAATACTTGTTTTGTAACAAGTTTTACGTTTTGCGGACGTTCAGCTAAACGACGCATGAAATAACCATACCAGTCATTACCGAATGGTACATAAGTACAGAAGTTGTAACCTTCTTTTGCAAGCTCTAATTGCATTTCTTTACGGAATCCGTATAACATTTGGATTTCAAATTTGTCATTTGGAATGTTGTTTTCCTTAACAAATTGTTTTACGTGGTTAATAACGTTATGGTCATGAGTTGCGATTGAAGTAAATTTACCATGTAATAAGTGATATTCGATTAATTCAATAAAGTTTAAATCAATATCATTTTTATCTTGGTAAGCTACATTTGCAGGCTCTTTATAGGCACCTTTTACAATGCGAAGACGGTAGTCTTTGTATTTTTCAATGTTTTCTTTTGCGTTGAAGAAGTAAGCTTGAATAACAGTACCAACATTGTCATAAGTTTCAGATATTTTTTCCATCAAATCAAATGTAGGTTGAAGACGGTCAAGAGTTTCTTGGTCTAGGTTGACATGCATATTGTATTCGTGTGCTTTTCCTACGATTTCCATTAAGTTGTCAAAGCAAAAATCATAGTCAATGTCTAAACCAAGTTGAGAGGGTTTTACAGAAATGTGTGCATCTACACCATGTTCATGAATAGCTTCGATTACATCTAAAATCTGATTTTTTGCTTTTGTAGCCTCAGATTTTTCATAAACGAACTCACCTAAGTTATCAACTGTACAAGAAATTCCATGTCTGTTTAATTCTTTAATGCTTTCGATAACTTCAGGAATATTTGTTCCTGCAACTACACTTTGTGCACCAAGTTTTAGACCGTACCTTTGAGCAGCACTATTTAATAATTGGTTTTCAGATAAGTGGATGAAAAAATCGCGTAATACTGGCATAATTAGTACCTCTTTCTTTTTTGAAAATAATTATATCACAGAACAAAATAATATTAAGTGATTTCAAATAGTTTAAATATTCTAATATTAGTATAATATTTTCCTTAGTATTTGCATGCGTTCATTAAATAATGTAGGGTAACTTAAAAAACCTATTAAAATGCTCGTTAATGTCGCTGTTGTTAACAATCCGAAAATAATTAAAAGTTGAAATTGAACTGCTTGAATAGGATCTGCACCCCCAATTATTTGTCCGCTCATCATTCCGGGTAATTGAACTAGGCCGATTGTTTTTTGACTTTCTATTGTGGGAATCATACTTGCTCTTATTGAATCAGTCAGCTGCTTTTGAATTGCTTGCTTTGGTGTTCCTCCAAGTGACAAGATTAATTCAATTTCATCGCGGCTTGTTTCAATTTCTGCAGAGAAACGATTTAAAAATAGTATAGATAATACCATGGAATTCCCGATTAACATCCCGCTGATTGGAATAATATATTGTGCAGTAGCGGGAACAATATTAAGACCGAGTAAAATACCTTGGGTCACTACCTCAATCATAATGAAAGTAACTGCTATTTTCCATGTTATCCCTTTAATAGCTTTCCCTTTTTTTCTAGCATTTAACGTTGCAGCAATAATTATTAATGCAATCATTAGCAGTATATAAATATTACTATTTGCCTCAAAAACAAATTTTAATACATAACCTACAGCAAGTAATTGAATAACGGAACGAACAGTTGCAATAACTGTATCTTTTTCAAGACCTAATTTTAAAGATTTTGAAAGGATTAGGGGGATAAGTACAAATATTAATGTTAAAGATAATGCAGTATAAGTCATTCCTTTTCCCCCCCAACAGCAAATTGATAAACCAGTTCGTTTGATGAATTACTTAAAATACTGCTTTCACCACTTTCCAATAATTGCCCCTCCATCATAATCCAAGTAAAATCGCCGAGCCGTTTAGCTTGATCGATATTGTGAGTAATCCAAATGATTGTTGCATTATATTTTTTGTTAATTTTTAAAATGAGCTGTTCTATCTCATGTACAGATGTAGGGTCAAGTGCAGATGTAATTTCATCTAGCAACAAAATTTGCGGTCGATTAATAAGTGTCCTTGCGATTGATAATTTCTGGCGCTGACCACCTGATAAATCTGAAGCTTTTCTATATAAGAGGCTGCTATTAAGACCAACTCCTTCCAATGAGTTGAATGCGTCTGCCTCTGTGAATTTTTTGTTTTGCAGCTTAAATGGCAAAGCGAGGTTGTCATAAACGGTACCTCTAATAATTGGTGCACTTTGCAAAACGATGCCGACACTTTTTCGAAGAGATGTTGGCTCAAAAGAAGTTATTGGCTGGTTTTGGATAAAAAGTTCACCTTCTGTTGGGGAAATTAAGCCGTTGCACATTTTTAATAATGTTGTTTTCCCAGCACCAGATGGGCCGACGAGTGTTGTAATTTTGCCTTTATAAAATACCCCCGTAATATTATTCAAAATCGATAGCTGATCAACTTCATAACAAACATTTTCAAACTTAATTGCTGTTTCATTAGGTTGTGTCATATTTTACTCCTAGAATAATTAAATGGCTTTTTAAACCTATTATAACGATTATTGTTAAGTTTGAAGATAAAATATTGAAAAACGAATTAGTATATAAGTTATCTGCAAGTAAGTTTTTGTGCTTAGCTTCTTGCGTAATATGTAATTTAGTTTGTCGAAGATTTATAAAATTATTATACTTGCAATGCTTCCTTCTATATTAAAGAAATAATTTCAGAGGACAGAAAAAAGCTAACTCGCAAAAATTTGGGGGCACGAGTTAGCTTAAAGGTTATATTGATAACTAGCTTGCTAAGGGGAACAAGACTAGTAATCTACAAAGAGGAGATAATAACACATTAAGAAGAAGGGAGAGTTAGAAGATGGCTAAGTATACTTCTAACCCTGATAGGAGTTAATTCGTCTTACCCATTATTTTTATGTGTTATTATATCTAACATGATAATAGCTTTAAAGAAAAAAATCAATAGATAATTTAAAATTTATGTTAGGAAATATAACGTGAAATAATGTGATTTTCTAAAAATCTAGTATTAAATAAGATGGTAGCGTTAACATATGACGGAAATTTGTTCTGAAAAAATAACTGGAATTTTTTGCTTGGAATTTTCGTGTGAGAAAATGTAACATATAATGGTGTGGCGAAGGAAATGAATGGAGTATAAATCAATATTTCGTTTAATGTTAAATAGTGTATACTATGACTAATTATGAAACTGGAAGAAGGGGCATCAGATGAAATCGAATTATGTTGATGACAGTTTAACATTACACACGGATTTATACCAAATAAATATGGCAGAAAGCTATTGGGCAGATGGAATTCATAACCGAAAGGCGATTTTTGAGTTGTATTTTAGAAAATTACCTTTCGGAAATGGTTATGCAGTGTTTGCAGGATTAGAACGTATGCTTCAATATTTACGGAATTTCCGTTTTTCTGATACAGATATCGCTTATTTATCTGAAGAACTTGGATATAAGGATGATTTTATAGAGTACTTAAAAAATCTCCGTTTTACTGGTTCTGTATATTCTATGCTGGAGGGTGAGCTTGTTTTTGCAAACGAACCAATCGTACGGATTGAAGCTCCGCTTGTAGAAGCTCAGTTAATCGAAACAGCACTATTAAATATCGTGAACTATCAAACGTTGATTGCAACAAAAGCGAGCCGCATTAAACAAATTATTAAGAATGAAAGCGCAGCGGAATTTGGAACACGTAGAGCACAGGAAATGGATGCTGCAATTTGGGGGGCGCGAGCTGCCATTATTGGAGGGTTTGATTCAACTTCCAATGTGCGTGCAGGCAAAATTTTTAATATTCCTGTGTCAGGTACACACGCTCATGCATTAGTGCAAGCGTATAAAAACGATTATGATGCATTCCATTCTTATGCTAAACGACATAAAGATTGTGTATTTTTAGTTGATACGTATAATACTTTGAAATCTGGTGTTCCGACAGCCATTCGAGTTGCGAAGGAATTGGGAGATAAAATTAATTTCGTCGGAATTCGATTGGATAGTGGGGATATTGCATTTTTATCTAAAGAAGCAAGACGCATGTTAGATGAAGCTGGATTCACAAACGCAAAAATTATCGTATCAAATGATTTAGATGAATATACCATTTTAAACCTAAAAGCCCAGGGTGCAAAGGTTGACTCTTGGGGCATTGGAACAAAGTTAATTACTGCTTATGATCAACCTGCTTTAGGCGCAGTTTACAAAATGGTTTCCATTGAAAATGAAAACGGTGAAATGGAAGATACGATTAAAATTACAGCAAATGCTGAAAAGGTGTCTACACCGGGGTTGAAAAAATTGTATCGAATAATTAACCGTGAAAATGGGAAAGCAGAAGGCGATTATATTGCCATGTCAGATGAAAATATACATGAAGAAGAACGAATTAAAATGTTCCACCCTGTTCATACGTTTATTTCAAAATTTGTAACGAACTTTGAGGCAAAGGAACTGCACCATAAAGTAATTGCCGAAGGTGAAATTATATACGAAAGCCCTTCGGTAAATGAAATGCGGCAATATGCATTTGATAATTTAGAGTTATTATGGGATGAATATAAACGTTCATTAAATCCTGAGGAATATCCAGTTGATTTGAGCCAAAAATGTTGGGATAACAAGATGAAAAATATTCAAGAGGTTCGAAATATGGTTCATGATATTGAAAATCTTTAAAGGAGTGATGATTAGTGGGAGACTTGCAAAAACAAATAATAGAAGAATTGAAAGTTTTGCCAGAAATTAATCCAGAAGAAGAAGTTCGTAAATCAGTTGATTTTTTAAAAAAATATGCAAAAAGACATTCTTTCTTAAAAGCATTTGTTATTGCAGTAAGTGGCGGACAGGATTCAACACTAACTGGAAAGCTGGTGCAGATTGCAGTTGATGAATTAAATGAAGAGGCTGGAGAACAAAAATATTCTACATTTGCGGTACGACTTCCGTATGGAGTGCAGGCGGATGAGCAGGATTGCCAGGATGCAATCGCATTTATTCAGCCAACAAAGGTCTTTACAATTAATATTAAGAATGCTGTTGATGCTAGTGTTCAATCATTAGCGGATGCAGGAGTCCGCTTAAGTGATTTTGCAAAAGGCAATGAGAAAGCCCGTGAACGAATGAAAGTTCAATATTCTATTGCAGCAATGCATGGTGGAGTTGTAGTTGGAACAGACCATGCTGCAGAAGCGGTTACTGGATTTTATACGAAATACGGGGATGGCGGGGTTGATTTAACTCCTATTTTCCGACTTAACAAACGCCAAGGAAAACAAATTTTAGCCCATTTAAATTGTCCGGAGCATTTATATTTAAAAACACCTACTGCAGATTTGGAAGAGGAAAGACCTGCCCTTCCTGATGAAACGGCATTGGGTGTAACGTATGAAGTGATTGATGATTATTTAGAAGGTAAAGAAGTGCCGCAGGAAGCTAGAGAAATAATCGAAGGTCATTATTTAAAATCTCAACATAAACGTCATTTACCGATTACGATTTTTGATCATTTTTGGGAATGATTTTTCATATAGTGTAGATAAAGGGCTTAAGTCTTTATCTACACTATTTTTTTGTTGTAAAATAAAGTAAACGGAAATAGTTAACATGTCTTAAATTTTAATTTTTATTGCCGATAATAAAAAATAATATAGGAAAAAAGATATAAGGAAGGGAGGTAAGTGCTAATTGAAAACGACAAGAGTTCAATCAACACCAAGCAGTATTTTTAGAAATTCAAAGCAGTATTTACAATCGAATGAATTATTTTATCGTGCAATGGAAGAAGGAGCTTTTCAACAGTCTTCTAAACGTAAAAATGAACGAAAACAAAAAAAGACGCAGCAAAATAACAATCAAAATCAACAAAAGGTAGTAAGAAGTAATTCAAATAATTTGGTTGTAAAGGGGTTGCAGTTTGATGGAGATTCGGTAGCAGAGGTTTGCAACAGTCTGCTGGAACACTCTGTTAAAATAACAACTGCTAGAAGTAAAATATCACGAAATAGCACTTACCGAACTTCTATATAAAATAAAAGTTAATTGCTGAATAATTGATTGAATAGATTGATTCAATACATGTTGAATCAATCTATTTTTTTGTAAATTTTATACATAGCTAATGACAATTAGTTGTATTATGAATAACATTTCGTTTATGCTGTAGTTATATTTTGTGTATATTCTGACTATTATCGCTATAGTTTGGGAGGTTGTGACTGAATGCATAAACAAATCGAAGGAATTATAGAAAATATAGAAAAAGTAATGATTGGAAAACGAGAGGTTGCAGAATTAAGTGTAGTTGCGCTGCTTTCAGGAGGTCATGTCTTACTAGAAGATGTGCCTGGGGTAGGGAAGACGATGATGGTAAGGGCTTTAGCAAAGTCTGTAAGTGCAGAGTTTAAACGAATCCAATTTACTCCTGATTTACTTCCATCTGATGTACTAGGTGTTTCTATATACAATCCGAAAACGCTTCAGTTTGAATTTAGACCTGGACCGATAGTAGGGAATATCATTTTAGCTGATGAAATTAATCGGACATCCCCTAAAACGCAATCAGCATTGCTTGAAAGTATGGAGGAATCTTCGGTAACAGTCGATGGGGAAACATTACAGATTCCAAAACCTTTTTTTGTAATGGCCACTCAAAATCCGATTGAATATGAAGGGACTTATCCTTTGCCAGAAGCGCAGCTCGACCGATTTTTATTAAAAATAAAGATGGGTTATCCAACTGCTCAAGAGGAAATTGAAGTGCTGCGTAGAGCTGAAAAAACAGAACCAATTACACAACTTTCACCTGTAATTTCTATAGAAGAGCTTATAGAACTGCAAGAAGAAGTGCTCAATGTTTATGTAGATGATTCAATCAAAAGCTATATTGTGCAGTTGGCTAGGGCAACAAGAAAGGTGAGTGAGATTTATCTTGGGGTAAGTCCACGTGCTTCGATCGCATTAATGAAAGCATGCCAAGCATATGCAAAAATGAAAGATCGGGATTTTGTGAAACCAGATGATGTACAATATTTAGCTCCATATGTTTTCGGACATCGCATTATTTTAAAACCTGAAGCGAGATATGAGGGTGTTACTGTAGAAGGTATCGTAGACCGTATTCTCTCGAATGCAGTTATTCCAATTAAAAGGTATGCTGAAAAATGAATAAAATAAAAGGGGTATTAGGCGATGGGGGACGCCTTGTCGTCATTATTTTACTTATTGTCATTACCTTTAGTTATGCGATGTTCCAGGGAGGGTTTGTTAGCTGGTTTATTTTTTACTCAATTGCCCCGTTTTTGATTTATTCATTATTACTAACATTTGCCCCAATTCAAGTAGTGGAATTTCAGAGGGAAATTGAGCCTTCGAAACTTCAACGCGATGATAATGCTAGGGTCACGGTTCGCTTTAAAAATAAAACATGGTTTCCTCTAATCTTTTTGACCGTTAAAGAAATGGGAACGCTAAATAATGAACATGATCAGTTTATTGAACTATCAAATCAAATATTTTTTGTAGGATGGAAAAGGAAATTTGAGTGGACATATAATTTTCAAAACGTAGGGCGCGGGCATTTGCAATTCAGTGGACTAAAATTAACTTTTACAGATTTTTTTGGATGGACTTTACGGACGAAATTTATAGAAGAGGATAAGACGGTTGTTGTTTATCCCCGAATTTCCGAATTGAAATACAAACCTTTGAACATGCAATTTGAGCATGGCGGGGTTCCATCGCCATATACAATGGTGAAGGATGCTTCGTTAGTAACTGGTGTTAGGGAATATCAATCGGGTGATAAATATTCATGGATTCATTGGAAATCATTTGCGAAAAATGAAACATTACGTACAAAAGAGTTTGAAGATCGTCAATCTCAAGAACTTTTTCTTATAATTGACCAATCATCTAATATAAATTTTGAATATAGTGTTGATTTAGCTGCATCAATTTTGCAAAGTGTTATAAAAAGTCATGGTGATATTTCATTTCTTTCCACAGGGGAAAACTACCAATACTTTCAAAAAATCAAAACCCAAAATCAGATGGAAAAAGTAATGCAGCATCTCGCGATTGTAAAACCTGATGCAAAAAAGTCATTGGATTCGTTTCTTGCTAATGAAATTGGATTAAACAATTCTGCAACAATAACTCTAATTACCGGAGAGCTTTCTGAATCGGTGGAGCGTTTTTTAGTAAATAGTACAAAGTTGACACAAGGAATCATTTGCCTTGTTATTACGGATCAAAAAGACAAATTATTAGAATCTCGAATTAAACTGCCAACTGTGAAGGTTATCCCAATATCGAAGACGAACTTCGAAAAGGTATTCACGGAGGTGATGAAGCCGTGAAAAAAAATAATTTTAAACGATTAGAATTAGCGCTTTATTATGTTGTCGTTTTCTTTATTTTACGAGAGTGGCTTGTTCCTATTATGGAGTTGACTGGAACAGGATATACAAGTTTAATCCTCCTTTTCATTGCTATCAATCTTGTGCTTAATTTATTTAAAGTACACTATTCTATCTCGTGGGTTATTAAACTTGTGTATATGTCATGGTTTATAGTTTTTGTTTATAGTGGACAATCTATTTTATCGGTAGATGGTTTTCTCTTTTTATTAGATATTTTTAAAACAAATAGCGCCATCATTATCCAATCCGATTGGGTGCATGTAACAGATCCATTCCGGACATTACTGTTTTTTATTTTAATATGGATGTTAATTTATTTAATTCATCATTGGATAACGGTTCGAATGACGATTTTTTATTTCATTGTACTTACTGTATTTTTCATTGCGACCCTCGATACATTTACTGAATATGATGGCTCAAATGCCATTATAAAAATTGTATTGCTCGGTTTAATGATGACTTCTATTTTATTTATTAAACGGCTTCTTTCACAATCGAATGTTCATATTGCCTGGTTTAAATATATAAAACTCGTAATGCCTATTGTGTTTTTAATAGGACTTTCGGGGATTGTTGCGATTTTATTACCTAAATCTCCTCCTCAATGGCCTGACCCGGTTCCATTTATTAAATCTGCTGCTGGTCAGGGTGAGGAAATCGACAACCGGGATGGTGTTTCGAAGGTTGGCTATGGAGAAAATGATAGTAGGCTTGGAGGCTCTTTTATAGCAGATGATACTGTTGTATTTCTTGCACAAGCTGAAACAAAACAATATTGGCGTGTAGAAACGAAGGATATTTATACTTCAAAAGGGTGGGAGAAATCGGATTACTTTGTAGGAACAGCGAGTGTATACCTTCCTAATGAACCGATTTATCACTCCTTGCCAGTTGGACCAGAAGAAGAGACTCAAAGTGCATCGATTCAAGTCTTATACCCATTTGAATTTATAATTCAACCATACGGTTTAAAATCGATAGAGGTTGATGGAACAGCGGATGGAAGTATTGAACTTCATATGGATGATAACTCGGAGAAACTTATTCCGAAAGTAAATAATAGTACTATTACTTTAGATAATTACTTAGTTCAATACAGTAAACCGGTTTATCTTTATAGTGAACTGAAAAATCCAACGGAAGAGATGAATCCGTTTATTCAGGAACGATATTTACAGCTACCAGAGACGCTGCCTTCTAGAGTAAGGGATTTAGCGGAAGAGATTGTTGCGGGGGAAGAAACGCCGTACGATAAAGCTCGAGCAATTGAAATGTACTTTAGACAAAATGGATTTCGATATTCGACGGATAATGTAGCAGTTCCCGCTGAAGACCAAGACTATGTCGACCAGTTTTTATTTGAAACGAAAATTGGCTATTGCGATAACTTTTCAACTTCGATGGTTGTATTATTGCGTTCAATAGGAATTCCTGCTCGATGGGTAAAAGGATTTGCAGGTGGAGATGTTATTAATACTGATGGTGCAGTGAAAGAATTTCAAGTAACAAACAATGATGCACACTCATGGGTAGAAGCATATATCCCGAATGTAGGATGGATTAACTTCGAACCAACAATTGGCTTTAATAACACTCGAACTATTAATTATGATGTGCAAACAAATGCTTACCAACAAGAGGAATTAACGGTTGATGAAGAAACTGAACCTGATGAAACAGTTGAAGAGGAAGAAGAGGAACAACAAAAGACAACAGAAAAAAATAACATTTTATCTACTTTTGTAGATTTTATTAAAGAGCATAAGGTAGTACTTATTTTTGTATTTATTGTCCTAGTTCTTTTCGCATTTTCGCTTTACAAGCTTCGTCGTAAATGGCTTCCGAAGGTTTATGTAAGAATGAATAAACAAAAACAGTTTAGTGAAGCATCGTTTGAAGCAATGTATTTGCAATTGCTAAAAATTTTAGAGTTGAAAGGCTTTAAAAGACTAGAGGGACAAACGTTGCAATCGTTTGCTGCTGAAGTGGATGCTTATTATAGTACGAAGCATATGTCAAACATTACAAAGGCGTATGAACAATTTATTTACGCAAAAGATTTAAGAGAAGTTGACTTTGATGAAATGAAAGAAAGTTGGGAATATTTAATCAATCAGACAACTAGTTGATTTTAACTGATACTAAGAGTAAAATTTAGAAAAATAATAAATAGGCTGCCTTCATATAAGTCCGATAATATGGTTCGGATGTTTCTACTAAGTTACCTGAAATAACTTATCTATGACGGCGGGCATTGCTATGTATTTCTAGGTGTGCCCGTCTTTATAGTTAGAACATGAACGCGTCAGAAAGTATTCTTTTTGAACGCGTTTTTTTAACAATATAAGTACTTTTCGAAAGATAAAAATTATATATCTATTTGAGTAATGTCTAGCTCCAGTGCCCAGCCCCTCGAGATCGCTTCGGTACCTTCCCGCGTGTGAAACCACACTCGTCAGGTCCCTCCAGCGCTTGTCGGGGCTAAGCAAAATGCCTTTTTGCGACGAAAGCGTAGCAACAGGAGCAGGGCACTTACGCTTTTCTTATATTGTTAAAACCTTCAACGGTTGTTGAATTCGTATTAATATGAATTTAAAATTTTGGCCGTGGTATATTAATGTTGATGAAACGAGGAGCCTTCAAATTTTAGAAGAGGTGTAAAAGCGCATGACAACTCCATTGTTAAAAGAACAAGAAAAAATTGTCGTTCTAGATTTTGGTAGCCAATTTAACCAATTGATTACTCGTCGTATTCGTGAGTTTGGTGTTTTCTCTGAATTACATCCACACACAATTACAGCTGAAGAGATCAAAGAAATGAACGCAGTGGGTATCATTTTCTCTGGTGGACCAAATTCAGTTTATGACGAAAAGGCATTTAAAGTAGATGAAGCCATCTTTGATTTAGGATTACCGATCTTAGGAATTTGCTACGGAATGCAATTAATGTCATATTCATTAGGCGGAAAAGTTGAAGGAGCTGACCACCGTGAATATGGGAAAGCGGAAATCAACGTAACGTTAGACAATAAATTATTCGGCAACCTTCCAAAAGAACAAGTGGTATGGATGAGTCATGGTGACCTTGTAACTGAAGTGCCTGAAGGATTTGAAGTTATTGCAACAAGCACATCTTGTCCTATTTCAGCAATGCAAAATGTTGAGCGCGGTTTATATGCTGTACAATTCCATCCAGAAGTACGCCACTCTGTCTACGGTAATGATCTTTTGCGTCAATTCGTATTTGATATTTGCCATGCAAAAGGCGACTGGTCAATGCAAAACTTTATCGAATTAGAAATGAAAAAAATTCGTGAACAAGTTGGCGATAAGCAAGTTCTATGCGCGTTGTCTGGTGGAGTAGACTCATCAGTAGTAGCTGTGTTGATTCACAAAGCAATTGGCGATCAATTAACATGTATGTTTGTGGACCACAATCTTAACCGTAAAGGCGAAGTTGAGCAAGTTATGAAAACTTTCACAGAGGATTTTGATATGAAAGTTATTAAAATCGATGCTCGTGAACGTTTCATGAATAAACTAAAAGGCGTTTCGGATCCAGAGAAAAAACGTAAAATTATCGGAAATGAATTTATTTACGTATTTGATGAAGAATCTTCAAAATTAGAAGGTATGGATTTCCTTGCGCAAGGAACTCTTTATACTGATATCATTGAATCAGGAACTACAACAGCTCAAACAATCAAATCACACCATAACGTTGGTGGACTGCCAGAAGATATGAAGTTTGAGTTAATTGAACCGTTAAAAACATTATTTAAAGATGAAGTACGTGCTTTAGGTTTAGAATTGGGCTTACCTGAAGAAATCGTATGGCGTCAACCTTTCCCAGGTCCTGGTTTAGGTATTCGTGTACTTGGTGAAGTAACAGAAGAAAAATTAGAAATAGTTCGTGAAGCGGATTATATTTTACGTGAAGAAATAAAAAATGCTGGCCTTGATCGCGACATTTGGCAATACTTCGCAGTGCTGCCTGACATCCGTTCGGTTGGTGTAATGGGTGATGCTCGTACGTATGATTACTCAGTAGGTATCCGTGCAGTAACATCCATCGACGGCATGACTTCCGACTGGGCACGTATTCCATGGGATGTATTAGAAAAAATCTCAGTTCGCATCGTAAACGAAGTAAAACACGTTAACCGCGTGCTGTATGATATTACTTCTAAGCCACCAGCGACGATTGAGTGGGAATAAGTTTAAATAATTATTCACGGATAGAGTCATATCACCGTTTAACCGCGATTTATGTTGATATAAAATGTTCACCTACAACGATTGACTTTCAAAAATTTACTCTCTTTTATTTACGTTTTTTTAGTAAATGAAAGGGAGTTTTTTTATAACTAAAGTAGTTCAGTTAATCGAAATTAATCGAGAGAAAGATTATCATATTTCGTTCATACGCCCCTAATTCACTATCGCAGCCATAACTTCACCTCTACGCCTTCCTGTCCTCGTTAGTACATACATATCAAATTTCATTCCGTTAAATGTATCTCTGGCAGTATGATTTGAATTCGGGTAGATTATATATTTTAATCTTTTTTAGTATTTTGAATGTTGGTTCTGTTTGTTCTCTTCTTTTTTTATTTCGAGACTTCCTCCTTATATCGTATCGATTCCTTTCATGGCTTAATAATCCTTCTTAATTGAGTGTTAATCCACTTCACCTTTGTAAATTATAATTCAACTTTCCTATCTAGCCAGGTTAGCTTTTATCTAAAAGAGTAGTAAATGGGAGAGAGTTATTTTAGTGTATAAGAATATCCTTCCTGTAAGGGGGAATTTAGGGTTCATTAGGGGGAATGAAAAGAACGATGTTGCATCAATAAAAAGGGGGAACTTTTTGGGTAAGTATATAAATGTATTTCTAGAATTTCATGTGTCCATAGAAAAAATACGTAATCCTTTAAGGTGAGTAAAGTATTAAGTAAGGATGAGCATTGCTGTATTCTAAAAATTAAGGCGGGGAGTATATATGAGTAGAGACAAAAAACTAAAAAAACCGGTAGTAAGTTTTATTTTACTAACCAATATCATTTTTTGGCCGCTTTTTCTTCTTGTAGGAGTCACGAGGTTATTAGAATTTCCTATATGGTTCTTTGTTGCAATGCTCTGTATATCTGCTTGGTCTTCAACTTTTGCTTTTGGATTGCTGTTTAAAAGGATCTATCCTGGACAGAGTTTTATTCAATTTGTAAAAAATAAATTTCGAACTAAAATTAAATTTTCTGTAGTTCTTTCTGTAAGTATGGTTCAACTCTTCATATTTTTGATAATTTTGTTTATCGTGTCTAGTAATAGCGAAGCAGATTCTATTTTTAATAGGACTACATCGGGAGTATTAATCTACTACTTTATTAAAACCTTTTTGTCAGGACCACTAGGAGAAGAACTAGGGTGGAGAGGTTTTGCACTAATGGAGCTTCAGAAAAAATATTCACCATTAAAAGCTTCGATAATCATAGGGTTTTGGTGGGGGATATGGCATTTACCTATATGGTTTACTACAGGGTTTACAGGCTTTGATTTAATCAAATATATGCTGTTCTTTATGATTGCAATCATATCCACTACAATCATCATGGCAGCATTCTATAACTTAAATCAAAATTTAATCGTTCCAATTATTATCCACTTTTTCTTTAATCTATTTATTGGTTTAATAAATGGGAAATTAATCGAATTAATTATGTACAACGCGGTTTTTTATTTGATAGCAGCAGTGTTAATTATCGTTATAAATCCGAAGAAGGTATTGTATGGGAAGAAAGTTTGTAAACCTCATTAACGATAAATATTCTTGATATAGGATGTTTACCGTTGTTAATAAAGAATTCAATTAACTATGGGTACTCACTATGTAAATATTGTGTGGGAATAGGAAATAAAATAATCAACAATTAAATATTCAAAATAGCTCTCTTTTATTTGCCCGAAATAGCAATGAAAGAGAGTTTTTTATTGTCGAATAAAAATAAATAGGAATTATTACGATTTAAAACAAATACTATATTATGAGATGTCTATTTTCTAAGTTTTGAATTTTGGACAACCGTTAAATAAAAATCTAAGCAATAAAGAAAGAGGAGATACGATGCAATCAAGGCAGAAGCAATCTGTAAATTTCTCAACAGTATTTGTTTTAGGGATATTATTAGTTTTACTAATCCCGCTACTTTTAAGGGGTAAATCGTTAGCAATTCCGAATTCCTTCCAACAATTAAATACGATTTTTCTCAGTATATTAATTGAGGCCATTCCATTTGTGCTAATTGGGGTGTTGATTGCTGGGTTTATTCAAATCTTTATTACAGAAGAACATATTCGAGCTTGTATACCGAAAAATAAATTTCTAGCAGTATTAATGAGCTGTGTTGTAGGGGCGGCATTTCCAGCTTGTGAATGTGGAATTGTTCCGATCGTACGTAGATTAATTGGGAAAGGCGTTCCTTTATATGCAGGAGTCGGGTTTCTATTAACTGGTCCACTCATTAATCCAATCGTTATTTTATCAACTTACATGGCATTTGGTAATGATATGGAAATGGCTTTGCTGCGCATGGGGGTTGGATTTGTTGCGGCGTTGGCAATTGCTTTAGTGATTAGCATCTTATTTAAATCGAACCAATTGAAAAAATCCAAGGGAAGCCATCATTTAGATGCTCGAGTGAACAAAAAGCAGCCATTTATTACAAGGGTTAATGATATGTTAAAGCATTCTATAGATGAATTTTTTGATATGAGTAAGTATTTAATTGCAGGTGCATTTGTTGCTGCCTTCTTACAAACTTATGTATCTACACAATCTCTATTGCTGTTTGGTGACAATCAGGTGCAGTCAACTATCGTTATGATGGCTCTGGCATTTGTTCTTTCTTTATGTTCTGAAGCGGATGCCTTTATTGGTGCTTCCTTTAGAAATGTATTTCCAACAACCTCGATATTAGCTTTTTTAATTTATGGACCGATGATTGATTTGAAAAATACGATTATGTTATTAAGTGTGTTTAAGGCGAAATTTGTTTTTGTTTTATTTTTACTGATCACAATAATCGTCTTTATATTTGTAAATTTAGCGAGCTTTATATAGGAGGTGTGGTATGAGATTTCATTTTCAACATTTTTTAAAAGCCATTTTATTAGGGTTATTTACTTTGTTTTTTACTAACCTCCATATTACAGGTGATATCACAAAGTATATTAATCCAAAATATGATTTTATGAGTAAAATTGCTGCAGTCTTTTTTCTAGTTCTGTTCCTAATCCAACTTTCTCGTATATGGCAGAAAAAGCATATTCACCATGTTTGTTCTCATGGGTGCAGTCACGATCATGGCAACGATTATTGGAGTTTAAAAAGAGTAGTTGGCTATAGTATTGTTGCCTTTCCGATCATAACCGGATTTACCCTGTCACCTGCCACATTAGACTCGTCTATTGCAGCTAATAAAGGGTTCCTATTATCTCAAGGCAGCAATGAGGAAAAGGTGGATAGTTCAGATAAAGATTCTTTAATGGAAGATGCAGAGTCCTTAGTGGAGAAAGAGAATATTGATATTTACTCAAGTGAACATATTCCTCTGCCAAATAATAACTATCTTTCTGAAGAGGAATATAATGATAAGTTTAGATTGCTTCAGGAATCAGAAACGATACAAATGACTGATGATATGTTCAGTTCCTATTATGGAGAGATTAACGAGAACCCTCAGCCTTATGTTGGAAAAACTATTAAAATGAGTGGTTTCGTATTTAAAGAAGATGGATTTACTAATAATCAACTAGTCATTTCAAGATTTTTGATTACGCACTGTATAGCGGATGCAAGTATAATTGGATTTCTAGCTGAATTTCAGGGGGCAGAAACAATTGAAGAAGATACGTGGATTGAAATTGAGGGTGTTATAGATATAGGTACCTATGGTGGATATGAATTACCGATTATTAAGGTAACAAGTCTAAACGTTGTTGATGAACCAAGTGAACCGTATATCTATCCGGTGTTAACATTATTAGAGTAATACAGCTTTCTGGCGTTGTGCAAGAATATAATCATTATCTTCGTTATGATGGTTTCATTCTCAGAGCAAAAGGGTCCGTCCTAATAGATGGACCCTTTTATATTGTGATAAAGTGTATAGTTTCCTATTATTTGAAAAAAATTAAACTTATTTCCGAACTTTTATCTACTTATTTAATAAAATGTTCGTAAAAATGGTTGAAATAGAAAAGAGGAGGTGGTATATTACTAACGTAAATTAAATATTTAGTCGTATAATGTCGAGAATATGGCTCGAAAGTTTCTACCAAGCTACCTTAAATAGCTTGACTACGATTTGGAATAAATGATGGATTACTATGGTTATACTATGGTTATATAGTAATTCGCCTAAATCGTAGACATGCAACTTTTAATAGTAGCGTGTCTTTTTATTTTGACATTGTAACGACAATACGGAGGAAGAAAATGAAGAAGTATTTCCAGTTTGATCAACTAGGTACAACATATGGTCGTGAAATTCTAGGAGGTTTCACTACATTTTTAGCTATGGCTTATATTTTAGTTGTTAACCCTTTAACGTTGACTTTAGATGATGTAAAGGACCTTCCAGATGCTTTACGTATGGATTATGGTGCAGTCTTCGTAGCAACCGCAGTTTCAGCAGCAATTGGATGTTTCATCATGGGGTTCTTAGCAAAATATCCATTGGCACTTGCTCCTGGTCTAGGTCTTAACGCATTTTTCGCATACACAGTAGTTTTAGTAAATGGTAGTCCTTGGCAACACGCTTTAGCAGCAGTATTTATTTCAGGTGTATTTTTCTTATTATTAACATTGACTGGTTTACGTGAAAAATTAATTAATGCCATTCCGATGGAGTTAAAATTAGCGGTAGGGGCTGGTATTGGTTTATTTATCGCTTTTATCGGTATGCAAAACGCAAAAATTATTGTTAATAACGATGCTACTTTAGTTGGTATCGGCAACTTCCACAATCCACAGGTTTTACTTGCGGTATTCGGTATTATCATTACAGTTGTTTTATTGGTTAAAGGTTTAAAAGGCGGCGTATTCTACGGAATGGTCATTACTGCTATCGTAGGGATGATTTTTGGTTTAGTTGAATTGCCTACTGGTGTAGTTTCAGCACCGCCAAGCATCTCACCGACATTTGGTGCATTATTCAGCGCATTCTCAGACCCAGAATTCTATTCTTTATCAATGCTTTCTGTAATTCTTACTTTCTTATTTGTAGACTTCTTTGATAATGCAGGAACATTGATGGCTGTTGCGAATCAAGCTGGATTTGTTAAAGATAATCGTTTACCTCGCGCAGGTAAAGCATTAATTTCCGATTCAATTGCTACTATTATTGGTTCAATTTTTGGTACTTCAACTATAACATCTTATGTTGAATCTTCATCAGGTGTAGCAGCTGGTGCGAGAACAGGTTTTGCTTCGGTTGTAACAGGTGTATTATTCTTATTGGCACTATTCCTTTCTCCGTTGTTGTCTGTAATAACTTCAGCGGTTACAGCTCCGGCTTTAATAGTTGTAGGGGTATTAATGGTTGCTTCACTTGGTCAAATTGCATGGAATCGCTTTGAAATAGCAGTACCAGCGTTTTTAACAATGATTATGATGCCATTAACATACTCAATTGCAACAGGTATCGCGGTTGGTTTCGTTTTTTATCCATTAACTATGATTATTAAAGGTAAAGCGAAAGAAGTAAGTCCAATCATGTATATCTTTGCAATAATCTTCTTGTTATATTTAGCGGCGTAGTGATTTTCAATATTTAGATAGAAAAGCGATAATTAGCAACTAGTTTGTTGTTTAATTATCGCTTTTTCTATTTAACTAGTATTTTTTTAGATTTTAAGTTAATGGAATAAAGGGGGGAAATAACACAAGAATTATTGTAGTCGAGAAGTCTATAGTTTTAACAATCAGGCTGATTAATTATATTCTTTAATATGGAGTTTAAAATTTTATATTTGGGGAAAATTATTGTTACATTTAAAATGAAACATGTACAAAGTAATTGTAAACTTTTGTTTGGGATATTTTAAGTGATTATAAAACTATTATTATAGAAGAAACTCTTATCTAATTATTTAAATAAAACTAAATTGTTTTACTTTTAAATTTTAACTTGTTAATTGTTTGTTATGGTGATATAGTATTAAACGTTGCTTCTGAGATGAATACTCATTTCAAAAGTAATAAAGGTTTAAAAAACTATTGACACAATAATGTTATGGTGATAATATTGTAAAAGTCGTCTCTGGCGAAAAGTTAGTTTGAAATTAAAAACTGTTGACTTTTCCGTTTGAAGATGATAAGATGTAAAAGTTGCTGTTAAAAAGCAACGAAAAAAGCATTGACAAAACATTATTATAGTAATATAGTAATATAATAATAAAGTATCGAATGAACCTTGAAAACTGAACAACAAAACGTTAATGAAATATAGTTTTTAGTAACTGACCCTCGTCGGTGAACGAAACGAGATTTTGGACATCAAATATGATGCCAGCAAATATTTGAGCTATATCAAATTTTCTTTTATGGAGAGTTTGATCCTGGCTCAGGACGAACGCTGGCGGCGTGCCTAATACATGCAAGTCGAGCGAACTGATGAGAAGCTTGCTTCTCTGATGTTAGCGGCGGACGGGTGAGTAACACGTGGGCAACCTGCCCTATAGTTGGGGATAACTCCGGGAAACCGGGGCTAATACCGAATGATTCATTTCATCTCCTGATGAAATGCTGAAAGA
>NZ_RXNR01000074.1 GCF_003966145.1 Lysinibacillus telephonicus
ACAGGGTCAAAGCCACCAAAAAAAGCCACGTCTTACATCCTGTTTGTGTCATTACCATTATGAACCGAAGGTACTTATTTTCATGCCAGGGTTGGGTGTAAAAAACTCATGATTGTTTATTATGTAATCTTTTGGAGATGTCTATAAGTTATTAGCCTTTCGAGGTTGCGTTCTGCTATGACGAAGGAAATTATTATGGATTTATAATTTAGTATAAAAAGAGCTGGAATGTCTTTTTATTAAGCGAAATAGGGAAATTTCTAGTTGATTTATTTGAATATTATTTATTTTGAAGGGTGAAGAACGTTCGTGATAAACTAGGCTTACAATATAATAATTTCATATATAGCTCGTTGCTCATATTTTGATGTTAAATGGTTAGATCTATATTTTTAAGGAGGGAAGTCGGATGAAATTTACTTCAGTTTTTGACATCATTGGACCTATTATGATCGGGCCATCATCTTCTCATACAGCTGGTGCGGCGCGAATAGGCAGGGCTGCTAGAGATTTGTTTGGCAGAAAGCCGAAATGGGCAAAAATCCATCTGTACGGTTCATTTGCAGAAACTTATCGAGGTCATGGGACGGATGTGGCTATCGTCGGTGGATTGCTGGATTTTGATACATTTGACGAAAGAATTAAAAGTGCATTTGAACATGCCAAAATGGAAGGACTAGAATTTGAATTTATACCAGAAACGGCAAATAAAGAACACCCTAATACTGCTCGTATTGTCATGGGTGATGATGACGGTGAAATGTCAGTGGAAGGGATTTCCATTGGTGGTGGTAAAATTGAAATTAGTGAAGTCAATGGCTTTAAACTAAGATTAACTGGTGGTATGCCAGCGCTTTTAGTTGTTCATGATGATCGAGCTGGCTGCATTGCAAATGTGGCAAATTGTTTAGCAATGCATAATGTTAATATTGGTCATATGGAAGTATCCAGAATTGAGCGAGGTTTAACTGCCTTAATGGTAATTGAAGTCGATCAAAATATAGACGATCGAATTATTCAACAAATCTCTTATATTCCAAATATAACAAAAGTATCGAAAATTAATAATTAAGGAGTGAGCTAATTGGACGTATTATTCCATAATGTAAGAGAATTAATTGAACTTGCTGAAAAAGAAAATAAGCTCATTTCTGAAATCATGATTGAACAAGAAATTCAAATGAGTGGTCGTACACGTGAACAAATTTTCAAACAAATGGATAGGAATTTAACTGTGATGGAGGAAGCAGTAGAGCGAGGCTTAAAAGGGGTTCAGTCTGTCACAGGTTTAACTGGCGGAGATGCAGTTTTATTACAAAATTATATCGCTAAAGGTAATAGTCTATCTGGAGATTTATTATTGGATGCTGTAAGTAAAGCGGTTGCAACAAATGAAGTAAATGCTGCTATGGGAACAATTTGTGCAACGCCTACTGCTGGTTCAGCTGGGGTAGTACCGGGAACTTTATTTGCTGTAAAAAATAAATTAAATCCAAGCCGCGAGCAAATGATACGATTTTTATTTACATCGGGTGCTTTTGGCTTTGTTGTTGCAAATAATGCATCGATATCTGGAGCTGCTGGAGGCTGCCAGGCGGAGGTAGGTTCTGCTGCCGGAATGGCTGCTGCAGCAATTGTAGAAATGGCTGGTGGTACACCTGCTCAAAGTTCAGAAGCCTTTGCGATTACGTTAAAAAATATGCTTGGTTTAGTTTGTGATCCAGTTGCAGGCCTTGTAGAAGTCCCATGTGTAAAACGCAATGCAATGGGTGCAGCCAATGCAATGGTTGCTGCTGATATGGCATTAGCAGGTATTACAAGCCGTATACCATGTGATGAAGTAATTGGTGCAATGTTTAGAATTGGCCAATCAATGCACCCTAGTTTAAAAGAAACAGCTCGCGGAGGGCTTGCTGCAACACCTACTGGGAAAGCCATTAGCAAGGCAATCTTAGACAATGGAAAATTAGAGAGTATTAAGTCGCTTCAACAATAAGTAAATTTAAAACACGCTATTCATAAAAGAATGGCGTGTTTTTTTGATTACTTATTTGAAGAAAACTAATATATATTACCGAATTCATCACAACTAAATTCAATTGTAAATGCTTTTTCATAAGTTATGCCATTAAAATAGAAAATCCCCTCAATACGTATACTATAAGTTTTACCACCATCAATTAAAGAAGCTTTTGAGGAAGTTTGCTCCCACGTTCCTTTTTTGTCTGCTAATTGTGTTGATATATCATTAACTGCTATAAACAATTGTCGATCATACTCTGCGTTATATTGTGTTACAAAATTAGCTGTCATTTTAATCTTTATCATTAAACCAGAGAAGTACACATAGATTGGTTTTGTCGTTTCGCCATCTAGATTCGTTACAGTTTCTTCAAGATATCGTGATAGTGCAGCTTTTTTTTCACGTTCTGTTGCTAAAAAATCCTCTACAATACTATTTACCATTTTTTCGTAGTCCTTTGGTTCCACCCAATCGGATTCTTCGAAGCTTTCCATCGGGGCAACTTCTAATCCGAGGCCGAGTTTCTTCTCATTGACTTTGTCCATAATTTCCTTATATTGCTTATAATATTCTTTCTTCTGCTCTTCTGTTAAAAGTAAAGTCGTATTGTTTTCATTGTCTTTTTCCTGTTCAACTGTTGTTGCAACAATCTCATTAGGGGGAGTACGTGATTGCTTCTCGCCAATATATGAAAATACAAATAGACAAGCCCCTACTAAAAGTGCAAAACTAATGAACGCAGGAAAAAAGGCATTATTCTTTTTTGTACGAATTGGATACTGTGCACTGATCTTTTGAATAACATTTTGCTGTTGTTGGGTTGTATCGCCAACTTTTAATTGTAATTGTCTCTTAATCTCATTCACTTGTTAACACCTCCCATTGTTGAGTGGATAACTTTGCCTTCAAACGCTCTTTAGCAGATCTCAGCCGATATTTAATCGTACTTTCTGAAGTATTTATAATTACTGCAATTTCACGGATAGTTAACTCTTTAAAATAATAAAGAATAATAACCTCACGAAATTTAATTGGTAATGCTAAGACAGCATCTGCTAATATCAATTGTTCGTCTTGCAAAATCAGTTGATTTTTCGGGCGAATCATTCCAGTAAAAACATTTGTTAATGTTTGCGTTCTGTACCGCCAGCTTTTTAAATAGTCTTTACAACGATTAATCGCAATTCTGGTTAAGTAAGTTCGCAGGCTTGATTGAGCTTGAAATTGTTCTTCCTTCATCCAATAATTAATAAAAACTTCTTGAACAATATCTTCTGCAGTGTTCCAATCTTTTACGTAAAGATAGGTTAGCTGAAGTAAATAATCATTATGTTCATTAATAATTGATTGAAACCTTTCATCATCTAGTTGCACGATAGAAGCCCTCCCTTCCCAACTTAGACGATTCCAAAAATAAGAAAGTCTAAAAATGTAAAAATTTAAATGGTTATATTAAAAAATTCCTTTTTTATTTTTAAATAACTTTATTTTACATATTACACGCTGCTATCCATAACATGTATTTAGTTTTATATTAAACAACTAAAGTTATAGGATAGATTAAATCACTATCAACCCAAAATAGAAAAAGTATATAATATTATTAAAATGTTCAGGTTGGTTTACAAAAGAATAAGAAAGTAATTAGAAGAAGGGGGAAGCTAATATGCATCAATGCATTAAAACTTTGCTCACTCCTACACTAAAAACATTCACAATTAATTTTTTAGGAGTTGTATTGAAGGGTGAGTAGCGTAATATTAGAGCCGGTCACATCATTAAAAGGAATCGGAAAAGAAACTGCTGAACATCTTGGTGATATGGGCATTTTTACAATAAACGATTTAATATGGACGTTTCCTTATCGGCATGAAGATTATCGGCTAAAAGATTTGGCTGCCACTCCGCATAATGAGAAGGTTACAATTGAAGCAAGAGTAGAAAGTGTACCTTCTGTTCTTTATTTAGGAAAAAATAAATCGAGAATTCAAGTAACTGTATTAGCAGGAAGACATTTAATAAAAGTGGTTTTCTTTAATCAAAATTATTTGCGGACAAAGCTGACTCCAGGTGCGATTGTTACAGTATCAGGAAAATGGGATCGAGGAAGACAAGTAATTAACGGTACGTCAATTAAATTCGGACCTAAAACTGATAGTGTCGATTTTGAACCGGTTTATAGCTTGAAGGGCTCCATCCATCAAAATAAATTTCGCAAATATATGCGACAGGCTTTAGATGTAGTCGGTAAAGAAATGAAAGAAACCCTTCCGCCGCATTTAATCGAGCAATATAAATTGCTATCTATAATAGATGCGCTGGAAGGTGTGCATTTTCCAAAGGATAGTGAGCATGCCAAACAAGCGAGAAGACGGTTTGTTTATGAAGAGCTGTTATATTTTCAATTGCGAATACAAGCATTAAGAAAAGCAAGGAAAGAAAATGAACGAGGTCTAGCGATTCAATATGATTTGCAAAAGCTTCGTGAATTCATTAAAATGATACCGTTTACGTTAACAAAGGCGCAGCAGCGTGTTGTGAATGAAATTTGCAAGGACTTAAAAGAACCTCATCGAATGAATCGGCTGTTGCAGGGAGATGTTGGTTCAGGAAAAACAATTGTTGCGGCGATTGGACTTTATGCAGCTGTTACAGCGGGCTTTCAAGGGGCATTAATGGCTCCGACCGAAATTTTAGCTGAACAGCATGCTGAATCTTTAAAAAATTGGTTTGAACCGATTGGTGTACGCGTTGCTTTACTTTCAGGTTCAACAAAAACAAAAGAAAGAAGAATTATCTTAGAGCAATTACATAATGGAGAAATCGATATTTTGATAGGGACTCATGCTCTAATTCAACCTGATGTCGTTTTTTCTAATCTAGGATTTGTCATTACAGATGAGCAGCACCGATTTGGAGTTGAGCAGCGTAGAATTTTAAGAGATAAAGGCATGAATCCTGATGTTCTCTTTATGACGGCTACTCCAATTCCCCGAACTCTTGCTATTACTGCCTTTGGTGAAATGGATGTTTCCATTATTGATGAATTACCAGCAGGTAGAAAACAAATTGAAACTCATTGGTTAAAAAATGAACAATTAAATTCGGTCTTATCAAAAATGGAACAGGAACTGCGTCAAGGTAGACAAGCATATGTAATTTGTCCGTTAATAGAGGAATCGGATAAATTAGATGTGCAAAATGCGGTTGATGTATACGAGCAGCTTGCAACGATTTTTCATGGTCGATATAAAATTGGATTAATGCACGGAAGACTACATCCTGATGAAAAAGATGCAGTAATGCGTGAATTTACTGAAGGGAAAATTGATGTATTAGTATCTACAACGGTAGTCGAGGTTGGTGTAAATGTGCCAAACGCTTCATTTATGGTAATTTATGATGCGGATCGATTTGGACTGGCACAGCTCCATCAATTGCGCGGCCGAGTTGGTCGAGGAGAACATCAATCGTATTGTGTATTACTAGCTGATCCTAAAAGTGATGAAGGAAAAGAACGCATGTTGTCAATGACACAAACAAACGACGGATTTAAGCTAGCAGAAAAGGATTTAGAGCTACGGGGTTCTGGAGATATCTTTGGAAAAAAACAAAGTGGTTTGCCAGATTTCAAACTTGCTGATTTAGTACATGATTATCGTACGTTAGAGGTTGCAAGACAAGATGCTGCAAAACTAATTTATGACGAAGCATTTTGGACAGGCGATGATTATCGACATTTAAGGGAAATGTTAGAGGAGACAGGTGTTCTCAACGGTGAACGGATTGATTAACATGTAGAACGCAACAATTTTTGTTGCGTTCTTTTTTGAGGATATGTATACTGGTATTAGTACCAAGTGCTAAAATTATTTAAGTGGGTGACGAGTGATATGAAGCGAACAAAAAAAGAACGACAAAGGCTACTTACTGAAACAATAGAAAACAACCCATTCGTCACTGATGAACAGTTAGCTTCTCAGTTTGGAGTCAGTGTTCAAACCATTCGCCTGGATCGAATGGAACTAGCTATTCCTGAATTGCGTGAACGTATAAAGGATGTTGCTGAAAGAAATTATGAAAATGAAGTAAAATCTCTGCCCTTGGACGAAGTGATTGGAGAAATTATTGATATAGAATTAGATAAGCAGGCAATCTCAATTTTCGATGTTAAGGAAGAACATGTTTTTCAGCGAAATGGCATTGCAAGGGGACATCATTTATTTGCACAGGCGAACTCTTTAGCCGTAGCAGTTATAAACGATGAACTAGCGTTAACTGTAAAAGCAAATGTCATCTTTATTAATCCTGTAAAAGCAGGTGACCGTGTCATTACGAAAGCGATTGTACGCGGACAACATAATGAAAAAAATCGTACATATATAGAAGTAATATCAACAGTTAATAATGAAACTGTATTTAAAGGCGAATTTGAAATGTATCGCACGAAAGGCTCAGGTGACAATAATGAAATTAGCAATTGACGGTATGGGTGGAGATCATGCGCCAAAAGCAATCGTTGAAGGTGTATTACTCGCACTAGAAGACTTTCCAAATATTGAAGTACAGCTTTATGGACATCAGCAACAATTACAACCTTTCCTAAAAGAACATGACCGCTTGACGGTAATACATTGTGAGGAAGTAGTAGAAGGGGAAGATGATCCTGCTCGTGCAGTTCGCCGTAAAAAAGACTCCTCTATGGCAAAAATGTTGGAAGCTGTAGAAGAAGGTCGTGCAGATGCTTGTTTATCAGCCGGCAATACAGGTGCATTAATGGCTGGTGGATTATTTAAAATAGGTCGTATTGAAGGGGTTTCTCGCCCTGCATTAGCAACAACTTTACCGACAATCGATGGTAAAGGATTTTTAATGCTTGATTTAGGTGCGAATTCCGATGCAAAGCCAGAAAATATAGTGCAATACGCAATTATGGGGAATATTTATGCTCAAAAAGTACGTGGAATTGAGAAACCCCGTGTTGGTCTATTAAATATCGGGACAGAAGAGAAAAAAGGAAACGAGTTAACAAAGGCAGTATTCGGCCAGTTAAAAGAAACAGATTTAAACTTTATTGGCAATGTAGAAGCTAGAGATTTATTAAACAATGTGGCGGATGTAGTTGTAACAGATGGCTTTACTGGAAATATGGTTTTGAAATCGATTGAAGGAACTGCCGGAGCAATAATGTCTATGCTAAAGGATGCTTTTATGGCTTCTAGTAAAACAAAAATTAGCGCTCTATTAATGAAAAATGAGTTGAAGAATCTTAAAGGTAAACTGGATTATTCAGAGCATGGCGGGGCTGCACTATTCGGTCTGCAGGCGCCGGTCGTTAAAGCACATGGATCATCTAATGCTAGAGCTATTTATAGTGCGATACGTCAGGCATCTATTATGGTAGAGCATGATGTAGTTGATGTGATTAAAACGACAATTTCTCCAAACTAAGGAGTAATAATGGATTAGAAAAGGGGATACAAAATGACAAAAATAGCTTTTATTTTTCCTGGACAAGGTTCACAACAAGTTGGAATGGGCTCAGAATTTATTCAAAATAGTGAAGAAAGCAAAGCCTTTTATGATAAAGCTGATGAAGTATTACAATTTGAATTATCAAAGTTAATGTTAGAGGGTCCTGCCGAAGAATTAACGTTAACTTATAATGCCCAGCCTGCATTATTAACTACTGGCGTCATGATTGCACAAAAATTAATTAAAGCAGGAATTCAACCTGATTATACAGCTGGTCATTCATTAGGTGAATACAGTGCATTCGTAACTTCTGGGGCACTTTCATTTGAAGATGCTGTAAAAACTGTTCATAAACGTGGATTGTTTATGAATGAAGCCGTTCCTGCTGGTCAAGGCGCAATGGCTGCAATTCTAGGTATGGAAGCTGATAGTTTAAGAGAGGTTTGTGAACAAGTATCTGCACAAGGAGAGACAGTGCAGCTTGCAAACTTAAATTGTCCTGGTCAAATAGTTATTTCAGGAACAAAGCTTGGTGTTGAAAAGGCATCAACAGCAGCAAAAGAGGCTGGTGCAAAAAGAGCGATTCCATTAGTTGTTAGTGGGCCTTTCCACTCATCGCTAATGAAAGAAGCGGCTGTGAAGTTAGAACAAGAAATTGAAAATATCGATATTCAAACTCCGACAACACCTATTATTAGCAATGTGAAAGCAGAACTTTTACAGGATGCCGTTGAAATTAAAAAGGAAATGGTTGAACAAGTTTACAGTCCTGTTTTATGGGAAGATGATGTCCGTAAAATGTTAGAGCTAGGTGTGACGACATTCATAGAGTGTGGTCCAGGAAAAGTTCTTTCTGGCTTAGTGAAGAAAGTAGATCGTTCCGTTAAAACATTTTGTGTGTATGATGAAGCTTCATTTAACGAAGTAGTCGAATCTTTAAGGGGTGAATAAATTGGGTAAATTAGATGGAAAAACTGCAGTTGTAACAGGTGCTTCAAGAGGGATTGGCCGAGCTATTGCATTACAACTTGCTTCAGAGGGAGCAAACGTTGTTGTAAATTTCAGTGGAAGTGAGCAAAAAGCACAACAAGTTGTTGAAGAAATAAACAGCTTAGGAGCAAAAGCTATTGCTGTACAAGCCAATGTAGCAGATAATGAGTCTGTACAAAGCTTAATGAATGCTGCTATCGAACAATTTGGCTCAATCGATATTTTGGTTAACAATGCAGGAATTACACGTGATAATCTCATTATGCGTATGAAGGAAGAGGAATGGGATGATGTCATTAATACCAATTTAAAAGGTGTATTCCTTTGTACAAAAGCAGTGACACGCCAAATGATGAAACAGCGCTCCGGTCGCATCATCAACATTACTTCAATTGTTGGTGTTATGGGTAATGCGGGTCAGGCAAATTATGTTGCTGCAAAGGCCGGTGTTATTGGATTAACGAAAACAACTGCAAGAGAGCTTGCTTCCCGTAATATTTTAGTAAATGCAATTGCTCCTGGGTTTATTACAACTGAAATGACAGATGCACTTCCAGAAGAAGTTAAGAGCTCAATGTTATCTCAAATTCCACTTGGCAGTCTTGGAGAGCCAGAACATATTGCAAAAGCAGTTGTATTCTTAGCTTCTGAGGATTCAAATTATATGACTGGCCAAACATTACACATTGATGGCGGTATGCACATGTAAAAAATTCTAATATCCTTTTGTGATGTTGGATTTTAACAAAAATTATTATGTAATGCATAATTTTGTTGTCACACACTTTGAACTACTGCCTTTTTTATGTATACTATTTGAGGGGAGGTGACCGACTTGGCTACAGTATTAGAACGTGTTACAAAAGTTGTCGTTGACCGTTTAGGCGTTGACGAAAGCGAAGTGAAATTAGAAGCTTCTTTCCGTGAAGATTTAGGTGCAGACTCATTAGACGTTGTTGAATTAGTTATGGAACTTGAAGATGAGTTTGATATGGAAATTTCAGACGAAGATGCAGAAAAAATCGCAACTGTTGGCGATGCTATCAGTTACATTGAAGGCAAAGTAAGCTAAAATAGTTAGAGGCACAAATTTCGCATTTATTAAAGTGCAAAATAGTGCCTCTTTTCATTGTTTAAATAGTTGTAGCTGTGAACGCTATCCTCGACAACTTCAAATCCTCCTGCAAGGGCAAAAGCGCCCTTTTGCCGGATCTTCTGACGCATACGGATATGCTAGTGCCGACAAGACATACGACGTGGCGCTTTTGTCGGCCAGTTGTTGTCGGAGCTGGACGAGCGTTCTCCGCTTTTCTAAAAAATGTCTAGCTACGGCGGCTACACCCTCGAGGTCGCGGTCTGCCCTCGGTCGAAAACTGAAAAGACGTTTTCGATTCGGGCTCTCCGACGCACATGGATGGGCTAGTGCTGACAATGCTACACGATGTGGCGGTTTTGTCGGCGAGCGCTTGTCGGTTGTAAACGAGCCGCCTCCGCTTTTCAAGATGTCTAGCTGCGAACGCTAGCTCCTCGACAACTTCAGATCCTCCGGCAAGGGCAAAAAGCGCCCTTTTGTCGGATCTTCCAGTTGTTGTCGGAGCTTAACGAGCGTTCTCCGCTTTTCTTATTAAAGAAAAGTTGAATTTCTCATACATAACAAGGTAAACTAAACGTTAGAATCTATTAGGAAGGCAGATTGTTCATGACAATACGAAAAAAAGGAAGTAATCATAAAATTGGTGTGCTACCTGAAAAAATTAAAAGCCAATTTGAATTTTTACAAGAGGAACTCAATATTTATTTTCGAAACAAATCCATACTCTATCAAGCATTTACGCATTCATCCTATGTGAATGAGCATCGTCGCAAACTTTTTACTGACAATGAACGACTTGAGTTTTTAGGAGACGCAGTTCTTGAACTATCTGTATCTAAATACCTTTTCGAAAGATATCCACATATGAGTGAGGGAGAGTTAACAAAGCTCCGTGCTTCAATCGTTTGTGAACCTTCACTTGTTATCTTCGCAAATGAACTAAACTTCGGCAAATACGTCTTATTAGGAAAAGGTGAAGAGCTTACTGGTGGTCGTGAGCGCCCTGCACTTTTAGCAGACGTTTTTGAATCATTTATTGGAGCTCTCTATTTAGATCAAGGGTTAGATATAGTAGTTGAATTTTTAGAAAGAATTGTTTTCCCTAAAGTAGAAGTCGGTGCTTTTTCGCATGTGATGGATTTTAAAAGTCAATTGCAAGAAATGGTTCAACAATCAAATAATGGTGTACTGCATTATGAAATTGTAGACGAGAAAGGACCGGCACATAATCGTACATTCGTCTCCCGTGTTTTATTAAATAATCAAGAACTCGGAATTGGACGAGGTAAATCGAAGAAAGAGGCTGAACAGCAAGCAGCTCAAAACGCAATGGTAACTTTAAATCAGTCTTTGCACAAGGAGGAATAGTATGTTCCTTAAACGACTTGAAGTAATTGGCTTTAAATCGTTTGCTGATCGTATTGGTATTGATTTTGTTCCTGGTGTAACAGCAGTTGTAGGACCTAATGGCAGTGGGAAAAGTAATGTTACAGATGCCATTCGGTGGGTGTTGGGGGAACAATCAGCGAAATCACTGCGCGGATCCAAAATGGAAGATGTTATTTTTGCTGGAAGTGATTCAAGGAAGCCACTGAATTTTGCAGAAGTGACGCTTGTTTTAGATAATGAAGATGAACAGGTTGCAATGCCCTATACAGAAATAAGTGTGACAAGACGTGTGTATCGTTCAGGTGATAGCGAATATTTGCTAAACAATCAGCAATGTCGCCTGAAGGATATTACGGACTTATTTTTAGATTCTGGTCTAGGGAAAGAAGCGTTTTCTATTATTTCTCAAGGACGCGTAGATGAAATTTTAAACAGTCGACCAGATGATCGCAGAACGATATTTGAAGAAGCTGCTGGAGTTTTAAAATATAAACTGCGAAAGAAAAAAGCAGAACATAAACTTGTTGAAACAGATGAAAACTTACACCGCGTTTTAGATATTTTGCATGAACTTGATAGTCGTCTAGAACCATTACAAATTCAAGCATCGGCAGCAAAAGATTATGTAAGAATGTCAGAAGAATTAAGAGAATTTGATATTGCCTTAATTGTAAACGATTTAACAAACTACTCAGCTGATTTACAAGCTGTAAATAGTGAGCATGAGGATTTAAGAAAAACTGAACATCAGCATGCATTGGAAATTTCAAATTTTGAAGCCCAAGTAGATGGTATTCGTGGAAAATTAAAAGACATTGATGAAGTATTAGATGCTGCACAAGAGCAATTAGTTGAAGCAAGCTCTGAAGTTGAACGATGGGAAGGCCGCAAAGCTTTGATGAAAGAAAAGCGATTGAATGCTGAAAAACAGTTAAAACAATTGCAAATTTCATTACAGCAAGCCACTGAAGAAGAGAATGAATTAACTGCAAGTGAACAGGAAAAGAAATTACAGTTTGCAGAAAAGCAAAAAGAAGTTCAACAATTAAAAAATGACATAAAACAAATTGAACTGACATTAAATTCATCAGCAATAGAAATTGAGCAAGAAATTGAGCAATCAAAAAATAAATATATCGATTTATTAAATGAAGAAGCAACTGTTAGAAACGAATTAAAGCATATAGAGCAGCAGCTTGCATTACACCAAGAAACGGCTGATAGAATGAGTGATCGATCATCAGAAATGGCTAAAAAGCTTGAACAAGTTAGCGAGTTGAAACAGCAGCTTCAAAAGATTTTGCAAAAAGTTGAGTTACAAGTTAAAGAAAAACTTGAGCAATATGAATTAATACAAATTCAACTGAAGGGTGCTTCATCATCATTTGACGAGAAACAACAGTTATTGTATCAAGCCTATCAACATCAGCAGCAACTTAAAGCAAGAAAAGATACTTTAGCAGAGCTTGAAGCTGATTTTTCAGGATTCTTCCAAGGAGTAAAAGAGATTTTGTTGGCTCGTGATCGAGGAGAGCTACCTGGAATTGAGGGGGCAGTTGCAGAGTTAATTCAAGTTGATGGAAAGTACTCTAAAGCTATTGAAACGGCTTTAGGCGCTGCCTCCCAACATATAGTTACGGAAACGGAGCAACATGCGCAAAGAGCAATTGGCTGGTTAAAACAAAAACGAATTGGACGAGCAACATTTTTACCTAAAACTGTTATGAAGTCCCGAAAATTGCTACCTTCTCAACTAGCTTCAGCTACTGAACACCCTGCTTTTGTAAGCCTTGCCTATGAACTTGTGAATTTTGATGAAGAAAATCGCAGTATAGTTGAGAATTTATTAGGTAATGTCTTAGTTGCTTCAAATCTTGAAGGTGCAAGCCAAATCGCAAGAAGCTGCGGTTTCAAATACCGTGTTGTGACACTTGAAGGAGATATCGTTAATGCCGGAGGTTCTCTAACAGGTGGTGCATCAAAGCAGCAATCCTCTTTATTTTCTCGTAAAGCGGAGCTGGATCAATTGACAGAGAAGCTTTCACAAATGGATGCTTCTATTGTTCAAGCTGAAAAATCAGTCGCATCAGAAAAACAACTGTTGGCACAGTTGCGAGAACAATTAGAGGCTTTAAAGGTTGAAGGAGATGCACTTCGTCAAGAAGAGGTAGAGCATCGAGCTAAATTACTTGAATTAGAAGTTGAAGAAAAAAATCTAAAAATGACAGTTAATAACGCAACTTCTGAACAGTCGTCAGCAACATCAAGAAAAACTTCTCTTTTACAACAAAAAAAACAGGCTATAAAGCGTCTAGAGCAACTAAAGTTGGAACTCGATGATATTAACAACCAAGTAGAGCAACTTACTCAATTAAAATCAAAAAGTGAAACAGAAAAAGATGACTTGCGTGAGCAGTCTGCACAAAAACGTTCAGAGCTTGCCGTCGTTCAAGAACAGCTTAGCCAATTGCAAATTTCAACGGCTGAGCTAGCATTAAAGCGAACAAAAGCAAAACAACAACTAGAATCTATTGCGCAAGAAATTAAATGGATACAGCAGAATGATAGCGACGGTCCTTCTGATGAGGAAATTGAAAAAACTGTTCAAGAATGGGCGTCTAAAAAAGAGACACTAACGAATGAAATACAAAAAAATCGACAGGCTCGTTTAGAACAACAGCAAAAATTATCCCTGCTTGAAGAACAGTTAAAAGAATTACAGCGTGTTCATAAAGGATTTATGGAAAGCTTGAGAGCAATTGAAGTAAAACGAAGTCGAATGGAATTTGAAATCAATCGTTTACATACACAATTAGATGAGCAGTATGAACTTGACTTTGAAGAAGCCGCGCAGCAAGCGATTGACATTGAAGATGTTGACCAAGTCCGCCGAAAAGTAAAACTTTTAAAACAATCTATAGAAGAGCTTGGCCCTGTAAACTTAACTGCCATTGAAGAATATGATCGTGTTTTAGAAAGACACACATTCTTAACTGAGCAACGAAATGATTTAATCGAAGCACAAGAGACATTACATGAAGCAATTAGAGAAATGGATGAAGAAATGTCTAGTCGTTTTAGAGAATCATTTACGATGATTCAGGAACAGTTTAGATTTGTATTCCGAGAGCTGTTTGGCGGTGGACAGGCTGATTTAGTATTGCTTGATCCAGATAATTTACTTGAAACCGGCATTGAGATTGTAGCGCAGCCACCCGGAAAAAAACTTCAAAACTTAAGTTTGCTTTCTGGTGGAGAAAGAGCACTAACAGCCATTGCACTATTATTTGCAATATTGAATACACGACCAGTTCCATTTGTTATTTTAGATGAAGTGGAAGCTGCACTCGATGAAGCAAATGTACAACGCTATAGCGACTATTTGAATAAATTAAGCAGCGAAACACAATTTATTGTTATTACGCATCGTAAAGGGACAATGGAAGGTGCGGACGTTTTATATGGTATTACAATGCAGGAATCAGGTGTTTCTAAACTTGTTTCTGTAAAACTTGAAGAAGAAGCAGTACTAAGCAGATAAAAAGGTATCCACTGTGTTATCTGCTTAAGTGCAACTAGGGCTTATCGCAGAGAATGCTCGGCGATAAGCCAAATTTTCTAATAGGGAAAAGGAGCGGAATTTTATGAGCTTTTTCAAACGATTGAAGGAAAAATTAATAGGTAATGCTGAAGAAGAAAAAGTTCAACAACATGTTGAAGAAGCTGATGCATCGGAATCTCTTTCATCTGATGTACAAGAGAAAGTTGAACAAAATGAAGAACTTAATACAGTTGAAGAGACAGTGGAAAAAATGTTGGAAATTATTGAAGAACAAACAGAAGAGAAAACAGATTCTTCAATAAAAGACAATCTTTCTGAAAGTGTAGTTGAACAAGAGACTGAAAAGAAACCGTCAGCATGGTCAATTACCCAAAAATTTAAAATGGGTCTAGCGAAAACGCGTGATTCCTTTACTTCAAAAGTTAATGATTTAGTAGCTCGATACCGTAAAGTTGACGAAGATTTCTTCGAAGAACTAGAAGAGGTTTTATTGCAAGCTGATGTTGGCTTTGAAACGGTAATGGATTTAATGGATAAACTGCGTTTTGAGGTGCAACGGAAAAATATTAAAGATACAGAAGGCATCCAAACGATTATTTCCGAAAAATTAGTAGAAATTTATGAAGCTGGCGAAGAAAATATTGTGGAATTAAATATGCAGCCAGAGGGTGAGCTTACTGTTATATTATTTGTTGGGGTTAATGGTGTCGGCAAAACGACAACAATTGGAAAGCTTGCACATCGTTTAAAAACACAAGGTAAAAGCGTTTTACTTGCAGCAGGTGATACATTCCGTGCTGGAGCGATTGATCAGCTGCAAGTATGGGGAGACCGTGTTGGCTGTGAAGTTATTAAACAATCGGAAGGCTCTGACCCGGCAGCTGTCATTTATGATGCGATTGCAGCAGCTAAAAAACGCGGAGTTGATGTATTAATTTGTGATACAGCAGGACGACTTCAAAATAAAGTGAATTTAATGAAAGAGCTTGAAAAAGTTCACCGAGTTATTTCTCGGGAAATACCAAATGCTCCTCACGAAGTGTTGCTTGCACTTGATGCGACAACTGGACAAAATGCCTTAATTCAGGCACAAACATTTAAAGAAGCAACAAATGTAACTGGAATTGTATTGACAAAACTTGACGGTACTGCAAAAGGCGGTATAGTGTTAGCGATTCGCAACAAACTTCATATTCCGGTGAAATTTGTTGGTCTTGGTGAGAAAATGGATGATCTACAGCCATTTGACGCAGAGCGTTACGTCTACGGACTATTTGCAGAAGGCTTGGAAAAAGAATTAGAAAAAATGGATGATTAGCTGGTTTAGGTGCCCGACTGGAACAAAAATCAACTATTTAAGATGCATAAAAGTACAATTCAGTATTTATCCTGAATTGTACTTTTTAAATATATCAAGGATTTCGCCTTGACAGTTAATTGTGTAAACGTATATGATACTATAGACAAATTATGATTGGAGAGATATTGATGCTACTTGAAAAAACAACACGCATGAACTTTCTCTTCGACTTTTATCAAGCATTATTAACTGAAAAACAGCGTAGTTATATGGAACTTTACTATTTAGATGATCTGTCACTTGGAGAAATTGCAGAAAGCTATAAAGTTTCACGTCAAGCTGTATATGATAATATTCGACGTACAGAAGCAATGCTTGAGGAATATGAAGAAAAATTACGGTTATTTGAAAAATTCGGTCAACGTCAAACTATCCTTGAACAATTATCGAATGCAATTAAAGACGAAGCTTCTAAAGAAGATTGTCTTGCATTAATTAATCAATTAAAGGAAACGGATTAGGAGGCTAAACAATGGCATTTGAAGGATTAGCGGAACGACTCCAAGGGACAATCCAAAAGATTAAAGGTAAAGGGAAAGTTTCCGAACAAGACGTTAAAGCGATGATGCGGGAAGTTCGTCTTGCATTAATTGAGGCAGACGTTAACTTAAAGGTTGTTAAAGATTTTGTAAAAAAAGTAAGTGAACGCGCAGTTGGCTCTGAAGTAATGAAAAGTTTAACGCCAGGTCAACAAGTAATTAAAATCGTTCAAGATGAATTAACTTCATTAATGGGTGGGGAACAAAGCCCAATTAAATTTAATTCAAAACCGCCAACTGTTATTATGATGGTCGGTCTACAAGGTGCGGGTAAAACAACAACTACTGGTAAGTTAGCAAACGTACTGCGTAAAAAGTATAACCGCAAACCTTTATTAGTAGCAGCTGACATTTACCGTCCAGCGGCGATCCAACAACTTGAAACATTAGGAAAACAACTTTCAATTCCTGTATTCGCTCTTGGAAACAATGTGTCCCCTGTTGAAATTGCTCGACAAGCGATTGAGCATGCAAAGGAAGAACATTTGGATGTTGTTATTATCGATACAGCAGGTCGTTTACATATCGATGAAGAACTAATGGACGAATTGAAAAACATTAAGGCTTTAAAAGAACCGGATGAGGTATTTTTAGTTGTCGATGCGATGACTGGTCAAGATGCGGTAAACGTTGCCCAAAGCTTTAATGAAACGGTAGGAATTACAGGTGTTGTACTAACTAAACTTGATGGTGATACACGTGGTGGTGCAGCATTATCTATCCGTGCTGTAACAGAAAAACCGATTAAGTTTGTCGGTATGGGTGAAAAAATGGATGCACTGGAACCATTCCATCCTGAACGTATGGCTTCACGTATTTTAGGTATGGGTGATGTGCTGTCATTAATTGAAAAAGCTCAAGCAAATGTCGATATGGAAAAAGCGAAAGAGCTTGAGGAAAAATTTATGACACAAAGCTTTACACTTGATGACTTCGTAGAGCAACTTCAAGCCGTGAAAAAAATGGGTCCACTTGAAGATATGTTAAAGATGTTACCAGGTGCTAATAAAATTAAAGGCCTTGATAATGTGAAGGTGGATGAAAAACAAATGGGGCGTGTTGAAGCGATTATTTATTCGATGACGCCTGCTGAAAAAACACATCCTGAAATCATGAATGCAAGTCGTAAAAAACGTATTGCACAAGGTTCTGGTACATCTGTCCAGGAAGTAAACAGATTGTTAAAGCAATTTGAAGATATGAAAAAAATGATGAAGCAAATGACAGGTATGGCGCAAGGAAAAGGTAAGAAAAAAATGAGATTACCTGGCTTGGATTCTTTGTTTAAATAAGAGGACTAATATCTAATTTATCTTAAATATTTGAACTTAAAATCTTACTAATCGTTGAAGTAAGTTAAAAAATTTGCTAAAATTTTAGGTGTTAAGAAAAAACACTTTACAAACTACACAAACATTGATAATATACTATCTTGTGTGAAACTTATTCGGAGGTGCAAATAAACATGGCAGTTAAAATTCGTTTAAAACGTATGGGAGCTAAAAAATCTCCTTTCTATCGTATCGTAGTAGCTGACTCTCGTTCACCACGTGACGGACGTCAAATCGAAACAGTTGGTACTTATAACCCACTTACTTCACCAGCTACTTTAAACATCGATGAAGAGAAAGCTCTTCAATGGTTAGCTAATGGTGCAAAACCATCTGATACTGTACGTAACCTGTTCTCAGAACAAGGTATCATGGAAAAATTCCACAACCAAAAATTCAGTAAATAATCGGAGGTGCCGCTATGCATGCGCTGATTGAAACAATCGTAAAACCATTAGTCGATTATCCAGAAGAAGTTCGTATTGAGACGGACGAGAATTCAAGTCGAATTGTTTATAAACTTTTTGTTCATCCGCAAGACAGAGGAAAAGTTATAGGCAAACAAGGTCGGGTTGCAAAGGCAATACGTACAATTGTTTATTCAGCTGCTGGCGGTCACCATAAGAAAAAGACTTACGTCGATATATTGGATTAAAAGAAAAGCGAAGGGCTCGTTTAGCTCTCGACGGCACTGGGGACTTCCGACAAGCGGGGGTACTCGCGTAGGAGGAAGTTGAAGTGATCGAAAGAGCTAGCACCTGAAGCTAGAGACAATAAAAAAGCTGAAGCTGTATGTTTCAGCCAAAAAAAGGAGGGAAACTCGATCAGCGAGTCCCTTCTTTTTAATGGCTGTACAATTTATAACGTTGGTGAATGAAAATCACCTTCTCCCGAAAGTTGGAGAAGGTGATGGAATATCACTAGCGTTATTTTCTTTTATTTTAATAATAGAAAACAAGTGAGGTTCCCTGTAGAATTAAAGTCGACCAAAACCATCATTCAGGAGGGAATTCACTTGTCATATTCTAATAGTATTAA
>NZ_RXNR01000075.1 GCF_003966145.1 Lysinibacillus telephonicus
AAAATTCACGGCCATTAACTAAGGGAATAGAAGAACTAATGTGAAAAAAGTGAGAAAGGTGAATTTGAGTTCCCTCAAATTCACCTTTCTCTTTATTTGAAGCTAGTTATGTCCCAGCCTCTTTTTATTTTGTGAGAAAAAGCAATTTTAAAATAAAGGATAATTTTCCCTTGCTAAATCGTAATCATTACGATAAAATCTAAAACGTAATTATTACGATTTGCAATAGGGGGAGAGGAGTATTACTATGAAATCAATCAAAAGAAATGATAGGTATAATTTAACTATTATAAAGAGGCTTCGCTCATTCACAGGAAGTCACTTCCTTCAATTCGCTGCCATGTTGGTATGCATATGCATATTAAGTGCTTGTACGGGCTCTTCGGAAAACACTATTGAAGAAGAATCAAAAGAAAAGCATATCAATTTCCTCTATAATTTCTCTACTAATTCATTGGATCCTCATGTTGATTCTAGTTATGTTCCGCTAAGAGCTGGGATAACTGAGACATTAGTACGATTAGATGAAGAAAATTTAACGGTTGCACCATGGCTTGCTGAAAGCTGGGAAGGCGAAGATGGTCTAAATTGGACTATTAAGCTTCGGGAAGATGTTACATTTCATAACGGTAAAAAAATGGATGCAGAAGCGGTGAAAGCTTCTCTTGAACGGGCCCTGGAAGAGAGCGTTGCTATTCAGAATGCTCTCAAAATAGAAAAGATCGAAGCTGATGGATACACACTACATATTTCTACAAAGGAACCTTTTCCTGAGTTTATTTCTGAGCTTGTCAATCCCAATGTTTCAATTATTGATGTAACAGAAGAGGATATTATCAATAAACCAATTGGTACAGGTCCTTTTATATTGAAGACATTTTCACCAGGAAGCAAACTTGAGCTTGAGCGTTATGATGATTATTGGGATGGAGCTTCTAACCTTGATTCAGTAACTTTTTCTTTTAATGAGGATGCAAATGCCCGCTCTCTTGCTCTAAAGTCAGGACAAGTAGATATTGTTTATCGTCCAGAGGTAGAAAGCTTGGAATCATTAAAAGCACTTGATGGGATAAAAGTTGAATCTACTGCAACATTTCGTGTTCATCAAATGACAATGAATATGGAACGCAAAAGTTTACAGGATATTAATGTTCGTCGTGCAGTTGATGCATTGATTGACCGCCAGAAAATTGTTGATAACATTCTTTTAGGTTACGCTGAACCAGCTGTTAGCCCATTTTTACCCTCTTTGCCATTTGCTCCATCATTTGAACAAAGCAAAACTGGAACGGATATAGCAATTAAATATTTAGAGGAAGCAGGCTACTCAATTGAAGACGGAAAAATGCAAAAAGATGGAGAACCGCTCAAATTTACACTTTTAACTTACAGTGCAAGAGCGGATTTGCCATTAATAGCTCAAGTATTTCAATCGGATGCTAAACAAATTGGAATTGATGTAGAAATTCGTCAAATCGATATCCCTGAGGAATATATGGCGTCAAACCGTGATTGGGATTTAGCAACTTATAGCAATTTAACCGCTCCAAGGGGGGATGCAGGCTACTACTTAAATGCAACCTATCATCCAACGGGTGCACTTAATTTTAGTGGTGCTCATGAACCCGAACTAACGGCAATTATTGATAAGCTCAATCAAACTGTTAGTCAAGAAGATCGCGCCGTTCTAGCAGAGCAGGCGGCAAAATTTGTACATGACAATGTAATCAACTCATTTGTTTTGCATCCTTCTACTATTGTTGCCTACAACGAAAACAAAGTAGAAAACTGGCAGACAACACGAAGTGAATATTATATGATTACTAATCAGTTGGATGTGAAGTAAATGATTCGAATTTTTGTTCGTAAATTCTTTGAAATATTAATTTTCATGTTGTTTATTACATTTGTTAGCTTTTTATTTGTCCGACTTGCTCCTGGTGATCCGGTTTTGACCATTTTAAATGTTGATGAGCTTTCTGTTAATCAGGAACAAGTTGAGGAATTAAGAGAAGAAATGGGATTCAACAAGCCATTGCTCGTCCAGTACGGACTTTGGCTGCTTAAATTTATTAAGCTGGATTTCGGTGTATCGTATGTTACTGGCCAACCTGTAATGGATATGATTTTAATTGGGCTGCCTGCCACAATAGAATTATCCGTTGGTGCATTAATTGTGATGCTTGTTGTATCGATACCACTAGGATCGCTATCTGCCCTTTACCGGAATAGCTGGATTGATCAGGTAAGTAGAACACTGTCAATACTTGGTGCAGCCATTCCAAGTTTTTGGCTTGGTCTTATTTTTATTGAACTATTCGGTGTGCGTGTTAACTGGTTTCCGACTATGGGTAGAGATGGGTTCATTTCCTTGATTTTACCTTCATTAACACTTGGCCTAGCCATTTCAAGCGTATATGTTCGTTTGCTTCGTTCTAGCCTTCTTGACTCGCTTGGTCAGGAATTTATTCGTGCAGCAAGAGCGCGTGGATTATCAGAAAAACGTATTTTTTTAGTACATGCATTTCGACATAGTCTTCCACCTGTTATTACCGTTTTTGGAGTCAGTTTAGGAAGTTTAATTGGTGGGGTTGTAGTTATTGAAGTTTTATTTGCGTATCCAGGGATAGGAAAACTAGTCGTTGATGCTATTCGTCAACGCGATTATCCACTTATACAAGGATATATTCTAATCATGGCAATTATTGTTTTTATTGTAAATGCATGTGTGGACATATCTTACAGGTATTTAAATCCTGAAATGAGACTAAAAGAAAGGGGGAGCAATCGATGAAAGAACTCTCATTACCAAGCATTAAAAAGTACAGTTGGCAAGGTATGGTTGCTTTAATATGTGTAATCTTTATCTTTTTAGTTGCTCTATATACTTTTTTCTATTTAAAACATGATCCAAATTTAACAAATCTCGATCAACGTCTTCAGGGAATGAGCCTGCAACATCCGCTAGGTACAGATCAACTTGGTAGGGATGTTCTAACAAGACTATTATTAGGTGCTAAACAAACAATCGGTTATAGTTTACTGGCACTTATTATTGCACTTATCATTGGAGTTCCCTTTGGTCTTATTTCCGGATATAAGCGTGGATTAGTTGATCGAATATTTATGCGAATTGCCGATGGATTTTTAGCCTTTCCCGATACTATTGTGGCAATTGTCCTAAGCGGTTTACTTGGACCGGGGATTGGCAATCTAGTTCTAGCAATAGTAATGATTAAATGGGTAAGTTATGCACGCCTTGTAAGAAGTACGGTTTTATCCGAATCTCAAAAAGATTATGTTTTGGTTGCCCGTATTAATGGCCTTTCTTCAAGGAAAATCATGCAAAAGCATTTATTACCCCACATTGTCGGACATGTACTAGTGCTTGCTAGTCTTGATTTAGGTAAAATTATTTTGCTCATTTCAGCTTTTTCATACATCGGTCTAGGTGTGCAGCCCCCAACGCCTGAATGGGGGGCGATGCTAAATGACTCACGCTCATATTTTCAATCAAGACCTGAATTAATGATATATCCAGGATTAGCAATTGTTGTAGTTGTGCTATTAACGAATATGCTGGGAGATTACTTACGTGATCATTTTGATGTTAAGAAAGAGGTGCAGCAGTGACTTTATCAGTTGAGCAAGTTTCAATTCAAAGTAGAGAAAGGAAAATAGTTGATAACGTATCACTCTCTATCAGTGAAGGCGAATGGTTCGCACTTGTCGGACAAAGTGGAAGTGGTAAAAGCTTACTTTCACAAGCGATAGGGCGTATGCTTTCCGCTAATTTGCAGGTTAAAGGAAATATATTCTTTAATGGGGAAGATTTACTTACATTATCATCTAAACAGATGCGGACAATTCGTGGAAGAAAATTATCCTACATTTTTCAAGATTATCAAGGCTCTTTTACACCGTTTAGAACAATTGGACAACATTTTCAGGAATATCAAAAAGCCCATGGTATATTGGATGCTAAAAACAGAAAAATAAAGTCAATTGATGCACTTGCATCTGTTGGATTAGATGCAACTTTTTACAATAGATACCCTTTTCAGTTAAGTGGTGGACAACTTCAACGGGTATCAATTGCTATGGCACTTTTGTTGTCTCCGGATTTATTAATTGCGGATGAAATAACAACCTCACTTGACAGTGTATTGGGACATAGAATTTTAGAATTACTTGCAAAAAAGCAACAGGAAACTGGATGTGCAATTTTATTCATAACTCATGATTGGCGGTATGTCAGACGCTATGCTAACCGTTTAGCAGTAATGAAGGATGGGGAAATTGTTGAGTCAGGCGGAAAACATCGTATACTTGACCATCCGAAGCATGAGTATACAAAACAGTTAATCCAAGCTGCACCTACTATTGGTCAAGGTCTGCCATCTGGGTTACAGGAGGTAGTCAAAGTATGACTATGCTTACAATTAAAAACCTGACAAAATCCTATCAGGAAGGGAAAAAAGCAGTTGACCATGTTTCATTCGGACTGAACAAGGGTGAATGTCTAGGTCTAGTTGGAGAAAGCGGTTGTGGTAAAAGCACATTGGCTCGTTGCTTGCTGCGGATAGAACCGATAGATAGCGGCTCGATTTATTTTAAGGGCGAAGCAATCGAAAGTCTTGATGAACGTCGTTTGCATCCTTATCGAAAAAAGATGCAAATTGTATTCCAAAATCCTTCAGCTGCTTTAAACCCAAAGCTAAAAATAAAGGAATCATTGATTGATCCATACGCCCAATTTCACAAGGAACTTACCCCTAGTCATTTTTCTTTTACTTCAAAGGATGCTTTTATAAAACAACTTCTTGAAGCTGTTGAGTTGCCTGCTAATTTGGCTGATAAATATCCTCATGAAATAAGTGGTGGACAGCGGCAACGTGTAACGATTGCCCGTGCTATTAGTATCGAACCGGAGCTTATAGTGTTAGATGAGCCAACCGCAAGTTTGGATGTTATCTCACAAAGGGCGGTGCTAACTTTATTAACTAAGCTTCGTGAAACTTTAAATCTCTCTTATTTATTTATTTCACATGATCTTGCTGCTGTCAGCCAAATGTGTCAGCGAATTTTAGTTATGAAAGAAGGGCAATTGATTGATCAATTTAGTAGTGATCAACTGTTTAGCGAAGAACGGCATTCATATACAAAAGAACTTATTTCAATTTTTTAGAAATGAAAAAGTCATCTTCCAAAAGATACAAATACAGACTAGGTAGAGTGTAAAATCCTTAGGTATGTTCTTCTATCATTTACTATTTCAATTTAATAATAGATTATTAGTAAATTCATTGTGATTCTATCTGATACGTTAGGAATTCAAAAATAAAACAGGAGGGAGTCTGTTGAATCATCGAACTTATCTTGCCTTAGCAATCCCTCTCATTATTTCGACTATAACAACACCTTTATTAGGTATAGTTGATATGGCTGTAGTAGGCCAGTTGCCAAATCCAGCTTATATCGGAGGTGTGGCAGTCGGTACAATTATTTTCAATACAATGTATTGGTTATTTGGCTTTTTAAGAGTAAGTACATCTGGTTTTGCAGCCCAAGCGCAAGGAGCTAATGATGAAAGGCAACAAGCACTTGCACTAATTAGGCCTTTGTTTATTGCTTTTATTATAGGAATTAGTTTTCTTATTTTACAGTTGCCGATTCTAAATTTGGCACTTGCATTCATCAGGCCTTCATCAGATGTTTTTGAGTTCGCATCTGATTATTTTTCGATCAGAATATGGGGAGCCCCATTCTCACTAATGAACTATGTAGTAATGGGTTGGTTAATTGGAAGAGCGCGGATAAAGTTAACACTAACACTTCAAATATTTATGAATGTTATTAATATTATATTAACGGTTTTGTTTGTTAACGTTTTTTTATGGGGCGTATCTGGTGTAGCTGCAGCAACACTTTTAGCAGAAATAATAGCATTTGCTTTAAGTTTATTCATAATAATAAAATTACTGCCAAAATCATTTAGCTTTCCTTCAAAAAGTGAGATTATGGATCCAGTCCCTTTTAAAAAGATGGTAGTTATGAATCGAGATTTAATGATAAGAACCTTCTGTTTACTTGTTGTTTTCAATTTATTTACAGCAAAAGGTGCAATGTATGGGACAGAAACATTGGCTGCAAATGCAATCCTAATTCAAATCCATTATTTGATGGCTTACGCTTTTGATGGCTTAGCTAATGCTTCGAGTATTTATGTTGGGAAAGCAATAGGTTCCAATAATAAGGTTCTTTATAATAAAACATTATCATTATCCTGTCAGTGGGCATTTTTTGCTGCTGTTCTTATTACTGGAATTTTTTATTTATGCAAGGGGCTAATCATCCCTATCTTTACACAGAAGCAGACCGTTATTGAATTAATTGACACATATGAAGGATGGATTATACTGTTTCCAATATCCGCGAGCTTTGGACTCGTTCTTTATGGTGTGTTTACTGGTGCGACTGAAGCTAAACCGATTCGAAATTCAATGATTTATGCATTAATAGTTTTTCTATTAGTTTTATACATATCCATTCCTACTCTTCAAAATCACGGATTATGGTTGGCTTTCATTTTATTTAGTGTAGGTCGCTCTATTTTTTTAGCTATGTATATTCCATCTTTAAATCGTAAACTTTTTAATTAAACGTAGGTTTAAAAAACATAAAGCGTATTTTAAAAATACTAAAATAGAAATTTGAGGTGTATAGATAAGGTGCACAAACCTAAGAACGGGTTGTGCACCTTTTTCGTGCATCTAATCGAAGTTAAATGTAGACTGTTGATGATATTCACATGATAGGTTCGAATTTGATAATATTATAATAGTAAAAGATTATTTAGGAGATGAACCATTTTGAATATCGATATTATTCAGCATGTATCTTTTGAAGGTCCTGGATTAATAGCTGCATGGGCTTTAAGCAGAAATTATTCACTTCGAATTCATAAAATTTTTGAAGGTGCTGCTATACCTCAGGAAGAAAATATAGAATTTTTAATTGTTTTAGGCGGGCCGATGAGTGTTAATGATGAAGACTTTTGGATTAATGATGAACGCGAATTAATTGAGAATATGGCTAGGAAAAAGAAACCTGTATTTGGTGTTTGCTTTGGAGCTCAACAGATTTCCAAAGTGCTAGGCGGAGAAGTTTTACCATGTAAAAAAGAAGTAGGTTGGGGGGAGGTAACATTGAAAAATACGCCTTTCCAAACAAACAAAACAAATTTCAATGTACTACATTGGCATGGAGAACAATTTACAATTCCTTCGAAAGCAACACGTTTATTTACAAATACATATTGTGAAAACCAAGGTATTATGTTTGAAAACTTAATTGGTGTACAATTCCATCTTGAAACTGATCGGGAGAGTTTACAAAAAATTGTACAAAATGATTCATCTTTTATAAATAATTCAGTTTATAATCAAAGTGCTGAACAAATTAGTTCATTTGAGATTCCAAAAGAAAACAAAGAGCTGTTATATACAATATTAGATTCTTTAGCATCTATAAAGGGAGAAGTATCATATGAATAGATTGTATTTAATTGATGGTTATGGAGGATCTCCAGAGATCAATTGGCTGTCAAACATTGAACAGAAATATAAAAATCGATTTGATATTCAAATTATTCCGTACACAAACCCTACTGAAGCTAATGTAGTGCAGTGGGATTTAGATTTAGAGCGAGGGATTGAAGCTCCTAAGGATGCTTATTTTATATGCCATAGCTTAGGATGCATTACATTTTTAAGATATTTGCAACGCCATGGGATAAAAATCAAAGGGGCTATTTTAGTATCTGGCTTTAAAAATGAAATAGAAGCTTTCCCACAATTCAATCCTTACTTTAAAGGACTAAAAGAAGTAAGCTGGAAAGATTTAATAGGAGATGCCTATGTGATTTCTTCTAAAACAGATCAAATTATTAATTGGAAATTTACATATGAGTTAGCGGATGTACTAGAAAGTCCGTTTATTTTATTACCACATGGAGGGCACTTCTCATCAGGTGAAGGAATTGTTGAAATGCCAGTTATTGAGAAGCTTATTAACTCAAATTGGTTGGGAACTTGCTAGTGTGAATTTAGGAATAAGTAAACAGTTAATCTATTAAAAAGTTTGATTAATAAATCTCTTCTCTATATTAGAGGGGGGATTTTTTTATTGGGTATTTCTGTTAACGTTATGATAGAAATTATAAAAAAAGCATTTAAACTACAAAAGACAATCCAGTTTCGTTGGACAAATATTCAATAAAATTCATAGCAACACAGCCTAGAATCACTTATATGGTCCAAGCAAAACCGCAACTCGTAAAATAAATCAAAAAATTTTAAGCCAAATAATCTTCTCGTTTGTCTAATATATGTAAATCAAAACGAAAGGAGGAAATCGCAATGAAGCTCGAAAGCTTAGTAAAAAAAGCGCAAAAAGGAAATGACAAAGCTTACTTAATGCTTTTCCAGCAGTTTGAAGAAGATATTTATCGAATGGCGTATGTCTATGTGAAAAATAAAGACGACGCTTTAGATATTGTTCAAGAAGTAGCCTATCAGTCATTTAAAAAAATCAGTACATTGAAAAATCCAGAGTATTTCAAGACATGGCTCATGAAGATAACAATCAATAGTGCACTGAATTTAATTAATAAAAATAAAAAAGTGATTCAACTAAACCCAAGCTTTGAAGTACTTAATGGGAAAGAAGATGAAGACATCGCACTTTCTTTATCTTTATATGAACTGATGGATACTTTACAAGAGGATGAGAAAAGCATCATTTTATTAAAGTATTACGATGATCGCACTATAAAGGAAATTTCAGAGATATTAGACATCCCACTTGGAACAGCAAAGTCTGTTTTATATCGTGCTTTGGATAAGCTTCGCCAAAATTTAAAGGAGGTAGAGAATTATGGATAATCAATTTAAACAAGAGTTAACAAAAATTGAAATCCCAGTAGAGCTTCACGAAAGAAGTAAACTGGGCATTAATAAAGCAAAAAAAGAAATGGGAGGAAGAGCAACTCGATTTGTAAAAAAACGGTTAGCAGTAGCTGTTATAGCAGCTTGTTTAATGGTTCCAACAGGTGCGTTTGCTTATCAAGCGCTGCTTGCTGATGACTTATATGGTTCTTTTGACAACCTAAAAAAGCATGTTGCTAGTGCAACAATGGAGAGTTACTTATTGTTTGATGCAAAATTAAATCAAGCTAGTGGTGAGTTAGGACAAGAACAATTTGAACAATTTAAAGATCTATTAAATGTGTTCACAAGTGCAAAGCTTGAATATGGCGATAAAAATGGAAACATAGATTATTCTCAAATACCTGCCGAACGATTGGAAGAAATTAAAATAGCAATGCACGAAATCCAACCATACTTTGATAAATTAAATGGACTACCATCAAGTAAAGATATTTTAACAAAAGAAGAATATGATCAATATATAAAAGCATTAATGACTTATGAAACTACTATGGCGCAAATAGGAGTTTCAAGTGCTCCAGAAATCGATATGATTCCTGCTGAATTGCAAGAGGAATTTATAGAAGCCCAAGAATACTTAAATTATGTAAATGAAAAACAAATTGAATATTAATTTATAGAAAAAGACAGACAGAAATTTAATTTTTCTGTCCTGTCTCTACTTTTAAAATGAATAGGATTCACCATCATTTGGTACTAATATATTAGAAGAGATTCCTTTTTCATTAATAAAGATTCGTAATTCTTCTCTTGATAACGTCCAATGATTGACCGCTTCCATGTGAACAGCCAGGATTTTAGCATTTGGGGCAGCATTATACACTTCATAAACATCTTCTTTTCCCATTACTAGAGAACCGCCTTGTAAGAATTGGTTATCCCCAGCATTAACGACAATAATTTCTGGTTTGAGTGTTCCAATTACTTCCTGAACACCTTCATACCAAACCGTATCTCCAGCTACATATAATGTTTTTTCAGTTGGATGCTTAAAGACAACACCACACACTAGACCAGCAAGGCTTAAAATTTCACCTCTTCCATGCTCCCCTTTAGTTTTAATTAATTGAATACCTTCGAAGACGGTATCTTGTTGTAAAACTTCTATATTTAAAAATCCAGCATTTTTAATTTCTATCGCATCTTCTTCATTTTGTACAAACATTTTAATATCCTTTGGCAATGCTTCTTTAGCCGCATCATCCCAGTGATCTAAATGTAGGTGAGTAACAATAACAGCATCGATATTATCAATAATTTTATCAATGGAAATAGGCAGACTTACTAATGGATTAAATTGATCTTGTCTCAATGAGTTTGGGAAAGGTGGGTAAGTTCCCTTCTCGGCAAGGAATGGATCAATGAGAAACTTTTTCCTAGCAAATTGTACTACGAGTGTAGCATTACGAATTAATTGTATGTTCATATTAATTAACTCCTTTCAAATAAACTATGAATAGTCTATACTATGACCAACTATAAATACATGGATGAAATCAAGTCTTTTGGCTGTTTCACTTGATTAATGAAAGGAGTCTAATAAATGCTGGATAACACTGATATACAAATTTTAAATGAGCTTTCTAAGAACAGTCGTATCACTATGAAAGAACTTGGAGAGAAAGTACATTTAACTGGACAAGCTGCTTCAGCAAGAGTTGCAAAATTAGAGGATAATGGCGTAATTGAAGGATATACCATTAAAGTTAATCAAGCTAAATTAGGATGTAATATCCATGCTTTTATTACAGTCATTATACAATCCATAAATCATCAGCCTTATCTTTCATTTATAAAAACTCACGAGAAATATACAATCAATAACTATAAAATTAGTGGAGACGGTTGTTATATCCTTGAATGTAAATTTCCTACTAATGAAGCATTAAATCAATTTTTGGAAGACCTAAATAAACATGCAAACTATAAATTATCGATTGTTATTAATAAGTAAATGAACTAATAATGTGTTTCTTACAGAATAACGTTCTTTTTTGTTGAGCTGATTGTATTAAGCTGGTTATAAGATTAGACTGTTGGTGAAAGGGAATTTAAAGGCAATCTAAAAAACAACTTACTTAGATAGGATGTGTAGTTTTAAAATGATTTTAGTTAGTTCTTGTTTAGCGGGAAATCCTGTTAGATATAATGGTACTTCTTGCTTGAATGATCGAATTCAAAAATTGATTGATGAGAACAAGGCAATCCCAGTCTGCCCAGAGCTTTTAGGTGGTTTTGTTACACCTAGAGAACCAGCTGAAATTTTAGGTGGTGATGGGTTTGATGTGATATCCGGCAAAGCTAAGGTGATGGAACGCTCAGGAAATGATGTAACTGAATTATACATAAGTGGCGCTAAAAAAACGTTGGCACTTGCAAAGGAAATGAATTCTACTTACGTAGTATTAAAGGAATATAGTCCCTCTTGTGGCAGCAAGAAAATCTATAATGGAAAGTTTATTGGAGAAAAAAGAGCAGGTGTTGGCGTAACGACAGCTTTGCTGGAGATGAATGGAATTAAAGTTATATCCGAACAAGAACTTGAAGAGTTACTAGATTAAATCAAGGTTAATTCATTTAACCACTAGCCAAATTAGATACTTTATTCCGTTTATTAAGTAAAAAGGAATGAAGCATTAACAAAAGAAAGCAGCGCATTTCTTACGCAATTCAATTTTTTGTTTCAATCTAGACACCTTTCCCTCCAATTTTAGCATTGAGTCCCTCTGAAGTTAAAAGCGTTATTAACAACTTTAACTTGCAAGAATAAAAGAAATGTATTGCATTCGGTTAGAGGTAGCATTTCCACAATTATTTAATACTATTTTTTTAAAGTAATAAGGCAGTGTTAAATAAACTCGAACTTTAAACTCCCTAATTTATAATTTATGAACTATTCAGTGGCCTGTCCCTTTAGTAGTATCTACCTTCTTTATATTTGAAATAAATACACCGGACAGTGTAATTAAACCTCCGATAATTGCAGAAGAATGAGGAACTTCACCTAGCCAAATCCATGCAATAGCAAAAGCGAAAACAGGAGTTAAATAAAGAGAGCTTGTTGCTTCTGATGCTCCGGTTCGCGAGGTAATATATGCTAGAGTAAAATAAGGAATGACTGTAGGAAAGATGCCTAGATAAACTACTATAAGTGTTATATCAATTGGAGCATGAGAAATCGCACCCCAAAGACCGGGTGAAAATATCATCATAAAAATAGTGCCAGACCAAACTGTATAGATAGTAAATCCAACAAAACCATATTTTTTTAGATAAGTATTTTGAAAAACAAAGTAAATACTTTCTGAAAGGGATGCTGCTAAAACTAGTATAATTCCAGCGTTAAGCGAAAAACTCTCAGTTAATCCGCCCAATGAGATAAATGCTACACCAGAAAAACCAATTAATGAACCAATCCATCCCCAAAGTCCAAATTTCTCATGAAAAAATAATAAAGCCAATAGAGCTGTAAATATTGGGGTTGTTGATACTAATAGACTAGCGACCCCGGCACTAACTGTTTGCTCACCAAAACTCAGTGCTGTTTGGTAAACCGAGAACCCTAAAAAGCCGAGTAATAGAATGATTGGTATATCTTTTAGTTCCGGTAAACGAACTTTTTGAATAATTGCCACAAAAATTAAAGCTATTGATCCAACTAGTAAGCGCAAAAGTGATACATGTTCAGGCAAGTATGCTGTTAATGCAGCCCTTATTCCAGTGAATGCAGATGCCCATAAAAAAATTGTTATAAAATGTGCAGAGACTATTTTTAAATCAAAAGATTTTAACATAAATACACCTCAATTAATTTTAAATCCAACCACTTCCCTTAATGTTTTCTCATATTAATACGAATTTGATAAAATTTCTTCAACAGGTTAAATAGAAAAAAACCAACCAGTTAAGGTTTGATAAAAAGGAGTATATATGAAAAAACCAAAATACCAGTTAATCGTTGATTTTATAAAAGAAAAAATTTCTATAGGTGAATGGGCGATAGGAAGTCAAATACCGAGTCAGCGTAACTTGGCAAAACTTTTTGAGGTTAATCGCAGTACAGTCATAACAGCACTGGAGGAATTAATGGCAGAAGGACTGATTGAAGGTCGAGCAGGAAAAGGGACAGTTGTAACTAATAATACTTGGAATTTGATGGGAAACCAACTTTCAACTAATTGGAATGAAAATGTTTCCTTAGGTATCCATAAACCAAGTGTTTCAACTGTACAAGAGATAAATGAAGCCGAATCTAATAATAATCTAATTCAACTAGGAAAAGGGGAACTATCACCGGATATGTTTCCTTTAGAAGAAATGAAATCCATCGTTCAAAAGGTTTCAAATCAGTTGACATCGTTTGGATATGAAAAACCAAAAGGAAATATAAAGCTACGCCAAGCAATTAGCGACTATCTAAAGGTAAGAGGCATTAACGCGTCTCCATCATCCATTTTAGTAGTTTCAGGCGCCCTTCAAGCGCTGCATCTAATTTCTATTGGTCTATTAAAAAAAGGATCGACTGTGTTTTTGGAAGTGCCTTCGTACCTTTATTCATTGACTGTATTTCAATCGATGGGTATGGATTTGAAAGGAGTTCCCATGGATAGTAAAGGTCTTATGATTGACTCGATTTATCAAACAAAAGAAAAAGGAAAAAATATTTTTATACTATTCCAACCTTTCATAATCCAACAGGTATTTTAATGGAAGAGAAAAGAAGAGAAGAGTTAATTGAATACTGTGTAAGAGAACAACTTCCTGTAATAGAAGATGATGTGTACCGCGATTTATGGATCGATAATCCGCCACCGGAACCACTGAAGGCAATGGATTTTCATGGGAATGTATTGTATTTAGGAAGTTTATCAAAAACATTAAGCCCTGGATTACGGATTGGTTGGATAGTTGGAACAGAATCAGTAATTAACCGGTTAGCTGATTTGAAAATGCAGTTGGATTACGGATCAAGTACGTTGTCTCAGCTTGTTGCAGCAGAGTGGCTATCCAGTGATTTGTATGACCTTCACGTTGGAAATGTAAGAGAAAAGCTTTGCATTCGTAGAAGAACGGCTTTGGATGCTTTAGATAAATATTTAGGTTTATATGCTACATGGGAAATTCCAAAAGGTGGTTTTTTCATATGGATTAGGATAAAATCACCTTTTAAAGTAAAGAGATTGTTTGAGAAAGCATTAGCCAAAGGGATTCTAATAAATCCCGGTAGTATTTATGCTGAGCACTCAGGACAGTTTATCCGGATATCCTATGGGTTTGCTTCACTGGATAACATAAAAAAAGGTATATTTGAATTATGTGAAATTATTAAAAATCAATAACTATTCAAGGAAAGCTTTATTTCGATCAATGTAATTGAAATGAAGTTTTTTTCGCTTTTTATGACCAAATTTTTAACTGTGCATTCAGTCTAAATATGTGCATGGTTAATAAAATACAAGATATTTACATAATATGCATAATTTGATAACGTTTTTTTGTAAAAATGATATATAGAAGTATATTAAATTTATGAAGTCAAGGTAAAAAACTTTGGAGGATTTATGGACATTATAACTCGGGGATTAAAGCATATAGGCATAAGAAAACTCATTCTAATAGTTAGTTTATTTTTGATTATTTCGGTAAATCAATCTACTTTGGCAGTGGGAACCGGTAACAGTGTAGATAGCTCTAAAATCGATGCATTTATTAATAGGGAAATAGAAAGGCTCAATATACCTGGTGCATCGGTAGCGATTGTTAAAGGTGATCAAATTGAATATTTGAAGGGTTACGGCAAATCTGGCCCCGACAAGAAAATGACTCCGCAAACTCCTATTGTCATTGGTTCAGTAAGTAAATCGTTTACGGCGCTCGCTATAATGCAATTAGTGGACCAAGGGAAACTCGAATTGACCGAACCTGTGAACACATATTTACCTGGGTTTAGTTTAGCAGATAAGGATGCATCAAAAGAAATAACAATTCAACATTTATTAAACCATACGAGTGAATTGTCTACGTATGACGGCCAACGCTCAATAGCTGAGGGTAATAAATCATTAAAAGAGCATATAGAAAGCTTGGAGAATATACAATTAGTAAACGGTGTAGGTGATACTTATCAATATTCAAATCTAAACTATGATATTTTAGGTTTAGTAATCGAAGATGTAGCAAATATGCCATATAAAGAGTATGTAAACAATCATATTTTTAAACCACTTCATATGAACAATAGTTACGCTGATCCTCGTGATGATGTGAATAACACTATTGCAACAGGGTATCAAACTATGTTTGGATTTAAAGTGCCAACAGAGCAATTAAATCATGAAGGAAATATCCCTTCTGGATATATCATCTCAAGTGCCGAAGATATGGCTAATTATATGATTGCACAGTTAAATAATGGGCAATTTAGTGGAGAAAGCATTTTATCAAAAGACAGAATGGACGAAATGCATCACCCCTCCTCTCTTATGTGGGAGGATACTTATTATGCAATGGGATGGACTGTAAATAATAATGTAATATCCCATGATGGCTCTACAGAAAATACTTATTCAAAGGTAGTGCTTGATGGTGAGTATGGGATTAGTTTACTTATAAATTCCCTAGATTACCTCAATGTTGATCAATATGATAACATCATGACGGGTTTAAATAATATTGTTCAAAATGGAGAGCCCTTAATCTCCAATGAAAGCAACCCTTTTACTATATATATCATTATCGATATAGTTATATTAATTGTTTTAGCTTTGATTGCTTTTTCAACTTACAGGATTTTTAAACAGAAAGAGCATAAAGCAACCCGAATCCGTACTATTATAAATATACTATCAATAACTTTAATTAATTTTTTTATACCAGTGATTATTTTATATTTTATTCCTAAAATAACTCCCTGGTCCACGGTAACATTATTTGTTCCTGGAATAGGACATGCATTATTCATAATCCCAATACTTTTATTATTGATAGGAGTAATGAAAGTTGGCAAGATGATTCGCAACAAAGTAAAAGTTACCTCACCTTAAAAATAACCTTCCTTTAATTTTGTACTCATAGAGTGCTATTGTCTTGATGCAGCAATTTGTTGGATACAGTGGAAAGGTATTTTACAAAGGAATTGTCTTAATATAAGGAGCTAAATTAAACATCAATGACCGATCAATCGCATGGATTTGCATGTGGTTGTTCGGTTTTTTTATGTAAAAAAACTTTATAAAAGTTGTATACTTTTTTATTTTACAATTGTTATATAGGCTAGGCTAGTAATCACTAAGAAGGAAAAATGAATATCCAGAAGTTGGTGAAGTTTTAAAAATGAGTAAGAGTAACTTAACGAATTTTTCTCTCCTATAGTGAAAAGTAGAAAAGCAGGAGAGTTCTTAACCGAATTTGCTCCTACTTTATTTATGTATTTAACATTTCAAGTGTAAGCATTGATAGGTATGGATGATTAATTCTTTTATATAAAAATAGCTTAAGAGGATAAATTTACCTTTAGATGGGTGCGATTATAAATAAGAATAGGTAATGCTATGATATAATTTAGTTAAATTTGGAAATTTTTATAGAAAGTGAGGGAATTTTTTATAAATGCTTAAAAATAGAAAGATAATAGTAACTGGTGCCGCTTCGGGAATTGGAAAAGAAATCGTGAAACAATGTTTGCATGAAGGCGCTTCAGTAATTGCATGTGATATTAATGAAAACTCCTTACATGAGTTAAAACGGTCAATGGACAATCAGGGGATTCTGCACACATACCAATTAGATGTAAGTAATTATGAAGAAGTTGCTAAATTTTTTATGCTTATTGAAATAGAACATCCTGATGTAGATAGTTTAGTTAATAATGCAGGAATATATTTGGCGAAGAATATTTTGGATTATCAAGTAGATGAAATTGATAGAGTATTAGATATAAACATTAAGGGATTTATATTTTTCTCACAATTGTTGGGAAGGAAATTACTCCAAAGTAAACGCAAGGGGGTAATTGTGAATATGTCTTCAGTGTCAGGCATTGAAGGCAGCTCAGATGCAATTTACGGGCTGTCAAAGGCTGCTATAATAGGCCTAACTAAGAGTTGTGCGATGAATTTCTCACCATTCGTTAGAGTTAATGCCGTTGCCCCTACAATGGTTAATACACCAATGATGGATTCAATTCCTAATTGGAGGAAAGAGGAGTATTTAAGTCATCAACTTATTGATACACCTGTAATGCCTGAAGATGTGGCTCATTCTGTCATATTCTTATTATCAGATAAATCCAGACACTACACTGGAGCAACATTCGATATAAATAATGGAGGATACCTTCGATAGCTCTAGCTTACCTAGAATAGCAAGAGCTAATGGAACAACATAGATAGAAAGTGTAAGAATTTGTTATAAAACTTAGACTTCATGGATAAGAATCCATTTTATTTTCAAAATGGGTTCTATACTAGGGTTTTACATAGGGGGAGATAGTTTGAAAATAGCTATTTTTCTATCCTTTATATTGTTTCTTTCATTCATTTTATTGTTTCTTTTCTTAAACAATGAAAACCGAAAAGAAGAAAATAAAGATAGTATACTGCTAATTATTTTTGGATCGCTTTTGTTTTCGTTAATTATTACAGCTGTAGTAGCATTCTTTTTATTTCTTGTTATAGGATCTACAAGAATTATGGATACATTGTTCTCTTTAAATATAACTACCAATCAATTAATTGTTATAGGAATATTTTTTCTTATTTATTGGCTTACAATTGATAATATCTTTGAAAAGTTATTTGAATATTTATTTGGCGAAAATATCTATGCGATTTTATCTGTAGCCTTAACTAGGATAGCAGCCTTCTACATAATTGGAATAATCATTAGTTTGAATAATAGCGTTAACATAACCATTTCAATAGGTGTATCTATTATTTTGTTAGTTATTGATGCGTTATTTATTTTCAAAAAATAAACAAGAATCGTAAAGGATTATGTAATATCTTTTATCTGATCTATCCAAGGATAACCGTAGTTATATACCGAATGTTTATTGCAAAATAAAAGTGCAGACTTGTGCAAAGAATTTGTACAGAGTCTAGCACTTTTTTAGTGCAAAAAAATAGACTTGCCAGCCACCCCAAGTCATTCTACTGTTAAAGTGTCGA
>NZ_RXNR01000076.1 GCF_003966145.1 Lysinibacillus telephonicus
AAACTTGGGGTTGTTGTTAAAGGGGTAATTCCATTTATTATTCTTATGATTGCATTTTTAGCATTAGTTGTTTTATTCCCGCAAATGTCGCTTTGGTTGCCATTTGGCAGCGGTGAATAAAATAAGATAAGAAGGTGTTCTTAATGTTCACAAAGGGGTATTCAATAAAAGATAAACAGTTTTGGATTGTTGTCATGAGTCTTGGTTTTGCATCATTGTTTACATTTGCTGCATTTTACTCATTTCAGCCGCTCCTCCCAATATTTGTGGAGGAGTATTCCATCTCTGTTTCATATTCAAGTATGTCAATGTCAGTGACAACTGTTTCTCTCATTGCAGGTTTAATTGTTTTAGGGTTTCTTTCGGATCGAAATGGACGAGTTTTATTTATAAAACTGTCCATTTTTCTTTCTATATTGCCATTTCTTATTATCCCTTTTATTGATTCATATTTCGTAATTATTATGTTGCGTTTTGTACAGGGGTTCACTTTGGCTGGTGTGCCTGCTGCCGCGTTAGCGTATATCGGCGAGGAAATTGATTTAAAATCAAGTCATATTGCGACAGCACTTTATATTTCATCTAATCCACTAGGTGGAATGATTGGGAGAATATTAGCTGGCTTTATATCGGAAAGATTTCACTGGCAATTGTCGTTATTTATAATTGTCATATTTGGACTAATTATTTTTCTATTTGTGTTATTTGCTTTACCTAAATCGAGAAATTTTACCCCAAGCCCGAAAAGTTTCAAAGAGGATTTAATTGGATTTAGCTACCATTTAAAAAATCCATCACTTCTTTTAATGTTTGGTCTAGGGATTGTTTTACAAATAGCCTTTACAGGGACTTGGACATATTTACCTTTCCATCTAACTTCCCCGCCATTTTCATTATCGCTTGAAACTATTTCATTTATTTACTTTACTTATAGTTTTGGCATAATTGGTGCACCAATTGCAAGCTGGTTATCTAGTCGATTTACTTTAGAAAGAGTTAGATCTTCCTCAATTGTCATTCTAACATTCGGTGTGTTATGTACTTTACACTCTTCTTTAATTTTTGTATTAATCGGTCTATGCGTTTTATGTTTTGGCTTTTTCACTGCCCATTCTTTAACTGCAGCTTACGTAAGTAAAAACGCTACACATTTGAAAGGAAGCGCATCAAGCCTTTATTTAGTTTCTTATTATATAGGAGTTGCATCAGGCAGTACGTTAATCGGTCCTTTATGGGAAAGTTGGGGATGGAGAGGCATAGTATATTTTATGACGATATTACCGATTGTCTATTTAATTTTTTTCCATTTATCTTTAAAACAATTAAAGAAAAAAGGAGAGGTCGCATCTTAGACCTCTCCTTTTCACTATTGCTCAGAGTTATTTTGCACATTCTGCTGGCGTTCACGCAATATACGTTCTTCTAAGCTTTTCGTTTTCATTTCTTGCTTTTTTGATAAACGTTTAATCCACATAAACGCTAAAACACATAAAATAATTAAAATTAAAAATTCAAAAGCTGCTGGGATATATGCTGTCTTATCCTCTGGAAAATATAAAAATCCGAAAGCAATTGTGCCCATATGTTGTCACGCTTCTTTCATTTTATTATTCGATAACTGCAATTGATTCAATTTTAACATCTTCTAATGGTTTATCGCGCATATCTTTGTCAACGTTCGCAATTTTGTCAACAACGTCCATTCCTTCAACAACATGACCGAATACAGTATGTTTGAAGTCTAACCATGGTGTACCGCCTACGCGAGCATATTCTTCGATAATTTCTTTTGGATATCCTGCTTGTTCCATTTGTTGAATCATATTGTTTGGCGTATGTTCCATTTGTACAATAAAAAATTGTGATCCATTTGTATTTGGACCAGCGTTTGCCATAGATAATGCACCGCGCAGATTAAATAATTCTTCATTAAATTCATCCTCAAAAGAATTACCCCAAATCGATTCGCCGCCCATACCTGTTCCTGTTGGGTCGCCACCTTGAATCATAAAATCAGAAATAACACGGTGGAAAATAATGCCGTTGTAATAACCTGATTTTGCATGGCCTAAAAAGTTTTCAACTGTTTTCGGTGCATGTTGTGGGAATAATTTTAGTTTGATTGAACCTAAAGTTGTATTCATTTCAACTAATACTTCACCTGGATTTAACTCTTTTGATAATTGTGGAAACATTTAAAGTCTCTCCTTTTATTTAAATATGTTCATTTTAGGTAATCATTATATAAGAAAAGCGGAAGCCCTCTGTTCAGCCCCGTGCCACTTCTTGTCACATCTATATAACAGGCGGCAAATAACTTCATTGAAAGCGGAGCATCAGATGAATAAACTCTCTTTATGAACGAAAAGACATTCTTCTTCAGTATTATACATTCTTATATAGATGTTACCATCTTATACCTCGTTACAGTTTAACATAGAATGTTTATTTTTTCCGCTAATACCTTTTAACTTTCTTCGTGTCCCGAAATTAGTTATACTGTCAAGTGACTATCGAAAACAGTCAAAAGAATGGCTAGAAAGAATGTGTATTTTTATGTCCAATCGAAAACATAATTTCATCATTATTTTAATTTCAAATTTTATAGTTTCTGGATCTATGACGATGATTATGCCCTTTTTATCACTTTATATAAACACTTTTGGAAATTTCTCAGAAAGCTATGTACAAAAATGGGCAGGCATCATATTTGCGGCGACTTTTATTACAGCATTCATCATGTCTCCAATATGGGGAAGAATTGCAGATAAATATGGCTATAAACCCATTATGATTATAAACTGTTTTGGCATTGCAATAAGTATATTTTTAATGGGCTATGTACAAAATGTAACGCAGTTTTTCCTATTGCGTTTATTTATGGGGATTGTTACAGGCTTTATCCCCACTTCAATGGCGTTTATTAGTAAACACACTCCGAAAAATATCGCTGGGAAAACTCTCGGTACACTTCAAATAGGCAGTGTTGGAGGATCATTATTTGGTCCTGTTTTTGGCGGTTTTTTAGCTGATGCTGTCGGTTTTAGCTATACGTTTATTTTAACTGCTTCTTTAATTACAATTGCTGCAATTATCATCATCTTTGGAATTCACGAACCAGAAATTATAAAGAAACCAAATAACACTATCTATTCGCGTAAAAATATTATTTGGTCCATTTTTCATCATCCTCTAATACTAAATATTATGTTTGTAACATCTTTAATTCAAATCGGTAATTTTAGTATTCAACCACTACTTTCATTATACGTTTCACATTTAACCGCATCAGAACAGGTTGCCTTGCTTGCAGGAATTACCTTTAGTGCAGCAGGAGTCGGTAATCTTTTAATTGGACGCTTCTTTGGCAAGTTAGCTGATGCAATCGGCTACGAGAAAGTATTAACCGCGCTATTATTTATTAGTGTACTCTTTATTATCCCACAAGCCTTTGTAACGTCCCTTTGGCAATTAATTGTTTTGCGATTTTTATTCGGGATATTTTCTGGCGGCTTAAACCCAATTACAACTGCCCTTATTCGCCGTGAAGCACCGATTGAAGTGCAAGGTGAAATTATGGGATATAATCAAAGTTTCCGCTTCTTGGGTAATATTATTGGACCTGTTTTAGGAGGCTTTATTAGTGGATTAGCGACCATTTCATCTGTTTTTTATTCAACAGGTCTATTATTCTTGATTGCCGCAATCGTCGTCTTAATTATTCAAAAACTACCAAGGAAATATTTAGAAGATGTTTTAAAAAATCATGCCCGAACTATGTAAAGGTTTTGCTTAATAACGGAAAAATTCCGCAAAAGTAGATTAATCATTATTTACATTCAGCAGGTTCAAATTAGAAAACACAACATCCTACCACTGTAAGCTTAGTTGAACCCCTTTTATGATCGAGTCATACACTAGCTCCAGTAAGTCGTAGAGACACGTACAACACTTCTCTACGGCTTGTGTGGAGAGCAAGAACATCGTGTCCATTTCGCCATCGCTTCCTTAACCAATGCCATGTTAGCCACTTAGCCTGCTCACTCACTATATAATAATTTTTAATAGTCCTCCCCAATTAGGCCTCTTTTTAATAAAAGCTAGTTTTTTATCATCAAATGAAATACTCCACAATATAAATCTATGATATTCTAAGCTTATGCAAGATTACATGGAGGAATATTATGAAGCAAATAGTAGGCTATCTACTAATTATTTGTTGCTTTCCTATTCTTATTTCACTAGGTAAACAAATTTGGAAAGAAATTGATACAACAAATTCATACGAAGAACAAATTCAACAGCAAATACATCTACCTGAAATAACTAACCAACTACCTATTACCATGCTAGATAAAAATGGCAAGGTTTTTAACGAGGAATATGTTGAATGGAGACAACCTCTTCAATTAGAGGACATTCCCGATACTATTAAGCAAATTTATTTGCTAAGTGAAGATAAGGAGTTTTTCACTCATATTGGATTTAATTTAAGCGCCATTACAAGGGCCATTGTGGTCAATTCATCACAGCAGTCTAGTGAACAAGGCGGCAGTACCATCACACAACAACTTGTTCGAATGCGCTATTTAACTGAAGAAAAAACATACGAACGGAAATTAACAGAATTATTCTATGCTTATCATCTTGAGCAAATTTATGATAAAGAAGCTATTTTAGAAATGTACTTAAACGAGATCTATTTTAGCAATCAAGTATACGGAATTGGTGCAGCTGCAACATATTATTTTCAAAAGCCATTAGATGAACTATCCATTGCTCAAATGGCATTTATCGCGGCAATTCCAAACAATCCGTCTTTATATGATCCGCTTCGGCATTTCGAAAAAACGAAAGCAAGACAGGAAAGATTAATCGATATATTATCTGAAAACAATACCATTTCCCCAGAAGAAGCAAAACAATATAAATCTGAAAAAATTACGCTGCATGTCAAAGATAAAATACAGAAACATCCTGCATATAGCACATATGTATTAAATGAATTAAAGTCTCTTATTGCGAATAATGAAAATTTAGAAGAACAACTACATACAAAAACAGCTGAAGATAAAGCCAAAGTCGAAGAGCAAATTGATTCTAAATTACAGCAGCTGCTGCGAAAAGGAATAATTATTCATACTGCCCTCGACCCAAGTAAACAACAGGAGGATGAACAACAAATAGATTCCATTTTAGGCTTAGGCGAGTTACAAGCAAGTGCCGTTGTAATTGATAATTCAACTCGTGAAATTGTAAGTCTCTATGCTGGGAAACATTATAAAAAATATGATTTCCATAGAGCCTATCAAGCAGTAAGGCAACCAGGCTCGTCATTTAAACCATTAATTGTTTACGCTCCTCTTTTTGAAACAACTGATTATACGCCAAAATCTATTGTTAGTGGTGGTCATTACTGCATAGCGAATTTTTGCCCTCAAAATTATGGCGGAGGAGTCTATGGCAACGTATCTATTGCTACTGCTTTTCGAGATAGCTATAACACTTCAGCACTACGCTTATTTCATTTAATAGGACTTGAAACTGGTTTTCGCTATATAGACCGCTTTCATTTTGAATCAATTGTCCAAGAAGATAGAACCTATGCTGCTGGATTAGGTGGTCTTACATATGGTGTAACAACTCTTGAAATGGCGGATGCATATTCAAGTTTTATCGATGGTTCTTATGAACGTGCACATAGTATAAGAAAAGTGACAGATTTAGAAGGCAATGTTCTTTATAGTTGGAAAAATGAACGTGAAACAATTTGGTCCCCACATACAGTCAACTATATTCGATCATTATTAAGCGATGTTGTTGCTAGAGGTACAGGTAAAGGTCTATGGGTGGATTCATCTTATATCGGTGCAAAAACCGGTACAACGAATGACTATAAAGATTTTTGGCTGGCAGGATTAACAGATGAATATACTGCTGCTGTTTGGATCGGTTACGACGTTCCAAAATCAATGCAGTCAATGGAAAACGAAAAAGTACATTTTAAAATCTTTAATACGATTATGAATTAGGGATATGTTTAATAGTTTCTCAGTATTTCCTTTCAGTTTTAGTGAAAAGATTAAAGAAAAATGAGGAGTGGCATTTGATGTCACTCCTCATTTTTAATTTGCAAAAGGCAAGCTTGCCAAAATCCCATTATAAAGTTTTAGTACAACCACTATGATTAGCGTAAGGAAAATTGCCCAAAATAGCACTTCAAAAAAGATTAAACCAATCGTTCCAGTAATAGATAAATATTGGCTTAATTTATATATGTTATAAACAAAATATGATAATACAGTAAGAATAAAAATAATACACATTATAATTATCGACTGCATTCCGAAAGCAGATACGAGCGCCCCAAAGAAGAAAATAACATACCCGCCCCTTGCAACACTAATCGTTTCTCCAACCTTATCTCTGGAGAAGAATAACATCCCTAATTCGTGAATTGTTTCCCCAATTAATTTTAATGCTGAAAATAACATAAAAAAACAAAGGGCAAATACAATTAATAACAAAACACGCAATTCAAAATCAGTTAAAAATTCCCTCATCCCTGCATAAATGCCTATTGATGACAGCAGATTTAGTGACTCTCCTACTGCATAAATCCCAAAGGTTAAACTAAAAAGGAGTATCGAGAATAATGGTAAATAGCCATATAAATATGGATTTTTCATGAACTTTTCCTCATTTTCCGTATTTCTTATCCTATTTAATATAGCGGATACTAATTAGGTGAATCAAGTACTGAAATACCTAGCCACGAAGTGAATTATTGCATAAGAAATGTTATAATATTTTTTGATTGAGCTTTTAAATAATGATAAATTTTGGCTTTACTTTTTGAAAGGGGGATTATTTTGTTTCAAGTATTGTGTATTTTTATTCCAATACTAGCCGCGCTTTTTATACCATTTTTCTATAAGAAAGTTCGTACAATACATACTGGATGGTTCGTTTTAATTGTCCCATTATTTCTAGTAACGTTTTATGCAACTTATATACCTGTGGTAGCAAATGGTGATACAGTTATTGCGCAGTTAGATTGGATTCCTTCACTCGGAATTTCATTTGTGTCATATCTTGATGGACTAAGCTTACTGTTTTCTTTACTTATTTCAGGAATTGGCGCACTTGTTGTACTTTATTCGATTTACTATTTAGATCGTAAAAAAGAGCAGTTGCATAATTTTTATGTTTATTTGCTTATGTTTATGGCAGCAATGCTTGGTGTGGTACAGTCTGACAACATGATTACACTTTATTTATTCTGGGAGCTTACCTCTGTTTCATCATTTTTATTAATCGGATATTGGTTTAATCGAGATAAATCAAGGTTCGGTGCATTAAAATCAATGGTAATTACCGTTGCTGGCGGTATGATGATGCTGGGAGGATTCGTATCACTATCCTTAATGGGTGGGACATTTTCCATTCGCGAGTTGATCGAACAAGCACCAGAACTAGCAGCTCACGATACATTTATTATTGCCCTGCTGTTAATTTTATTGGGTGCGTTTACAAAGTCAGCTCAATTCCCATTTTATATATGGTTGCCAGATGCAATGGAAGCGCCTACACCTGTTAGTGCCTACCTTCACTCCGCAACAATGGTTAAAGCAGGTATTTATTTAGTAGCCCGCTTTACACCAATATTCGCGATTTCTGAAGTTTGGATTTGGTTGGTTGCTGGGATTGGTTTATTGACATTATTCTGGGGATCATTCTTTGCTGTAAAACAAACAGACTTAAAAGGAATACTTGCTTTCTCAACAGTAAGTCAACTAGGTCTTATAATGTCCTTGCTAGGAGTTGGAGCAATGGCCTATCATGTTGATGGTGCAGAGAATACTATCTTCAAATATGCAGCATTTGCGGCTATTTTCCATCTTATTAACCACGCAACATTTAAAGGTAGTTTGTTTATGATAGCAGGTATTGTCGATCATGAAACAGGTACTCGAGACATTCGGAAACTTGGTGGTTTAATGAGCCTAATGCCAGTAAGCTTTACTGTGGCATTAATCGGCAGCTTTTCAATGGCCGGTCTGCCACCATTCAACGGTTTCTTAAGTAAAGAAATGTTTTTGACAGCGATGTTATCCATTACAGAATTTGATTTCTTTAATTTTTCAACATGGGGAGTACTATTCCCTGTTATTGCTTGGATTGCAAGTGTGTTTACGTTTATTTATAGTTTTTACTTTGTCTTTAAAACATTTACTGGAAAACTTGAAGTTGAACAGCTACCAAAGAAACCTCATGAAGCTCCTATTGGTATGTTGATTTCTCCAGTTATATTGGCAAGTTTAGTTGTCGCAATATTCTTTATTCCAAACATTATTGCGGATACTTTTGTTAAACCTGCTGTTGCTGCTATACAGCCATTCTTGTACACATCTCCAAATGAGGTAGATATACATGTTGCAGCCTGGCATGGAGTTAATCCAGAACTGTGGATGACAGTTGGAATTATAATAATTGGTCTTGTAGGTTTTATGCTTCTATCTAAATGGCAAAAAATGTACAATGCCCTACCTCCAAAGCTTACACTGAATAACTTATACGACTTTGTTATATATGACCTTTGCGATACATGGATTAATCGTTTCTCTGGCCTTTATATGACGGGATCAATTCGTAGATATTTAGGTTTTATGTTTGGGGCAATTTCAATTATTGTTATTGGAACACTATTTATAAAAGATGCATTTGTAGTATCCTTTGATAATGCGTCCACTATCTCCTTATATGAAATAATCTTAGTAATAGTATTAGTTATTGGTACAATTACTACAGTTTTTGCAAAATCAAGAATTACATCAATTGTTGCTTTGGGCGCTGTCGGTTATACAGTGTCATTATTCTTTGTAATTTTTAATGCACCTGACTTAGCATTAACACAATTAGTAATCGAAACAATTTCAGTTGCATTATTCCTATTGGCGTTTTATCACTTGCCAAAATTCCAAAAAGCAGAAGAACGTACCCGCTTTAGATTAGGTAGAGCATTTGTTTCTGTAGCTGTTGGTGTAATGGTTACCCTAGTAGCTCTATCAGCACATTCGCAAAAATTAGTAGAATCTATTACTAATTATTATAAAGAAACAGTGTATACACTTGCTGGCGGCGGCAACATTGTAAACGTAATTTTAGTAGACTATCGTGGTTTCGATACATTGTTCGAAATTACTGTTTTGGGAATCGCCGGAATGGCAATCTATGGAATGATTAAACTTCGAATGAGCAGAAAGGAGAAAAATTATGAAAACAAATGATGTCATATTGCAGTTTACTGCGAAAATTGTCTTTTTCATTATTTTCTTCTATGCTGTTCATATTTTCTTCGCAGGACATTATACACCTGGTGGAGGATTTGTTGGAGGCTTAGTCACTTCTTGTGCGATCGTACTGCTTATTATTGCATTTGATTTAAAAAAGGTGCAGTCTATATTGCCAATAAACTATATTTATCTAGTTGCTACTGGTTTAATAGTAGCTTTAGGAACTGCGACTTTTTCAATGATTGCCGGAAAGCCGTTTTTCACACACTCCTTTGATTACTTCAATTTACCTATATTAGGAAAAACGTCGCTTCATACTGCAGCATTGTTTGACTTTGGTGTTTATTTGGTTGTTGTTGGCGTTACGATGACCATTATTCAAACGATTGGGGAGGATGAATAATGGAAATAATTATGGCATTTGTCTGCGGATTTCTTTTTATGGCCGCAATCTATTTGATTTTATCTCGCAGCTTGCTGAGGATTATTATTGGTACAGGATTGCTTAGTCACGGAGCACACCTGCTTATTTTAACAATGGGAAGCTTTAAAGGAAGTGCACCACCTGTTTTAGCAGATGGAGTAACAGACTTTGTTGATCCAATCCCACAAGCATTAATTTTAACAGCTATTGTTATTAGCTTTGGTGTAACAGCATTCTTTTTAGTTCTAGCTTACCGAGCGTATCAAGAGTTAAAAACAGATGATATGACATTAATGAAAGGAAGTGACGATAATGAATAACTTTCTTTTATTGCCGATTATCATCCCATTTTTCTTCGGTATGATTTTAATGTTTGGACAAAAGAAATTAGCCTATCAGAGAATAACAGCCCTATTCGGGTTAGTAATCTCGATAGTATGTGCATTCGCTCTTTTAGCAACTGTTTATGAAAATGGACCTCAATCTGTTACGTTTGGCAGCTGGCCAGTTCCATTTGGTATTACAATGGTTTCAGATACTGTTTCAGCATTGCTTGTCCTAACAACATTAATACTAGCATTCTTTATCGTTTGGTACGGTTTCGGATCAATTGGAAAACAACGTGAGCAGTTTTTCTATTACCCTGGAGTTATGTTTATTATTACTGGGGTAAATGGAGCATTTACAACAGGAGATATTTTCAACCTTTTCGTATTTTTTGAGGTTCTTTTAATGTCTTCTTATTTGTTGATAGTTCTTGGTGGCGAAAAAGCTCAACTACGAGAATCTATTAAATATATTTTAGTGAACGTCATCTCATCTGCTCTATTTGTTATTACAGTTGCATTTTTATATTCTGTTGTTGGAACTTTGAATATGGCTGATATTTCAGAGAAAATTACAGAAGTAAATCAACCAGGAATTCTAACGGTCATTGCAGTGTTGTTCTTAATGGTATTTGGCATGAAAGCTGCAATTTTCCCACTTTACTTCTGGCTGCCTAGTGCATATTCAGCACCACCAATCCCTGTTTTGGCTTTATTCGGTGCGCTTCTTACGAAAGTGGGAGTATATGCAATTATGCGTACATATACGTTATTTTTTACCCACGATTTATCCTATACGCATGAATTATTATTGATTTTATCGATTATAACAATCATTGCTGGATGTATTGGTGCCCTTGCTCATTTTGATGTTAAACAAATTATTATTTACAATATTGTCATTGCTGTTGGAGTTATTTTATTCGGCGTGGCACAAATGAATGAAGTTGGACTTGAAGGAGCTATGTTCTACCTTATCCACGATATGATTATTAAAGCAGCATTGTTTATGCTTATTGGGATTGTTATTTTTGTAACGGGGACAACAAATTTACGAAAAATGGGCGGTTTAATGAAAACCTACCCTGCCCTTGGTTGGTTTTATTTAATCGCAGCATTTGGCTTAGCTGGAGTACCTCCACTAAGTGGTTTTATTGGAAAGCTGCTCATCGTTCAAGGTGGTTTCCAAGCAGGGAATATTTGGACTAGTATTTTTATATTAGCCTCTAGCTTAGTTGTCTTACTATCCGTCATTCGCATTTTTATTTATGCATTTTGGGGTGAACAAGGACAGCTGTCTAAGGAGATTAATAAAACAACTTATAATCGTTTATTTTTCCCGACAATGCTGCTTGTGATTGTTTCAATTTTCTATGGTGTAGGTACAGAATGGATTATGCCGTTTATGGAAGATGCAGCAAAAATATTAACTGATCCTTCAATTTATAATGATGCGGTCATGAAAGGAGGAGAATAAATGTCCTTTCAAATATTATTAAATCTATTTCTAGCATTTTTGTGGATGTTTTTATCCTCTAATTATTCCGTATCTCGTTTTATTATAGGCTATCTTTTAGGGCTTCTTGCGATACTTGCGATGAGACGTTTCTTTAACTCTCGTCTTTATATTGACAGAGTGTGGGCAATTATAAAGCTGGTCGTTCTCTTTATTAAGGAGTTAATTTTAGCGAATATCTCTGTTTTAGTTCTAGTATTAAAACCTAAGCTTGAAATGCAGCCAGCATTTTTCAAATATAATACTGAGCTTACTGAGGAATGGGAAATTACTCTTTTATCAAGTTTAATAACATTAACACCAGGTACGGTTGTTGTTCACGTATCAAATGATTCAAAATCTCTGTTTATCCACGTAATTGATAGTAACGATATTGATGCAACAATTGATTCAATTCGAAATTCATTTGAAAAAGCGATATTGGAGGTGAGCCGTACATGACATATTTTCTTTGGGGAGCAATAGTAATTATTGCACTTTCTATGGTTGCACTTCTATATCGGCTAGTGAAGGGTCCAAACCCTTCTGACCGTGTAGTAGCATTGGATACTATAGGAGTTCTATTGATCTGTTTAGTGGGGCTTTTTTCAATATTAGTTGAAACAAGTTTCTTCCTGGAAATTATTTTCTTATTAGCGATTCTATCGTTTATTGGAACGATTGCCTTCTCTAAATTTATAGAGAAAGGAGATATCATTACTCGTGACAATTCTCGCTAACATTTTAGTCGTTTTCTTTATATCTGTTGGTTTATTATTTATCGTTGTGGCTGCACTGGGTCTAATTCGCTTACCTGACCTTTATACACGTGCACATGCAGCTTCTAAAAGCTCAACATTAGGGGTTATGTGTATTTTGCTTGGAGTATTCTTTCACTTCTGGCTAAAAGAGGATCATTTCAACCCTAGCATCCTTTTAGGAGTGCTATTCTTATTTATTACAGGTCCAGTAGGAGCTCATATAATGACAAGATCATCGTACTTAGCAGGTGTTAAAGCGTGGCCTGGTACAGTACGTGACGATCTTAAAGAAGAAATTGAAACAATGAAAAAAGAGCAGGGAATAAAATAAGAATACCCAAGCATCCTCTTGCTGAAAAAAGTGCGTCGACACGATCCACATTAAAATAAAAAGGAAGCGCGAATGTAAAAAACGCGCTTCTTTTTTTTAATAACGACGGTATGGTCTTCTGTATGGATAGTAGTATGGAGGATATGGTGGATATGGTGGATAATAAGGGTAACGATTATAACCTGGATAAATTACATTACCTAGAAATCCACCTAAAAATCCACCTAAAAAAGGATAGCCAAAATTAGAAAAACCATCATATCCACGATAATAATTTCTTGTCATACTAAACCTCCTTTTCTTAAGTAACATATGTAAAAAAAGGAGGTCCATATATGCTATATGCCTATTAAAGGTTAACTTAACATCGAGGCGAAATTTAATTGAGTTGTTCGCCTAATCTTTCGATAAATGTTGCAAGAGTCCTTACCATAACACCTGTACCACCCTTAGGACCTAAATCGTAGGGGGAGGAAGCATCTGAAGTGCCAGCAATATCTAAATGAATCCATGGCGTATCCCCTACAAATTCACCAACAAAGCCTCCAGCAAAAATCATATGACCATCACTGCCTGGTGAATTATTTAAATCCGCTATATCTGATTTCCGTATACGTTTTTTATCTCTTTCTGTAAGCGGCATTCCCCAAACAAATTCCCCCGTTTCGATGCTCGCTTCTATAAATGAATCAAAAAACGCTTCATTATTTGTAAGAGATCCCGTTTTATCATAACCAAGAGCTGTAATAACCCCACCAGTTAACGTTGCAACATCAATTAAATAATTTGCTCCTTGCTGTTTTGCATAGGTCACCGCATCAGCTAAAACGAGGCGTCCTTCAGCATCTGTATTTAATACTTCTACTGTTTTTCCACTATAGGTTGTAATAACATCATCTGGTTTGAAGGCATCACCAGAAATCATATTGTCTGTTGATCCAATGACTGCAACGACGTTTTTATTAGGTCGTAATTCGCCAATAATTTTCATTGCTCCAAGTACTGCTGCAGCACCGCCCATATCACCTTTCATGCCAACCATACCTGTTTTCGATTTAATTGAATACCCACCTGTATCGTACGTAACGCCTTTGCCAACTAATCCAACAACATCTTCCCATTTTTCAGTTGCTTGATATTTAATTGTAATAAGCCGCGGTTCTTCAGTGGAGCCCTTGTTTACACTTAATATGCCTCCCATACCGAGTTCTTCTAAGTCAGCTTTATTTAATATTTCAATTTCGAAATCATACTGTTTAGCCAATTGTTCTGCATAGTTAGCTAAGTCTGTAGCAGTCAATAAATTCGGAGGTAAATTCACTAAACTACGAGCTTCATTAACTGCGTCTGCATATATTTTACCTACTTCGTAGCTAGCAGCGATTTCATCAATATCCCCATCTGTCACAAAATGCACTTCATCCATATAGACATCTACTTCATTTGATGTCGTCTTATAATGTGGTACTTGATAAAAGCCTAAACCTGCTCCCTCTGCAAATAAAAAGGCGATTGTCTGCTCGTCAATCGGACTAGCTGTAAAAGATTCAAGCCAAATTGTAAAATTGTTCGTTTTTAAGGCTCTTAATTGTTTTCCTACTAAACCAAACGTTTCCCTTAACTCGTTTTCCGTTAATGTTTTTGTATCGCCTAACCCAACAAATAAAACTCTTTTAATTTTTTGATTTAATCCTGTATACGGGATTTTCGTCATTTTCTTTCTTTCGGTGGATATGTCGCCTGAACGTATCCATTCTTCCACATTTTCACCATAAAATGATATGAAATTATTCCACCCTTTTATATGGTCACAGTTTTTTTGTACTCCTACAATTAGAAGTTCCGTATCCACTTGATTAAATGTCTTAGCTTCTTTTACTATTTTCATGTAAACACTCCTCCATTTTACTAATAATAGTATAGTTAAGCTTTTTAACTATATCGAATATTTCGTATTACGAATTTCTTGGTTTTTGAATTCTCTTAAATTAGTTATGTTATACTAAAACAAAGATTATGAAGGGTAGGGATTGTTTATTTTGGCACTTTTTCAAAATGCACCTTTACTTTTAGCTCTTTTTTCTATTTTATTTGCACAATTCGTTAAAGTACCAATTCATTTCATTTTCACAAAAAAATTAGACTGGTCTTTATTGACTTCTACTGGTGGAATGCCAAGTTCTCATTCAGCAGCAGTTACAAGCCTTGCAACAGGAATTGGCTTTGAAACCGGCTTAAATTCCCCTACCTTTGCTGTTGCAGCAATGCTTGCAGGTATTGTTATGTATGATGCAAGCGGTGTCCGCTATCAAGCTGGACAGCACGCAGTCATCATTAATCGAATGAGAAATGAATTAGCATTGTTTTTCCGCGAAATTAAACATTGGCCTGAGAAGGATGAAAACGAAAAAATTCAGGAATTGAAAACATTACTAGGTCATAAGCCAAGTGAAGTATTTTCTGGTGCAATTACTGGAATTTTAATTTCAGTTATATTTTATACTGTCATTATTTAAAAGGCAGTACAACGACTCTCGGTCGCTGTACTGCCTTTTATTTGTAAAAATCACTTAATTGTTAGAACATTCGATATCCAGCTTTGCGCAAATAGATCATAACAATGCCAGCAACAATTGCTCCTGCAAATCCACCAGATAAAATCGTTATATCAACTACCTGTAACGCTTGGATTTTATCTATTAGGGCAGGAAAAGCTGATCCTGGTTTAAAAATATAATCTAGAAAACTTACTTCATCAACAATAAATATTACAACGATAGGATAAACAATTGCCATTAGCCATGTCATACGAAGCAGCATGTTCAATAAAAAGCCAATACCAAAAAACATTACAAAGAAAAGTACTACAGAGATGATTAATTGAACTAACGAAACTGAACCACTCATATTATGTATACCTCCGTTTTCCACTCACTAGTTTACATGAATAATGATAGGCTTTCAAATAGAAAAAGGGCAGTTCAGAAAATGTTAATATCTGAACGCCCTTAAATTTAATAAGCTTTTATCGTTTGTTCATTAAAACCTCGTGGACTGTTCCATAGTTGAATCCACTTTCTCACAGCTGTCACTACAATAATGACACCTAACACCAACATGATAATCGATAATATTCCATTTAATACAGAATAACCGGCATTTGCGCTATTCCAGTAAACATTTTTCACCATCCAAATGCCTGCAACATTTACGGTAATATATAAATATATTAATGGAATGATACATGTTAGTACATAAATACGTTTTGTAGCCATTTTTAAGATAACAGTTCCGCCTACAACCAAACCAATTGATGCCATTAGTTGGTTAGAGACACCGAAAAGTGCCCAAATTGGCCCAATTTCACCCGAATACAATAAATATCCCCACATAAAACAAGCAAGTGCACTTGCAAAGATAGTACCTGGAAGCCAATCAGTTCGTTTAAGCGGTTTTACAGCATCGCCTAAGAAATCTTGAATTAAATAACGAGCTACACGAGTACCAGCGTCAATCGCCGTTAAAATGAATACTGCTTCGAACATGATTACAAATTGATAAAAATAAGATGCCATTCCAGAGAACCATGGAATACCTGTAAATATTTGCGTCATACCTACTGCTAATGATACTGCTCCACCAGTTCGCCCTTCCAAATCCATTCCAATCGTTTGTGATAGACTTGTTAAATTCACTGTTTCCATTCCAAGAGTTGCAAAGACAGCAGGAGCAGCATTTATAGCAAAATAATCTCCAGGGTGTAAAGCTGTGGCTGCAACAAGCGCCATTACCCCTACTAAACTTTCAACTAGCATCGCTCCAAAACCAACGACTCTTATATCTTCCCATCGATTTAACATCTTTGGTGTCGTGCCCGAGCCTATAAAAGCATGGAATCCTGAAATGGCGCCACATGCAATTGTAATCGATACAAATGGCCAAACAGGACCCGCGATAATAGGGCCTCCACCATGTATGAATTCAGTAACAGGCGGGAATTGAATTACCGGATTTACAAAAAATACACCGGCAATAAGCGCTATGAAAACACCTATTTTCATAAAGCTACTTAAATAATCACGCGGCGCAAGTAAAAACCATACTGGTAAGGCAGCAGCAAAGAATGCGTATATAGGCAAAATAATAGCTAAGGTTTGTCGATCAAACGTCAAAAAATCTCCAAGTGCTGTTCCTTGTATATATGGCCCTACAAACACACCAATAAGTAATAAAATAAAACCAATTGTTGATGTTACAACTAAATTGCCCGTCTTTTTATAAGCAATTCCAATAAGCATTGCAATCGGAATAGTGATTGCTACAGCAAAAGTTCCCCATGGATTGCTCTCTAATGCCCCTAAAACAACCATAGAAAGGCCAGCCATTGTAATGGTAATAATAAATAGCATAGCTAATCCTGTGCAAAAACCTGCTACAGGTCCAAGCTCTTCTTTCATTACTTCTGAAAGCGATTTCCCTCCACGGCGCATTGAGGCAAATAAAACTACCGCGTCATGAACAGCTCCCCCAATCACAGCCCCAATAAGCAGCCATAAAAGACCAGGTAAATAGCCAAATTGGGCAGCTAAAACAGGCCCTACTAATGGTCCAGCGGCAGCAATGGCAGCAAAATGATGGCCAAATGCTACCCATTTATTTGGGCTCTATAATATTTGTTGGGGTTTGAAAAAATTTCATAAATAAAAAAGCACGTAATCACCGATTTCTATATACTTGAATTGTCTAGAAACAAGCAATGAAAGGTGATACGTGCAAATGAA